>NZ_WOEZ01000086.1 GCF_013177735.1 Paraburkholderia elongata | reverse complement strand
AAAAACAATGATGTTCACGGCCAGTGCCAGGAAGCCGATATTGATGTCCTTTAGCGCGTCTGGCAAAAACGGCATCAACTGCCCAACACTCAGATGCAGGGTGGTCGTCAGGGTCACGACTGCAACGCCTGCAAGAATCCCGCAAAACGCGCCGTACTTGGTTGCCCGGTTATGCGGCATCAAACTGCAGATCACCGCGGGAAACAGCTGGGTCACAAAGCTGTAGCCCATCAGCAGCAAGGCCACGATCGTCTCGCCGCCGTGCAGCGTGAAACCCACGGCCACCAGCGCCACCACCGGCACCAAAAAGCGCGCGAGCTTGGCCACCGTCGCATCCGACGCCTTGCGGCTCACCATGCCGCGATACACGTCGTTGGCAAGCAGCGTGGACGCCGACGTCAGAATCATCGATCCCGGCACCAGTGCCGTCAGAATCCCAGCCGCGCCGATCACACCGACGAACCACGGGTCGAAAGTCTGCAATGACAGGCGGAACAGCGACAGGTCGATGTCGCCACCCTTCAGGCCCGGCACCTTCAGCGTCGCCGCAAAGCCCACGAAGAACACGAACAGCAGAATGAGTTGGTACAGCGGCAGCACCATCGCGTTACGCCGGAAAATACGCGCGTCCTTCGCAGTGAAAATCGAACCGAACGTGTGCGGCCACATGAAAAAGCCGAGCGCGGTCAGGAGCACGGTCGACTGGAACCAGGTCACGCTCGAACCCTTGGCCGGGAAGGTCAGGAAGCCCGGGCGCGCGACATCGATTGCGTGGAACATCTCGCCGAGGCTGCCGTAGTAGTGCAGCGGCAAATAGATACCGAGGAACAACACGATCGCCAGAATCAGCACATCCTTTACCACCGAATTCCACGCGGAGCCGCGCACGCCGGAGACGATCACGTAAGCCGTCACCACCGCGGCGCCGATCCAGATGGCGGCCGTCGAGGAAATCGCGCCATACGAGGCAGTCGCCACGATGATGCCGAGGCCCTTGAGTTGCAGCACGAGGTACGGAATCAGCGCGGCCACGCCGACCAGTGCGACGAGCGTGCCGAGCGCCGGGCTGTCGTATTTGCGAGCGAAGAAGTGGGGCTGCGAGACGAGGTGGTGATTTTTCGCGTAGCGCCAGATGGGCGGCAGCATCCAGTACGAGAGGATGTACGCGAGCGTGCCGTAGGAAAGAATGTAGTAGACCGGCGCGCCCTTGCCGTAAGCAAAGCCGCTACCGCCGAGGAAGGTGAAGGTCGTGTAGATCTCGCCCGCCATGAGCAGGAACACGAACGCGGTGCCGAAACTGCGGCCGCCCACAGTCCACTGTTCGAGACTCATGTCGTGGCCACGCCGCGCGCGCACGCCCAGGTACAGCGCAAACAACGTAATGGCCGCAATGATGACGAGTGCGCTCATGAACGGGCCTCCTCGCCTTCCGCGGCGAGCTGGCGGTTGCTCGGATCCAGACGGTAGATGATCGCCATGATGATCGAACTCAGCACCACCCACATGACGATCCAGGCCAGCACGAATGGCATGCCGAGCACCAGCGGCTCGACACGATTCACAAACGGGATGCCGAGCAGAATGCCGACGAACGGCAGCGCAGCGAGTACACGAAGCAACATGGGGGCAACTCCTCGAACCGGTAAGTACGTCTCGTTGAAAGTGCAGCTTCGCCGAGGACTTTATGCCTGATGCTTTGAGTACGTAAAGTAAGTCAAAAAAGTGTAGGCTTTCTGAAAGTTGCGTGCGCATCTTTCGGCGCTCGTCTGTTGCAGTGCAACGCCGCGCGCTGCTTGCATCGCCCCCTTTTTTACCAATATGCCTGCCGCGCCGCGATATCATCTGACCCACGCAACGCGAGCATCAATCTGGGTAGCCCGAAGGCGTCCAGCACATCAACTCAGCGCGGTGCTCAGGTGGAGCCGTCAGTCGATCAGCCCGCCCGAGCCGCTGCACAAAACGGATTACAAACGGATCGCATATGGTCGAAAGTCTGGTCGCGGATATCCTGTTTGGTTTCACCGGGCTGATCAGCATCATCAACCCAATCGGCATGGCGTTCGTCTTTCTCGACCGGACCGCATCGCTCACTACAGAAGACCGCACCGCGCTCGCCAAGAAAATTGGCTTCAACGTCATGTGCGTGATGCTCGTCGCTTTCTTTGTCGGTACCCCGATTCTCCATTTCTTCGGCATCTCCATGGAGGCATTGCGGATCGGCGGGGGCCTCGCGGTCGCCGTCGGCGGCTGGCAGATGCTCAATGCGCCCGACACGCAACCGGCCGACCAGCCGGCCGTCAAGCGCGTGGATTCGGATAACGCCATGTCGAAGGCGTTCTTCCCACTCACCATGCCACTCACCACCGGGCCGGGTTCGATCGCCACCGCGATTGCGCTGACCGCAAATCGTACGCATAAGCTCTCGGCGTTCGTGCTGTCGAGCATCGCGTCGGTGGCAATCTCGATCCTGGTGGCCTTAACGGTCTACCTGATCTACAGCCGGGCCGTGGTTTTCGCCAAGTATCTCGGCGTGGACGGCACCAAGGTCGCGATGCGGGTCTCGTCGTTTCTGCTGCTGTGCATCGGCGTGCAGATTATCCTGACCGGTTTTTCGGAGTTCCTGATTCCGATCGCACAGATGCAACCCGTGGTCAAATAGCGAACGGCGGCGCGCCGGCCTATTCGAGGCTGAGCGAGGTTCGTCGGACATCTGGTCGCATTTCGTCGAATCTCGTCGCGAAAGGAGAGAAACTCATGTGCCGCTGGCTCGCTTATACCGGCAACCCGCTTCATCTCGAGACCGTGCTGTTCAACGCCAAACACTCCCTGATCGACCAGAGCCTGCATTCGCGGCTCGGCCAGACCACCACGAATGGCGACGGCTTTGGCATCGGCTGGTACGGTCATCCCACCGACATCCCGTTTCGCTACCGCAGCGTCCATCCCGCATGGAGCGACCGCAACCTGCGCGAGGCCGCGCGGGCCATCCGCGCGCCGCTGTTCGTCGCGCACGTGCGCGCGGCCACCGACACACCCTCGCAGGAAACCAACTGTCATCCGTTCCGCCATGGCCGGTGGCTCTTTATGCATAACGGACTGGTGCGCGACTATCCGGTGGTGCGCCGCGATCTGATGCTGGCGATCGATCCCGAGTTGTTTGCGTCGGTCGAAGGCTCGACGGATTCCGAGGTGCTGTTTTTTCTCGCGCTGACCTTCGGTCTCGAACTCGCGCCGGTTACCGCGCTCGAGCGGATGGTGGGTTTCGTCGAAGACGTCGGGCGCAAACATGGGGTCGATGAGCCGCTGAACATGACCGTGTGCGCCACCGACGGCGAGCAGATCGTCGCGGTTCGTTATTCGAGCGAAAGGCAGTCGCGCTCGCTCTTTCACAGCACCTCGTTCCGGCATCTGCACGAACTGTATCCGGACGACCCGCGCATCGCGGCGGCGGGTGAAGACGCCTTCCTGGTGTTGTCGGAGCCGCTCGCGGATTTGCCGGGCTGGTGGGAGGAGATTCCGGAGAGCACGGCCATAGTCGCGCGGGGCGGCGAGATCGACCAGTATCCGTTCGAACCTAAATTAATGGGCTAGCGCGTCAGCAGCATCGAACTCAACACCGAAAACACCGTTGACGGCAATTCCGCAAGGCGGCTCACCACCACGTTGTGCGGATAGAAATCCTCGACCGCATCGGTCAGCACGCCGATCCCCACCAGTTCGATGCCCCGTTTCTGGATCGCCGCGACGCGTTCGCGCAGATCGTGGCGCAGCACCTGCGGGTCGCCGTCGCCGGTCGACGGATAGCCGTCTGAGAAAACGATCAGGATGCGCCGCTCGGCCTGATGATCCGCGAGCCGCGTCGCAGCCCAGGCCAGCGCCTCGCCGTCCGGATTCTCGTGACCGCAATCGATCCCGGCGATGCCGCTCAGATCCGTCGCACCAAAGCGCTTGTAGACTTTCAGATCGAGCCGCTCCACGAAGCGGTTATAGCGCCGCAAATCCGCACCGGCTGCCAGTTGCCGTTCATACAGTTGCTTCATCGGCGCGGACTCGAGCGAGCAATAGCCGAGCACTTCGCAGTCGAACGACAACTGCGTCAGTGCATCGCACAGCGCGGTCGCGCACAGGCGCGCGAGTTCGATCTTGCGCCCGGCCATCGAACCGCTTCGATCGATCAGCAAGGTCACGGCGACGTCGCGCCCTTTGGCCGTCCGCTGCGTGCGAAACGGCGTACGGTAACCGGGCGACGTGGCGAGCTTCGCCAGCGCGGTGCGATCGATTTCGCCGCGCTCCTGCTCGCGGCGCCAACGGGTGCGTTCGTCGGCGCTCAGCGCGCGTTCGAGTTTCTCCTTGAGCGGCGCCGTATCTGCGCGGGCCTGCGCGCGAAGCTCGCGCCATGTCGCGCTGTCGCCCTGACCGGTGACGTCGGTGATTTCGTCGAATTCGGTGGCGAGCGGAATCGATAGTCGCGTGCGAGCGGCATCTGACGCTGCGCCGGCAACGCCATCGGAACGTGCGGATGGCTGCTGTGCATCGGCTAGCGATTGCCCCATGCCGACCGCATTCTCCGCTTGTGCGCCGCCGCTTTTATCGGACGGCGGTGCGGCTGCGTTGTCCTGGTCGGGCAGGGCCGTGTCGTCATCATTGAACGACGTGGACGAAGCAGCGGCGGTTTCCGTGTCGATGTCTTCAACCGGGTCCGCTGTGAACACCATGCTGTTGACATCACCCGCCGACAAAGCCCGCACGCGGGCCACCAAGGCCTGCGCTGCCGCAATGCTATGCGCGGTCGAACGGCTTCTGCGCGCCTCGTCCAGCAGATCCTGCGCAGCGTGCAGCGCGGCCAGCAGTGAATGACTCGCTTCGGTCAGGGTCGGCTGTTCGTCCCACAGCGCACGCTCCACCAGCCAGACCAGCCGGTCGCGCCAATGCAGCTTCGGCCAGCGCTGCCGTGCCTGTTCGGCGGCATGCACACGCAGTTTGCCGATGAACCAGCGCGCGCCCGGATACTCGTCGAGCAGTTGCGTAGAGACGCGGCGGTCCTCGATCACCTGCGCGAGATTCGCCGCCACGCCGGCAGGCAGCGCGCCCATCTGCGCGAGCGACGAGTGCTTGGCGCGTGCCACCAGCAGATCCAGATAGCCGATCAGCACGTCGCGTTCGACACCACCGCTCAACTCATAGTCGGGAATCACAATGCGGCCGGGTTCGACACGCGGACCATCCGGACTGAAGGCGACCGTCACGCCGTATTGCCCGGTCAACACGCGCGCCACTTTACCGAGCGTCGATTCGAACGCGAAGCCGCGCGTGTCGCGCGTTAGGTGCATGGCGCTCATAGTGCTTGTTGTGCTCGCTTATTGTTCACGCTCATTGCTTCCGCTCATTGCTTCCGCTTACCGTCAGGCGGCCGGCGCAATGTGATGGCGAACAATGCCGCGAATCAACGCCGCGTCTTCCGGACTGACCTTGGCGTAAATCGCAGGACCGGCGGCGCGTTCGGGGTCGCCGGTGCGCAGCATCAACTCGGCCCAGTCGAGCAGGCGCCGCGTGGAGAATGCGCTCGACAGGTCTTCGCGGGCAAACGCCGCGCGGCAGTCGGCGGCAATCGCGGCGAGCGTGGTGGCGAGCGCGCGTGTCATATGCGGGGCGAGGGTGCGCATCAGCACGTCGGCTTCTTCGGCGGGCGTCAGATAGTCCAGCATATAGACGCGCCAGCGATCGAGAAACGCCTCGTTCATCAGATTCGCGCCCTGATACAGATGACGGAACTGGCTCATCGCACCGACCGCATTTGCGGTCGCGAACAGCCGGAACGCGGGATGCGGCGCGATGATCTCATTGCCTTTCTCTTTCAGCACGAGGCGGCCGTGCGGTTCGAGCACGGCGGTGAGGGCGGCGAGAATCGACGGTTCGGCGAAATCGATTTCATCGACGATCAGCCAGAGGCCTTCACGCATCGCCGTGGGCAGCACGCCGTCCACCCAGATCGTTTCGCCGCCCTTGACCGTCCAGAAGCCGACAAAATCGCCGACGGTGGTTTGCCCATTCATGTTCGAGCGCAACACGCCGTGATGCGAGCGAGCGGCGACCTGTTCGATCAGGCTGGTCTTGCCCGCGCCGGTGTGACCGATCAGCATGACGCGCCGGTTCTCCACGATATCTTCGACAATGTCGTTAAAGCGTTCGGAGAACAGATAGGCGGGATTGACGCGCGGCACGAGCGGATTGTCCACGCCGCAAGGCACGTCGACATGACCGATGCGCACAGTTTTGCTCGTGTCCTCTACCTGCAAATGGCGCTTCGCCGCCGAGGCCCGCGCCGCCACGCGCTGCAACTCCGGCATGAAGGCCACTCGTTCTGCCGTGTCCGCTTCGTCCGAGACATCGGGCGTATCGATCGCAAAGCCCTCGCGGCGCCACTTCTTCAGCTTCGCGCGCAGGTTTTCTGCATCGACCACCAGATCGATATCGATCGATCCGGTGCCGTTGCCTTCGTCGACCCCATGCTCGAGCCGATAGTTTTCCGGCCGGTCTGCCACGCTGACGCGCCACCATTCCGCGCCGGTTTCGGTCGCGCGTTGGTAAAGGCCAAGGTTTTCGTCTTCGGTCAGTTCAGGCGCGTTCATGGCAAGTGGCAAATGATGAATGGTCGATTAACGAATAATGCGTTTCGATTTGGCTGAGGCCGAATGACCGACTATCTTATCGTGAGTACCTTTCGATCTTCCCGGACAGGGGTTTCGTTTGGTGGCAGGGTGTAACGCGGTGAGTAGTTTTGAGTCATCGGCAGTCGGCTTTGCCCATCGTCTCGACAGAAGAAACTCAAGGCAAAAACAATGAGACTACATGCAAAATTAATGGCTGCTCTCGCGGTGGCAAGTCCTCTGGCATATGGTCAAACCAGCGTGACGTTATATGGCCGTCTCGACGGCGGCGTGGAATATCTGAATCACATCAACAATGGCACGGGCGGCAGTTCGAGCCGTTGGAGTGCTGAAGGCGGCGATTGGGGCACCAGCATGCTGGGCCTGAAAGGCAATGAAGATCTGGGCGGCGGGCTGAATGCGATCTTCAACCTGGAAACCGGTCTGCAAGTCATGAACGGCACCACCAGTGGTGGACGGTTGTGGTCGCGGCGTGCGTTCGTTGGCCTCAAGAGCGACCAGTGGGGCACGCTGCAGGCCGGGCGCAATCTGTTTATCGATAGCGACGGGGTGTGGGAATTCGACCCGTTCGTGCAGCAGGCATTTTCGTCGGCATCGCTCGTGCGCGGGCGCAACTGGCAGCAGACTAGCAACAACGTCGAGTATCACAGCCCGGTGTTGTGGGGCTTCGACGTACAGGCTCAATACGCCTTCGGTAATCAGCCGGGCGCGTTCAACAGCGGCGCGACGGGCGAGTTCGGCCGCTCCGACGGCATCATGCTCACGTATCACTCGCCGCTCTTCGACGTGCGTGGCATCTACGACGAACTGCGCGACAGCAACGGCCGCTTCAGCAACATCTTCCAGAGCTCGCGCGAATATTTCGTCGGCGCGAATGTGCATTTCGACGCGGTGAAGATCCAGGGCGCGTATACGCATTACGCGGCGCCGGATTCGCCGGCGGGCGTAGCCGACAGCGCCGATCACTACTGGCTCGGCGCCACGTACAACCTCCAGCCGCGCTGGGCCGTGACGGCGGGCGGTTACTACATCAAGGTCGGCGACGGCAGCAGCGATGCCGCGCACGACCCGTCCGGTCACGCGATGATGTACGTGCTGGGCACCACCTACAACCTCTCGAAGCGCACCTTCGTGTACGGCACGGTGGGCTACGTGCACAACGGCAGCAACTCGAATTTCTCGCTTGAAGCGTCGCCGCGCGATGCCACCACTAACACGAGTCCACTCGCGGGCGAATCGCAAACCGGCGCGTATGTCGGGATGCTGCACCAGTTTTAACGCCGCGATCAAAACCGCAAGCCGCTTGAAAGGACTGTCTCCGATCATCGGTACAACGTGGCACCGGATGTAAAGCACCGTGCAGTTTTGCGCGCATCGGCGCATCATCGATGAGCCTTGCGGTCCTCATGCGTTCTTTCCACGTTCTTCCACGCGAACACGGTTCGCCGGCCACGCCCATACAGGGCGTTCCGGCGACGTTCCCAACCGCCGAACAAGGAGTGTCCCCATGCAAAACGATCCTGCCCTCGATCAGCTGTGCATCAACACGATTCGCACGCTATCGATGGACGCGGTGCAAAAGGCCAATTCCGGTCACCCCGGCACGCCGATGGCACTCGCGCCGGTTGCCTATCATCTGTGGCAAAACCACCTTCGCTATGATCCGGACGAGCCGCTGTGGCCGAACCGCGACCGCTTCGTGCTCTCGGTGGGGCATGCGTCGATGCTGCTGTACTCGCTGCTGCATCTGGCGAACGTGAAGGCCGTGGACGACCATGGCAAGCTGACCGGTGCGCCCGCCGTCTCGCTCGACGACATCGAACATTTTCGCCAGATCGGCAGCAACACGCCGGGCCACCCCGAATTCCGCCTGACCACCGGCGTGGAAACGACCACCGGGCCGCTCGGCCAGGGGCTGGGCAATAGCGTTGGCATGGCGATGGCGGGGCGCTGGCACGAAAGTCACTTCAACAAGCCGGACGCGCCGCTGTTCGATTACCGCGTCTACGCGCTATGCGGCGACGGCGACATGATGGAAGGCATCTCGCACGAAGCGGCGTCGCTCGCCGGGCATCTGAAGCTGTCGAATCTGATCTGGATCTACGACAGTAACCGCGTGACGATTGAAGGCCACACGGATCTGGCGTATAGCGACGATGTGGAAAGCCGCTTTCGCGGTTACAACTGGCACACCTTGCGTGTGAACGACGCGAACGACGCCGCGGCGCTCGAAGCCGCGTTGGTCGAAGCGAAAAGCATCTCGGACAGGCCGACGCTGATCGTGGTGCACAGCATCATCGGCTGGGGCGCGCCGCATAAGCAGGACACGTCCTCCGCGCATGGCGAAGCGCTCGGTGTCGAAGAGGTGGCGCTGACCAAGAAGTTCTATGGCTGGCCCGAGGACAAGTTCTTCTATGTCCCGGACGGCGTGCACGAACGCTTCGCGCAGGGCATCGGCGCGCGCGGCAAGGCCGCGCGCGAGGAATGGCAGGCGAAGTACGACGCGTACAAGAAGCAATACCCGGACCTGTCACGCGAATTCGCGCAGATGGAAGCGCATGAATTGCCGGCGGGCTGGGACAGCGACATCCCCACGTTCGATGCCGACCCGAAGGGCCTCGCCTCGCGCGACTCGTCGGGCAAGGTGCTCAATGCGATTGCCGCGCGCGTGCCCTGGATGATTGGCGGTGCGGCCGATCTCGCACCGTCCACCAAGACCAATCTGAAATTCGAAGGCGCGGGCAGCTTCGAACACGACAACTATGGCGGCTGCAACCTGCACTTCGGGATTCGCGAGCACGGCATGGGCGCCGCGGTGAATGGCCTCGCGTTGTCGAATATGCGGCCGTTCGGTTCGACCTTCCTGATTTTCAGCGACTACATGAAGCCGCCGATTCGCCTTTCCGCGATCATGGAAGTGCCGTCCATCTTCGTGTTCACGCACGATTCGATCGGCGTCGGCGAGGATGGTCCCACCCATCAGCCGATCGAGCAACTGGCGTCGCTGCGCGGCGTGCCGGGGCTGACCTTGCTGCGCCCGGGCGACGCGAACGAAGTCGCCGAGGCCTGGCGTGTAGCGATGTCGGATCCGCGGCGCCCGTCGTGCATTGTCGTGTCGCGTCAGGCGTTGCCGACCTTGGACCGCACTCGCTATGCGTCGGCCAAGGGCGTGCAGAAGGGCGCTTATGTGCTCGCCGATGCGCCCGACGGGCAGGAGCCCGAGGTGATTTTGCTTGCCACAGGCAGCGAACTGTCGCTCTGTGTCGATGCCTACGAAAAGCTCAAGAGCGAAGGGATCGCGGCGCGGGTGGTGTCGATGCCATCATGGGACATCTTCGAGCGCCAGGACGACGCGTATCGGGATTCCGTACTGCCACCCGATGTGGATGCGCGCGTCGCGGTCGAACAGGCGGCAACGCTCGGTTGGGATCGCTATGTCGGGCGGCTCGGTGCGCAGGTGGTGATGCATACGTTCGGCGCGTCCGCGCCGTTCGCCGACCTGAAGAAGAAGTTTGGCTTCACGGCCGAGCACGTGTACGACGCGGCGAAGCAGCAGATTGCGCGGGTGAAGGGGAAGAGCGGCCAGGGGTAGGGTATGTTTGCAGACGTTCGCGCAGCTCTCACGGCTGTGCGACCGTCTGCGCTGCTTCGATCCCAACCCTGCCGAAGGTGCTGCCGTGAGTTTTAACCGCGTTATCGGCTCAATACCCGCTGCAATTCTCGCGGGTCGACCGGCTTGGTGAAATGATGGTCGAAGCCGGCCGCTTCAGCGGTCTGCTTGTCCTGCCGTTGGCCCCAACCGGTGACGGCGATCAGCAAAATGCCGGTGTCCTGATGATCGCGGCGAATGCGCCGCGCCACTTCATAGCCGTTCAGGCTCGGCAAGCCGATATCGAGAATCACCGCCTGCGGCGCAAATTCGCCGATCACTTGCAGCCCGGCGATGCCGTCGCCGGCCGTGCGTACCTCGTGGCCTTCGAGTTCCAACACCATGGCGAGGCTATCGGCGGCATCTGCATTGTCGTCGACGATCACCACGCGCAAGCCCGCCGAGCGCGGCACCTCGGACGGCGCACTATTCGACGGCTCCGGGATCGCTTTCGATAGCGGCAGACGGATCACGAACTCGCTGCCGGTGCCCGGACCGCTGCTGAACGCGGCGACCGTGCCGCCGTGAAGTTCGGCGAGGCCGCGCACGAGCGCGAGTCCGATGCCAAGGCCGCCTTGCGAGCGCTCCAGCGCCGGGGCAAGTTGCGAGAACATTTCGAACACGCTGTCCAGATGCTCGCGCGGAATGCCGATGCCTGAATCGCGCACGACGATCACGGCTTCATCGCCCTCGCGCGCCGCGGCGAGCGAGATGTTGCCGCCAGGCGGCGTGTACTTGGCGGCGTTGTTCAGCAGGTTCAGGATCATCTGCGACAGGCGCGTGGGATCGGCGTCGAGGTAGAGCGCCTCGCGCGGCAACGTCACGCTCAGATGATGCGCCGACGCCTGCACGGTGGGCCGCGCCGCTTCCATCGCGGCCTGCATCGCGCGAGCGAGTTCGAGCCGCTGCTTGCGCAATTCGAGCTTGCCCTGCGTGATGCGCGACACTTCCAGCAGGTCGTCGACCAGATGGGTCATGTGTTGCAATTGCCGGTCGAACACGTCGCGAGACCAGCTCAGTTGCGGGTCGGCGAAGTCTTTGAGACGCAGGATTTCGAGCACATTGCGCATCGGCGCGAGCGGATTGCGCAACTCATGCGCGAGCGTGGCGAGAAATTCGTCCTTGCGGCGATCGGCCTTTGAGAGTTCCAGATTCAGCCGCTGCAATTGCTGTTCGGCACGCCTGCGCCCGGTGATATCGCGGCTCACGCTGACCGCGCCGTAGACGTCGCCGCGCGCGTTCGCCAACGGTTTGACCACCGTTTCACAAACTCCGTGTGTGCCGTCGCGCCGCACGAAAGTCAGTTCACTGCGCCACGTGCCGTTGGCGGCAAGGGCGGCGAGCGCTTCCCGGCGGATGCGCAGGGCGTCTTCCGGCGGATGAAACATCGCGATCGGCTTGCCGAGAATGTCGCGCCTGCGATAACCCAGCATGCGCTCGCCGCCGGCGTTGAAATCGGTGATGTTGCCTCGCAGATCGGTGATAACGATCGCGTCGCTCAGGTGTTCGAAAATTGCCGCCTGGCGCAGCAGCACAGTTTGCGCGTCCTTGCGTTCGGTGATGTCGATGCCGAGGCCGTAGATCGTCAGCGGCTCGCCGTGGTGGTCGTAGGTGGCACGGCCGCGGCCTTCCATCCAGCACCAGTCGCCGCTTGCATGCAGGAAGCGGAATTCGGCGACGTAGTCGCCGCCGCCTGCGACTGCATGGTCGACCGCCTCGTTGAGCGCGATCAGGTCGCCGGGATGAACCAGTTCGAAAAAGCCTCCGGGCATTTTCGCAAAACGTCCCTCGGCATAGCCCGCGAGCGCCTCCAGTTCGCGGCTCCACCAGAATTTGCCTGAGTTCGGCTCGTGCGACCACGCACCCATGCGTGCCCCGCGCATGGCGAGACTCAGCACGTCACGGCTTTCCTGCAACTCTTTCTGCGCGAGTTGATGCGCGGCGACCGAGGCTTCCGCGTTGCGTCGCGCAAGCAACAACTGCTGCTCGTACTTGTGACGATCCGGGACGATCAGCACCGCCACTTCGAGGTAGCTGCTTTCGCCGTGACTGCGGCTCACCGCGTTGAGCAGCATCGGCACCATGTGGCCGTCCCGATGCATCATGTTCAGTTTGACCTCGGCCACCGAACCCTGCATGTGCAGCAACGGCGTCCAGTGCGTCTGATAGAACACCTTGCCGCCGGCAGTCAGCAGATCCTGAATGTGCAACGCCCCGGCGAGTTCCGGCGCGCTGTAGCCGAGCCAGCCGCAGAAGGTGGTGTTTACGCGCAGGATCCAGCCGTCAGGGGTGGTCACGAGCAGGCCGCAGGCGGCGTGCTCGAACAAGGCATCGGAGGACGGCAACGAACGGTGCGTGCTCTGCATCGTCTTACAGGCCGAGCGGTTCGAAGTAGCGCCACATGTTCTGGTCGCAGAAGCCATGCGCCAGCACCATGGGCCGCTTGCCGCTACCGAAAATCTTTATGTTGTTGCGTTTGCTGAAGCTCATCGTCGAGTCCTGTGGCCTGTCGGGATCAGCGGCGAATACGCCAGGCCCGGCATCGATGGGGAATGTTACCGCAGGACAGATTTCGCGTTCGCATTCAACTGACGTTTGGGTGTTTTCCCCAGCTCGCGCGATTATATTCGGCCGTATACAACGGACTGATGATGCCGAGGTGAACACGAAGTTATGCGCAATGCACGCAGCACGGGCGGCATGCATGACGGAAGTGCGTTTCGTCCATATTTCAACGCAATATCGCGCACTTGCGCACGATGTATGGGGATGAGTCAAGACGGCATAAATCAGGAAGCGGCCGTGCGCCCAGTGAGCTATGGTGATGAGGTAGCGCGTGCGTGGCAGCGGATCGGGGCGGCGTGGCGAAAACCGAAGCGAATGCCAGGCGAGCGATAAGCGCTCGCCGCGCGGTGGGTGCGAATCTTGCGCGCATATTCATCGGTGCCCAAAACGGCACCAATAAAAGCAGGGAGACCAGGGTGACGTTCGATAACACAATCGACGAGAACGATGACGTCGTGGTTTGGCGGCCTATTCAGTATGCGATGGCATCAAACCGTCGCGTGCTTGTGGTCGACGATTACCAGGAAGCGGCCGAAGCTTTGCAGATGCTCCTGAATGCCGACGGTTTTGAGTGCCGCGCGCTGCTAGATCCGTTTGCCGTTTGCGATATGGCCTGTGCGTGGCAGCCGTTTGCCGTTCTGCTCGACATCAAGATGCCCGGCCTCGATGGCCTCGAGCTGGCTCGTCGCCTGCGAGCCAACCCGTTGACTTCGGACATGCTGCTGGTGGCTTGTACGGCTTTTGCTTCGCGCGAAGATCGGGCGCGTGCCAGGGCAGCGGGTTTCGACGCGCATTGTGCCAAACCCCTGACACCGGAGCGCCTCTTGCGCTTGCTCGAGTCGGCCGCCGCGCTGCATGCAATCGGGCCGCCGTAAAAATGGCGTAACGGTTGAAGAAGAATGCTTAGTGACGCTTTCTCGTAGTTTTAGCAGTTCGATGCAAATAATCGATACACACCGTTCGCTGTGGTGTGCCCTTAAGCAAAAACCCTTAGCACAAAGCGCGTTATCGGCGGCGTATGGTCACAAAACGCGTCATGCCCGATGCGTCAATCACACCGCGATGTCCTCGCCGGTTAATCGCTTGACCGGCTAGCCGGCTCAACGGACGCTCTCCTGGCCCGCGTCATTCCTGCCTCCATTCATGTCCATGCCGAACACGTCACGCGCAGTGCTTGCACGTTCCGCGGCAACGTGAAGAGGCACCCTATGGAGAACGGCGGAAGTGCTGTAAATTCCGGGGAAAGGAAATAGCGCACGAACAACGTGAGGCGCGTTGTGCACTGCCACCCCGACCTGTACTCATCTTTCATGGAGATCGTGACCGTGCAACGTGCGGAGCGTGTCGCAGTCGATTTCCCCATGCCATCGCGTAATTTCGCGGCGACGCGGCGCATGCTTCTGATCGTGCTCGCCGTTTCGATTGTGTTTCCGCTGGCCTGCCTCGCGGGTTACGGGTATTTCGATTACCAGCGCCGGATTGCCGATTCGAACGACATGATCGACCGGCTCGCGCGCGTGACCGAGGAACAGGCCGTCAAGGTGCTGGACCTTAACCAGCAGATGGCCTCGCGCATCGTCGACCTGCTCGGTAATGACAACGACGCGCAGATTCGCGCGCAGGAAGCCGGATTGCACGACCGTCTGCGGCAAATCGGCGGCGACTTTCCGCAGGTTGCGTCGATTTACCTGCTCGGCGCGAACGGCGATTTGCTGGTGTCGAGCCGCGCCTATCCGGCGCCGGCCATGTCGACGAGTCAACGCGAAGACTTCACTGCCGCCAAGGCGATGCGGCCGCGGCCGTATTTCTCCCGGGCCATGTTCGGGCCACTGTCGCAGACCAATGTGTTCAACACTTCGACCGGACGCTCAGGCGAGAACGGACAATTCCTCGGTGTGGTGTCCGTGGCGCTGCGCACCGAGTACTTTTCGCGCTTCTACAGTGATCTGACGAATGGCGATACCTCGCTCTCGCTGGGGCTGTACCGCCAGGACGGCAGTCTGCTGGTGCGTTATCCGGCGTGGCCGACCAGCGCGAGGCCCACCCAGCAGAGCGCATTCACCGCGGCAATGCGCGACAAGCAGCTCTTCGGCCATATCCGTCTGACTTCCACGGTCGACGGCGTGGAACGGTTGCTGGCGTTTCGCCGCGTCGGCGACTATCCGCTTTATGTAATAAGCGCGTATGCGACTGCCTCGATCGGCGCTGCGTGGCGCCAGCACTTCATGGCGATCGCGGCGATCACGGCCGTGCCTTGCGTCGCGATCTGGCTACTGGTGTTTTTCTCGCTGCGCCAGCTCGCCGGCGAGCGCCGCGCGTGGGAGCGCTGGCAAGGCGAAGTGGCCATGCGTCTTTCCGCGGAGGCGTCGAGCCGGCAATTACAGCGCATGGGCGCGCTCGGCAATCTCGTCGCCAATGTCGCGCACGACTTCAACAATCTTCTGATGGTGGTATCGGCTAACACCGAACTGGCGCGTTTGAAGCGCTACAACAATCTGGAAAAAGAGGTGCAAGCCGTTGAGCGCGCCACGGCCTCGGCGGAATCGCTAACGCGGCAGCTCCTGAGCGTGGCGAAGAAGCAGCCGCTCAAGCAGGAACCGGTCAACCTCGCCACATGGCTGCCGAGCGCCGCACCGCTAATCGACGCGGCGCTCGGCGACAACATCGAAATGGCCTTGAACATGGTCGAGAACGTCTGGCAGGTGCTGGCCGATTCGACTGACCTCGAATTCGCGATCATGAATCTGGCGCTCAACGCGCGCGATGCGATGCCGCGCGGCGGCCGCTTCGTGATCCGTTGCCAGAACAACCGTCTGGCGGGCAGCGACACCTTGCTGCCCGATGGCGAATACGTGCTGATCGCCTGCTCCGACGACGGCGAAGGGATGTCCGAAGGCGTCGCCCGTCGCGCGTTCGAGCCGCTGTTCACCACCAAGGTGCGCGGCTCGGGCACCGGCCTCGGCCTCGCTCAGGTTCTCGCGATGTGCGAACAGGCAGGCGGCATGGCCAAAATCGACAGCGTGCAGGGCAGCGGCACGACGGTCAGACTTTATTTGCCGCGCTATCGCGAGCGGCAAAAGCCGTCGGCGCCGGACGTAGCAACAATCCAACAAGGGGCGCCGACTTCAAAGGGCGCCGTACTGCTGGTGGAAGACAACGAAGACGTGGCGGCAGGCGTTGCTGCCGTGCTGGAAACCTTCGGCTGCGAAGTTCGCCACGAGCCGACCGCCGACCAGGCGCTCGACGTGCTGACCGGCGGCGCGAAGTTCGAACTCGTGCTGTCCGACATCCAGATGCCGGGCAGGCTCAACGGCATCGACCTCGCGGAGAAGGTACGCAACGCGTGGCCCGCGCAGAAGATCGCGCTGATGACGGGCTACGCCGACGAACTCGAACGGGCGCGCCGGCTCGGTGTAGCGATACTCGCCAAACCCTTCAATATCGACGAGCTGCACGCACTGGTGGTTTGCGAGCCGTAAGGCCACCTCGGCAAGCCGGTTTCGTTGCAGGCACTGCTCGACAGGATTGCGCGGGCCGCTCGCCATAGAGCCTAGCTCTTTTCCTGCGCTGCGTCGTACTTGCCGAGTGCCGCCGCGCCGTTCAGACGGGCGCGCTTGAGCAACGCCTCCTGGGCTTCCTTGACGTTGCTCGCCTGACCCTTCCATGCTTGCAGCGGCGGTTCCTGCAAGGCACGCCCATACGAGAAGCTCAGATTCCACGGCAGCGGCCCGAGGCGATTCATTGCGTCGAGATTGGCCGTTGCCTCTTCCGGCGTTTGCCCGCCGGACAGGAACACGATCCCCGGCACCGCCGACGGCACCGTGCGCTTGAGTATCCGCACGGTGTGCGACGCGATATCCGAAGTCGATGATTGCTGCGCATGTTCAGCGCCCGCCAGCACCATGCTAGGCTTCAGCAGAATATGTTCGAGCACCACGCGATGCCGGTGCAGCGCATTAAACACCTCGTGCAACACGGCCTCGGTCACTTCCGCGCAGCGTCCAATGGTGTGATCGCCGTCCATCAGCACTTCCGGTTCGACGATCGGCACAATGCCCGCTTCCTGCGAGATCGCCGCGTAGCGCGCGAGGGAGTCGGCATTCGCTTCGATGGCGAGGCGGCTCGGCAAGCTCGCCGTGATGTTGTAGACCGCGCGCCATTTCGCGAAGCGCGCGCCTTGCCGCTTGTAGTCGACGAAACGCTTGGCGAGCCCGTCGAGACCTTCGGTGATTTCGTCACCAGGGGCGAGCGCAAGCGGAATCTTGCCGAGGTCCACTTTGATGCCGGGCACGATGCCGTTTCGGGCGGCGAGTTGCGGGAAAGGCGTGCCGTCGTCCGCTTTCTGCCCGAGTGTTTCTTCGTAAAGGATCACGCCGCTCACGAATGCGCCGAGGCCCGGTGTGGTGAGCAGCAGGTTGCGGTAGGCGCGGCGGTTTTCCTCGCTGGATTCGAGGCCGATCGTCTTGAAGCGTTTGGCGATGGTCGGGCCGCTTTCGTCGGCGGCGAGAAGACCTTTGCCGGGTTGGGCCATCGCATTGACGGTGGCTTGCAGCTCGCTACGGGTGTCCATGAGGTGTGCTCCCTTTAATCCGGTTTGCGGATGAAGTCTTGCATCAGAGCGAAGCGAAAGCCTCGGCTATGTCCGTGGCGTCGGTCGGACGCACGATACGTGCGACTTCGGCGCCATCGCGCATGAAGACCAGCGTGGGCCAGAGTTTGATCTTGAAAGAGCGGCCAAGCGGGCGGCCTGGGCCGTCTTCGACTTTGAGGTGCCGGATGCCGGCATGGGGTTCGAGGGCTTTAGCAATCGACACTTGCGCGCCCTGACAGAAGCCGCACCAGTTCGTGCCGAATTCTATGACCGTGGTGCCGGGCAGGGCGTCGACCTCGGCTCGAGAGGGGGCGTGGGCGGAATAGGGTGTTTGGGTTGCCATAGATGCTCCGGTGTTTTTTACCTTCGCAGACAGCGGTTTACGCTTGGCGCGCGCCCTGCTGCGCGTGGATCAGATAAAGAGTATCAGCTATGGCGGGGATCGTCAGCGAGGGCTACCAGCGGGTGCGTCGTCGCGCAAATTTCACACAAACTCATATTCTTGCCAGCGTGACATGTTAAACGTCATGATTCGCTCTAGAGGCATCATCGCGTTCAGGAAAGGAAATGGCAGAAAGGATCTACCTTCAGCGCCCCGGCAAGGACGACACGGTTGCGGTTGCCACGGGCTTCAGTTGGGGCGCGTTGTTGTTGGGCTTCATCTGGGCTATGTCGAAGCGAATGTGGTTTGCCACGTTCATCATGTTGGCGGTCAACACGTTGCTGTTTTTCACGGGCTTGTGGGGGGAAACGGCCGGCACGATCGGACTGGTGCTGTCCGTGCTGTTCGGCATTGCCTGTGGCGTCTATGGCAACCAGTGGCACCGTTGGACGCTCGAAAAGCGCGGATACGTCGTCATGCAGCCGGCAGGCGAGGGCAAATAGTCTCGTCTATACCGTCAGTTCGTCCGTAACGGCGCGCAACACAAATTTGGGATGCAGGGACGCAGGTTTACGTTCCTGCAAGCCAGGCCGATAATGCCCCGGTTGTTCCGGCCACGAAGTCTGCGGCGCGCTTCGCGCGTCGCCGGCTCGCTTTCCCTGACTCCCCGCCCCCGTGTTGAAAACCTCCCGTTTTTTCGACCTGCTGCGCATCCCTGGCTTCAAGCCGCTGGCCGCCGCCACCCTCATGCTCGGTGTGGCGATGTCGTTCACCGCTCCGTATCTGTCGCTGTTCGGCGTTGAACGCGCCGGCATGACGCCGCTCAAGCTCGGCATCTTCATGACGCTGATCGCCGCCAGCGGGGTGCTCGCCAGCACCCTCGCCGGCAGGTGGAGCGATGCGAGCGGACGGCACCGGCCATTATTGCTGGCGGCATTGGTGGCCGCCGCACTGGGCTATCTATGTTTATGCGTGGTGCGTGACTACCGGCTGTTGCTGGCAGTCGGCATTGTCTTTATCGGCGCGGGTGGCTCGGCGATCTCAATGGTGTTCTCGTTCAGCCGCGCGGCGCTGCCGGTGCCGGACCCTGCCGAGCGCGCGTTCGCCAGTGCGACCTTGCGGACGATCCTCTCGGCGGCGTGGGTGTTCGGTCCGTCGGTGGGCGCGCTGGTGCTCGCCGGTGCGGGCTTCTATGGGCTCTTCCTGTTCGCGGCGGCGAGTTTCGCGGCCTGCGCGACCATCGTCTGGCGCATGCAGGAGCCGCAAGGTCATCTGGGTGATCACACGGTGGAAGACACCGCCTCGGAGCCGTCAGCCTCGATCACCGTGCCGCCGCTGACCGCGCCCGGCGAAGAGGCGCACGAGGACCTGCCGGGCGTCGCTTCACCGAACGACATTCGCCGTGCCGTGGCCGCGCTCACCTTGCTCGGTCTCGCCGCGAACGCCACCATGATCGTGCTGCCGCTTTACATCGTGCACGGCCTGAACGGCACGCATCTGGACGTGTCGATCATGCTCGGCCTCGGCGCCTTGACGGAGATCCCGATGATGCTCGCGCTCGGCGCGAAGTCGTCGACGCTGCACAAGCCCAACTGGCTGGCCGCCTGCGCGGCAGTTCACGCCGCGTATTTCATCGCGATGTCGCTGGCGGGGAGTGTTCACGTGCTGATCCCGATGCAGATGCTCAATGCATTTGTAGTCGCGGTGACCTCGTGCCTCGGCATGACCTACGTGCAGGATCTGATGCCGCGATCGCCGGGCCGCGCGACCGCACTGTTCTTCAATGCGGCGCGGGTCGGCTCGATTCTCTCCGGCGTGTTGTCGGGTTTGCTGGTGCAGGCGTTCAGTTATCGCGGCACGTTCCTGTTCTGCGGTTTGCTGGCGCTTTGCGCGCTGGTGCTGTTCGCCGTGCCGGGTTACCGCTATCCGCAGATGTGGCGCGCGGTGCAGCGTTGTGTAAGAAGACAGTTAGCTAAATCGAAAGCCGCGTCTTGACTACGGCTCGCACTGACGCACGTCTGGAACTTTAGGCTGCGCAAAATCTCTGCAAAGAAGCGTATCGTCACCAGATCGAAGCGCGCAACGAGACACTTTCCGGAGCGAGATATGCAGCTAGGCATGATTGGATTGGGACGCATGGGCGCGGACATGGTGCGCCGCCTGACGAAGGGCGGTCAGCAATGCATCGCTTACGACGTGCAACCGGCGGCGGTGGACAAGCTGAAGCAGGAGGGCATCGCGGGTGCAGCATCGCTCGAAGACCTCGTCGCGCAACTGCAAAAACCGCGCGCGGTGTGGCTGATGGTGCCCGCAGCGGTGGTCGACAAGACGCTCGAGAACCTCGTGCCCTTGCTGGAACCCGGCGACATCGTGATCGACGGCGGCAACTCCTATTACCACGACGACATTCGCCGCAGCGCCGATCTGGCCAAGCGTCAGCTTCACTATGTGGACGTCGGCACGAGCGGCGGCGTCGCGGGCCGCGAGCGCGGCTACTGTCTGATGATCGGCGGCGAGCCTGAGGTCGTGAAGCGGCTCGAACCAATTTTCTCGACGCTTGCGCCGGGTGCGGGCGCGGCGCCTGCCACGCCGGGCCGCACAGCCGGCGCAAGCACGGCCGATCGGGGGTTCCTGCATTGTGGCCCGCAGGGCGCGGGGCACTTTGTGAAGATGGTTCACAACGGCATCGAATACGGAATGATGGCCGCGTATGCCGAAGGCCTGAACATTCTGCGCCACGCCGACGCCGGCAAACACGCGCGCGAAGCCGACGCCGAAACGTCGCCGCTACGCCGTCCCGAGCTTTACCAGTACGAGCTGAATCTCGCCGAGGTCACCGAGGTATGGCGGCGCGGCAGCGTGATCGGTTCGTGGCTACTGGACCTGATAGCAGGATCGCTCGTCAGCGACGCCGATCTGCAAAGCTACGCAGGACGCGTATCGGATTCGGGCGAAGGGCGCTGGACCGTGGCGGCAGCGATCGACGAGGGCGTGCCGACGCCGGTGCTGAGCGCGGCGCTATTCGCGCGTTTCAGCTCGCGGGGCGACGCGGATTTTGCAAACCGGGTGTTGTCGGCCATGCGGCACGATTTCGGCGGTCACGTCGAGAAAGCGGCAACGCCGGCCGATGGGCACAAGAGCTAATTAACGGGAGCCGTAATGGAAGCCGCTAACCAAGCCGCTAATACCGCGCCTCACAACGTCGTGTTTCTGTTCGATTGCGATAACACGTTGCTGGACAACGATCATGTGCTGGCGGATTTACGCGCGCACATGATGCGGGAGTTCGGCGAGCAGAACAGCGCGCGGTACTGGGAAATTTTTGAAGACTTGCGCGCGGAGCTTGGCTACGCCGATTACCTTGGGGCGTTGCAGCGCTATCGGCAGGAACACCCTCGGGACACGCACCTGTTGTTGATGTCGTCGTTTCTGATCGATTATCCGTTTGCGAACCGGCTGTATCCGGGGGCGTTGGATGCGATCAAACACGTGTCGAAGCATGGCCCCGCCGTGATTTTGTCCGACGGCGACGTGGTGTTCCAGCCGCGCAAGATCGCCCGCTCGGGCTTATGGGAAGAGGTCGAGGGACGGGTTTTGATCTACATCCATAAGGAGCAGATGCTCGATCAGGTGATGGAGTGTTATCCGGCCCGGCAGTACGTGATGGTGGATGACAAGTTGCGGATTTTGACGGCCATGAAGAAGGCCTGGGGGGAGAGGCTGACTACGGTTTTTCCTCGCCAGGGGCATTACGCTTTCGATCCCAAAGAGATCTCCAGCAATCCGCCCGCCGATGTGACGATTGAGATGATTGGGGAGCTGGCTGATATCGACGTCAATCTGCTTCTGAGCGGCGGGACGGCAGGGGGCGCTTAGGTCTTCTGCCTTTCGGCGCCCGCCAACGGCGCGCTAGGCCGGGCCCAGCAGTTTGACCAGCAAGCCGAACACGCCCACCAGCACGGCGACGCCGGCGCACAACAGCGCGAGCGAGAGAACAAGAATCAGGGGCGCTTTGAAGCGGCTGGGTGTCGACATGATGGCCGTTCAGATAATGGGCGAGCAATAAAGGACGCGCCAGATGCGGTCCGCCGTCGCGCATTTAGCATGAAGAGCTTAATCGCCGACACTTAATGCTCACTTAAAGTCTAGCGCAAGACAGGCAGCCTCTGGCGCGCCAGAGGCCCAACATCCCAACATTTCAACCGCGTACAGACACGGCGCCCAATTGAGCGCATGATCCTTGCTTGGCGTGCGTCGTAATCAGGTCTGCTCAAAATCAGCCGCGCGCTCAATTGGATACCCACTTTTACGTCGCAGGCGATCAAGCGCCGTGCGGCGGGCGGGCCAAGGAAAAATCATGACATCCGCAATCTGGGGCATCGTGGCCGGCATGGCGCTGATGGTCGGCGCTTCGATGTACCTGCGTCAGCTGCGTCTCCTACATCGCCCGGACCGGCGCTGGACAGGAAAAAAACACTAATTCGCTCCACATCCTCGAAAAGGGAGGCACCATGTCACTAACACCTTCTCCGCGGCGCTCGCCGTCGCCGTTGCGTCAAGCCGATTCGCCCGCCGCCGTGCGCGACCGGCGCACCGAACTCGGCCGCGCCGATGAAGCGCGCGCCGAACAACGCGAACGCGACGACGCGCGCAACGACCCCAATGCCAGCAAATGGCGCTACCAGCCACCACAACGGAACGAGAAAGAGCCGGCGTAGAGCCCTTCAACTGAACACCAACGAACGGGCGCTAGCCAACGTTCGGGCCGGCAATCGGATCGGCCACTCCACACTCCACACTTCCCGCGCATACACGAAAGCGACGCACGCGCGTCGCAAGATCAAGCTTTGGACGATCGCGTCGAACCATGATGCGCGCTTCCTGTCACACGCCTGACGATAGCCGGCCCGATTCCCGAAAGCCTTGAGCAGCGGACCTTTGTCGCTACGCCTTCGTTATGTCATGCGCATGACAAGGCGGCCGACATTGCTGGTTTTTCTCCATCGGCCGCGTCACGAACAACCGCTGCAGCACCCGCTAACCTGCCTGACAGTCCTTTCCAAGGAGTGACGCCATGGCCGAAGCAACCTCCCATCCGACCCCGCCGAAAACATTAGAACCCGATACGTTGCGCAAGATGGACCGCTACTGGCGCGCCTGCAACTACCTCTCGGCCGGCATGATCTACCTGCGCGACAACCCGCTGTTGCGCGAACCGCTCAAACCCGAACACATCAAGAACCGCCTGTTGGGCCATTGGGGCTCGGACCCTGGGCAGAGCTTCCTGCTGGTGCATTTGAACCGGCTAATCAGGAAGCTCGATCTGAACGTGATCTATATCGCCGGCCCGGGCCACGGCGCGCCTGCCACGCTGGCGCACTGCTACCTCGAGGGCCATTACTCGGAAATCTATCCTGACCGCAGCGAGGACGAAGCCGGCATGCGGCGCTTCTTCCGGCAGTTCTCGTTTCCCGGGGGCATCGGTTCGCATTGCACACCCGAAACGCCGGGCTCGATTCACGAAGGCGGCGAACTAGGCTATAGCCTGTCGCACGGCTACGGCGCCGCGTTCGACAACCCCGACCTGATCGTCGCGGTGATGATCGGCGACGGCGAGGCGGAAACCGGCCCACTCGCCACCTCATGGCATTCGAACAAATTCCTCAACCCGATTCGCGATGGCGCGGTGCTGCCGGTTCTGCATCTGAACGGCTACAAGATCGCCAATCCGACGATCCTCGCGCGAATTCCTCGTGAGGAACTCGAAGCCTTGCTGACCGGCTACGGCCACAAGCCGTATTTCGTCGAAGGTGACGATCCGGACACCATGCATCAACAGATGGCCGCGACGCTCGAACAATGCGTCGGCGAAATCCGCGCGATCCAGCAGCATGCACGCGAGACCAATGACGCAACGCGCCCGCGCTGGCCGATGATCGTGCTGCGCTCGCCGAAAGGCTGGACCGGGCCGAAGGAAGTCGACGGGCATCAAGTGGAGGGCTCGTGGCGCGCGCACCAGGTGCCGGTGCTCGATCCGGTCACCAATAGCGAGAGCCTGAAGCTCGTCGAGAGCTGGCTGCGCAGTTATGAACCGGAGTCGCTATTCGACGAAGCAGGGCGTCTAGTCGAAGAACTGCGCGAACTCGCCCCTGAAGGCACGCGCCGCATCAGCGCCAATCCGCACGCGAATGGCGGCTTGCTCTGCAAAACGCTCGACCTGCCAGCGTTCCGCGACTACGCGGTGGCGGTGAAAAAGCCCGGCGGCTCGTACACGTCGCCCACCGAGGTGCTCGGCACGTTTCTGCGCGACGTGATGCGCAACAACATGACGAACTTCCGCGTATTCGGCCCCGACGAAACCGCCAGCAACAAGCTGACGGCCATCTACGAGGTCTCGGAGAAAACCTGGCTGGCCGAAACGATGGCAAGCGACGCCGACGGCGGCGAACTCGCGGTGGACGGTCGCGTGATGGAGATGCTGAGCGAGCACACGCTCGAAGGCTGGTTCGAAGGTTACGTGCTGACCGGCCGGCATGGGCTATTCGCCACCTATGAAGCGTTCGTCCACGTGATCGATTCGATGTTCAACCAGCACGCCAAGTGGCTGGAGAAAGCAAAGCGCGATCTCGGCTGGCGGCAACCGGTGCCGTCGATCAACCTGCTGATCACTTCGCTGGTATGGCGCCAGGATCACAACGGCTTCACGCACCAGGACCCGGGTTTTCTCGATGTCGTTACCAACAAAAGCCCGGACGTCGTGCGTATTTACTTGCCGCCCGATGCGAATTGTCTGTTGAGCGTCGCCGATCATTGCTTGCGTTCGCGCGATTACGTCAATGTGATCGTCGCCGACAAGCAGCCGCATCTGCAGTACCTCGACATGGAATCGGCGGTTACGCATTGCACCAAGGGCATCGGTATCTGGGATTGGGCGTCGACCGATCAAGGGGTTGAGCCGGACGTGGTGATGGCCTGCGCGGGCGACATCGCGACAATGGAAGCGCTCGCCGCCGTGCAGATCCTGAAGGAGCGTTTTCCCGAGTTGAAGATCCGTTTCGTCAACGTGGTCGATCTGTTCCGCCTGATGCCTGAGCATGCGCATCCGCACGGCCTGTCCAGCCGCGATTTCGATTCGCTGTTCACGACCAGCAAGCCGGTGATTTTCAACTTTCATTCGTATGCGTCGCTGGTGCATAAGCTGACGTACAACCGCACCAATCACGACAACCTGCACGTGCACGGCTATCACGAGAAAGGCAACATCAACACGCCGCTCGAGCTGGCGATCATCAACCAGGTCGACCGTTTCTCGCTGGCGATCGACGTGATCGATCGCGTGCCGGCTCTGCGTGGCGTCGGCGACCATACGAAGGAATGGCTGCGTGACCAGATTATCGAGCATCTTGCTTATGCGCATGCCGAGGGCATCGATAAGGAAGAGATCCGCAACTGGACGTGGAAAGGCTGAGCGGAGCGTGCCATGGAGACTCATGAGAAGACCGGCGACCCGACGCAGGCACCGACGATTCTGGTGCTGAACAGCGGTTCGTCGTCGCTGAAGTTCGGCCTCTTTACGTACTCCGCGTACTCCGCGGACTCCGGCGGTGACGAAGCATTGCTGCTGGAAGGCAGCGCCGATGGTATTGGGCGGGGCGACGGCAGCTTGCGCATCAAGTCGCCCGACGGCCGCGTGCTTGTGCAACAGGAACATGTGCTGGAGTCGCAGACCGACGCGTTGCAGATGCTCGCGCGCGTACTCGCGGAGCAGAAGCACGAGCGGCCTGCGGCGGTTGGGCATCGCGTGGTGCATGGCGGGCCGCATCTGCGGACGCATCAGCGATTGACGCCTGAAGTCCGGCAGAGTTTGCAGAACGCCGTGCACTTTGCGCCTTTGCATATTCCGCCGGCCCTGGCATTGATCGACGAGGCGTCAGAGATATTCAGCGACGCGCAGCATTTCGCCTGCTTCGATACGGCGTTTCATTCTGCGCTGCCGCCACGCGCGGCGCAGCTTGCGTTGCCGCGCCGCTATGTGGATGCGGGCGTGATTCGCTACGGTTTTCATGGACTGTCGTATGAATCGCTGGTGACGCGGCTTGGCGCCGATTTGCCACCGCGAGCGGTGTTTGCGCATCTGGGTAACGGGTCGAGCTTATGTGCCTTGCAGGACGGCAAATCCGTCGATACATCGATGGGCCTGACGCCGACCGGTGGCGTGCCGATGGGCACGCGCAGCGGCGATCTCGACCCGGGCGTGCTGCTGTATCTGATGCGCGTGGAGAAACTCGATGCCGACGCGCTGGAGACGCTGCTGAATCGCCAGAGCGGCCTGGCCGGTTACGCCGATGGCGAGAGCGACATGCAGGCGCTGGAGAAGCGCGCCGCGGCGGGCGATGCGAATGCGTCGCTGGCGCTGGATGCGTTTGCTACTGCTGTGCGCAAGACGATTGGCGCTTATGCGGCGTTGCTGGGTGGGATCGATTTGCTGGTGTTCACGGGTGGCATCGGCGAACACAGTGAGGAGATTCGCAGGCGAGTGTGCGAGGGGCTCGCGTTTTTGGGGCTATCCAAGGGCGATCCGGCGGGGAAGGTGAGGGTGATTCATACCGAGGAGGAAAAGCAGATTGCGAGGCATTGCCGGGCGCTGTTGCACGCGGAAGCGGGCTAGGGCAATTTCGCTTTGATGATGGCGAGATCGGAGACGCCGGTAACACCGAACAGGCGGGAGACGTCTTCGAGTGCCGCGGCTCGTTGCTGGTCGAGTTGAAGTACGCCGAGCAGGGTGATACGTCCGTGAGAGACTTTGACGTGCAGGGCGTTTGGGGGCACGGCGGCATCCCAGGCCAGGCGCCTCGTCGCTTCTGCGCCGATCTGTTCATCGGTGAGGCGCGTGCTTGCGTTGCCGCGCGCGGCGGAGCGGGATCTAGTCATGGAGATTCCCTCTAGAGTGGACAGCAATTGGACAACACTAGCAGATGTAGCGGGTTTTGCCTTTGGGGACGCTTCGCCGGTTACCTGTCAAATCAAGTTCAGGCTAATACCTGGGAGAACGGTCGAATCGAGCACGACGTGGCGGCGTAGTGCATAGGTCAATCACAAACTAATACAAGATGCTGCACGGGGTATATTCACGCTCTCGGACACAGCTATGTTCATCAACGCAGTTACCGCACGATCTGCCCATGACCTACCATGCCACTACCGTCACGCTTCAAAACATCGGCGGGATAGTCGCCGAGAAAGACAAATATGGCAGGAGAACAATCAGAACAGCCTTTAACGTCACGGTTGCAGGCAAACGTCAGTACGCTGTACAAATGCGCGGCGCGCCTCGACTTGAAAACGGCATGGTCGTGACGGCGGTACTGCGCGATACGGATAACTGGCAAACACTCGTGGGATGGTTAAACCACGCTACGGGCGAGATTTGCGGCGTCGATTCACCCGAGATTTCCTTCTGGTGGTTTGTGGCGGGTATCCTGATGTCAGCCCTGCTTTACCTTAAATGGATAAACGAAGCTCACAGCGGCGACGCCAGTACGCGCGTCGTAGTTTGGATTATCGCGGTCGTAGCGATGAACGCCTGGACGCTATTCTCCTGGCGGAGGTCGGCGAAGGTCTACAGGTTGCTGAAACCCTAAATGTCTGGGTAATTTCAAAGTCACGGGGATGACTGTAGCGAAAATCTCTGCTGTCACCTACCGCGCAATGCGGTAGGTGACAGCAGAAGAGAAAGACCGCTTATTCGTCATTCATCTACGCCACTGCAGACCGTCTGCCGGTAGTATTCGCTTCGATCCAATCTTTCACCGCCTTTCGCCGCAATATTAACAGCGCGCTGCTGACCGACGGCGTGCCGGTGGGCACGCGCAGCGGCGACCTTGACCCGGGCGTGCTGCTGTATCTGATGCGTGTGGAGAAGCATCGATACTGATGCACCGGAGACGCAGTTGATAAAACGCGCGGCGGAGGGGGATGCGAATGAATCGCTGGCGCTGGATAAGTTTGCTACTGCTGTGCGCAAGACAATTGGCGCTTACGCGGCGCTCCTGGGCGGGATTGATTTGCTGGTGTTCACGAGGGATCGGCGAATCGGTCCGGGCTGATACACACCTCATCGCGAAATCGCGACGACGTGTTTGACGAACAACCGCGACGGCGCGCGCAGCGCCGCCGGAAGTATGACGCCTTTGTCACTCACGTCGAATGTGCGAGAACACCGATTCCAGATGCACCACTGCCACCTCCAAGCCAGGGGACCCACTCAAGAATTAGCGGTTTGAGCCGCTTTCTCTTGCTTACTTCTCTTTGCGGCCGGCAAAGAGAAGTAAGTGCCGCCCCGCACAGGGGCAACGCTAATAGACCACTAACATAGCAAGGAAAGGCCACCGCCGCAGGCATACAGACGAACAAAGCGCCGCGCAGGCAAGTAAGACCTATTGAATAGAACCAGCCACAACCTGCGCCGTAGCCGCCGACAACGTCCACCCCAAATGCCCATGCCCGGTGTTATAAAAAACGCCGCGCCGTTTCCCGCGCCCAACCTTTGGCAACATACTCGGCAGCATAGGCCGCAAGCCCGCCCACGGAATCACCCTGGAAGTCGATACTTCAGGAAAATACCGTCGAGTCCAGTCGACCAAAGGCGCGATCCGGTCTGACCGAATATCCCGATTGAACCCATTGATCTCCGCCGTGCCGGCAACGCGAAACCGATCCACGCCGAGCCGGCTCGTGACAATTTTCGCGCTATCGTCGAGCAGACTCACCCACGGTGCGCGCTGCTGGCTCACTTCATCGTCGAGACAAACGGTAATCGAATACCCCTTAACCGGGTACACGTTCACATGATCGCCAAGCATGGCCGCGAAGTCGCGGCTCTTCACGCCGGCACATACCACGATCCGCTCAAAAGCAAACTGCTGCGGCTCACCAGCCAGATTCACGCTTAACGAGAACCGCCCCTCAGCCGGTTGCTCGATCGACATAATTTCCGCATCGTAGTGAAACTCGACGCCGTGCCGCACGCAGGCGTCCGCGAGGCCGCGCGTGAACTTGTGAATGTCGCCGGTCGAATCGGAAGGCGTAAAAAACCCACCGTAAAACTCGCCGTTTATCGTGGGCTCAATCGCGTGCAACTCGCTCGACGTCACCGGATTGCGGTCGAGGCCGCCTTCGCGCAGCAATGCATTCACCTTGCTCGCCGCGTCGAATTCCTTCTGGGTCTTGTAGATGTGCAAAATGCCGCGCCGCTCCAGATCGAAATCGATCCCCTCGCGCTCGGCAATCGAAAACAGATGCTCACGCGCGGCAATTGCGAGCCGCACCGTTTCGACCGTATTCGCGCGATAGTGCGGAATCTGCCGTAGAAATTCGCCCATCCACGAATACTTGTGCCATGTGGGCATCGGATTGAGAAGCAGTGGGGCGTCGCGCGTGAGCATCCAGCGCAAGCCCTTCAGCACGGTGGCAGCGCTGTTCCAGACTTCGGCATTGCTGGCGGACAACTGGCCGCCATTGGCGAACGAAGTCTCCATCGCCGCATAGCGATGACGTTCGAACACGGTGACGTAATGGCCGCGCTGAGCCAGGGCGTGAGCAGTCGTGACGCCGGTAATGCCGCCGCCGATAATGGCGATTCGTGACATGACATGATCCAGAGTAGTTGAGCATCACCGGTGTCGATTTCGTGTCGAAACCGGCGTCGATGCCCCATCTGTCCATGTACCTGAGAGTTTCTCCCCGTGAGCATACGCGCGCGATGCAAGCGGTATGCAGGGAATCCCCTTCGGTGGGCGCGCACGGCGCCGCTCTCCAGATGTTCCAGCTGCGCGGTCCTTTTGCCTGAGAGTTTCCGGGGCGGTTGCTCCGTCGGCGTCGTCACAATCCTCTGACGATCTCTCCCGCGCTGCATTGCAGAACGGCTCGACAATACCGGGCAAAAAACTTCACCGCAAGTGTTTCCTGTAATGCAGCGCCCAATCGGCACGATTGAGGGCTTGAATCCGCGACATCGGCTATATTTGGCGACATTGCCCGACTTCAATTCACAGAGGAGACCGCCGTGCCCGCTGTCACAACCCTGCTCGCCTTCGCCCTGGTTTCACTCGGCATGGTTCTTACGCCCGGCCCGAACATGATTTATCTGATCTCGCGATCGCTCTGCCAGGGGCGGCGCGCAGGGCTTGTGTCACTCGGCGGCGTCGCGCTCGGCTACGTGTTCTACATGTTTTGCGCGGCGTTCGGTATCACGGCGCTGCTGTTGACGGTGCCTTACGCGTACGACGCGCTGCGTTTCGGCGGCGCGCTTTACCTGCTGTATCTGGCGTGGCAGGCGGTCAAGCCCGGCGGCCGCTCGCCGTTCCAGGTGCGCGACCTGCCGCACGACAGCCGCCGCAAGCTCTTCACGATGGGCCTCGTCACGAATCTCGCGAATCCGAAGATCGCGGTGATGTATCTGTCGCTGCTGCCGCAATTCATTTCACCGGAGCACGGCAGCGTACTCACGCAGTCGATCGCGCTGGGCTGCGTGCAGATCGTCATCGCCGTCACGATCAACGCGCTGATTGCGAGCATGGCGGGTTCGATCTCCGCGTTTCTCGCCGGGCGGCCGATGTGGCTGCTGGTGCAACGCTGGCTGATGGGTACCGTGCTCGCCGGTCTGGCCGTGCGGATCGCGTTCGACGCGCGCCGTTAAAGCGCACCTTGAAGACTCGCCTGAGTCTTCATCGCGGGCTTCCTGACTGCGTATCGCTCACCTTGAGCGTGCATCACGGGCGGCCCGCTGGCGTTACGCTCATAACGTTTTGTACATGATTGTGGTCGAATCAAACCGCTCCTCCACAGTGTCGCGGCAAAACTGCGGGATCACACCGGCCGTCTGATAACCCAGCGCGGCATAGAGCGGCTCGGCCTTGTCGCCGGTGCGCGTATCGAGCGTCAGCAGGCTGCGCTGTAACTGGTGCGCACGGCGTTCCAGTTCCGTCATCAGCGCTTTGGCGATGCCCTGGCGGCGAAACGCGGGGTGGACCAGCAGCTTGCGGACCTCGGCGCGATGACGCTGGTTCGGCATCGTGTCGTAATCCAGTTGCACGGTGCCGGCGATCGACTCGCCATGGCGAGCGACGAACAGCACAAGCGCGCCCGCGCGCAGCGACGGAAGCACCTTGCCGCTCCAGAACGCCTCACTCTCTTCCACGCTATACGGCAGTACAAATCCGACGCTCGCGCCATCGTGGACGCAGGCACGTAGCAGCGCGCCGAGTTCGGGCAGATGGCGAACGAGGTCGTCGGCGGAAAATGTCGTGATGGTGGTCGCGCTCATGGTGGCTCGAACTCAGACGATGAAAAGGATGTAGCGGGCCGCGCTGTGCGCGGGCGTGACGAAAGCACTCGGACCGAATAGCTGATAGCGCAGACAGTCGCCGGGTTGCAGGTCGTGACTTCGGCCGTCGACGGTGATCTGCAATTGCCCTTCGAGCAGGATCAGATGATGTTCGAGGCCGCCTCTCGGCGATGCGTCGTAACTGATCCGCACGCCGGCATCGAGCTCGCATTCCAGCGCCTCGCCGTTCAGCGCTTGTGCCGGTGGCGACACCGAACGGCGCCGGAAGCCGACACTCGCGTCGGTCCAGACCGCCTGCACCTCGCGCGGCACCAGCGGCGCGAAGTCTTCTTCGACCATGTGCATGAGGCGCGACATCGGCAAGCCGTAAGCGACGCAGAGCTTGCCCAGCACGCTTGCTGTGGGGCTCACGGCGGCGTTTTCGAGGCGCGACAGGGTGGCGCGGCTGACGTTGCTGAGCTTTGCGAGATCGTCGAGTGACCAGTTGCGTTCGGCGCGCAGCCCTCGCAGACGCTGAGCGATGCGGCGGTCGATGGCGTTGTCGTCGGCGTGTGTGTTTTCCATATCTGAGAAATTATCTCGAATATGGAAAATCGTCAACGAAACAAAAATGTGCCTGGAGGGGTGCGGACGCGTTCGGCACGCGCCCCGTCATCGCGGAGATTCGTGCACCGCGAGCGGTCGGGGCGTTTATCATAGTGCCCACAAACTAAAACCCGCCGCCCGGCTGTGCAACGCTAAGGCACACCATCCACGAGACCCGGCGGCGCATGCCGCGACATCCTCTATGAACTCCACTCCCCACGCTGTTTCCCGTCCCTCCATCCGCGCTTTGACCTTGCTCGAAGGGCGCGTGCTCGGCGTGCTAGTCGAAAAGCAGCACACAGTGCCGGACAGTTATCCGCTTTCGCTGAACGCGCTGACCTTGGGCTGCAATCAGAAGACCGGCCGCGCACCCGTGATGAATGCGACCGAAGCCGAGGTGCTGACCGCCATCGACGGGTTGAAGCGCCTGAGCCTGGTGATGGAGGGCAGCAGCAGTCGCGTGCCGCGCTTCGAGCACAACATGAATCGGGTATTGGGCTTGCCGAGTCAGTCGGCTGCGTTGCTGACCACGTTGCTGCTGCGCGGTCCGCAGACCGCGGCCGAGTTGCGCTTGAACAGCGCGCGCCTGCATGGATTTGCCGACATCTCGTCAGTCGAGGCGTTTCTCGACGAGCTGGCTGCCAACGATCCGGCGCGGGTGGTGAAGCTGGCTCGCACGCCGGGCGAGCGCGAAAATCGCTGGGCGCATCTGCTATGCGGCGAAGTCAGCGCAAGTGATCTTGCACCGGCGGACGGGGAAGATGAGCTTGTGCCGCTGTCGGCGTTCGAGGCGGTTAAAGCTGAACAGAAGCGGCTTGCCAATGAGGTGAGCCGGCTTCAGGTAGTAGTACGGCGCATGGCCGCTGAATTGGGAATCGAAGCTGGAGAGCTTGGCACGGGGGATTGAAGCGTTATTGGCTTCTCGCGCGCTGCAAGCGCGCGAGAAGCCAGAAGCCAGAAGCCAGAAGCCAGAAGCCAGAAGCCAGAAGCCAGAAGCCAGAAGCCAGAAGCCAGAAGCCAGAAGCCAGAAGCCAGAAGCCAGAAGCCAGAAGCTAGAACTTGTAGTTCACCGAAGCGAGTGTATTGAGCTCGAATCTTTTTTCGGTAATCGGGCTATTTGCCGCGTCGTGCTCCAGTCGTCCGAACGTAGCGGAAACCGACCCATTCCAGTGTTTGGAAAAGTCGTAAGTCACCATGGCGTTCATATGGACGTCCCGCACACCCGCACTGGTGCTATACGTCGGCAATCCTGACGCAGCGCTCTGCTGCCCGTTCACGCCGAAGAACGTCCGCGTATAGGTCCCATTCGCCCAGGTAAAGCCTGGGCCCACCGAGAACAACCAGCCGCCAACAGGCGCGGAAGCCACGAGATCCGTGCTGACCGTCGTTCCCTGGTGATGCCCGGCGATATCCTGGTACAACGCCACCGACCCAGTAAACGCCCACCACGTGTAATCAGCGAAAAGCTTCAGTTTCGGCCCGCCATCCACATTGCCAAGTCCATGCAGCCGCGGGTCGTCGGACTCCTTGCGCGTCTGGAAGTCGAAACTCAACGCCGCGCCCACGTGATAGGCAGGACCGCGCAGCACGTTGACGCCGAGCACGTCAGGGCCCTGCGAGAAAATCCGGTCGTCGTATGAGATGTCCAGCGCAGGGAACGGGAATACGCTCAACTGTCGCGATCCCGGGTACTTGGGCGTGATCACCACGCCAGGCCCTACGCCGATTTTCCATTTGCTGTCGGTGGCCGCGCCGGTGCTCGCGTCAGTCGTCGCGTTCGGACTTGCATCGTCCGCGTAGGCAGCGCGCGCTGTGCAAAGGCCGAGCGCAGCGGCGAACAGCAGTGACATGTGTGCGGGTTTGCCGAACCTGAGCGGGGTGTGCAGTGTCGCGCGCACGGGGTGGTCGTTTCTCCGCGTGGTATGCGCCGTCATGCGCGCTCCTTGCCAAGCGCTGCGAGTTGCCTGAGGCGCCGCGCCAGGGCCTTCGAGACGACCTGCTGCTTGCCGCCGTCGTCGCCGCTGTGGGCAACTTCGCTCTCGCGCAAAAATAGCGCGGTTTCGCGCGCGACGATTTCGCGCTCGTTGTCCGACGTAATCATGTGATACGAATCATCCAGCCAGATTGTGCGTAAGAAGGCAGCGCCGATATTCGCGGCGACAAAACGGGCGGTGCGGGGGCTCGACGTCTCGTCGTCGATCGCATGGACAATCAGGCAATCGGTCTTGATGTCGCGCACCTGCGTGCGCACGCTCGCGGCGAGACGGCTCGCCTGGTGCAAGGCCGGCAATGAAATCGTCGACGGACCGACTTCGCTGAAGTCGCTGCGCTGCATCGCGCGGGCGATCTTCGCTCTGAGCGCTTCGTTGCGCAAGCCGAACGGCGCTTCCTCGCGGTAGCGCCAGCGTTTGCGCATCGGCGTGAAGTACGCCCAGTTGAGCAGGAAACGATACCAGGGGATCGCCCAGCCGTCGTATGAGAGCGTCAGCGACAACAACACGAGCGACTGCGCCGCTGGACGGCGATGCGCCAGCGCCAGCGCTAACGCCGCGCCGATCGACAGCCCGCAGATCGAAACACGTGCAAAGCGCGCGGCCAGCGCGTCGTACTCGCGCACGGCGGCCTCGAGCCATAGTTCCATGGCCGCTTCTTCGGAGCCTGCGCTATAGCCCGGCAAGACCGGTGCGCAGGCGGTGAAGCCCTCGGCGTTCAGATAGCGTGCTAGAAAACGTAATTCGAGCGGCGAGCTCGACAGGCCGTGCAGCATCAGCACGGCATGATCGTCGCCGGGTAAGAGGAGACTCGTCGGCTGGCTCATGGATCAGGCCCCGATCCGCAGCACGAGGAACTCGCCGGCATGGGTGGTGAACCGTTCGCACACGCACTCGGTCAGCTTCGACGCGCCATCGCCGCTTTTCAGGCGCACGCGATGACTACCGGGCCACAGCGCCTTGCTAAGCCGCTGGATGTCTTCGGGATCGACATCGGCAAAGCGCGGGCCTGGCGCAATTTCGTTGGGCAGACGGGGCAGCACACCTTGCGGCTTGACGTCGTCCGCCGGTTGCAGCGCGTTGCGCTCGAGCGCCTGAATAAAAATGAAGGTCTTGTGATGATGCGAAAGATGGCGCAGCAGCCGGTGCGTTTCGTCGACTGCGCGGCGTGCGAGCAAGCGTTCGTTGTCGTGACGCAGCAGCATTTCATAGCGCGACTGCGCAACCGACGCGATCAGTTCCGCCCGAAACTGCGAGCGGCGCAGGCGTTCCATCAGCATGATGACGAGCAGCGTCACCAACGGATACGAGATCAGCAGGACCAGGTCGGCGCGATCGAATACGGCGATGGCTCCGTAGGGCGGGACGAACAGATAGTCGGCAATACCCATGCCGAGCAGCATGACCGTGAGCGCCGGAGCCAGCCCGCAAAAATACTCGACCAGCGCCGCCGCGATACAGAACGCGGTGCCCGGCATGATCGGTCCGAGAAACGGATGGAGCAACATGCGCACGCCACTGGCGATCGCCAATGCGGCGGCCGCGGTGAGCCAGACGCGTGTTCCCCGTGGTGCCCAACGACGGGCGTTTTGGACTTCCATAATCTTTTTTTTGGGGAGCGATTGCGCTTCCCGATTGAGTGTGGCAATGCGCTTTAAAGCGCAGGTCGGACAATACCATAATCGGGCAGAAGCAAAGGCCCGTAGAAATGTAAGTACCGGAAGGCCGGGCGGGGATATCGTGGTTCGAATGTCTGATGGAAAGACATGTCCTCGAATAGGGGTATTCTCACCGGCGTGTATTGTGCAGGCGGTGCGCTTAAGTGAAGCTTAGGCGACGCTTAAGTAACGCTTAAATGGCGGAAAGCGGCTTCTACCGGACCTTCAGCCAGCTTGCCCGGAGCCGTGGTCGGGCACTGCTATCGAAACTGCATGGGCATATGACACGCCGCCGGGTTCCACACATATACCTCAGGCGGCCCCGTTGCTTCAATTGAAGTTAATGCCATTTACAAATGACACAGAACATTTACGACGACCCCACATTCTTCCGCGACGCCAGCCAATAGGGTCTTATGCATCGCGACTTCGCCGCGGTTCGTCGGAAAGGGTTCGCTGCGTGCGATAGAAGACGCGCGGCGGCACGTTCGGTGAATCTTCAGCGAGCCGGTCGAGCTCGTCGCGGATTGCGGTGAGATAGTGGCCGTCGCGTGCATCGGCGTCACCGGCGAAGATCGCTTCCAGCCTGCGTCGCACAGCGCCATAGCGCGCACCGGCCGCGCGATGCTTTTCCGCGCGCTCCGCGTATCTGAGGAAAGTTTGCAGCGCGGCGGAGACCGCCGCCGCCACGCTCACGAAGCCCACGAAGATCCTGAGCGCCGGCGAGAAGGAGGTCGAACTCAACGACGCGAACACTGCCGTGCCCACAAAGGCAGTCAATGCGGTGACTAGCCAGCCGACGCTGCGGTCTCGCGCCGATAGCAGGTCGGCCATGTCGTAATGGCTCATCTGGGATTCACGCGCGCGCCGGATCCACTTCAGCAGAAGCTGGTCTTCGTCGACCGGGGGCTCGTAGGCAGTCAGGTTCTTCATGTCGCTCGTCAGGGCTGTCCAGTGTCGCAAGCGTAGCGCATGCGTCTGACGATACTGTGCCACATGAGGGCGATCACCTGAACGCGCTGGCAGCCGCGCCGAATCGCGCGAACTGGCGGCGCACGCGCGGAATGCCTTTCGCTGCGCCCCGACCGCTGCTTCACCGGTCACAGTAGAACTTCAAGATTCCGCAGCTAGTGTTTCCGCGGCCGGGTGCCTCGCCACACCAAACCGCTCGTTATGCGCGTTGCCATTCAGATAGAAGTCACCGATTGCAGCTTCGCGGATGATCGCCGGATTGTGCGACGCCAGCACGCGCGCATTGCGCCAGTAGCGATCGAAGCGGCGCGTCTCGCTGGTTGCCGATGCGCCGCCCACTTCGAACAGCAGCGTGGCCGCTTGCAGCGTCTGCTCGATGACGATCTGCTGCGCCTGGAACGTCTGGATGTCCAGGTGAATATAGGTTTGCTCGTTGGTGCGACCTTCCTGCCGCGCCACTGACACTGCATCGATCGCGCGGGCGAGCGACGCGCTGATGCTCTGTGTGGAATAAGCCAGGCTCGCGAGGCGGCCGACGACGCGATGGACCAGTGGATTGTCGCGCGGGCTCGATTCACCCGGGATACCGAAGGTTCTCGTTTTGCCTTGCGTGAACGCCACGGCATCGCGCAGCGCCGCGCGGCTGATACCTGCCAGGTTCGCGACGTGCAGCGCCTGGTAGTACGCGGTAAGCAGACTGTTACGGCGAGGTTCTGCGGCGCTATACCGGCGGTACAGATTGTCGAGCGAGACCGGCACGTGCTCGAAACGCGCCGTGCCGCTGCCGGTGAGACGCTGCCCGAAGCCATCCCAATCGTCGATCCGGGCGAGGCCGGGCGCATCGCTTTTGACGAGTACGCGCACGTCGCTTTGCCCGTCGTGTGCGGTGACGTCGACCCAGTCTGCGTAGAGCGTGCCGGTGGTGTAGTACTTCTCGCCGTCGAGATGCCACGCGCCGTTGGTTTGCGTGAGGCGCACGCTGTTGTTGGTGACGCTGGAGCGGTCGGATACGGCGCCGCCGATGATTTGGCCTTGTGCGATACGCGTGAGCCAGCGATCGCGCAGCGGTTCGTCGTCATTTTCCAGTAGCGATTCGATGAAGCCGCCGTGGACGCGCAGGATTTGCGGAAGGTTCGAGTCTGCTTCGCCGAGGCGCGTGACTAAGGCGAGGAATGCTGTCAGCGTGACGCCTTCGCCGCCGTAGCGCTTTGGCACGCGCAGTTTGGTGTAGCCGGCTTCGCGTAACCATTCCACAGGGGCGTAGGGAAGTTCGCGGTTCTGTTCGCGGTGGACGGCGCCTTCGGCGATGCGGGCGAAAATGGGTGCGAAGCGGTGGGTTAGGGCGTCTTCGTCGAAGAGTTGAGCCGCGTCCGCGGTTGGGTGATTTGGGTTTTGGTGCGATTCAGGTGCTGGCATGAGTTCTCCAATGCGGGGCGGAGTGGCGCGGGGCGCCGGGCGCAATTTGAGAACGGTAAGGGAGGGGCTGGGTTGCTAGCAACTAAGTATTTGGTTGATTCTTAGAAGGTGTAGTGAAATGGGTTTTTTTTGCCTTCGCGGCGCTTTTTGTCTGTTTGCCTGCGGCGTTGGCCTTTCCTTGAATTGATATTGGTTTATTAGCGTCGCCCCTGTGCGGGGCAGGCACCTACTTTTCTTTGCCTGCCGCAAAGAAAAGTAGGCAAAAGAAAGCGGCTCGAACCCCCTGCTAAGCGGGTCTCTCGCACAGTAGCGGTAGTGGAACATCTGGAATCCGTGCCCTCGCACATTCAGCCCTGGTGACAAGGCAGTCATACTTCCGGCGGCGCTGCGCGCGCCGAAGAGCACTCCATAAGACCGCTCGCTGCGTTTTGGCCCTCACGTTTTGCGATGGCCCTCACTGCGCTGAACCGAAGCCCCTGGTTTGCCAGGTATACCCATCCGCGACGCACGCAGTGCGGAGTGGGAACTGATGAGCCCTTTGTCACTAACGCGGAATGTGCGAGGGCACGGATTCCAGATGCACCACTACCTCCTCCAAGCCAGGGGACCCGCTTAAGAATTAGCGGTTGGAGCCGCTTTCTTTGCTTACTTTCTTTGCGGCGGCAAAGAAAGTAAGTGCCTGCCCCGCACAGGGGCGAACGCTAATAAACCACTAACAAAGCAAGGAAAGGCCAACACCGTAAGCGCACAGAAAAAAGCGCCGAGCAGGCAAACAGATCAAGGAAAGCCCAACGCCGTAGGTACACAACCGAAACCCGCCGACCAGGCCCCCTCAGCATCTTGATACGATGCTGCCTTCGTTAAGCAGAACGGTACCCCCGAGTGAAGCGCCTGATCCCCAAATTCCTACAGACCCTAGAAAAAGGGCTAACCCTGGCGAACCAACCCGTCGCCCGGGCCCTATGGCACCTGCGCCATCCCACGCTGCGCGGCGCGGCATGGGCCTGCGCCGCCATCCCGGCGCTCTTCCTCGTGTATGTCCTGGCCCTGATCCCGTTCACCCCCAGCATCGGCGACATCCGCAAGGCGAAAATCGAGCAGCCGGCCCAGATTCTCTCGGCCGACGGCAAACTACTCGAGGAATTCAAGCCGGTCAATCGCGAGTGGGTGTCGCTCAAACAGATCTCGCCGTACATGGTGGATGCACTGATAGCGACCGAAGACCGCCGCTTCTACGAGCATCACGGCATCGACTGGAAGCGCACCGCGTCGGCCGCGCTGCATACGTTCTCCGGCGACCGCCAAGGAGGCTCGACGATCACGCAGCAGCTCGCGCGCAACCTGTATCCCGACGAAATCGGCCGCGCGCCGACCCTCACGCGCAAGCTTAAGGAAGCGATCACGGCGTTCAAGATCGAAGCCGTGTACAGCAAGGATCAGATCCTCGAGACGTACCTGAACACGGTGCCGTTCCTGTACAACGCCTACGGCGTGGAAATGGCCGCACGCACCTACTTCGGCAAATCGGCCGATCAGCTCGACATCCTCGAAAGCGCGACGCTCGTCGGCATGCTGAAGGCCAACAGTGCCTACAACCCTGTGCTCAATCCCGAGCGCGCGTTGCAGCGGCGTAACACAGTGCTCGGGCAGATGAACAAGTATGGGAAGCTCAAGCCCGACGCCTACAGCTGGTTGAAGCGACAACCGCTCAACGTCGATTTCGAGTTGCAGACCGCGCTACCGGGCGCCGCGCCTCATTTCTCGGCGCAGTTGCGCAAGTGGCTGATCGCGTGGGCCGATCGCAATGGCTACAACATCTATGCCGACGGGCTGGTCGTGCGCACGACCATCGATTCCCGACTGCAGGCGATGGCGACGCAGGCGATGGACTGGCAGACGAACCAGTTGCAATCGATCGCAAACGACGCATGGAACGAACGCACGGGCTGCTGGCCGGGCAACGACCTGTTCCAGACATTCATCCGGCAGACGCCCGATTACCGCGCCGCACGCGATGCTGGTCAATCGGATCCGGCCGCGCTCAGGAAGCTCGGCACGAACCCCACGTTCGTCCGCGCGCTCTGCCGGAGCAAGACGCAGATCCAGGCGGGGTTTGTCGCGATCGATCCGCGCAACGGAGATATCAAGGCATGGGTCGGCAGCCGCGACTTCCGTGATGAGCCGTTCGATCACGTGCAGCAGGCGCGGCGCCAGCCAGGTTCGACGTTCAAGCCGTTCGTCTACGGCGCGGCTTTTGCGGACGGCGCGCGGCCGGACGATACGTTCGTCGACCGGAACGTCGCCATTCCGCTGACCGGGCATGCGAGCTGGCGGCCTAGCGACGCGGAACCGCCCACTGGCCGACCGATGACGCTGCGCGATGCGCTGGTGTATTCGCGCAACCGTGTCACCGCCCAGCTCATGCAAAAGGAAGGCCCCGAAAAGGTCGCACAGCTCGCGCGTGCGATGGGCGTGCGCGAGAGTCCGCTCGAAGCGGTGCCGTCGCTCGCGCTCGGCACGAGCCCCGTCACGCTCAAGGAAATGGTCTCGGCGTACAGCACGATCGCGAACCGCGGCGCCTATCTCGAACCGCGCATGGTCACGCGCATCGAGGATCACGACGGCAAGGTGCTCGCCGAATTCGCGAGCACATCGCCGGAACAGGCACTGCCCGCTGGCGCCGCGCAAACGCTCGTCGACGTGATGCGCGACGTCGTTAACCGGGGCACCGGCGCAGGCATCCGGACGCGCTTCGGGATTCGCGCCGATGTGGCCGGCAAGACGGGCACGACGCAGGACAACACGGATAGCTGGTTCATCCTGATGCATTCGCAACTGGTTGCAGGCGCATGGGTGGGTTTCGACGATGCACGTGTGACGCTCGGCAACGACTATTGGGGCGAGGGCGCGCACAGCGCCTTACCGATGGTGGGCGCGTTCTACGACATGGCGCTGCGCGCGAGGGTCATTGATCCGGATGCGCGGTTCGGCCCCGAGACCTGGCCACCCCGCACGGTCCATGCGCGACGGCATCGACACTTCCTCTTCTGGAGGTTCTGATTGCATTCGCTGAAATGTGTTTGCACACTGCTTTTTGCGCGTGAGACGGAATGCCCCGAACACTGCTGAGTAACAACGTATGGAAAAGGATCGAAGCGATCTTGCAGAACGCCGTTCCGGCATTAGGAGGCTGAGCGCCTTCGTCCTGACCAGGGTGAGTCTCGGGGGCGAGGCCGGCATTAGGTCGATGCAGGACGTTGGCTTTACGCGGAAGCGGTCATTCACTGGCAGTCACGAGTGAGGCAGGGGCAATGGCCGCAACGGCCGAGCAGCGGTCCTCTGAAATCCTATTAGCCATGCCCTGCACGTTGCAAAATCGCGCTCGATACATTGCGCCACGGCCATCGCGGCGCCCTCATCGCGCAATCTGCCGGCCCATCGTCGGACGGAGAAACAATTTTGTGCAGTGTGTCCGAGTCGTAATAGCCGCCGTACGGCGAAACGCACCATGGGTCGATATATACGGCATGAAGCCGCTCTTGAGCGAGCGCTGCGATGTCGAGCGCTTCGCCCAACGCGCGCTTCGACGCGTCACTTCCGTCGACGGCCAATGCGATCTTGCGGTACATGATCTTGTGCCCCAAGAATCGCGCGATTCAATCACAAAACTCCGGATCGAGACGCTTCGCGTTTGATCTTTTATATACCCGGCATCACCGGGTAAGGTTCGGTATGGTCTTCCACCCGTTTCACTCCGGGAATACTTTCTGCCGCGACGCGAACTGCCTCGACTGCTTCCATCGAGTGAAAGATACCCCACAGATGCACGACACCATCGTTCACGACAATGTTTCGTCCGGCGAAGGCCCACTTATGGCCGGCCAGCTCACCCATTAGGGTCGCACGGATATCCCCATCCGAGAGGGCCACATCCGCCACTGGCTCTTCGGGAATGCTGGCCAACGCCTGAACAAGATTGGCACGGCTCACGATACCGACAAGCTGACCCGCCCTTGTCACGGGAACCCGCTTGATACGCCGTGTTTCCAGAATGCTGGCTACTTCGCTCAGAGGCGTGTCTTCGCTCACAGAAACGACTTCGGCAGTCATCACGTCTCGAACTTTCGGCCCATGCGTCTTAATGTAGTCCCTCGCGTCATCGCCCGATGAAAAGAACTCAAGCCACGACGCACGCCGATGCGCGTCTGTGCCAAGTTCCACCCGGCGCAGCAAGTCGCCTTCGCTGATCATGCCTGCGACATGGCCTTCCGTATCTATAACCGGCGCGCCGCTGATTCCTTTATCGACAAAAATCTTCGCAACTTCGCGTACAGTCATGTCGGACATGACGGATATCACGTTGCTGGTCATTACATCGGATGCACGCATGACAAGTCTCCTTAACTGTCCATTCCCTGTTTCCCTACGAGGCCGGACCATTGCCATACGCACCGCACTTTCGAGGGTGCCTAGTGCAAGCGGCGTGGCAATCAGCAAGCGATCTGGCCTCGCATGTCTTCAGATTATGCGTGGCAGGGGTCCTGCGATTTGACTTGGATCATCCCCGCGACCGGCGCGCGTCGCGCTGCATTCCGACGCCGATTACCGGCAATAGGATCCGCGCTTGCAGCGAGCTAGGGCCGTGTCTTCCACGGCCATGAAGGATAGATCGGCACAGTGCTTTCAACGCTTTCTCGTCGAACCTCGGCTTGAGCACCGTTACGTTCGACATCGACTGTCCGCTCGGCCTGGTCTTCCGTGGCGCTGTCGAGATCGTTAGCCGCTAAGCCAGCTGAAGCTTCATCTTGTGTGCGATCGGAATAAGCGTACTTTCCGAACCACGGCACTTCAGTCTGCATGGCGGCGACATAGGCGAGCCATCCGTCCGGGTTGTCAGGGAAAAGATTTTCTTGAACTGAAGTGACGAGGCGCTCTTCATCCAGATCGGCATCAAGCAGCGCCTGCGGCCATATGGAAAACGCACGGACAGCCCGCGTAAAAAACTCCCGCGAAGTCATCTGCGGCGCTATCTGCATAAGCAGCAGCCGGCCTGCCAGCGACTCGTTTTCTGCCGCCAGTTCGCGGACGATCGCGCGGTCCTTACCGCGCTCTAGCAGGGAGTTCATCGCCTCAAGCACGTCTCCGAGGTGGATCAACAGAGCTCGGCGTTCAAATGCGTCAGTCATATATCGTTTCCTGCAAAACCTGGTCATCCTATGCTCGTTCCTCACCGTGGACGTCGGAACGTATGGTGGGACTATACGTCAACGAGCGGATCATCAGCCTCAAAAAACAACTGAGGACCCTCGGCGGCGGCCACGAACGCGATGTCGTCGACGACTCATTTGCAGCTTCGATCGCCAGCATTTGATGCGGATCAACCAGCGACGCACCAGGGGCGTGCGTCTGTGTTGTGCAACCTCGCAATGGCGACAGCTCGCTCAGCACGAGATAGCAACCGTGGTGGCGAGCCGCAACACACCGCACGACCCTCGTTCATTGCGACGAACCCTCTTGTCCGAACGATGGTTGCGGTGTTTTCCGCACGCCATTTACCGCCCTAAACCGACAGCGTCTTCGACATCTTGAGGTGCACCCAGACCATGCCTTCGCGCAACCCCGCGAGCACTGCTTCACGCTCGGTCGGGAAAATACTGCTGTGCGTGAACTCGTGATGGAAAACGCCTTCCGGCGAATTGTGGCTGAGCTGGATCGCGCAATAGAAGCCGCCAGCCGTCTGATGCGTTACCACCGACACTGACCAATCGTTGTCGCAGACGTTACCCGAAAGTGCCATGAGTGCCTCCTGATTTCTTCCGCCGCGCAAAGCCGAAGCCGCCCCAAAGAAGCGCACCCGGCCCCGAAGCGTAAGTCAGCCTATCGTCAGATTGTCGACGACCGCGTGCACGCCCGGCGCCGACCATGCCGCTCCGCGCGCGGCCGATCGCTCGGCGGCGGAGTCGACCTTGCCGGTCAACGTGACGGTACCTTCGTGCACCTTGATCTCGATGTGTCTCGCTTCACGTTCGGCGTGCCGTTGCAATGCCTTGCTAATCTGATCGCCGATATCCTGGGCGGCCGCGTCGCCGCCTATCCGGATCATGTTCGACACACCCGTGACGCCCCGCATGTGCGCGACGATGCGCATTGCAACGTGGCTCCGATAAGCCCAGTCCACCTCTCCGCTCAATGTCACCCAGCCCTTTTCGACCTGCACCTTGACGGAGTCCTCGGAAAGAGCGACGGTCCAGCGCAGGATCGTGCGAACGGCGTTGGCGATGTCTTCATCGGTTCGTACGTCTGTATGCAGAAGGCGAACGTCCATTTCCACGACGACCGCCTTCACGCCCGCCACCCGTTGTGCCGCCTGTTCCGCCGCGAGTTTCTCGGCGTAGCTGGCCGGGTGCCCGGAGAGCGTCACTACACGGTCGCGCACCTCGACGCCGATGTCCGTGATGTCGACCGCAGGATCCCACGCCAGCTCGTCCTCGACCTGACGTTTCAGTTCCATGTCCGATTTCATTGCCCGCTCCTTGATGGCATGCAAAGATGCCGCCGCGCACCGGACGTGCAGCCACCAGCCCGGCGCGGGGTCAATCACGCGATCGGCAGACGCTTGCGCTCGGACGCCGCCTTCTTGGGCAGCGTCAACGAAAGGACGCCGTCCTTGTACTCCGCAGCCGCCGTGGCTTCGTCGATCTCGCTCGCGAGCGAAAACGACCGGCTGACCGCGCCGGAATACCGCTCGCGCCGTATCACGCGCTCGCCCTCCTTCAGTTCCTGATCGCGTTCCACCTTGGCGCTGATCGATACGAGGTTGCCGTCGATTTTCACGTCGATATCGTTTTTTTCGACGCCCGGCAGTTCGGCCTTCACTGCGTATGCCGTGTCGCTTTCCGTTACGTCGACCTTGATGTCGGCCAATGGCGCATCGCCGCCCGCGCCGCGCAGCGGACGGAACAGGCCCTGAAATAGTTCCGACATGGGTTCGAGCGGAAACGGGTCAAAACGGGTCAAGTTGCTCATCGTGTACCTCCTTGATTCATCCATGAACGTCATGGACTTTGGACTGGATTGAGTGGCTCTGCCGCATTGCTCACCCGGCCTCGCCACTCTCCGGAACAGCCCGTCGGATCTGTCCGCGCAACGGGCGCTTTCTACGCGACCTCGATGATTACCTTCAGCGCATGCGTCTCGGCCGCGCGGCCGAACGTGTCGTAAGCGCCGACAACATCCGAGAGTTGGAAACGGTGTGTAATGAGTTTCGCGGGATCTATGCGGCCGGCGCGAACCGTCTTGAGCAGCATCGGCGTGCTGACGGTATCGACAAGGCGCGTCGTAATCGCGATGTTGCGATCCCAAAGCTTTTCGAGGTGCAGATCGGCCTTTACGCCGTGCACGCCGACATTCGCGATCACGCCGCCGGGCGCGACTATCGCTTCGCACAGCTCGAACGTTGCGGGTATGCCGACCGCCTCGATCGCACAATCGACGCCCGTTTGTTCGGTCAACTTCATGACTTCGGCGACCGGATCCGCCCGGCCGATGTCGATACACCCGGTAGCCCCGAATCGGCGCGCCACTTCAAGGCGGTTCGGATCACGATCGATCATCAGGATCTGCGCAGGCGAATAAAACTGCGCGGTCAGGAGCACGGCGAGCCCAATCGGTCCGGCACCGACGATTGCCACCGTGCTGCCGGGCTGTACCCTCCGTTCAGAACACCACATTCGAAGCCGGTCGGCAGGATGTCCGACAGCATCACCAGCGCCTCTTCGTCGGCGCCGGCGGGAATCGGGTACAGGCTCGTGTCGGCGTGCGGAATGCGCACATATTCGGCCTGGGTGCCGTCGATCTTGTGGCCGAGAATCCAGCCGCCGGTGGTGCAGTGTGAATACATGCCACGCCGGCAATAATCGCATTTGCCACACGACGAAATGCATGAAATCAATACCCGGTCGCCCGACTTGAACGACGACACCGCCGAGCCGACCTGCTGCACGATGCCAACCCCCTCATGGCCGAGGATGCGCCCCGGCTCACAGCTCGGCACATCGCCTTTCAGAATGTGAAGATCGGTGCCACAAATCGTCGTACGCGTCATCTTGACGATCGCGTCGGTCGCCGCGGCGAGCGTGGGAACGGGCCTTTCGTCGAGCGATTTCTTGCCGGGACCGTGATAAACAAGTGCTTTCATCTACTGCCTCCGTTGATCGAAACGAACCTGCTGTATGACAGACTTCAGGATGACGGACGACGCGACGATTGAAATGTATCAAGCGATACTCGTCGTCCAAAGCGCGGCGGAAAGTGTGACCCCAGCCAACTCCGGCTGTCACCGCATATGCATGCCGCCGTTAATCGCGAAGTCCGCACCTGTGACGAAACCCGCGTCGTCCGAACAGAGAAACGCAACGAGCGCCGCGATCTCGTCAGGTTGACCGAGCCGGCCGACGGGTATTTGCGGGAGGATTCTGGCGTCCATGACGTCCTTGGGAATCGCGGCGGTCATCGCAGTCGCCAGATAGCCTGGCGACACTGTGTTGACCGTCACGCCATGTTTTGCGACCTCCAGCGCAAGCGACATCGTGAAGCCGTGAATGCCGGCCTTGGCCGCCGCATAGTTGGTCTGACCGAACGCGCCGCGAGCGCCGTTCACCGAGCCGATGTTGACGATACGTCCGAACTTTTGCTCGACCATCCCGTTTAGTAACGGCTTGGTCATATTGAACAGTGAATCGAGATCGGTGCGCAGCACCGCATCCCAATTGTCTTTGTTCATCTTGGCGAAGGTCGAATCGCGCGTGATACCCGCATTGTTGACGAGCACGTCGACAGAGCCAAACTCTTTGAGCACGCGTTCAGCGCAATGCGCGCACGATTCGAAGCTGGTCACATCCGCCTCGTACGCATGAAAACGGCGGCCGGCATCGCGTTCGTGCATGAGCCACGTGGCGACGTGATCGTTGCGCTCGGAATGCGACATGGCGACAACCATGCCGGCATCATGCAAGCGCCGGCTGATGGCGGCGCCGAGCCCGCCCATACCGCCAGTGATGAAAGCAACTCGCTTAGCCGACATGTCGTTCTCCCTGTGCTGAATCGTCGAGCGTCGCAAACGGCGGCACCGCGACCGGCGCGCGCCCTTCCAGTACGCCCCCGAGCGCCTGCTCGAAATGTTGCGTCCATTCCTGCATAGGTATCGCCGCGGGATTCATGCCGATGCTTTTCTTCCATTGATCAGTCCACGTCGATTGCCAGTTCGCGAGCGCTTCGCGTATTCCGTCGCTGTACGCGCTCTGTTGCCGCAGCGCCGAGACCCAACCCTGTTGCCAGAGATTCGTCGTGGCCTCGATGTAATCGCGCAGCATCACCTGGCAACTCTCGCCGAAATCGTTCCAGTCGTGCGCGCCTGCCGCTGCTTCGCGAGTGGTATTTATTGCGGTGAGGTCGCGTTTGACGCGCTGCATCGCGAACTCGCATGCCTGTTGCCGGGCTTTGTGGCCGCAGCTCAGCATCCGGAGCGCGAGCTCCAGGTTCGCTCGATATACATCAAGCGGTGTGGTGGCTTCAGTAGTCATGGTGCCCCTCCAGTCGTGTCCAGATGAATGGCGTACGCCCCGCACGGCTATCTCGCAGTCGTGTTCGCGGCAGCAGTGCGTTCAATGTAGGCGACGCGCTCAGAGGCCGGTTGACGTGTATCAAGCGTACGACGCGCGGCGGCAAACCAGAATATTTGCGTACATGACTCCCTCCTCATGGAGCGTTGAAAAAACAGGCACAACGCCGCAACGGACGCAAGCTTGCCTCGCACCGCGTTCAAATCGGGCGTCGGTCGAGTTTCCGCTCAGCGACATCGAATGCGGCCCGTACCGCTATGTCTGGATCGGCGTTCAAGCAATGCTCGATCGGCACGAGCTCCCCGTTGCGCATGATCAGGTCGAGCCGCGCGTCGAAAACCGGACTGCGGATGTCAGCGGCAGGCGCGCTGGTTCCAGCTCCTTTAGGCCGTTCACGAATAGCCTCGATCGCCAGGTGGCAACCCGCGATCGACTTGCTGAACCGTTCGAGGCGCACCAGTTGCGTAGCCGCCTCGCCTTCGATCTGCGAGGTCCCGGCAAAGCCGAGATAGACGATTTGCATGCAGACACCCATCAGTGTTCTCCCATACATGGCGCGATTTCTCTGGTGAGGCCGGCTTCTTTCGCGACTACAGGAAGATCGGCAGTACTTCGTTGCCGGCAGGGTCCGACGGTGCTGCCGATTCCAGCGTTTTTTGTGGAACTTCAGATTCATTCGCAGGATGTGCGTGGGCGGTCGAGCTCTTCTCCCTGCGCAGTCAGGTCTCCGCGGTAGCGGCGTACGACTGGCGGCATGATTGAATCATCGGCGCGAACGGCATGAGGCAATTGACTTGTGTCAAGGCATTGGCTAGCTGCGCGCTGGACTGGCACACATGGATCAGTCGCGCGCACCGGAAGGCCGATCTTGTCCGACGGAATCTTCATCGACATGCACTTTGACGCCCAGGCTGCATACTTCTCTTCGCAGCGAAGCGATTTCCGCTTGCAACGTCTTGATGTCGCGATGCATCTCACGGCGCAGCAGACGTTCTTCCTGTTCGACGAAGATGGCTGCAATGCTGGCGAACACGAGCGATAGCAGACCGTAGCCGAGCAATACGACGAAAGCGGCAAAGACGCGCGATGCCGGGGTCGTCGGCGCCATGTCTCCGTACCCGACTGTCGCGCTGCTTTCGAACGCGAGCCAGACACCCTCGGCATAGGTATGCACGCTTGGTTCGAGCCAGTAAAACCCGGCGCCCGCCGACGCAAGCAGGGCTGCGGCCGCTGCGAGCAACAGAAGCAATCGGTTGGGCGAGAAGAATCCGCGCAGCGATACCGCTATTCGCACCGCCACCAGCCCCATGAACAGCATGCGCAGAACCCACTCGAATGACGACCAGGTGGAGACGCCCCACGCGACACTGGCCCCCGCGCCGGCCGCGATCAGAACGTCGCAGCGGTTTCGCATGAGAAACCGCCTGGGTTTGCGGCTCAGATGCGTCATCCAGCCCAGAGAAGCAACGAAACCGGCCACCATGCATACGTATAGCGCCCGGCCCGCCTGATGAAGCGAAGGCGAGCCAACGGCCAGTTCGAAATAAAAGGCGGGAATGGCGAGCAGGCTGAAGCCGAACAGCACCCACTGGAGCCAACGCCATGTGCGCACAGCCCGTGCGTTGTCACGCGGATCGACACCGCCCAGGCCGGCTATGCGAACACTATCGTTCATTTCGCCACCGCATCCGAGGTTACGACGCTGAATTGCAATGCTGATCCCGGCCAGCGTCTGTTCACTAAGCCGCCGCTTCGGTAAGCGGGATAACGCGACCTGCTGAGCCATCGTATGGGCGCGACCCCGGCCGGCTTTGACACGGATCATGAAGTTACGAGATATGCCGAATCCGAGCCGGCAATTGGCCGCAGCAGAGCATGAACCCGATCGCGCGATATCGGGGCAATCAAGCGCGCGTGCTCGTGATCGGTGCTTGATCCAACTCAATCGGTACGCCGGCGCCGCGGGTATGGTGGATCAACATCTGCCGTGCGCCTCCGGGCGGCCCGGTTGCATTCGGATGGCGACGAACATGAAAAGGAATATCGACGTGCAAAACTCTGATCAGCTTCCCGAACGATCCCTTACCGCTGAAGTTGACCGCAACCACGCAGAGGACGCCAAGTTCTACCTCGTCGGCGGCGGCATCGCTTCGTTAGCTGCGGCTGCCTTCCTGATCCGCGATGGGCATGTGCGCGGCTGTGACATCACCATTCTGGAAGCGCTCGACAAGCCGGGCGGCAGCCTCGACGGTTCGGGTTCTGCGGAAAGCGGCTACGTCGTGCGCGGCGGCCGCATGCTCGAAAGCAAGTATCTGTGCACCTATGACCTGTTCTCGTCGATACCGGCTCTGAACGGCAGCAAAAGCGTGACACAGGAGATCTTCGACTGGAACGAAACCATCAGAACCTCGTCAAGGTCGCGGCTCCTCAGGAACGGCAAACGCGAGGATTCTCCCGCTTACGGACTGGATGAACACCACCTGCTGACGCTGGGCCGTCTGTCGATCGAACCCGAAATCATGCTCGGTAACAGCCGGATTTCCGATCACTTCGATTCGTCTTTCTTCGAGACCAATTTCTGGTTGATGTGGTGTACGACGTTTGCTTTCCAGCCGTGGCATAGCGTGGTCGAATTCCGGCGCTATCTGCTGCGCTTCGCGCATATGTCCTCCGGATTCAACCAGCTGCACGGCATCATGCGCACCGTCTATAACCAGTACGACTCGATGGTCCGGCCGCTGCGCCGCTGGCTGGATGACCACGGCGTTGCGTTCCAGCCGAACACCCGGATCACCGATCTGTTGGTCGACGAAACTGGCGTGGAAAACCGGGTCCGCGGCATCGTTTGCGAAACCGCGCGTCGGCGCCTCGAGATACCGGTCGGAGCGGCAGACAAGGTCATCGTCACGCTCGGATCGATGACCGCCAGCTCCAGCCTGGGCGGCATGGATCACCCGGCGCCTTTGAATACTGTCGACAGCACGGGCGCCTGGCACCTGTGGAAGACGATCGCAGCGGGCCGCCCCGAGTTCGGCCACCCTTCCGTTTTCGCGGATCATATCGACGAGTCGAAGTGGCTGTCGTTCACGGTGACGTTGCGCGACCCGACGCTGTTCCGGCTGATCCGCGACATGACGGGAAATACGCCAGGTGAAGGCGGCCTGATTACGTTTGCGGAGTCGAGCTGGCTTGCCTCTATCGTGGTGCCGCATCAGCCGCATTTCATCGGCCAACCCGCGGACGTGCAGGTGCTGTGGGGCTACGGCTTGCGGGTCGACCAGCCCGGCGATTTCGTGGGGAAGCCGATGTCGGCATGTACCGGCCGCGAAATTCTGACCGAAATCCTTGGCCACTTGCGGATCGACGCAGAGGCATCCCGCATTCTCGAGCACGCCAACTGCATTCCATGCATGATGCCATTCATCACGAGCCAGTTCCTGCGGCGCAGCAAAGGCGACCGGCCGCACGTGGTGCCGGACGGCTGGCAAAATCTGGCGTTCACGGGACAGTTCTGCGAGTTGCCCAACGATGTCGTCTTCACCGTCGAATACTCGGTACGCTCCGCGCAGAATGCGGTGTACGCGCTGCTCGGGCTCGATCTTGCAGCACCGGATGTCTACAAAGGCCAGCATGATCCGCGAATCGTGTACAAGGCGTTTTCGACGTTCGGTGACCGCTAGTGGTCACCGTGCCGCGTCCTGTTGGAACCGCGCGGCACGGTTGTACGTTCAGACGCCTGCCACGGCGCCCGCCGCGAGCTCCACGATATCGGCCGTGATCTCATCCTGACGAACCTGCCGGTAGCTTTGCGACAAGCGGATCGTCCGGCTCGACACCTGTTGCACGAGTCAGGCGGCCGACGTGGTGTTGCTAGGCACGGCGACCGTGATCGCCCCACCCCTGCTGACGGTCAATCCCGGCTCATCAACCATCAAGATCGGCTTATACAGCGTACTGGACAGCGCGGCGTCGAGAATCGGTCATGGCTTAATCGATTTGCGGCATCAGCCGTTGCGCCTTCATCTCGTCCACGGCGACGGGGCGAACGACATTCCGCTCAAAGCGGCCGTCACCGACGACCTTCACGAAGTCCTCGACGAGACGCTCGGACGGTTCGCTGCGCACTTTCCTCTCGACGATCTGGTTTGCGTCGGCCATCGCGTGGTGCACGGCGGCGATCGTTTTGCCGGGCCCGCGGCGATCGACGACGCAACGCTCGCGGCCATCGCCGCGCTCGTGCCGCTCGCCCCACTGCACCAGCCGCAGAGCGTGCGACTCATCCGGGCCATCCGGCATCTGCGGCCGTATCTTCTGCAGACGGCGTCGTTCGACACGGCATTTCACCGCACCCAGACCGATCTCGTACGGCGCTTTGCGATTCCGCGCCCGCTCTTCGACCAGGGCATCAAGCGCTACGGCTTTCACGGTCTCTCCTATCAGTTCGTCATTGGCGAGTTCGCGCGTCAGTTCCCGCGCCGCGCGCGCGGCAAGGTCATCGCCGCGCACCTGGGCAGCGGCGCAAGTCTGTGTGCGTTAGAGGCGGGGATGAGTCGCGACTCCAGCATGGGCTTTTCGACGCTCGACGGCATCCCGATGTCGACCCGCTGCGGCGTGCTCGATGCCGGTGTCGTGCTCCATCTGCTCGACCAAAAGGCCCTCGACGTCAAGAAAGTCGAGACGATGCTGTATGAGCAGTCCGGCCTGCTCGGCGTTTCCGGTATCAGTGCGGACAGTCGTGAACTGCTCGCGAGCGAGCGTCCCGAGGCTCGCGAAGCACGCGATCTCTTTACGTTCCGCATTGCCGGCGAGACGGCGCGGCTTGCCGCCACGCTGGGCGGTCTGGACAGTTTCGTGTTCACGGCCGGCATCGGCGAACACCAGCCTGAAGTACGCGCCGCGATATGCGAGCGGCTTGCATGGCTCGGCGTCGATCTCGACCCGCACGCCAACGGCAGCAATGCCCGCGTCATCAGCAGCGCGTGCAGCCGGGTCACCGTTCTCGTGCTGCCCACCGACGAGGAGCAGATCATCGCCGATGAGGCTGTCGCGGTGCACCACCGGGAGGAGATCAAGTCATGAAGCCAATCATCGATCTGTCGGGCAAGCGCGGACTCGTTGTCGGCATTGCCAACGAGCACAGTATCGCCGCCGGCCGCGCGGCGTCGTTTCGCGAGGCCGGCGCGGAACTGGCCGTGACCTACCTGAACGAAAAGGCCGAACCTTTTGTCCGGCCGGTCGCCGAGGCGCTCGAGGCCGCAATTGTGATGCCTTGCGACGTACGTGTTGCCGGGCAACTGGAAGCGGTGTTCGAGCATATCTCGAACGATTGGGGACGACTTGATTTTGTACTTCATTCGATCGCGTTCGCGCCCGGCGACGACCTGCACGCGAGCCTCGTCGATTGCTCCGCCGACGGCTTCGCACTCGCGATGGATGTGTCGTGCCACTCGTTTATCCGCATGACGAAGCTCGCGCTACCGCTGATGTCCGGCGGTGGCAGCCTGATGACCGTGAGTTTTTATGGCGCCGAGCGCGCAGTCGATCACTACAACGTGATGGGACCGGCGAAGGCGGCGCTCGAGTCGAGCGTCCGCTATCTGGCCGCCGATCTGGCCGCGCGCCGCATTCATGTCCACGCGATCTCCGCCGGCGCGGTGAAAACACGTGCCGCGTCGGGTATCGACCACTTCGACGGATTGCTCGATGAGGTCCGCGCGCGAACGCCGGCACAGCACCTCGTCACGATCGAGGAAATCGGCCGGATCGCTGCCGTGCTCGCGAGCGAGGCAGGCATGACGCTGACCGGCTCGACGGTTTACACGGACGCGGGCTTTCACGTGGTGGCCTGACAGCGGATTGCGCTCGGCGCAACGCAGATCAAGTATCGGGCGCTAATCGGGCGCTAGCGCACCGTTGATCTGAATCAACGTCGCCGGCCACCCAACTCATAGACTCAGATCACGCGTTCATGCGCCACTCGTCCACTTCTGGAGCGTTGCAATGACCTACAAGACCATCGTCGTCCATCTGGATATGAGTCAGCACGCGCATCCCCGGTTCGAACTCGCGCTGCGGCTCGCCAGGCAGTTCGGTGCCCATCTGACTGGCGTGTTTGCGGTGTTCACGCCCGATCCGCGCTCGCTCTACGTGATGGCCGGAACCGCCGAATACTACGGCACGCACGAGCAGTTGCGCGCGGAACGCCGCGGCGCGCTCGAGCGGCTCTTTCATGCGGAGTTGAGCCGCGCGCAGGTCGCCGGCGAGTGGATTGCCGTCGAGGCCCCGGCAAACCTCGCCGTGCCGTATCGCGGCCGGTGCGCCGATCTGATCATCGCCGGCCAGGACGACCCGAACGATCCGGAGTCGTATGTCGGCGACTATTTTCCTGAAAACCTGATCATGTCCTCGGGCCGTCCCGTGTTGCTGATGCCTTACGCCAGTAGCGTCACGTCGCCCGGCACACACGTGATGGTCTGCTGGGACGGCAGCCGCGAAGCCACCCGCGCGGTCCACGATGCGCTGCCGTTCATGCGCGCGGCGAAAACCACCACGGTCGTCACCGTCAACGGCGCGCGTGGCGAGCCGCGCCCACGCATTCCGGGCGCGGACATCGCGACGCTCATCGCCCGGCATGGCGTCAACGTCGAGGTCAAGGAGATCGAAGCCGGCACTGGCGCGTCGATCGGCGACGCGCTGCTGTCGCAGGCGTCCGGGATCGGTGCGGATCTGCTCGTGATGGGCGGCTATGGCCATGCTCGCTGGCAGGAGCTGGTGATGGGCGGAGCGACCCGCACGATCCTGCAATCGATGACCGTGCCGGTACTGATGTCGCATTGATGAACGGAAGCACCGGGTCAGTTCCATTCAGGAGAGTTCGCCATGTATCAGCAGATTCTGGTCGCCGTCGAGGGCAGTGAAACGTCCACGCGCGCCCTCGACGCAGCGTTGCAGTTCGCGCACGACGCCGGCGCAAAACTGCAGCCCCTTTTTGTCGTGGACGTCCCGTTGCTGGTATATGACTTGCCCGGTTCCGACCTGACCCATGCCCGCAATGCACTATTGGAGCAAGGCAGACATGTGATGGACGACGCTGTCGCGAGCATGAAGCGAGCCGGCGTGCAGGGCACGCCGCGCATCGTCGAAACCGACCTGGCGGGCAACGACATTGCCCATTGCATACTGCGCGCGGCAAGCGAATTCAAGGCCGACGTGGTGGTGATGGGCACGCACGGGCGGCGGGGTTTCCGGCGGTTGGTGCTCGGCAGTGTCGCCGAACGTTTTCTGCGCATTGCGCAGTGCCCGGTGCTGATGATCTCGGCGCACGGCGGCAAACCCGTGACAAGCGGCGCACAAGCAACAGAATCCATCAAGGAGCCGTCATGACCTGCAAAACCCTGCTGGTGCATCTCGACGACAGCACCCATAGCGCTGCGCGAATCGAATTCGCGTTTGAAATGGCCAGCCGGCACGACGCGCATCTGATCGGACTGTACATGGTTTGTCAGGATCTAACGCAGCCGATGTTTCTTCACGGCGAACGCCCGTGGGTCGCGACTCGCGAGGCGCAGCGCGATAACAACCTCAAAGGCGCGCAAGCGCGCTTCCTGGCGGCGGCCGAACGAGCCGGGCGCAGCGTGGAATGGCGGGCGCCGACAGGACCGGCTGTGGAAACGGCGGTCCTGCACGCGCGCCACGCCGACCTCCTGATTCTCGGCCAATACGATCCGGACGACCCTTCATCCTACATTGCACGCCACTTTGTCGAGGACGTGCTGATGAGCTCGGGCCGCCCCGGCATTGTGCTGCCCTATGCCGGGACTATCCGTTCGTTCGCCGAAAACGTGCTGATCGCGTGGGACGGCAGCCGCGAAAGCGCCAGGGCCATGGCCGATGCCTTACCGGTGATCAAACGTGCGAAATTCGTCACCTTGATGACCGTGCAGCGACACGAGGGTAGCGAAGCGCCAGCCGGCATCGAGGTCGCCGCGCGGCTCGAACGGCACAACATCCAGGCGGGATTTTCGGCCGTGCCCAAGGTGGCCGGCGTCCCTACAGGCGCGATGCTGCTGAACATGGTGGCCGATCGTCATATCGATCTGCTGGTGATGGGCGCATACGGGCATGCACGCGCACAGGAACTGCTGCTCGGCGGCGTCACACGGACCATGCTTGAATCGATGACCGTGCCGGTGCTGATGTCGCACTGATCTGACAATTCAGGAATTGCGCGAAAAAAACCCTCGCGCAAATTAAAGCGCCCGGTTTTCAGGGCGCTACTTTTTGGGAGCCTCGGTTCCCCCGGCGCACCACCGCACAATTATAGGTTCGACGGTATTTCGTCCGCATCACGTTCGCGCGGAACCAGTAGAACGGGCATCTCCGCACGCCGCACAAACGCCTCGGCGACACTGCCGAGAAACAGCCGGCCGATGCCTCGCCGCCCATGCGTGCCCATTACAACGAGATCGGCTTCACATTCTTCTGCTACACGTTTGTACATGACCTTCTCCTTGAATTCGCCGCTGTCCTGAACGGCCACGGCTATTTGGGCGGCGACGAACTTTCAGTCTGCGGTTCGCAGCGCGGAATATGCTTGGCGATCATCAAGTGCCGACGGCTTGCTGCCTGCCCACCTTCGTGTACGGCGCGACTCCCATGGTGAATTCGCGGCATGCTGGCACGATCCGTGCGGATCGCGCACAATAGGCAACGCACGCGTTATACCGGTTGGTCGCAAACAAAGAAAATCATAGTGACGTTCCCCGATCCGCGCCTGCGCCATCAGCCAGCGCTGCGGATTGCCCACTATCCAATGAGGCGCACATGCTCTTTCGCGGTAAGACGCCCTTCGCCAAAAAATCGCTTTCGCCCACGCGTGTTGTCCCACCTGAGCGGCGTCCCGTGCTTGTCGCGGCGGTCACATTTGCTGTCGTTCTTGTGGCTGCGCTCGGCGCGTGGCGCTGGGTCGGCGAGCAGTCACTACGCGCCGCCAACAGCCGCTTCGATCAGCGCACTGCGCAAATCACCGCTGATCTGCAGCGCGAATTCGTCACCGGAGAATCGTTGCTGCGCGGCGCGCGCGGCTTGCTCGCCGTCGCGCCTGCGGTCAATGCGGATGCCTGGCACCTATATGTCGCGCAGCTCGATCTGGACGAAACGTCATCCGTCGTGCGCGCGCTTGGCTACGCAGACGTGGACGCCGACGGTGTCGCTCGCCTGACCGGCGACGCCGGTAACGTGGCCGCCACGACGCAACCCGTCGCGCCGGTAACGCAGATGGCGCCGGCCACTGCGGATGCGATGCCAGTCGGCTACGACCTGGCTGGTGCTCCCGCGAGCCGTAAGGCATTGCTGCGAGCCATCGACACAGGAGCAAGCGCGCTCAACGCTGGTGCTGCGCCATTCGGCGACATCGGTTCGAACACCCGTCCGCGTCTTTACATCTATTTTCCAGTGTATTCGGACGGCGGGTTGCCGCCCACACCACAGGCGCGGCGCGCGGGCATCAAGCGACTGCTGGTGGCGGCGCTGGACAGCGGCCGTGTGTTCGATAACGCCCTCGCGCGACAACGAAGCATCGACTTGCAGGTATTGAGCGGAACCCCCGCTACGCTGCTTTATTCGTCCGCCGCCGGGGACGACGATCCCGCGGAGCGCGCGCCCGTCATGCGTAAAACCGCGACCCTGCGTGTCGGCGGTGAACCTCTCACGCTGTCCTATACGGCGAGCAGCCGCTCTCTGCGAGCCGAGGACGCATTTGCAGAAACCGCGGTGCTGATCGCCGGCATCGCGGCGGCATGCCTGTTCGGCGCCATTGCTTTCCTGATCGCCTGCGAACGCGGTGTCGGATCTGCCACGACGAGCGAAGCGCGCAGCCAGTTAAACCTGAACGAAGCACGCATGATGGGGATCATCCGGTCATCGATGGAAGCCATCATCACCGTCGACGAACGGCAGAACATCGTCATCTTCAATCCAATGGCTGAACAGGTTTTTGGATGCACCGCGATGGAAGCGGTCGGCGCCTCGCTCTCGCGCTTCATTCCCGAGCGCTTTCGCGCAGGGCACGAGCGGCACGTCGAACAGTTCGGCGTGACCGGCGTTTCCGACCGGCAAATGGGCAAGCAGCGTGTGCTGTTCGGCTTGCGGAACAACGGCGAAGAGTTTCCTATTGAAGCGTCGATCTCGCAGATCCGCGACGGCGATGGCAAGCTATACACGGTCATGCTGCGTGACATCACCGAGCGGGTCAAAGCGGAAAATGCGCAGCGTCAAACGCGCGAGGAGTTGCGCGAACTCTCGGCGAATCTGCAGAAAGTTCGTGAGGAAGAAAAAACCCGCATCGCACGTGAACTGCACGACGACCTCGGGCAGCAATTGACCGCCCTCAAGATGGACATTTCGTCGGTCGAACAGGAGCTTGAAAACACCGCCGACCCGCGCCTGCTGCAGCAATTGCGGGGGATGCGCCGGTTGATCGATGCGACGGTGGCCTCCGTGCGCCGTATCGCTGCCGACCTGCGTCCGGTCATGCTCGACGATCTCGGCCTGATTCCCGCAATCGAATGGCTCGCCAACGACTTTACCAACCGCTACGGCATCGATGTGGAGCGCTGGATCGAAGTCGGCGACACCTGCTTTACGTCGGCAGGCGCGACGACGCTATTTCGCATCGTGCAGGAAGCGCTGACCAATGTCGCCCGTCATGCGGAAGCGACGCTCGTCACGCTGACGGTGCATGTCGAGGGCGGCGTGTGCGTCGTGCAAATTGCGGACAACGGTCAGGGTTCGAGCCACACCGCCCCCTCCACCGAGAAATCGTTTGGTTTGCTCGGTATCCGCGAGCGTGCGCACATGCTGGGCGGCACAGTCGAAATCCACACTTCCAGTGGCAAGGGCTTTAAGTTGACCGTGACCTTTCCAGTCTCGGCGGTGCAACAGCAGGAGATGCAAACATGATGCGAGTGCTGTTAGCCGACGATCACGCTCTGGTGCGTGATGGCCTGCGGCATATCCTGCAAGGCGCAAGCGGCTTCGAGGTGGTTGGCGAGGCCAATGACGGTGTCAGCACGATTGCGCTGATCCGCTCGAGCGCTGCGGACGTGCTCGTGCTAGATCTGTCGATGCCAGGACGAAACGGCGTTGAGCTGATCAGACAGATCAAGGACGAAAAACCCGCGCTGCGGATTCTCGTGCTCACCATGCATGCGGAGCAGCAGTATGCGGTACGCGCTTTCAAAGCGGGCGCGTCAGGGTATCTAACCAAGGAAAGCGCGAGTGCCGAACTGGTGGCCGCAGTCACCAAAGTCGCATCCGGGGGTGTCTATGTGAGTCTCGCGATGGCCGAGCGTTTTGCGCAAAGCCTGAACGAACCCGCCGACACGTTGCCCCATCAACGCTTGTCCGACCGCGAGTTCGATGTGCTGCGCCGCATCGCCGCAGGGCAAACCATCACCGAAATCGCCGCTGAATTGTGTGTCAGCAGCAAGACGGTGAGCACTTATAAAACGCGCATCCTCGAAAAAATGCAGATGCCGCACGAAGCCGCGCTGGTGCGTTACGCGCTGCGCCACAAGCTGCTCGGCGAAGACGACGAAATCTAGTCCGGCGGCGCACCGGCCGTCGGGCTAGATCCCATCCTCACATCAATTCTCCGGTCGCGCGACTATATCCACCTTTGCATTCGCCGCGTGTAGGAAACTCCCTACACGCCTTCGCGCTCGCCTACACGAAGTTCGTTCGCCGCCGATTTTTTTTTGAGATGGAGCGGCCGATACTTCGAGCCATGAACTCAAGCCCGAACCAGCAAGCACTGCGCGTCTTCCTCGTTGAAGACGCGATTCCGATCAGACAACGGATGGCGGCGCGCTTCGGCGCAATCAACGGTGTCGAGATTGTCGGCGAAGCCGAGGAATCAGGTGCCGCGCTCACCGGTATCGGCACCACCGGAGCCGACGTTGTGGTCGTGGATTTACGCCTGACCGGCGGCACCGCTATGGAACTGCTGCATGGCCTCGCGCAGGGCATGTCTTCGGTGATCGCGATCGTCCTGACGAATCACTCAAGTGCGTGGTTCAGGCAGGCGTGCCTCGCGGCCGGCGCGCAGTACTTCTTCGACAAGACGAGCGAGTTCGATCTTGCATGCAACACGATCACGCGGATTGCCCACGAGCGTTGCGCGCGTGGCCTCAATTACTCGATTACATAGGAACACACCATGTCTGATGTCGCCGAATACTCCGAAATCATGCCGCTCCAGCGTGTCTCGCGGCCGGCTTCAGGCAATCCCGCGCTCACAGCGTCAGTCCCGGCTCGCCGCGCCGCGCGCTGTTCAAGCTGCACGATGCGCTCGATCTGCATGCCACAAGGCTTGACGTCAGCCGAACTGGAGCGCCTGGAGTCGCTGATCTGCGTTTCCCACACGATTAAACACGGTGAATCGCTATATCGCGCCAACGATTCCTTCCAGAGCATCTATGCGGTCCGCGCCGGCTCATTCAAGACCGTCGTCATGCATCGCGACGGTCGCGAACAGGTTACCGGCTTCCAGCTGGCCGGCGATTCGCTCGGTCTCGACGGCGTCTGCTCGGGCCGGCACAGTTGCGACGCGATCGCCCTCGAGGACAGCAAGGTCTGCATCATCCCGTTCCATCTGCTTGAAGTTATGTGCCGCGAGGTGAAGGTGGTGCAGCAGCACGTCCATCGTCTGATGGGCGGCGAAATCGTTCGCGAGGCGACCCTCATGATGCTGCTCGGCACGATGTCCGCCGACCAGCGGGTCGCTGCATTCCTGCTGAACCTGTCTGGAAGGCTCAAGACACGCGGCTATTCGCCGGCGGAATTCATTTTGCGCATGACACGCGAGGAGATCGGCAGCTACCTCGGGATGAAACTCGAAACCGTCAGCCGCATGTTTTCGAAATTTCAGAAAGACGGTCTTGTCGATACGCATGGCAAGCAGATCAGGATTCTCGACCTCGAAGGCCTCGCGCGCGTCTAGTCCCAGAGATGAGATGCATGGCGTGCTGCGCCGTAGCTTCAGGCGGCACGGGGTTTTATCGGCGATCCCTCGAAAGAGGAGGCGTGTTCAGGCGGCGCCGTTTGCCGCCTCTTTTTCGTGCCTGCGGATCCGGCGTTTTAGCGGATCGACAGCACCGCCGCACCCGTCAGTTTCCCATCGCGCAGATCGCTGAGCGCCTGATTGGCATCGCCTAGTGCATAGGTCGTTGTTTCGATTTCGAGCCGCGTTTGTGCAGCTACCCACATGAAAGCAGCGCCGTCCTCACGCGTGAGATTCGCTACCGATACCACGCGCCGCTCGCCCCACAGGAACGCATAGGGGAATGACGGAATGTCGCTCATGTGAATGCCGCCGCACACGACCACCCCGCCCTTCGCAACAGCCTTTAGCGCGACCGGCACCAGCGCGCCCACTGGGGCGAACAGCAAGGCAGCATCGAGTTCGTCCGGCGGCGCTTCATCGCTGTTGCCGGCCCAGACGGCGCCCAAGCGCAGCGCCAATTGCTGGGCGGCAGTATCGCCGGGGCGCGTGAACGCATACACCGACCTTCCCTGATGGCGTGCAATCTGCGCGACGATATGCGCGGCCGCGCCGAATCCGTAAATCCCGATGCGCTGTGCGTCGCCCGCCATACTGAGCGTGCGATAGCCAATCAGCCCCGCGCACAGGAGCGGAGCCGCTTCGATGTCGGAATATTGCGCCGGCAGATGAAAACAATACCGGCTATCGGCGACTGTCCGTTCCGCATAGCCGCCGTCGAGCGTATAGCCGGTGAAGCCCGGGTCGTCGCACAGGTTCTCGCGCGCGCTCAAACAATAGCGACAGTGTCCGCACGTGCGCCCGACCCACGGCACACCGACGCGATCGCCGATCGCGAAGCCCGTGACGTCCGCGCCGAGCGCCGCGACCGTGCCGACGATTTCATGCCCTGGAATCACCGGCTGTTTCGGATGCGGCAGTTCGTGATCGATCAGATGCAGATCGGTCCGGCAGACACCGCATGCGAGAATGTCGACCAACACTTCGCCGGCGGCGGGTATCGGTTCCGGAACCTGCATGTCGTTCAGCCGCGATTCGCTACCGTCGAATACCATTGCGCGCATTGTGTTCTCCAAGATCGCACCGCGGAACCGCGGGAGCGGGCCTGACAGGCGCCGCGTTAGTTCCGGCATTCATTTCACTGCAATATGACCACCAGCGTTTGATCTGAGTCAAGCCACGCGTAAGGCCATCTGACACGATGGCTTAACGACGTGATCCGACAACCGGCAGCGCATGCACGGCTCGTCAGCGATCCGGAAAATGCGCAAGAGGCCCTGAATGAACGCACTTCCCCAGTACACGGCGTGGTCCATCGACGAACATCAAATCGACCCGAATGCCGGCATCGAGGAAAAACTGCGGTTTGCACTGCGATACGCGGTCCTGGCGCCATCCAACCATAATACGCAGCCTTGGCATTTCATCGTCGACGGTGACTGCATCACGCTGTGCGCGGACCGTTTGCGCGCGCTGCCGATGGTCGATCCCTTTGACCGCGAGCTGATCATCAGCTGTGGCGCGGCGCTTTTCAATCTCCGGGTTGCGCTAAGCCACTTCGGTCTTGCCTACGCGATTACGCTGTTTCCCTCGCCAGCCGACGTGGACGTGCTGGCGCATCTGCGGATCTTGCGCGACGGCCGTTGCGACACCAGCCTTCCACCGCTATTCGACGCAATGCCGCGACGCGTCACGACCCGTGAAACCTTCGCTGACGAGCCCATCCCGGTCGAACTCCAGTTGCGGCGCGAGGAAGCGGGCACCGCCGAGGGCGCGGATATTGTCTGCGCCGGAAACACGGTCATCCGCGAGCGCTTGGCCACGCTGATCGCTGAAGCCGATCAGACGCAATTCAAGGATCCGCGCTTCAGGCGCGAACTCGCGAGCTGGATCCATCCGAAACGCAGTCAGGATGGCATGCCTGCGTTGTCGCAGGGCATGCGCGTCCTGCTCGATCTCGCGGTGCCCCTGGTAGGTTCGGTGATTCGCACGTTCGACCAGGGTGGCGGCATGGCGGCCGCCCATCACACGCTGGTCACCGGCTCGCCGTTACTGCTGTGTATCGCCACCGGAGCGGACGATGCCGCAGCGTGGCTGGCGGCAGGTCAGGCGCTTGAACGGGTGCTGCTTACCGCCGCGGACGAGGGCATCACGGCGTCCTATCTGAATCAGCCGATCGAAGTGGCTTCGCTGCGCGACACATTGCGTGCCGCGCTGAATCTGGACGGTGTACCGCAATTGCTGCTGCGTATCGGCCGCGGTCGGCAAACTCCTCATTCGCCGCGGCGTCCGCTTGCCGAAGTCGTGTCGTAGGAACGAAGCGGCCCACCGACGACCGCTTCAGTCGCAAAAGCGGAAGTAGCCGCTGTGCAGCATGACCGGCCTGGCGCCCACTTCGTCCAGTAAACGCCGCGCTGCCTGTTCGATCGCATAACGGTGCGTATCGAACGCGGCGAGCAGGTCGTCTTCGCGTAACGACGCTGCGCCAAAGTGATCTTCGAGCGCCTCCGCGGTAATCGCGCACTGAACCCGCACGCGGTCGATCGCTGCCGGAAAGGCGATGACCAGATCGCGAGCGCAATATTCCGGATGTTCCTGGGGAAAATGAATATTCATGACCGCAGCCTGAAGATGGGCGTGGCTCTTAAGGCGTCATCATGCGAGCGACCGCAACGCCCGCGCGGCAAGGCGAAGAGAGTGCCGCCACGCGTGGCACTCGTCTGTGAACAGGATAGGCGCCATTTGCGCGTCGACATGTTTTCGCCGGCGATCAGGCTTGATTCAGGTCAAGTGACCTCTTCGGCTGGGCGCCGGAAAGCGAACGTCTGCGCGCATGAGAAAGGGGGTTGATTTGAGTCAATCATCGAATATGGCAGCAGTGCACGATGATCTTGTGCACTCGCTGTCCTGGCTTGCATTACCTAATTTCGCCAGGCTCGTATGAGGCTGCCATGAAACATCTGGCTTGATATGAGTCAATCGCGAAGGCGACACCGACCCTACACTTAACTCAGAACCTGTTCTGGAGTGTGTCTCGTGAATGCCCCTCACCTGCACGATCTCACTGCAAGCACACTTGCGCTGTTGCTGGCAGCAAGCGGCGCAGCGCTTGCCCAGTCCGAACCGACGGCACTCGTCGATCAACAGCATTGCATGTTCTGCCATACCCGGGACGCGCCTTTTCTCGCCCCGTCGTTTCAGCAGATTGCGGACCGTTATCGCGACGTGCCAAACGCCGGCGTGATGCTCGAGCACAAGCTGCGACTCGGCGGCAAGGCCCACTGGGGCGACATGGCAATGCCGCTGCCAGCGGATCGCGGCGGCCCGTTGACGCCCGAAAACGCCCACACATTGATCCAGTGGGTTTTGAGTCAATAGCCACCCAGTTCGTTTGCACAAGTTCGTGGAATGTACGGAGAACCTCATGCGCCTCACCATCCACCTCGACACGTTCGGCCGTGTCAATCCGATGGCATTCGCCATCCTGTGGCTCGACAATGAAACACGTCAATGGTCACGCGAGGGTCATATGGGGCTCGAACTGCCGGAATGGGGCGCCTTGCACGTCGATTGCGGCAACACGCTCGTGTGCGGGCCGAACGATTCGACGCCCTGCTGCGTACTCGAAGGGCTCGATCTGAACGGCACGTCTGGGCCATCGAGGGCGAAACCGGACGCGCGCAATGGTGCCCGGATGCGGGCAGATCGCTGAAGACGGGCCATTGGCACGTGCAATGTGTCGACAATGAAAGCGCGGAGCCGGAAGCCGGAATCTTCGCCGCCGACGACAACCCGTGAGCGTTGTCGACACTACCACCAGGATGAGGTGCTACTGTGGGAATGACTGCCAATCTGGACGGCGCGCGATGCGTACGGACTCTGCTTCGTGCGCGCGCCCTGGGCCTATTTCACGCGTTTGACGCTCGACCAGCAATGGGGCGACGGCTGGGAACGCGTGCCTTATGAACAGCACGCTGGCGCCCCTTATACCGATAGTCCCGAGCAGATCCTGACCGTCGCCTTCGATGGTCCGCTGTATACGCCCGATCTCGGCTACGACGGTAAGGAGCGCAGCGTCAACGAAATCAATCGCGGCGAGATGCCATGGCTGCGTACGCAAAGTTTTGTCGGCAATGCACCGATTCATATCATGGCGGGCGTCACGCTCGAGTCATTTGTGGAGCAGATCGAACTCGCGGGCGGTCACGTGTTTGCGCCGATCGGCTGGGGCGCTTTGCGGCTCGAACCGAGTGAGCGCGCGGGGTCATCAGATACACCGGCTCCGGCGGGCGGCACGGTCAAAGGCTGATCAGAAGAAAGGTGACCAGTGCGCGGCGCAGTTCATCTCTTGATGTGAATCAAGTGGGCAGACCGAGACAGGCGGCCACATGATCTCGCCGTTGCCAGGCGCTACCCCGCTCGCGGCGGGATCGTGCACGCTGCCGATACTCCGGTTTGGCGACGCAATGCCCAAGACGCGCTCCGGCAAGGTCGTGCGCCGGTTGTTGCGCTCAGTCGCGAAAGGCGAAGCGATTTCACAAGACACGTCGACTGTTGACAATCCGGCCGTGATTTCCCAGTTCGCCGATTCGATCTGAGCGGTCCGCCTTTCGATTGCGATGTGACGATTGCGCGGCGCCAGTCTTCACGACAGCCGCGCAATCGGCGTCTATTTCTGTTTGCTTGAGGACTTCATCATGAATATCAAAGCCCCTAATCCCGCTGCACTCGGCCTCGCCGGTTTTGCCTTGACGACCTGGCTGCTCAACATGATCAACGCCGGCTGGTTCAGCGCCAATTCGATGGGCATGGTGCTGCCAGTGGGAACCATCATTCAGGAGGTCGACGTGACCGTGACTGTCGCCGAGGGACTCCGCGGCGCCTGGAAGCAAGCGGCGGCCATCGCGCGGTGCCGCGCATACGGATAAAATGTCGGCATGCCGATCAACTATCTTCGAGGATTCACGAAACCCGAGCGCAGCGACGCGGCGAATCTGCGCCTCGGACGATCGCTAGCTTTCGTCGCCGGTGCGGCCAACGCCGGCGGATTCCTCGCTGTGGGGCAGTACACATCCCACATGTCCGGCATTGTGTCGTCGCTCGCCGACAACCTCGCGCTCGGCGAAATCAATGCGATCGTTGCGGGATTGAGTTCCTTGTTGTCGTTCCTTTTCGGGGCCGCCACGTCCGCAATCCTGATCAACTGGGGGCGTCGCCGGCAATTGCACAGCCTGTACGCGATGCCGTTGATGCTCGAGGCTACGCTGCTCCTCAGCTTTGGCCTGCTTGGCACAAATCTCGAGACCCATCGCGTCCTTTTCGTGCCGGCGACCGTCTGTCTTCTGTGCTATGTGATGGGTCTGCAGAACGCCATGATCACAAAGATCTCAAAGGCGGAGATACGCACAACGCACGTCACCGGTCTTGTGACGGATATCGGCATCGAACTCGGCAAGTTCTTTTACTGGAACGTTGGAGCAACGGCCGGGAGCGCGGTTCGCGCAGATCGCCAGAAACTGCGCCTTCTCGGATCGCTCTTGTTGTCGTTCCTCGCAGGTGGCCTGGCAGGCGCCGTAGGCTTCAAGCACCTGGGGTTTATGGCGACCATTCCCCTTGCTGTCGTACTTCTTACTCTCGCTGCTGTTCCGATCGTCGACGATATGCTCGCGCAGCGCCGGTAGAATATTTTTTGCAATGCCCCTATTTCGCGCTGCTCGACCGCCGATGATCCGGTATTCCGCGCGAATCATGGCTTTCTCCCCAAGCGCCTGCGCGGCGGCAACTCCGCGTCGCTCAGGTTGCAACGATCGCGTCGCGAACCAGCAGCACCGGGCAGGTCGCGAACCGAAGAAATCGCTCGGCGACGCTACCTATCAACCAGCATATCTTTGTCCATGACCACCCTCTCTGGTAAGTCGATTACGAATTCGCTCCTCATGGCGGATCAACTGCGCTGTCGGCGCAACGTTTGTTCGAGTCGCCGCTCTGCCGCGTCGAATGCCGCGCGGAGCGCTATGCCCGGGTCCTCATTGAGGCAGTGCTCAACCGCAATCAGGTCATTTGTGCGGGTAATCAGATCGAGACGCGCGTCATAGAGAAGACCAGCCGGCTTGCCATGGAACGGACCGTTGCGTATCGCCTCGACGGCCAGGTGGCAGCCGGAAAGGTATTCCCTGAACCGTTCGAGGCGCACTAACTGCGCGCCAGCCTCGGCTTCGATGCGCGCAGATCCAGCAAAACCGAGATACGTAATCTGCATGCCGACTCCCATCGATCACCTCCGCAGGAATGCCGGGCGTCAAGCGACGACTCCGACCTCGTCGGGAACCACGCGAAGACGCGCCCCACCTAGGTTGACGGCAGTCACAAATTCATCATCTGCGCTTTCCTCGCACGTGAATTGATTTGAATCAATGGTGTACACGCTGTCGCTGGCGTACCTGGCCGCGAACCCGACGTTTCGCGGAAGCGGCAGCGCATTTCACTAGCATTGATGCAAATCAAGCCACTTTGGCGTATCGGGATGAATATGCGTAATCTCGCATCGCCTGAGCGGCTGCGGCTAACCGGGTAGATCGACCGCCCCGCCACGGCGCAACCACAAAGGCGATGACGCTCTGCCGGCGCGCGATTACCGCCAACGTGGCGCAGGACTTGCTTATTGTTGTACCAGCACGACCCCGGCGAAGCGACCGGGGCTGACCAGCAGGAGGAGACAATGCGCGATGATGTCGGTCACGCCGTAACGCCAATGGCGGCTCGTGAGGCCGGCTGGCTCACGCCGTCGATTCAGAAATCCCACGAACGCTCCGAAACGTTCGGCTTGAGCGCCGCGATGCGGCCGGATTATGACGTGCTGCCGGCGGCCGAGCTCACATTGAAACTCGAGCAAAGCCGCGTCCTGTGCGCGCATGCCACGCCTGTGATGGAAACGCTGCACGAGCAGATCGTCAACACGCAAAGCATGATCGTGCTGACCGACGCCGAAGGGCTGATTCTTCACTCGATCGGCGACGATGATTTTCTCCGGCGGGCCGAGAAAGTCGCGCTGCGTCCGGGCGCGAACTGGGCGGAAGAACGGCAAGGCACCAACGCAATCGGCACGGCGCTCGCCGAGCGCTGTCCGACGGTCGTGCATGGCGAACAACACTATCTGGCTGCCAATCGCTTTCTCACCTGCTCCAGCGTACCGATCCTCGATCCGTACGGCGATCTGATTGGCGTGCTCGACGTCACCGGCGATCATCGTAGCTATCACCAGCACACCATGGCGCTGGCAAAGATGTCCGTACAGATGATCGAGAATCATCTGTTTACCAATACCTTTCGCGAGACGTTGCAAATTGCCTTTCACGGCCGGCCCGAATTTCTCGGCACCTTGATGGAAGGCATCGTCGCGTTCACCTGCGATGGCCGCTTCCTGTCAGCCAATCGTAGTGCGCAATTCCAACTGGGATTGCCGCTCACCGGCTTGCGCGCGCATACGCTGTCCTCGCTATTCGGCCTCACCAGCGCGCAGCTGATCGACCGTCTTCGCGTCAGCCGGGACCGGCATCTGTCGCTGAACCTGAGCAACGGCGCGGTGGTATGCGCACACGTCGAATTCCGGCGTGCCACGCGCGCGGATGATGCCTGGCCGCCGGAGGAGCACCGGGAGTCACGACCCGCGCAACGCATGGCGTCACCACCCCCAGCCGCGAGCGCGCTATCGAGACTCAGCTATCTGGACACCGGCGACCCGCAGATCGCGGCGGTCATCGCCAAAGTCCGCAAGGTAATCGGCAAGGACATACCGATCCTGATCACCGGTGAGACCGGTACCGGCAAGGAACTCCTTGCCCAGGCGATCCACAACGACTCGCCGCGCCGCTCGGGTGCGTTCGTTGCGGTCAACTGCGCGTCGATACCGGAAACGCTGATCGAATCCGAGTTGTTCGGCTATGAAGAAGGCGCCTTCACCGGTGCGCGACGCAAAGGAGCCGTCGGCAAATTGCTGCAGGCCAACGGCGGCACGCTCTTTCTCGACGAGATCGGCGACATGCCCTATCCGCTGCAAGTGCGGTTGCTGCGCGTGTTGCAGGAGCGCCTCGTCAATCCGCTTGGCTCCTCGAAGTCGATACCGGTCGATATCGCCATCATTTGTGCAACTCACCGCGACCTGCGTGACATGATCGTGCAGAACCGGTTTCGCGAAGACCTGTATTACCGCCTGAACGGACTGGTGGTCAAATTGCCGCCGCTGCGCGAGCGCACGGATCTGTCCGCCGTGATCCAGAAGATGCTGCAATCCGCATCATCCGAAAGCGCTGATGGGCAGCGACTGAGTGTCGCCGACGAGGTGATGGCGCTGTTCGAGCAATGCGCGTGGCCCGGCAATTTTCGCCAGCTCGGCAATCTTCTACGGACCGCCGCCGCAATGGTCGATGAGGACGGCCAGCTCCGGCGCGAGCATTTGCCTGACGACTTCTTCGACGACGTGCGCAGCGCTGCCGCCGCGCCTGCGGGCACCACGGAAACCGTACCGCTATCAAGCGGGCGGCTGGAAGACGTCGCCGCCAACGCTATCGCCAAGGCCGTCGCGCAGCATGGCGGCAACGTGTCGGCCGCCGCCCGTGCGCTTGGTGTCTCGCGCAATACGATCTATCGCAAGCTACCGGCGCAAGGTGTGGGCGACGCCGACGACGCCCCCTGACGCACTTGTGTCACAAGTGCTCCAATTTGCAACAACGGTGTACTCGAATTGAACAGTGCGTTGCAGTTTTCACCGGTCGCAGATGGTTAGATTTTGCGCAACAAGCCCTGCATCCATTCCAAATAACACATCCGTTCGGGATGCAAAACATGCGTCGCGATCGGCGTGGCTGGGAAGCACGGATTTATACGCCCGGCACAGACTTTGCGTTCGATCGATACGACCGCTTACTCAATGCGGTTCCTCAATCACATGTCGTATCTAAGGAGACAGCCATGCAATGGACTACCCCCGCTTATTCCGATCTGCGTTTCGGTTTTGAAATCACGATGTACATCGCCAATCGCTGAAGCAACCATGAAGCGCCGCACGCCTCTCGCAGTGAGTGAGCGTGCGTGACGGCGCCCGGAGCATGGCTCATGAAGATCAAGATTCTTGGTTCAGGTGCAGGCGGCGGACTGCCGCAATGGAACTGCAACTGTGCGAACTGCAACCGGGCCCGTTACCAGATCGGCGACGTGTTGCCACGTACCCAGTCGTCGATTGCAGTGAGCGAGAACGGCATAGACTGGATTCTGATCAACGCCTCGCCGGACCTGCTCGCCCAATTGCGCGCGAATCCAGAACTGCAACCCGGCCGCTCGATCCGCGATAGCGCCATCGCCGCCGTGGTCCTGATCGATGCACAGATCGATCACGTCACCGGTCTGCTGATGCTGCGCGAACGCACCGCGCCCCTGCCGTTGTATGCGTGCGCTCCGGTGTTCGACGATCTCTCCACCGGGTTACCGCTCGTTCCGCTGCTCGAACACTACTGTGGTGTCGAGCGTCACGAGATCACGCTCGATCAACCGTTCACGGTCGCCCCTGCGGAAGGCATCCGCTTCACCGCATTGCCGATTGAAAGCAAGGCGCCGCCCTATTCTCCCCGTCGCATGGAAGCCGCACCCGGAGACAACATCGCATTGCTGATCGAAGACCTTGCCACCGGCGCACGCGTCTTCTACGCGCCGGGTCTCGCGAGCGCACCGGAACCTGTGCTCGACGCGATGCGCTCTGCGCGACTCGTTCTGGTTGACGGCACGTTCTGGTCCGCCACGGAGATGATCGACCTTGGCCTGTCGACCCACCTGGCGGCCGATATGGGCCACCTTGCGCAGTGTGGCCACCGTGGCCTGCCAGGGATGGTTCAACTGCTCGATGCGCTGCCTAATGCGACACGCAAGGTGCTGATTCACATCAACAACACCAATCCGATTCTTGACCCGCACTCCGCCGAACACGCCGTGATACGCGCATGCGGTATCGAAGTGGCACGCGACGGGATGCAATTCCAGGTATAGCCATGAACGCCCCCCTGCCCACCGCCGTTACTCACGCCGCCCCCTGGTCGCCAGCCGAATTCGAAGCGCGCCTGCGCGCGCTCGGCGCTCATTATCATATTCATCACCCGTTCAATGTGCGGATGAATAGTGGCCGGTGCTCGCCGCAGCAGATTCGCGGCTGGGTCGCCAACCGCTTCTATTACCAGATCAACATCCCACTGAAAGATGCCGCGGTCATATCCAATTGCGAGGATCGGCAGACGCGCCGCTTGTGGATCCAGCGGCTGCATGACCACGACGGCTACGGCGACAACCCCGGTGGCATTGAAGCATGGGCGCATCTCGCCGATGCAGTTGGCATTGACCGCAAAGCATTGTGGTCGCTCGAGCACGTGCTGCCCGGTGTGCGTTTCGCGGTCGACTCCTATGTCAATTTCGCGCGCCGGGCGCCGTGGCAGGAGGCAGTCTGCTCTTCGCTCACCGAGATGTTCGCGCCGCAGATTCATCGCGACCGTTTGGCCGGATGGCCCGACCTGTATCCATGGATCAACGCGCATGGATTGCAGTACTTTCGCAGCCGCATTCCGCTTGCCCAGCGCGATGTCGAGCACGGGCTCGCCGTCACGCTCAGTCACTTCAAGACCCCGGACGCCCAACAGCGTGCCCTCAACATCCTGCGCTTCAAGCTAGACATTCTCTGGTCGATGCTCGACGCCATCGAAAAGGCGTACCCTGCATGAACGCCCCGCACCCCGACCACTACGCCAGCCTGCGGCCACATCTGCGCGCGATGTTTCGCCTGCAGTGGGAAGACGCACAGGATGCCTACGTATTGCTTTATCCAGAGGGCATGGTCAAGCTAAATCCGAGTGCAGGCGAAATTCTCGCGCGCTGCGACGGAACCCGCGAGCTGGACGACATCATCGACGAACTGGAAGACCTGTTCAGTGTGTCGGATCTTGCCGCCGATGTGTACCGCTTCATCGATCATGCGCGGCAACGCGGCTGGCTGGATTGATATGACCACGACGACCGACACTCCGGGCGCGCGCCCGTCCCCGCCTCTGTGGCTGCTGGCGGAGCTCACGTATCGCTGCCCGCTGCACTGCGCGTTCTGCTACAACCCCGTCGACTTCGCCAGTCACGGCGCGGAGCTCGATACCGACACCTGGCGCGACGTGATCACGCAGGCGCGCGGCATGGGCGCCGCGCAGATTGGCTTCTCGGGCGGTGAACCGCTGGTGCGTGACGATCTCGAAACGCTGGTCGCGCATGCCCGTGGACTCGGTTTCTATACGAATCTGATTACCTCGGGTGTCGGACTGAACGAGCAGCGCATCGCTTGTCTAAAAGAAGCCGGTCTCGATCATATCCAGCTCTCGTTTCAGGACTCGACGCGTGAACTGAACGATTTCCTCTCCAGCACGAAGACCTTCGAACTGAAACAGCGTGTCGCGCGCCTGATCAAGGCGCATGGCTACCCGATGGTGCTCAATTGCGTGCTGCATCGCTATAACCTGCCGCACGTCGGGCAGATTATCGACATCGCGCTCGAGATGGGCGCCGACTACCTCGAACTGGCGAACACGCAGTACTACGGTTGGGCGATGCTTAACCGTGAGCAGTTGATGCCGACCAGCGAACAGTTGAAGGAGGCCGAGGCGACAGTTAATTGGTACCGCGAACGCGTCGGCGATCGCTGCCGGATCCTGTTCGTGGTCCCTGATTATTTCGAGGTACGGCCCAAGGCCTGCATGAACGGATGGGGTTCAGTGTTTCTCGGCATCGCGCCGGACGGCACTGCACTGCCATGCCACGCGGCACGCTCGTTACCGGGTCTGGACCTGCCCCGCGTGCAGGACGCTTCACTGGCGGAAATCTGGTACGGCAGTCACGCGTTCAATGCGTTTCGTGGTGATGGCTGGATGCGCGAGCCGTGCCGGAGCTGCGACGAGCGCGAGACCGATCACGGAGGCTGCCGCTGCCAGGCGTATCTGTTGACTGGAGACGCCGCAGCCGCCGACCCGGTGTGTGCAAAGTCGGCGCATCACGGGCAAATCGAGCAGGTGGTGACGCTCGCGCGGCGGCCGGCACGTGACGACCCGGTGCAGCCGCTGATTTTCCGCAGCAGGGATAACTCGTTGCGTTTGGGATGATTCTGGATGAAGCTGCGGCTTCGAGAAAGCCCGGCGATCCCCGTGAATGACGGAGAATCGCCGGGTTTTTTTATGGCGCCAATCAAGGCTGTTGAAGCGATCGAGACTATTGTGAAGTGCCCGCGTTGAGCGGCGTCTTCGACGCCTTGGCGTTGTCGTCCGTCAGCTTGGTGGAGCCGGCGCTATAGCCATTCGAATAGAGCAGGAATGCCATGATGTCAGCATAGTCCTGCGGTTTCATCTTGCCGGGGCGGTCAGCCGGCATATTGTTCGTCATGTATCCGTACACCCCGCCGATGGTCAGCTTCGCGTTTGCCGCCGGCGCAAAGGCCGGACCGCGTAACGCGGGCGCATTCAATCCTTGCAGGCCGGGACCGTGGCATTTCGCGCACGCACTCGAGTACAGGGTCTTACCGTGCGCCACCTGCGCGCGGTCGAAGCCGGGGGCGTCGGCTGCCGCGCTCGCATCGACCTTGATGAAGCGCCCCTGCTGCGACCCGTGATCGGCCGCCAACGTCATGTGCCACGCCGCATTGTTGCGGCCGGGGCCGTCGCGATAGGCAAACGTAGCCACGGATGAGCTGGCGGCCTGAGCCGTCTCGGGGAGCATCCATTTGCGGGTCAAGGCCGCCAGCCGGCCATTGGACGCCATCTTCTGCAGCGCGGCGTCGATGCGCGGCTGCAACGCCGCGCCGTTCTTCCCGAACGCGAACACCAGTTGCCAGTCGGCATATGGCGAGGCAGCACCCACAATCCGGAAGTGCTGCTCGGGGTGCGTGATCGCATAAGCCACGACCGCCGGGTACCAGACGATCGCGCGTTGTGCATGCCCGCTCGCCACGGCGTCGACCGTGAGTGCCGCCGTGTTCTCCAGGTCGAGCCTAACGTTGGGTTGCTGGACAGCGATCAACTGCGCAGGGCTCGCATAGGTTGCCGCAACGACTTCCGCGCCGCCGGCCGGCGCGGACGATTCGCGCGTGGTGACGCTGACGTAGCCAGAGTGCAGATACCCGCGCGAGAAGGTCAGCTTGCTGCCCGAGCCATCAGCGACTGTCGAACGCGGAAAGCCGGCGATCACGTCGCATTTTCGCGCAAGCGCCTTGTTGAGTTCCTTCAGCGAAACACCGTCGTCGTCACTACCGTCGAATCCTCCGGGGGCAAGCGACAGCGCAATCCCCGCGGTGCGAAGCGCTTCGCGCGCGACCGCCTCGTCGAGCGCGATCGATGGACTGCCGGGAAACGTGCAAACGTGCACGCCTGCACCCGCGCTAGCGAGTCCCGGTGTGAGGGTGCCGGTGGCTAACAGAACACTGGCAAAAGCGAACCAATTAAGTCGAGTCTTCATGATCTTGCTTCCGGAAAAGACCAGGCCGCCACAGCTGGATGGCCGTGCCCATGTCGGCCTGGCCAAACTGTCGTGGCAGCCAGGTGAACATCAGCCGTGGTTGAGCGCAAACACGTACAGCGTGCCGCCGCGTGGGACCTTCTCCGCCGCTTTCGCCATCGGCCCACCCCAGATCGGGTTCGCGCCGCCGTAACCGGCGAGAATGGCAACGTACTCCTGACCGTTGACCTCGAATACCGACGGTTGAGCAACGACGCCGCTCGCGAGTTTCGGGCTTTGCCACAGCACCTTGCCGGTCGCCTCATCGAATGCGTATAGGTGGCCGTCAAGCGAACCGCTAAACGCGAGGCCGCCAGCTGTGGTCGCTACACCGCCATTCCACGGCAGCTTGCTCCAGTGACTCCAGACTTTCTTGCCGGTGTTGACATCGATAGCCTGAAGTTCGCCATAACCCTTGCTGCCCGGTTCCGGTTTGATCTCGAACCCTTCGCCAAGGTATGGCAGCCCCTCCATATAGTTCACCGACTTGCCTGACAGCGACATGCACGCATGCAACGCCGGAACGATCGCGAGATGTTTGTCCGGATCGTACGAGACCGACCACCAGTTCTTGCCGCCGAGGAAGCTCGGGCAGGTTTCGATCGTCGTTCCGGCCTTGGGATATTTCGACGCGTCCTGAATTGGCGAGCCGTCTGCCGTATAGCCGGTGACCGAGCTTGCCGTCACAAAGGGCTTCGCGTAGATCAGCTTGCCTGTGCCACGGTCGATCGCGTGGAAAAAGCCATTACGGTCCGCGTGGATGATGGCGTCGTATTCCTTGTTCTCATACTTGATCGTGGCAAGCACCGGTGTATTGACACCGTCGTAATCCCACGAGTCGTGCTTCGTGTACTGGTAATGCCATTTGAAGTTGCCGGTTTTCGGATCAAGGGCGAGCAGCGAGTCTGAGTACAGGTTGTCGCCCGGACGCAGTTCGGCGAGCCACGGGCCCGGATTGCCAACGCCCCAGTAAAGTGTTTTCGATGCGGCATCGTAAGTGCCTGTCAGCCAGGCCGGTGCGCCGCCGTGATCCTGCATGCCGTTCGGCCATGTGTCGCCGTCCTTCTCGCCGGCCGCCGGTATCGTGAAACGCTTCCACAGCACGTTGCCGTCATCGGGATTCAACGCCGCGATAAAACCACGCGCGCCGTATTCGCCGCCTGCGCTGCCCACCACCAGCGCGCCGTCGAGCGCGAGTGGCGCCAGCGAGAATGCATAACCCAGACCCGGCTCGAACATCTGCTTGCGCCAGACAACCGCACCGGTTTGCGCGTCCAGCGCGGCAACGTCGCCGCTCAGCATCGCGACGTAGACATTCTTGCCATACAACGCCACACCGCGGTTGATCACGTCGCAACACGCAGTCTTGAACGATTCGGCGCCGAGCTTGGGTTCGAACTTCCAGAGTTGTTTGCCGGTTACAGCATCAAAAGCATAGACGTTGTCCTTCGGCGTGGTCACGAACAGGTAGCGGCCATTGACGATCGGTGTGGCTTCGAAACCCTGCTGCAGATCCGCCGGAAACTTGTAGCTCCAGACCTGTTTGAGATTCTTGACGTTGGCTGTGTCGATCTGCTTGAGCGGTGAATGCGCCTGGCCGTTATAGGTGCGGTAATACGTGAGCCAGCCGGGATCGCTTTGCGCGGCTGTCAAACGCTCATAGGTGACGGCTGGATAGTCGTCGGCCGATGCGGCCGAGGCGAATACCAGACTGACGGCTGCGGCCACGCTCATTGCAAGCGCCGTGGGCCGCTTCGCCGAAGCTAAACGTGCTTTCATCCTTGTCTCCTGTTGAATTGTCGACGCGAGGCCGTGCGGCGGCGCCATCGTCTAGTGATCGCAGACTGCCTGCGAACCATTCAAGGCAAGTCGCGTGCCATTCGCTACAGTGCCGCTGCGAGCCACGACGGCTCACGAAGGAAGAACGCGGCTTCGCAGTGAAGCGGCCGTCACGGCACAACAACGGTGTTGCACGTTGGCGCAGTCACGCGGCAATGTGTTACTAAAAATGACAGTTGCCATGCCGGTGGATCGAACGACGCGCAGGGTCGCTCCATGCATCGCCACGTATACGCCGCGCGGGGTATGCGGCGCCTCGGCGCCCGCACGCCTATCGCGATGGAGATAAAGGTCAATGGCACGCTTCTCGCTGAACGCTCCGCACGATGAAGAGCGTCAGCACGGCGGACACGTCGAGCCAACGCAGGCCCTCTCCATCGACACCAGCCACACAATCACTGGAGGAGTCAGGTATGAATCACGCTGATATGCAGTTTCTCGATGTCGAATTTCCGTATGCGCGGCAGTACGCGAATTTCATAGGCGGTCAATGGATTCCGCCAGTGCGCGGCGAATACTTCGACAACGTATCGCCCATCACGGGCGAACCCTTTACGTCGATTCCGCGCTCAACAGAAGAAGATATCGAGCTCGCCCTCGATGCTGCCCACCGTGCCCGCAAAGCCTGGGCCGATACCGCGCCGGCCGTGCGCGCGACTATCCTGAACCGGATTGCCGACCGCATGGAGCAGAACCTCTCGCGCATCGCGTTTGCCGAATCGATCGACAACGGCAAGCCGATCCGCGAAACGCTCGCCGCCGACATCCCGCTCGCGATCGACCACTTCCGCTATTTCACCGGCTGCATTCGTGCACAGGAAGGGACGATCTCCGAGATCGATGCCGATACCGTGGCTTATCATTTCCACGAACCGCTTGGTGTGGTCGGTCAGATCATTCCGTGGAATTTCCCGATCCTGATGGCCGTGTGGAAGGTCGCGCCCGCGCTGGCCGCAGGGAACTGCATCGTGCTCAAACCAGCCGAGCAAACACCTGCGTCGATCCTGGTGCTGATGGAACTGATTCAGGACCTGCTGCCGCCGGGTGTGCTGAACGTGGTCAACGGTTTTGGTCTCGAAGCGGGCAAGCCGCTCGCAACGAGCAAGCGTATCGCGAAGATTGCCTTCACGGGTGAGACATCCACAGGCCGTCTGATCATGCAGTATGCGAGCCAGAACATCATTCCGGTGACGCTCGAACTCGGTGGCAAGAGCCCGAACATTTTCTTCGCCGACGTGATGGATCGCGACGACGGTTACTTTGATAAGGCACTCGAAGGCTTCGCGATGTTCGCGCTGAATCAGGGTGAAGTCTGCACGTGCCCGTCGCGCGTACTGGTCGATGAAAAAATCTACGATCGCTTCATGGAGCGTGCCCTGAAGCGCGTCGCCGCGATTACGCAGGGTCATCCGCTCGACACGAAGACGATGATCGGTGCGCAGGCTTCGCAGGAACAGCTCGAAAAAATCCTCTCATACGTCGATCTCGGCAAGCAGGAAGGCGCTGAGTGTCTGATCGGCGGCGAACGCAATACGCTCGGCGGCGAACTGAGCAAAGGCTACTATGTGAAGCCAACCGTCTTCCGCGGCCACAACAAAATGCGTATCTTCCAGGAAGAAATTTTCGGTCCAGTGGTGTCGGTGACGACATTCAAGAACGAAGAGGAAGCACTCGAAATCGCCAACGATACGCTGTACGGTCTCGGCGCCGGCGTGTGGACGCGCGACGGTACGCGCGCTTATCGCTTCGGCCGTCAAATTCAGGCCGGCCGCGTGTGGACGAATTGCTATCACGCCTATCCGGCGCATGCGGCATTCGGCGGCTACAAACAGTCCGGCATTGGCCGCGAGACTCACAAGATGATGCTCGACCACTATCAGCAGACAAAGAATCTGCTCGTCAGCTATAGCGAGCAGCCGCTGGGCTTCTTCTAACGCACTACGTACGGATCTGGAGCGGTGTGAGGCCCGCTCCAGACAAGTGGTTTTTAGACGCCACCGTCCATCGCCGCTTTACTTCCACGCATAGCGCAAACCAACCCATACGCCGCGCGACGCGCCCATACCGAGAAACTGTTCGTTGGTCACTGCATCGGGCGAGAACGAATGGCCGGGGCCATTGAAGAAATTCTGCCCGAGGATGCCAAAGTCGGCGTAGCGTTTGTCGAACAGATTGTTCACGTGCGCGAACAGCTGCAGTTGCTTCGTGACCTGATAGGTCGTGTCCAGATCGACGATCGCATAGCCCGCGATACGCCCATTGCTGTCCTGATTGTTCTCGTCGCCACGGGCGAATATCGAGCTGCGATACAGTATGTTTGCACCCACATTCCATTTCGCGGTAGCCGCATAATCCAGACGCAGCTTCAGCGTGTTTTCCGGAATGCCGGGGATACGATCACCCGGGTGCACCGTAATGTTGCCTTGGCCGTTGGCGCTCGAGTTGCTCGCGCTTTGCTCGACAAAGCTGCTCTGATAGGTTGCGCGCAGATAGGTATAGCCTGCGTTGACGGTAAGCGGGCCTGTCTGCGCGCGTGCGTTGATTTCGAACCCTTGCCGCCGCGTGGTACCGACGTTCTGGAAGTATCCGGTCGAAGTCGATGCCCCGTTGCTGCTGACAAACGCTATGTCATCCTGAAGATCGGTGCGGAACAATGCCATGCTCCAATGAATCGCCGACGATAGCGTTCCACGCGCGCCCGCCTCGAACGTCCGCGATATAACCGGCTTTAACGCGGGGTCGGCAATGAAATCGTTCGGCAGCGAACAGGGCGCAGCCGGGTCGGCGCAGGCCAGCTCGATAGCGGTCGGCGTACGCATGCCCTCGCTGTAGTTCGCATAAGCCGTCAGCCAGGGAGTCGGGTTATAGGTGATGCCCAGCGCCGGATTGATTCGGGAAAAACTGTGCGAGCCATTCAACAAGGGCTGCATGCCGCTGCGATCCTCGATATCAACGCTAGCGTGGTTGTAGCGCGCGGAGGCCGTCAGCGCAATCGTGCGGGTCAACGAAAGCGTATCGGTCACGAACACACCGAGATTGCTGTTGCGCGTCGATGCGTCGGTTTGCAGGGTGAAGCCGTCGGTCCCGACGGTCTGGCGGTCCGGGGTGAACTGCGCATCCTGCGTGTACTGCGTGAAGCCGGTGTTGGCAAAATCGCCGCTGACGCCCGCTGTCAACTGGTTGTCCATCCCCGCGACTTTGCCGGTGACGCTCAATTGCAGTGCGAATCCATAACTGTCCTGCGAGATCAGAGAGTGCGCATTTTGCGCAGGTACGGTATCGATCGTGCCCGTCGCCGGATCGATGGAACCGTAATCTCCATTGACGTTGCTGCTGAAATTGTCGTTGTTGTAGTGCCGGTAGTACGCGTCGCCGGAGAGCTGCAACGCATCGCTGAAGTCATGCTTGCCTGACAGGTTCAGCATGATCGCGCGATTCTGGTTCTCGTCGGGATACGTGTAGGCCTGGCGTGGATTGTCGAGAAACGAGCGCGGAATGGTCTGGGTACCTTGCAACTGATTGTCGGCTGCAGTGAGGCTCAGCTCGACAGTGGTGCGCGGGTCGGTATAGCCGACCTTGCCGAACAGTTGCTTCACGCGGCTGGGGTTATGGTCGGCCCACCCCTGATCGGCCTCGTCGTTGGCGGTGACAAAATAGTCAAAATGTCCGAGCTGGCCGCCTTGCGTGAAAACCACACTCCTGCGTCCGAACGAGCCGCCCTCCACTTCGACGCTGCCGCCGGGATTGTCACGGCCATTCTTGGTGGTGATTGCGATCGCGCCACCTAGCGTGTTCAAACCGAATAGCGGATTGGACCCGGGCATCACCTCGATGCGCTCGATCGCCGACTGTGCGAGCAGGTCCCAGTTGACCACGTCGCCGAACGGCTCGTTGATCCGTACGCCGTCCTGGAACACCGACAGGCCCTGGGGTGTGCCGAGGAGCGGCGAAGCGGTGAAGCCGCGATAGTTGACGTCCGGCTGATACGGGTTGCCCTGGCTTGAATTGAGCGTCACGCTTGTGACGTTCTGCTCCAGGTAGGCCGTGATGGTATTCGGGTGTTGCGCCTCGATGTCCTTCGCGCTGACGATTTGCACGGCGGCAGGCACTTCGGTGAGCGGCATGCCGAGCCCGGTCAGCGGCGCGGTGCCGACCACGGTCACGACCGGCATCACCTGAGAGGGCGGCGACGCGGGTTCGTCTTGCGCCACTGCACAAGTACCCTGGGCGATAGCGAGCATGCCCGCTATGGCGGTGGCGATGCGCGTACGCTGCCAATCGCCGCGATGCGACTTCATGTGTCTCCTCCGTGGCGCGCATCGGCTTCATGGCCTTGCGCGGTATGTTCTCTGACTGCGGTTTTCGATGTGCCCACTTCCAAGCAACATCGATGCCGGATATCGACGCTATGCGACGCGATGTCAAACGCTGTACCGCGTTTGCCTTCGCTCATGTGACACCTGTGTCGAATTGGTACAACGGTGTTCCGAACGGGGACACTGAACGCATACCTTCGGACCGCGCTTGATCGAAACAAGGCCGCATGTGCGTCCTCACGACCGGCACGCATGTTGCGATCCGAACGGCAATCAGAATCCGGGGGGGCGTGCATGATCACTTCAACGCTGAAAAGTGCAAACGCGGCACGACGCAGAGTGCGTGGCCTGCAGTGCGCCGTGGCGGCGAACCCGCCGGTGCGCGTCGCAGCGAGCCGACTGCCGCCGCACACCACCCGCGCTTTCGACGACCTTCGGGGAGCGCGCGCGCATGCCATTGCGCTAGTCGTGCTTGCCGTCCATTGCACGGTTGCGCTCAAGGCATGGCGCGTGTCCATGGAAAATCTGGAATACACGACGCCGCATGCGCTGGACCTGCAATTCGAGGTAGGGGGTGCCGTACCGCCACCGGCCGCGCTTTCAACGCAATCCGCAGGCCGCACCGCCGACCTGGCGCCGGCTATGGCATCGCCCGCACCACCGCCTTCGATCTCGCCGCGCCGTGCAAGAGATATGGCCACCCCGAGAAACTCAGCTCAGGCTTCGCCATCGAAACCGCTCGCGAAGACCGCGCCGAACAATGCATTGAAGTGGCAGCCTGCGCCCTCGACTGCGACTCCGACCACGACGCCACAACCGGTGTCCACCGATGCCGGTCGCGAACCACTGAATGCATCGGCCGCAAAATCAACGGACTCCCAGCCGACGCCGGAACCGCTCACCGAACCCAGCTTCGGCGCTGCTTACCTGCGCAATCCTCCGCCGACCTACCCCGGCGTGGCCCAACAGCGCGACTGGCAAGGCACCGTACTGCTCAAGGTCCACGTGCTGGCCAGCGGCCGGCCAGACCACGTCGGACTCGCGTCGTCGAGCGGACACGAATCGCTCGACGACGCCGCACTCGAAGCCGTCACCAACTGGCGTTTTGCGCCGGCCCGGCGTGGCGATCAGGCGATCGATGGATGGGTCCAGGTACCCATTGAATTCAAACTTGGCACCTAAGGCTATGAATATGTCTGACTTCGCCACACGGCTCATTGTCGACGCTTCGCTTTGCATGCTCGCTGCCTGTTCGTTGCTGACGTGGTTGCTGATTTTGTACAAAGGCTGCGCGTACTGGCGTCTTGCTTCTGAGAACCGGCGCTTCACGGCGCTTTTCTGGAGCGCCGCCGAGCGCGATCCGTCGGGCATGCCCAGTAGCCCGTCACACGCATCGGAGTGTCCGAAGGCACGCGTGACGCGCGCCGGTTTCGCCGCATGGTCGGGAACCGCCCCTGCGGAGACGGCATTGTTCAATGCGGAATTCGTGGCCTGGGATCGCCACGAACTGCTCGATCGCTTCCTGAACCAGCAGATCCAGAGAGAAAGGCGCGCGCTTGAACGAGGCTTGACGCTGCTTGCATCGATTGCCAGTACCGCGCCGTTTATCGGGCTGTTCGGCACGGTGTTCGGCATTATCCATGCCCTGCACGCGGTCGCTGTGGGCAGCGCGAGCGGGATCGAAGGGGTCGCCGGCCCGGTCGGGCAAGCACTGACTGCGACGGGGATCGGGATCGCTGTCGCCATCCCCGCGGCACTGGCCTACAACCTCTTTGTGCGCCGCGTTCACGTCTCGATTGCCGATCTCGAAGACTACGCCGCGGATCTCGTCAACGTTGCACAACGCAATGGTTTTCGCGCGGCGACCAGCGCTGAACGGGCGGAGGTACTCACATGATTTCCCGTTCGAATGAAAAAGACACGGACCAACCGCTCGCTGAAATCAACATCACGCCGCTTGTCGACGTCATGCTGGTACTCGTCGTGATTCTTCTGGTCTTGGCTCCGATGTTGACCAAAACACTGAATATCGATCTGCCGAAGGTCGCAGCCAGCGCGCCCGAAGCGCACGATTACGCGGTGACAGTCAGTCTCGATGCGCACGGCAAGCTCGCGATCGACGGCCACGACGTCGCCCCGGACCAACTGGAGCCGACGCTCCGGCGCATCGCAGCGCAGAGTGACCGGACTGTGGTGAACCTGCGTTCCGATCAAAGCCAACCATTCGGCGCTGTTGCGAATCTGCTCGGCAAAATCGGCCATGCGGGCATCGCGCACGTCGCAGTCGTAACGGCGAACGTGGAGCCACGGAATTGATGTAGCCCGGTCCTGCACTTCATACCCTTTTCATGCCGTTGACGTAGATGCTATGTGGGAGGGCAGCGACAGAAAGCCCGACTGGAGTAAAACGGGACTTGCACACTCGTTTTCTCCGAAGGAGCACGCAAATGGATACGCCTGACACAGCCCTCCGTGGGCAGAATACGACGGCAGGTGGCCGCCTGTACATGGCTTTTGAACTGGGCGAGAAGAACTGGAAGCTCTCACTGGGTGATGGACAGCGCGCGCCCAGCCGCTGTACGGTCGCCACCGGTGATACCACGGCGGTTCTCACCGCCATCGCCAACGTGAGGGCGCGTTGCCATCTCGGCGCCGACGCACCCGTCTACAGCTGTTATGAAACAGGCCGCGACGGTTTCTGGCTGCACCGCTGGCTGACTGAACAGGGCATCGTCAATCTCGCGCGTCGGCTTCTGGTGCTAAAAATTCTTTGTTGAACTGCGCGGCGCAGATCTGCTGAGCCGCGTTTGCATCACGTGACCGGCCGCCCACCGAAAGGCGTGACCGAACTGCTAACCTTCCGTCTCCGGGATCGTTTTCACGATCATCGAGAATAATTTGCCGAGATCTTCTTCGCATTTGACCCCGTCGAACGGATCACGATTTGCTCCAAAGGCGACGTCGATCTCCACCCAGTCCTCCTTTGTCAGCAGACGTCGGGCGGCCGGCAAAATCAACGTCTCTTCCATACACCGGTGGTCTGTATGGAACTCGGCATACGCATCCACCATGGCGCGGTTCCCGAAGTGCGGGAGTGCCCTTCAGTTCATACCGGGTCAGCGCGTGCTCAATATTTCTCAACCTAGGTGTTCAAAATGCGTTTTGACACAATCTGGACCATGCAGAGACATTCGCGCGAGAGCCGCAAAGCGGTCACTTTTGGCATCCACGATTCAATTACCTGGTCCGGCCAGTCCGCAAGTTCATCCTCGGCTACGTCAAGGGCTCCGTGCATCGCCACCTCGATATCGAGGTGTGAGCAGTGTCTCATATGTAGCTGCTTACCTGCCCGTGTAACAACGTCGAGGCGGCCCTCGTAGCCGTTGGGTCGGCCTCAATGTCAGACTTTAGTTCGGCAATCAGGCCGCATGCCAGCCTGGGCTCGCCAGCGAACTCGACCGCCATCTGTCCGGAAGGAATGTGAAGCTTTAGCGCATGACTGGTGCCGTCGACCCACCCCTCGTTGCCCTCCAGTTTGATGGGGAACATTACCCGCGCCGTTTCGTATGTGTGAAACCGCACGCCTGCCTTCAACTTTCCCTGCGCGCCGAGCCTGGATAGCTCATATGCTGACCAGATGGCCCGGGCACTGATATTTTCAATCCGCTCAGCCTGACGAGAACGTCCATGAAAAAGATATTTGCTCCCCGGATGTCCGCGGTCGCGCTACTTGCCGCCGCTGGCATCGCCTTGATACCAGCCCTCACACAAGCCGAGGATGGCGCCCGCATTGCCGGGCAGATTTGCTCTGGCTGCCACGGCGTACACGGGCGCAGCGAATCGCCGATGTTTCCGAAGCTCAACGCCCAGACACCTGAATACATCGAAGCCCAGCTCAAGGGATTCCACGAACACGCGCGTGGTGAAACCGCTGCCCGCGATTACATGTGGGGCATGGCCGCACTGCTGGACGAGGCAGCCGTCAAATCGCTGGCCGATTACTACTCGCATCAGGCCGCAACCCGGGGCGCGGCGGGTGACCCCACCTTGATGGCCAAGGGGCAGGAAATCTTCGAACACGGCGTGCCGGACAAGGGCGTGCCGGCTTGCGCTTCATGCCACGGCGCGCAGGCCCAGGGGGCCGGTACGTTTCCGCGCCTCGCAGGGCAACATCAGGAGTATCTGCTGCGTCAGATCGAGGTCTTCCAGAACGGTACCCGCGGCAACGCGCCCGTGATGACCGCCGTCGCGCATACGTTGAGCGCCGACCAGGCCAAGGCGGTTGCGGCCTTTCTGCAATCCAGATAAGCAGTTGCCAATTTATGCGGCCGACGGGCGCTGACCCCATGCGCCACCCAGTCCGCACAGCCGTTGATCTCCATCAAGGCAGTGGCGTGGCGCGCTTTGATGTCGAGCGGAGGATGACTAGCATTAAGGTATCGGCGCAGCTTCCAGCTCATGCCGCTGGTGTGAAGCAGCAAATCGATTCGCCAATGCTTTTCATGTACTGCTGCGGAGTTTGATATGCAGTCTCTGGGACCGCGTTCTGCCATAACCGTCATCCTTCATGAACACGAGCAGATGTCGACCGTGGTAGAGGGCATGCGGCGCTTTGTGGGCCTGCTGGCAGCAGGTACGCCGGCTCCGGGCCTCATGGTGCTTCGGGCGATGCTTTACTACATCCGCGAGTACCCTCAGCAGGTGCACCATCCTAAAGAGGATCGTTATCTGTTCACGCCGCTGCGGGATCGGACGGATGAATTTGACCACGTCCTTACGGAACTGGAGTCCCAGCACGCTCGAGGTGACGTGAGGTTGAGGGATATCGAGCACGCGCTGACCCGGTATGAATTGAAGGGTGCTCCCGCACTTCGAGAGCTGCGAGCCTTGGTGGATGCGTATGCCGAGTTCTATGCAGACCACCGGTGTATGGAAGAGACGTTGATTTTGCCGGCCGCCAGACGTCTGCTGACAGAAGAAAACTGGGCGGAAGTCGACGCCGCCTTTGGCGCAAATCGTGATCCGTTCGAAGGGGCAAAACTTGAAGACGATCTCGGCAAACTATTCTCGATGATCGTTAAAACGATTCCGGAGGCGGAAAGTTAGCAGTTCGGTTGCGCTTTTCGATGGGCGGCCGGCCACGCGATGCAAACGCGAACAACCGCCCTCTCAAAGAGTTTTGTCTTCCATTCACTCGCATCGCCAACGAGCTTCGATCCCGTGTCGCCCTTGCCGTTTTGGCCATGTAAACTGGCGCAATTTTCTTGGTAGAGGGCTTTCCCGTCTGGTGGCGCAGCCACGACCGAGGCGCATAACCACAGCATTGTGACTGCGATAAACGTACGCTTCATGACAAGCTCCCGAGTAAGCCTGGATCGGATTCGTTTACGCCGAGCCTATGGTCGGCAACGTCAACTTCATCGAGCACGGTATTCTAAAAATACTCAAGCACCCTCTTTCCCTGCGATCAAGTTCGGTGGCAGTGTGTGCCATACGTCTCGTCTGCGCACGAGCGATTTCTTGCCTCTCGCGGGCGTCACGCGATTTCGCCACCATTACCGGAAGCAAATTGATCTCCCGGGACGACCTCGGTCGCGCAATGAAAAATCCACAGTAGTCGAACGTTAGAGTCTCGATGCAATCCGAACTTGCTGAACAACGGAAATGCCCACAAAAGCGGCATATCTGCCGACAATGCTTGTTCAATTGAGACTGGGCGGCAGCGTTCCGAGCTGATGGAAGACACTTAGCCAGTCCTCGAGATGCCAGGTTTTCGCTATACGTTCGTCGCGGAACTCGTGAAAAGAGTGAATCGCAAACTCGATTGGCTTGGATGTCGCTGCGATGCCCATCAGAGACCCAGACTGCGTTCCCCTGACTTTTGCCCGCACGCCAACCATGTTCCCGTGGATCAATACATCCAAGATCTGAATGTCCATGTCCGGCAGCGCAGAAGCTAAGTCACCAAATACTGGAATCATCTGGTCTGGCCCCCCGGCCGGCCCGAAAGACGCAGGCACGTATTGCCAGTCGGGCGTAACAACCGTCCGCAGAAGCGCGACGTCTTTTTGAGCGTGCGCGTGGTAAAAGCGGCCAATGATCCGCTGCGCAAGCTCGCGGGTTACTTCGTTCGCTTGGACCATGGCATCACCTCTCACCGACAGAAGACGACACGCCCGGTCTAGAGTGCGTGCTGCAAGGCAAAATCGAAGACGAGGATGCCAATGGAACAGCCCACCCCAGCCAGGACATTTGTAATTCGATGATCGAGATCGTGATGTCGCCCCAACCAGGCTCCCAGGAGGAAAGCGACTTCGACAATGATCTGGAGTGCGACGAACACGAGCATGAGCAGATACTCATAGCCCATAAACTTGTAGTTTGAGAAATTCATCCCGTAGTCGAAAATCCACCTGCCGACGCGATGAGTTTCGTAGACGAATAAAAGAAACGGGAACAGATAACTGGCAACATACGTGGGCATCGTTGCGTGCCGCAGTTCCAGACGAAAGTGGTGCATGGCTTGCATATCGCCTCCCTTCTCGGCGGCAAGCGTCCTCACATCCTGTCACATCTGGAACGATCTGGCGGGCGGTCAAACATTCCATGAATGTCGCTCGCAGAATGCGCTCTTGCCGGGCTGAACTGACGATCACCGGATGAAGGGCACTTACCGTCTAGCATGAACATGCACCAGCGCTGTCGCATTGACGCAGATCAACATTTGCATTTCCTAAGGTTCCCGGATGGCCTTGACGATCATTGCAAAGAGGCGGCCGAGATCTGCCTCGACCATGACGCCGGCGAACGGATCGCGGTTTGTGCCAAACGCCTCGTCCAGCTCGTTCCAGTCCTCTTCGGTCAGCCACTGACGCGCGGCAGGCAGAATCACCTCTTCTTCCAGGCGTCTGTGATTTGCGGAGAACGCGGCGTATTCTTCGACCATCTCGCGCAACACCGGGAGCGCGGACTCGCCAACCAACTGGTATCGGGTCAATGCATGTTCGATGTTTCGCATTCGAGCCTTGCCCTGAGCGTGCTGTTCCTCTAATTCGTCGATGGTTTTGTCGAGGTCGTTGGCATGGTGCCGCAAGCGCGCGAACAGATAGCGCTCTTCTTTGGGATGATGTTGCTGCTCCGGATATTCGCTAATGTAAAACAGCATGGACCGAAACATCGTCGGTCTAGGCACGTCTGCGCCGGCACCGAGCAGTTTGACAAAGCGTTGCATGCCCGTGACGACCATCGATAGCTGCTGGTGTTCCCTAATGATGATCCGTACGGCCTTTCTCGCTACCGGCGTTTGCATATCGAACCCCTTACCCGTCGACACGGCGTGTTCAGCCTGCGATCGCCTGAGTCCCGTGTATCAAAAGTATGGAGGGCACGACGGGTACCCCGATGATCTGCATCAAGGATTCAGGTCAACTCTCGGCCTCAAAGCGGTGTGAGGATGCTTCTGGCAATAGCAGATGTTGCCCCGCATGACCGCTCCAGCTAAAAAATTGCCGTTGAGTCTCCTTGGGCAGACAGACGTCCGTGTTAGCCTCGAAACCCGCCGTTGATGGGATAGCGCATCAAGGGGGCAGCTCCGGGCCAGAGCGTGTCAAAACGCATTTTTGAAGCGCTAAAATTTTTCATCCGATAGCGGAGGATGTGTTGAGGTTCGTTAATTCCGCTAATGGCGTCCAATCACGCTACTAATGAGAAATCCCTCTATCTCATTGATTTTTTGACCGAATCCAGAAATTCGCTTCACCGTGGCGCGTTGCGTTTTCGCAACGCGGTGCACGGCTCTTGTCCGTCATTTCTGCGAATACCCCTTTCATGTCCGCTAATTGCGCTAATACGTCTTGTGGATGTGCGCGCACGATTTTTCGAATACCGCCCAATCCAACCAGGTTGGCTCGCCTCAATTACCTCGTGACCTGTGGCAGCCAATACCGCGCAACCTCTTGCCACACGGCCTTCCTGCACATGCTGGCAGATCCACCAGCAAGAGTGAAACCGTGAAAACGCTAATCGTTTCTTTACCTGGAATCATCTGATGCCATCAGCCATATAGCGAACTACAGTCGCTGCTCACCTAAAATCAGGCGGTATTAGCAGAATTAGCGTACCCAGTAGCGGAATTAACGAACCTCAACAGCACTACGCGCCAAAGACGTCGAGTTTCAATTGGCTGGAGATATGCGCGATAGCCGCTTGAGCGCGGACGCTGTTGCCATAATTATCGAGCGGCGGAGAAAAAGCGGCGATCGCCATTTTGCCTGGCACCACCGCGAGCACGCCGCCTCCGACGCCGCTCTTCGCCGGCAGCCCGACCTGGTACAACCAGTCTCCGCTGGCGTCGTACATGCCGTTGAGGGTCATCTCCGCGAGCATTTCGCGCACGTTGGCCTCTTTCAACAGTCTCTTCCCGCTGACCGGATGCACGCCCTTTGCGGCTAGCACCGCGCCCATCGTCGCGAGATCCTTTGCACTCACCGCAACCGAGCACTGGCGCGTGTACAGATCGGTCGCGGCGATCGGATCGCTGTACATGTAGCCATAGCTCTGCAGCAGCCAGGCAATGCCCCGGTTGTGCTGATTCGTGTCCGATTCGGATTTATAGACCTCTTCGTTCACCTTGAGCTCGTGGCCTGCAAACGCGCTCATTTCACCGATGATGTTGGCCCATTTCGCGTCGGGACTGCTTCCCGGCACGAGACTCGTCGTCGCAATGGCACCGGCGTTGACAAACGGATTGAGCGGCTTGCCGCCATGTAACTCGATCGCCTGCACCGAGTTGAACGGCATGCCCGTGGGCGATGCGCCGATCTTCTTGCGCAATGCGTCGGCACCGATGTCGTCGATCACGAGCCCAAGCGTGAATAGTTTCGAAATCGACTCGATCGCGAACGCGTAGTCGACATCGCCCGCCGTGATCGTATCGCCCGTGGCGGTCACGACGGCGATGCCGAACAGGTTCGACGGAACCGTCGCCAAGTACGGAATATAGTCCGCGTTCTTGCCGTCCGTGAGCCCTGCGAACTGCTGATGCGCGTCGTTGACGGCAGCACGAAGCGCATTGCTGGACGGCATATCCGCCGGGCGGACCGTCGCGGCCGCAGCCTGGCGGCCAAGCAGTGCCAGCATGGACAGGCCCGTCGCGCAAGCCAGCACGTGTCGCCGGCCCGAGTTGGCAACTGCTAAATTTCTATTTAACATTCGGATTGCTCCTCTTCCTGAAATGACCTTTGTTCGCAGGATGTGGCCGTAAGCCGCATCTCCGACGCGCGAGTGGCAGTAGCGCTAACCGTAGTATTGGTGTGCTAACCAGTCGCCGCCATCGATTCTGTCCTAAAATTCTGTCAGAATTTCCTTATAGACCGTTTCAAAAAGACTGCTCCGTACGTCTGAAGATGTTCTAGCAGACGGCGCGCTCTATGATGTCGAACGTGACGCTGCCGAGTTGAAACCAGATCGAAGAGGTACTCTGCGTCAAGAGCGTGCCAGACCGATCGCCGACGCATTGCATGCCTGGATGGTGGGTCAGCGCAAACTCATCTCCGAGGGATCGGCGATTGCCAAGGCGCTCGACTATAGTCTCAAGCGATGGGAGGCGCTGACGCGCTATCTGGTCTAGGGGCATGTGCCCATCGACAACAACTGGTTGGAAAATCAGATTCGTCCGTGGGCCACCGGTCGCTCTTATCGTCGGTTTGCAGTTATCGAAGGTTGAGCGCTGGATATGGGGCATAGCACCTGTTTTCAGTGGTATCCGACCTCTCACGAGCTTCCATAACTTGGAGTACTTTCCTCGTGCTGTTTCGTGTTTTCGAGGAGAGTTGCCATGTCCACGTACTCGCGCCTCAAACCCGGGCATATTCTTGCCCAACGCTGGTTTGCCAGGGCCGCATTGGATGCGCATGCAGATGCGTACTTCCAATATCTGACTGAACGCGGTTATGCCTGGGAGACAGTGGAGCGCTACTTCAGGAGTGTCGCCCACTTCGTCCGCTGGGTCTCGCAACAGGATGTTGCTCTTTGCGATCTCAGCGAGACGCTGGTCAACCGGTTTCTCGATGGGCATCTGCCCCATTGCCGATGCGCCCCACGATGCCGTCGCTATAGAGTCGACGCACGCGCCGCGCTGAAGCACTTTCTTGCCATGCTCGGCAAGGTTCAAACACATCTGGTCCCGAGTGTTTCCGCGTCAATTGCAGCAGAACTGGCAGGTTTTGAGCGTCATCTCGTAGAAGTCCGCGGTCTTTCCGATAGCACATGCACCGTTCGGCGGCGCGACGTCTTGGAGTTTCTTGTCGATCGTTTCGGCACGAGCACTGTACGCATTTCGAAGCTCGGTCCGGCGGATATCGTTCGCTTTGTCATGCGTCGCACGCATGGACTCACGCCCGGTTCGGTCAGGAGCGTAGTCCTCTCGCTGCGCAGCTATTTCCTGTTCAAGGCTAGCTGCGGAACACCCACCACTTCACTCATCGCGGCACTGCCACGGGTCGCCCTGTGGCGCCTCGCCGGACTGCCCGAGGTTCTCACGCCTGTCGAGACCGGGCAACTGCTCAACGCTTTCGATCGCGACAGCGCCACGGGCATGCGCGACTTCGCAATTACGCGCTGCCTGCTGGACCTGGGCCTGCGACGCGCGGAGGTCGCGCACCTGCGCCTGGATGACATCGACTGGCGCGCTGGAGTGTTGAGGATTCGCGGCAAGGGCAAGCGAACCGACGTCGTGCCGCTTCCACGATTGACCGGCCAGGCGATCGCAGCGTATCTGGAACACGGACGCCCGCAGACCACACGGCGCGAGGTCTTCGTCCGCCATCGGCCACCGCTCAATGCCGCGGCTAACGTGGACATCGTCCGAAACGCTGTTCGTAACGCTGCCGAACGCTGCGGTCTGCAGCAGCGCGTGCGCGGCACGCATATATTCCGACACACCATGGCATGCCGGATGGCACAAGGTGGTGCGCCGTTTAAGGAAATCGCCGACCTGTTGCGTCACCGCAGCCTCAACACGACGACGATTTACGCGAAGGTCGATCTTCCCGCGCTTCGGTGCGTGGCGCTCCCATGGCCAGGGAGGCGGCCATGAACGCACGTACATCATTCTCGACCTGGATCGACGATTACCTGGCCGTTCGCCGACGTGCAGGCTTTCGGCTTGAAACTGAAGGCACGCAGCTCAGGCAATTTGCGCGCTTCGCCGAACAGGTTGGCCATTCTGGTCCGCTGACGGTACGACTTGCCGTTCAGTGGGCCAGCAGTTCACACACTGGCCGACGGCTAACGGCTGCACGCCGGATCGAGGTGCTTCGGCCCTTTGCGTCTTATTGCCGGCAGTTCGATCCCGCAACCGAGATTCCGCCGCGAAGCCTGTTCGGACGTGCTCATCGGCGGTTGACACCGCATGTTTTTACAGACAATGAGGTCCTTGATCTGTTGGCTGCCTGCGATCACTTATATCCGTCCGGTGGCCTGCGCGGTGCGAGCTGTAAGACAATCTTTGGATTGATTGCGGCAACAGGCCTGCGCGTCTCGGAAGCGACGGGGTTAACCCGTTCGGATGTCGATCTCGAGCGACAGCTGCTACAAATTCGATATGGCAAATTTGGCAAATCGCGTTGGGTGCCGATACATCCCACCACGGCGGAAGCATTGCGCACTTTCGTCAGCAAGCGCGACCGCGATCCTCTCGCTGGTACAACCGACGCATTCTTCGTGTTCGATTGCGGTCGACCGGCCTCGACACGAAGCGTCGAGCGTGTCTTCAAAGTATTGCGCACAGCCTTGAAGTGGCGCGCTCGAGGAGACCATCCCGCACCGCGGCTGCAGGATCTTCGACATTCGTTCGTCTGCCATAGATTGCAGGAGTGGTACGCTCGCGGGCTGGACGTTGATCGCAGCATTCTTGCTCTGTCGACCTACCTCGGGCACGCCAAGGTCACGGATACGTACTGGTATGAAACAGCTACGCCCGAATTGCTGGCGATCGCAGCCCGGCGCTTCGTGCGCTGTCATGGAGGTGCATCGTGAGACATTCCGCCACCCAGACCTTTGCCGTCCTGGTACAGAAGTTCTTTATGCAGCGCTTGCAACAGCAACGACACGCGAGCCCTTGCACTGTGACGGCCTACCGTGACAGCTTCCGGTTGCTCCTGGCCTTTGCTCATCAACGCTTGCACAAACGGCCAAGCGATATCACCATCGAAGACCTGGACGCGCCATTCATCCTCGACTTTCTCCGGTACCTCGAAGAGGATCGGCGCAATTCGATCCGCAGCCGGAACGCGCGGTTTGCCGCCATCCGGTCGTTCATGGAATACGTTTCATTCGAGGAGCCGTCAGCCATGGCGATAGCGCAGTCGGTACTGGCGATTCCCATGAAGCGGTTTGAGCAACCACTGGTAGGATTTCTGTCCCGTGAGCATATCGAAGCGATTCTCGCGGCTCCAGATACCGGAACATGGACGGGGCAGCGAGACCACATCATGCTGGCAACGCTTTACAACACGGGCGCTCGTGTTTCGGAACTCATTGACATGCGCGTGTCCGATCTTGTGCTCGGGCCCACCTCATGGATTCGCATCCATGGCAAGGGCCGCAAGGAGCGCTCAGTCCCGCTGTGGCCCGACACCGCCAAAGACCTCAAGCGCTGGCTACGGCAATATCCACGTGCCCCTCAGGAACCGCTATTTCCCGGTCGATCTGGCGCTCCACTCACACGCATCGGTTTCACTGACCGGTTGAAACTCGCTACCCAGATTGCCTCACGACAGTTTCCGGAGCTCGTCCGGCGTCGGATCTTTCCGCACCTCGTTCGCCATTCCGTTGCCATGCACATGCTGCAGTCGGGCGTTCCCGATACAGTCATCGCGCTGTGGCTTGGACACGAAAGTCCCGCTACCACCCATCGCTATGTCGAAGCGGACCTGCAGATGAAAGAACGGGCATTGAAGGCACTCCAGGCGCCATCACGCGAGCCCCTTCGATACCGGCCGAAAGATGATCTCCTTAGGTTCCTGGAGACCCTATAGTTATTGATAGTTCGTAGCTGACGCACCACAGATCACGCATTCACATCGATGCCGTTGTCCCGCAAATACAGGGCTCCGGCATCGATCGTCGGTTGTTCACTCGATACACTTCCAGCGAACCTTCGATAACTGCAAACTGACGATAAGACCTCTTATAGAATCGTTTCTATAATCGCTCGAACTGGCTGTTCGCGGGTTCGTTGCGCGCAGGTAAACGTGCAGCGGCGATCATGAGCTTGATCCGATCGGCACAACTCAACGACCACGATCCGTACGCCTACCTGAAAGACGTGCCGACCCGGTTACCCACCCATCGAGCCGACGACATCGCTCAGTTGCTGCCACATCGCTGGGTCCCCACTACTGCTTGACAGACATCTGCAGTGCCTTCACCGGGTGCTTACCTTCATGGCCGGACAGCGACCGATTACTGTCCGGCCGACCGAGGTTCAAACCTCGGTCTGTTCTGCCATCTCGAGCGCATCGTCGACTTCGATGCCGAGGTATCGCACTGTACTTTCCAATCTATTGCCCCCAGGCAATAGACTTGAGACCACGGCGCTCTACGCCCAGGTCGCCACCGACCTGCTGCGCGAGGTGATCAGTCCGCTAGAGAATCTGCACAGCACCTAGTGCGCGGAGCGCTTCCGTGCCCGAAGTCGCGGACGTCTTCCGCGCGCATGGACCGGCCTGGCGACAGACCGTACAGCTGAGCCTGGGACAGCTGAAGGTCACGTCGGCGATTGAACAGTGCCGCAGTGCGGCGCTGGGTGGACACGTGTTGCGCTGTTCCGGCTGCGCACAGGTCGAGGTCGCCTACAACTCCTGCCTTATGGGGAGTCGTTTTGAATGGGGAGTAGACGTGTTGAGGGAGCGCGAACCGGGGAGCCCGCGCTCCTGCAACTCTCCATTAAAGCTTTGCCCTAAGCATGGCGATGACCTTGTCGGACGGCCCAAACGAGCCCCTGCGCAGTTCCGGAGGAACGATTGCGTTGAGCGCTTCAAGCTTTTCGGTAGGGTCGGCACGAGTATAGATTTCGGTGGTAGCCAAATCGCTGTGTCCGAGCCACAAAGACACTTTGCTGATATCGTTCGTGCTCTGCAGTACTATCATCGCGCACGTATGCCTCAAGACGTGCGGTGAAACACGTTTCTGCGACAACGAAGGGCACTTCTGGCTCGCCGCCTCAGCGTGATGTTTGAGGACGTAGGCAAACCCCCAGCGACTCATCGCTTCACCCCGAGCATTGACGAACAACTCCGGTACTCGAACCGTTCCCCGTACCGCCATCCACGCACGCGATGCATCAGCGGTCGCCTTCCACAGGGGGAGCGTACGCTCACGCCGCCCCTTGCCGTCGACGCGGATGCTCATCGACGGCAATGCAACATCGGTCGTCTGCAATCCCGTCAGCTCCGAAACGCGCAGGCCACCGCAAATAGCCAGATGCAGCATTGCCCGATCCCGGATTCCCTCACGTGTCGTCGGGTCTGGCGCATCGAGCAAGGCCCGTACTTCCCTTTCTACCTGGGCATAGAGCGCGGTGGTCTCGAGCCTATTGCCTGCAGGCAATAGACCCATTGCGGTATTTGTACGCCTCTCAGTGTCAAAGGCCGCTTACGAGTTCGGAACGGACGCAGGCGGGACACATCCCGATGCAACCCGACCGATGGGCAACTCGTGGGAGGCATTGCTGGATTCATGTCACATCCGAAATATCAGTCGGGAGGCCGAAGCTAGAGGTCACGCCCCGGATCTCATTACGCACGACCCAAATGCGGCCCCCGTGCGCTTCGACGATCGACTGACAGATCGCCAGTCCCATCCCCATGCCCGTTTCCTTTGTGGTGACAAACGGCTCGAATATGTTCTCGAAATCTGCCAGCCCTACGCCATGATCCTGAACGTCGACCAGCACCTTGTCCCCTTCGCGTCGAGAGCGGATCAATAGCGGCTTCGGTCGTTGCGTCGTCGCCGCCGACGCCTCGATGGCGTTGCGCATAAGGTTGACCATCACCTGCTGAATCTGCACTGCGTCGGCTTTGATCATCGGCACGTCGTGGGCCAGCTCCGTTTCGATCGAGATCACGTTTCCGTGGATTTCGTCAGACATCAGAGCGCAGACTTCAAGGATCAGCTTGTTGATGTCGAGATCGGTTTTTGCAGGAGCCCTGTGCCTGAAGAGCGCCCGAATGCGGCTTACCACGTCTGCCGCGGAATTCGCGTCGCGGACAACCTGTTCGGCCGAGTATTTGGCTTCGTCGATCCTGGGCGGCGTTGCGGCGAGCCATCGCACGCATGCGCGCCCATGCGCCACAATGGCCTGGAGCGGCTGGTTGAGTTCGTGGGCGATGGAAGCGGACAGCTCGGCCACCGTCGCGATCCGCGACGCCTGCGCAAGCTTCTCGCGGCTGAGCCGCAGCTCCTCGTCCGCGCGCTTGCGCTCGGTCATATCGACGGCAAAGGCTACGCCGAGCTCGCCTCCCTCGTCGTACGCCGCCACCCCGATCAGCACGGGCACACGGCTGCCATCTTTGTGCAAATATTCCTTTTCAAAGGCTTGCACGCTGCCAGTCAGCTTGAGCTGGCGCAAGATGTGTTCTCGATCGCGGTCCAGCCATTCGGGAGGCGTCAAGTCGGTCCACCACAAGCGGCCTGAGACGAGATCCTCGCGTTGGTATCCGACCATGCGAAGAAACGCGTCATTGGCCTCGAGAATCCGACCTTCCAGATCCCAAAACAAGATCCCGACGATGTTGGCGTCGACCAGCCGGCGGATCTGCGCTTCCCGTTCCCGGAGGTCGCGGTACAGACGGCTGTTTTCGAGCGAAATCGCCGCCTGGGAAGCAAGCACCTTCAGGACAGAAATCCTGCCGGGCGTAAAAACGCCTGGAGCAAGCCTGTTTTCCAGGTACAGCAGTGCAACCAGCGCACCCTGCTTCATCAACGGCAGGCAGAGTACCGACCGGACGCGTTGCGCACCGATATACTCGTCGGTGGAATGCGGACTCCGGACTGAAGTATCGTCGAGAATCACACTCTCCTGGGTACGCGCGGCATAACGGACCACCGATTCGGGAAGCGTGTCCGCGGAAACCGGCGTCTCGCGCAGGCTGACCGAAACGGAGCTGCCGCAAGTCTGCGCCTCCGCCTGGATCAGGAATTCGCTGCCACGAGGCAGGATCAGCAGCCCACGGTCCGCGCCGGCATGCTCGATGGCCGTACGCAACAGCGATTCGATGAGTTTTTCCGGGACGAGCTCGCCCGACACCGCCTGCGACACTTTGATCACAGTGGCCAGGTCCAGCTCTTCGAGCGGCGCCTCGATCGTGCCCGCGGAGCCCGGGGCACGATCGTCCTGCCTCAATGCGGGATAGAGCTGATCGAATTGTCGCACCTTCCCATAGGCTCCCCACCGCAGCCATGCGCGCCGTGCGTTTCCCAGGTAGAGATGCGCAATCTCCTCAAGGCCTCGCGCCGCGTAGCAGCGGGCAGCCAGTTCGTAGGACAGCGCCTCGTTTTGAACGAAGCCATTTGAACGCGCGGAGCGAATGGCTCGCTCGTACAGATCCATTGCCTCGGGCAGGCGGTCCTCGATGCGTGCGATCTCCGCTTCGACCAGGACCGCACGATCCTCGAAGTTCTGGGGGCAGTTTTCCGCCCATGCCCTGAGTTGTTTGCCATGGGCCGACAGCGCCTCGCGATGCTTTGCATACGGATCGGGGCCCATGGGCGCGCAGCAGGCGGCCCGACAGAGCGCGGCATAAAGGTGGTATTCCGCCCTCTCCAATACGAAGACCGACAGCGACGCTGAGGTCGAGAGGCACTTTTCGGCCCTTTGCGCAGCGTCGAAAGCCGACGCGTGGTCGCCGGCGAGGAAACGCGCCTGCAGCTTCCGGATCCAGTAGAAACATTCCGGCAAGGCCAGAGCCGGGTGCCCCGTCAGGCCCTCCTCGAACGAGCGCTCCGTGAACCGGCCATCGTCGAGCGCGCCAAATTTTGCGGTCTCGCCACGGAGCGTCCGGGCGAGCGCGAGCGGGGCGGAGATCATGTCGGCGACGAATCCGAACCGCAGCGTGAGCGCAACCTCCAATCCGTGCTCGAATTCGCGCTCGACCTGCTCGAGTGGATCGCCTGCGGCGAGAAGACTAGAAGTGAGATTCCAGCAAGCGTAGGCAGCATACGTCGGGTCGCCCTGCTCGTTCGCCATATCAAAGGCACGACGCGCAGGGTTGATACACTCCCTAACCGGCCGGGTCCACGGGACAACGAGCGAGAAGACCGAATAGGTCTTTCCTCCGAAGCGCTTCAATCCGCGGCGTTCGGTCAGGTCGCAGGCCATCTTTGCGAGTCGATAACCTGCATCGTAATCGCCGAAGCGGTTGCCGGCCATCAGGCCGACCGAAGCGTAATGCGCCGGTGCGGCGTCGCTGTTTCCGCGCTCCAGGCAGAGATTGACCGCCCTGCAACTGGTGAGCGCGTACAAATTCCCGTCGGTATACAACGTCGGCGGTCCAAGGGCAGTGAGCACGTCGAGCGTCGCGACAGACTCCGGATCCTGCATCAGCGGCAGGTCGATGAGGTCTCCGATCGCGCGGCTTCCGAGCTGGGACCAGATCCGCTCGTACTCGCGACGCGCTTCCAGCTCGGTGGGATGCGCCGTCCAATCGATCCCTGCATGCCGGAGGCATTCCAGGCCCACCGCGACAGAGCGGTCGCTGGCCCCGAGCATCGTGTACAGATCCACACGCCGGCTTGCGACGGCCGCTCGTTGGACCGTGTCGACAGCGCGCGCTGCAAGCGCCGCCAGACGCTCCTCCACGGACGGTAGCGCGCCCATCCAGAGCTCGCAGTCGGCCCCATGCAGTTCCAGGGCGAAGGCAAGCTCCTGCCGGCGCTCCCACGCATCCTCCCGCATCAGCGCCGCGCCGGCACGCAGATACGTCAGCGCAGAGGCGTAGGCGGACGAGGCCTTCGCGCGCTTGCCGGCGACCAGGTTCAGCTCGGCGAGCTTCTCGCGCTCGTCCTGTGCCGTGATGAGGGATGCGCCGCGGTTGAGCTGGTTGACGATCTCGAAGATCATCTCCGGCAGCTTTTCCGGCGGGATGCAGGCAGCGAGCACCCTGCCTATCCGGAGATGGGTCTGCGCACGTGCGTCTTCCTGGATCAACGAGTACGCCGCCTCCTGAACCCGGTCGTGGACGAAGCTGCACGCATGTTCCGTGCAGGAGACGAGACCCGCTCGTATCGCCTCCCAAAGCTGCTCGCGGATTTCGTCTCCCGGCCGCCGGGAAACCGTCTCCAGCAGCGCGAGTTCCGCGCTGTGGCCCATACACGCAAGCAGCTGCAGGCCTTGCTGCGTTTCGACGGGCAGGCGGTTCAGCTTGCCGACCATGAGGTCCACGACATTGTCGGTGTGACCTTTCGTGCGGATGCGATCGACATCCCAGGTCCAGCGCGCCGCGTCATGATCGAAGGTAAGCATCCCCTCTTCGCCGAGCGAAGAAATGAACTGAATGGCAAAAAACGGATTGCCGGCGGTCTTATCCAGCACCAGCTGCGCGAGCGACGCGACCCGCTCCGGCTTGCAACGAAGCGCGTCGCCGATCAACTGTTCGAGATGCTCCCGGGCAAGCGGCGCGAGCGTGATCTCCGCCACCTTGCCACCGGCGGTCTTGATGGCATCGAGCTTGCGCATCAGCGGATGTGTGGCAGTGACTTCATTGTCGCGATAGGCGCCGATCAGCATGAGGTTCTGCGGATGGGACCGGGTCAACAGGTCCTCTATCAGGTCGAGCGTCGCCACGTCGAGCCATTGCAAATCGTCGAGGAAGAGCGCGAGCGGATGCTCCGGCCGGGCGAATACGCCAACGAACCGCCGAAGCACGTGCTGAAACCGGCGTTGTGCCTCTTGTGGAGGCAACTCGGGGACCGGCGGGGGCGCTCCGACGATGAGCGCCACTTCGGGAACGAGATTCACGACGAGCCCCGCATTTGGCCCAAGCGCTTCCCGAAGCGCGTCGCGCCAGGCCGCAAGTTCCGCCTCGCTCTTGCCGAGCAGCGGCGGGATCAGGCTCTGAAAGGCTTGCGCCAGCGTCGAATAGGGGATGTCGCGTTTGTACTGGTCGAATTTGCCGGCGGCGAAGAGCCCGCGCGACGGTACCAGCACCTGTTGCAGCTCGTTGACGACCGAGGACTTGCCAATGCCGGAATACCCGGAGACCAGCACCAGCTCCGGCGCCCCGCTTTTGACAACGCGCTCGAAGGCGTCGAGCAGCGCCTCCACCTCTTGCGATCGCCCGTACAGTTTCTCCGGAATCGTGAGCTGGTCCGGCGTGTCGTGCTCGCCGAGTGCGAATTCATCAATGTGTCGGTCGGTTTCCCATTGCGCAAGACAGCGTCGCAAATCCGCTTCGACGCCCGTCGCGGTCTGATACCGCTCGTCCGCGGTCTTGGCGAGCAGCTTCATCACGATCGCGGAGACGGCTGGCGCCACGTCGGTCGATCGCTCGTGCGGCGGCACCGCCTGCCTCGCGATGTGGCAGTGTACCCATCCCATCGGATCCGCCGCGGTGAATGGCAGACTTCTCGTGAGCATCTGGTAGAGCGTCACGCCGAACGCGTAAAGATCGCTGCGGGAGTCGACCAAACGATTCATCCGCCCGGTCTGCTCGGGCGCCATATAGGCGAGCGTACCGGCTATTGACTCGGGCGGCTCGGGCCGCTGACGCTCTCGCGCAAGCCGCGACGCGAGGCCAAAACCCGTGAGCTGCACTTCGCCACTGTCGGGATTCACCAGGATGTTGGCGGGCTTGACGTCCTTGTGCACGAGCCCACCCTGGTGGACTTCGCCCAGTGCCGATGCGATGCCAATGGCGAGGCGCAGGAAGGTCCCGGCATCAAGTGGGGTCCCGAGGAGACTTTCGAGGCTCTTGCCGCCGGAATCGAATTTGATCGGGTCCATGGAATGTCAGTCGATTCTAGTTCCTGCGCCAGTCGTGAGCGACCGCGTTCCACTCGCTCCGGAGCGAGGCCTTATTGTGCGCAGCGAAGCAGCACTGAAAGGCTGCGCGCTGCCAATCGGGCCCGATGATAGAGCATCTTGAGATGGAGCCCTTGGACGAAGTCGTAGCTGCGCGAGCCGTCCGTGTTCAGGCTCTCGCCCGAATGCTTCATGTCGTGCAATTCGTTCGACAGGAAGACTTGCTCTGCGGGACCAATCATGTGGAGAATGCTTGCGTCGTGGCGGGACGGAAAACAAGCAATCTTCTATCGCTGCCATAATCTACAGTCAAGGCCGACTTGCCAGCAGCTTGATGGCGGGCAGTTTCGGGCGACGAGCTTTTTGCTAAACCGGTTGATCGTCCTTGACTGGTTCGTCGCTAGACGTGGCATTACTTGGCCACCAAATTGACCGCACACGAGGAAGTCGAGACGACCTGGCGCGCATCAACGGGGCTCAAAAGATCACGCCGTTGCCGCAACGAGACGCTGCACGTGGCACGCGTCGGATCAGCGCGCACAGGCGCCAGGCCAGGCTTTGTGTCAGTGGTTCTTGGCACAGCACCTCCTTTACCCGGACACTTCCAACATCGATCGCGTCATGCCGATGTGTTGGCAGTCGCGGGCGACGGCGGTGTGGCGTCGCGCAACGCATCGACCGCGGCATCGACTGTCGGGAAAAACTCCGACCGCACGGCCAGCCCGGCGGCATCGCGATAGCAGTCGAGTTCCGCTTGCACGCCCTCGGGGACGGCCACCGTCGCGATCCCGACACCGCGCCGGTTCAGTTCGTCGCGCAGCTGGTACACCATTTTGCCGGCCGTATAGTCAATGTTGTGAACCTCGGACGCATCGACCACGACCCAGCGCACCGGCGAAGGTTCACCCTCCACGAGCGTCAGGATCTCTTCCATGAAGCGGCCGGCGTTGGCATAAAAGATGTCCGCTTCGAACCTGTAAACGACGATTCCCGGTGCAGCGAACAGATTCGGCGCTACCGGATGCGCCTGCCACAGCCCAGCCGTGTCGCGCGTCAGCACGCGAGTGCGCAGGCGATAGCTGTGGCGCGCATGGTCGATGAGAGACAGCACGACGGCAACGATGATGCCGTGGTTGACATCGACGAGCACGACCACGCCCGCCGTGACCAATGCAACGACGAATTCGTCCCACTGAAGGCGGTACAGTTCGCGCAGGCCTTTCACGTCGACAAGCTTCACCCCGATCAGAAAGACGATCGCCGAAAGCACCGCAGCCGGCATGAAACTGAGCGGCCGCGTCAGAAACAGCAGCACCAGCAGCACGATTGCCGCCGTCGTCAGATGCGCGATCTGACTACGTCCGCCGGCATCGTCGACCATTTCGGTCTTGGTTGGGCTGCCATTCACCACGAACGTGCCAGTCAGGGCCGCGGTCACGTTTGCGCCCGCGAGGCCGACCAGATCGAGATTGGCGTCGATGCGTTCGTTGTAGCGGTTCGCGTACGCGCGTGCAGTCGCCACGCTCTGCGCAAGGATGACAATGAAGCAAGACGCCGCGGTAGCCAGTACCTGGTTGATATCCGCGACGTGCATCGCCGGCAGGGACAACGACGGCAGCCCGCTCGGCACGTTGCCGATAATCGCAATCCCATATCGTGTGAGATCGAAGGCCATACTGACAACGATGGCGCCAATGACCGCAATGAGGGCACCGGGGACTCGCGGAGCAACGCGCTTGAACCCTACGATCACGGCAAGCACGATCGCAGAAAGCACCAGCGTCGCGTAGTGCGCATCGCCCAGCCGCTGCAACACCGACGCGACCTGTCCAAGTGCTCCGTGCCCCTCTTTCGGCAGACCGAACAACCCTGCGAGCTCGCCGATCGCCACCTGTATGCCGACGCCCGTCAGAAAGCCGATGAGCGCACTACGCGACAGAAAGTCGGCAAGAAAGCCAAGGCGAAAGACCCGCGCAAGCACGAGCATGCCGGCCACGGTGAGTGCCACCATGCTGGTCAGGTTCACATACTCGGGGCTGCCTAACGCGGCGATCGTCACCAGGGTCCCGGCAAGAATCGCGGCGGTCGCCGAATCCGCGGCGACCACCAGATGGCGCGAGCCGCCGAGCACCGCGAATGCCACGAGTGGCAGCAGGATCGTGTAGAGGCCGGTAACGGCAGGCGTGCCTGCGATCTTCGTATACCCGATCACCTCGGGGATACCAAGCGCGGCCAGCGTAATGCCTGCGACAACGTCATGCGGCAATGCAGCACGGTCGATCGGCAGAAGCCCGCGCAGGAAAGGCATGTGCGGCGAACCTGCCTCCGCCGGTGCGGTCGGCTTCATGTCGTTGCCTGGCGGTGAATGTTGATATGCTCGACCAGCGCGTTCGCCACCAGCTCATCCGCTATCACGACGTCCGTTGCGCCAGCGCTTTCGAGCAGGGCTTGCCGCGTGCTGTTTTCGCCAGGCACGGCGATCCTGAGCTTGGGGTTGAGCACATGCGCCAAGACTGTGACCGCCAGATTGTTGTTGGCGTCGGCGGGCGCCACCACGAGCGCTCGGGCGCTATCGAGTCGCGCGCGTTTGAGCACGTCGTCGAAGACGTTGGGTTCGCCGAACAGGACCATATGCCCACGCTCGGCAGCCTTCCTGGCCAACTTTTCTTCCGAGACCAGCACGAGCACCGTCTCACCGGCCTCCCGCAGGCGATCGGCGACCAGCTCGCCGACCGGGCTGAAGCCCGCAACGACGACGTGGTCGGCGAGCTTCTCCAGTTTGCGTTCCATGACTCTGTTCTCCCGGTAAGCGATCACGTCGTCGCCCGACAGGATGCCTGTGAGCGTTGCTACCGCGTACCCACCGACCACCATCGTGATGACCATCGCCAGCAGCATGAACCGTTTCTGACCTTCGTTGAACTCCGAGAAAGCGCCGAGCGTGGTGACGAGGTTGACCCCGTTCCACACGGCATTGAATACCTTGGTGCCGGGCGGGACGTTCGAGCGATCTAGCAGCACGAGGCCCGTCGTCGCAGCCCCCAATACGAGCAGCAAAAGGACGATCGCGTGGCGCGCACGGCGTCGCCATTCGCGTATGCGTATCACGCCAAGCCTGGGCTCATCGATACGGTAGATCCACATCGCTCCTCGAGTATTGGTTATTGAATTTCCCAAGGCACGTTCGACTGGACTGAATTATGTGCTTTTGCCCGATGTCTGCAATGGGAGTTTGGTCCAATGCAACGCGCTGCGTGGTCCGCGCCTCGTGCAACGCAAGCCAGGCAACGGTAGCGACCGGAGGATGTCGATCGCGTGCGCAACCTCCCCCGCCTGCTCAACCCGCTCGTTGACGGAGTGCTGAAGCAGCTCAGCCGGATCGGTGCGCTGGCGATCGCGCGCGAATGCTATCAGTGCGGACGATCCGGGTAGAGAGTCGGACGCGGGAGCGCAGTGAGACGCGTTTTCGTGGAGGCCAGTGGTGTCGGAAGCTGTTGAAAGCATTCCGGATTTGCGTCGGCGACTTACAACCCGCCCATTGCCTCATCGATATGCAACCCGGCTGGCAGCAGCTCCACCCGAGGAAAACGCACAAGTGCAAATGCGCGCATCCGGGGGGATCGCCTGGAATGCGGGCGACATGACAGTCGATTTCCCGGCTGGCTTGCGCACTACCGTCCCGAACCACATTCATCAGGTCAAGCCGGAAGCGCTTTTTCGTGATGTAGATATGCGATGAGGGGGCCGACAATACTTCACATACACGCTCGAGTTCGTGTTCGATGACTACGGTCGGAGCTCTGAGATCGGCGAGGTGGCGGGCGTTTTCCTCAATCCGTGTCCGCACCCGGGCCAATTCCTCTGAGCTGGCTTCGAGACCACCACCGACCACCGAACGCATGCCAGCGCCTTGATGCTCGAGTAGCACAAGGCGCACCTGAAGCAGTTCCCTCCCCTGCGCCAGCAGCTCACGACGATCTACAGCCAGTTTCCCCAACCCCTCTAGTGCCAGTTGATCAACCATCCTGCGTCCGATTTCCTCGTGAAGGTCGGACTCCGTTCGACCGCAGATTCTGACGCTATAGTCGCCGAAACAGAGCGTGGTTTGTTCAACGTCATAGCGGGTCGTGTCGCCCTCGAGAGCAACGCCAAGTACGTGGCGCTCAGTCATCGCCATCCCGAGTGCCGCGTAGGCTTCCGGCAGGTCGGAATTCCGGTCGAAGTACGCGCGCAATTCTTCGGAGACGCTGAACGCTGTTATCAGGTCATTTGGTGTGGCAAAAAAAGCCCGAACGTGCGAATCCGAGGACCAAGCATTGGCATTGGCTTCGTGACAGGCCGGCAAGGAAGCCACCAGATCGTCCACGTACCGTAGCGATGCCGCAATCGCCGGCGCGAGACGCTCCCGATAACGCCGCGCATTCCGCAGCCGCGGAACGATCCGCAGAATGCGTTCAAGCGTTTCGTTGATCCGCGCTCTTTCGTCAACGGGGACCTGCCCTCGGTCACGATGCAGAAACCAGTCAAGCAAGCCCATTTGTCAAGCTCCTGCCGGAGGTGGAACTGCCGCACACGAAGGTATGCGGATCAAGCCCGTTGCGTTCGCTTCGTGCGGTGCGGGCAGCGAAGCGACCAGCTGGCAGGCATACGGTCAGCTCAGTCATTGTGCTGAATCATGACCTGCACGAGGAGCGTGTGATTTTTCCAGAACAGCTTTTCGATCCGCGGCAGCAGGCTCCGTAACACTTGTGGATCCGTGTCGTTGAAAGTAAGCAGGACGCCTGGCCGCGAACCCGCTCCCTGAACGCGCTGGATATCGTCGAACGACGGAAACCCGTACTTGATCAGGAGTTCCCTGATCTCTTCATCGGAAGCGTCGTCTGCCACATTCCCCAACCAGAGTTCGGCCATGATAGGGTCCCTTCTTCCTCAAAAATCCGCCTTAAGCCATGATGTGCACGCCGCCGTCGATATACAGCGTTTCGCCCGACAGGCGCCGTGCAAACGGCGTCGCAAGGAAGGCGCACGTGAACCCGACATCCATGATGTCGACCAGTTCCCCGAGTGGCGCGCGCTGTGCCCCCTCGTTGAGCAGCAGATCAAATCCTTGAGGCCCCAAGCGGCTCGCGTCTTGACCGGTCCCGGCGAGATCGCGTGCACACGGATGCGATTCGGCCCCAGTTCATAGGCGAGATAACGGGCACATGCTTCGAGCGCCGCCTTCACCGGACCCATTACATTGTAGTTCGGCACCACCTTGTTGGCGCCATAGCTCATCGTGAATATTGAGCCGCCGTCCGTCATCAACGGCGTGGCCAAACGCGCCATGCGCACAAACACGGATAGTACGGTTACCCCGAATGGCGGGCTTTTCGGATCAGCGCATCCGACACGACTGGCCGACCTCTGCCAACATTCGACGGGCCTTCATTCGCCTTCCCTGGTTTCGACGGCTGCGAGCGGCAACGTAACGGTCAATGCGAAGCCTTGATTGGGCGCGGTCTGAATCCGAATGGCGCCGCCCAGGCGGGCAGCACGCTCCCGCATTCCCAGCAGGCCGAAAGCGTTCGCGTTGGGTCGGGCGTCACTAGGGCAACCGCTGCCGTTGTCTACGACGCGTACTATGCAATTCGTCTCCTCGCACACGATTTCGAGCGTCACTGAAGTCGCACCCGAATGGCGCGCGACGTTCGTCAGTGCCTCCTGGACGATTCGAAACACTGCGGTGCCGGCCTCGTGATTAAAGTCAATGTTGTCGACATCAATCCGGCGGACCACCTGTACGTCGTGGCTCGCTGAAAACTCATCGATTAGCCAGTCGACTGCCGGAGTCAGGCCCAGGTCGTCAAGCATCGTGGGACGCAGACCTGCCGCAATCCGCCTTACCGAGCCAATGACCTGGTCAATCAGCGAGTATACCTTGCGCAACGTGGCAACCGGCGCGGTCGTCTCAGCAGACATAAGATGGTCTTCGATTTTGGCGGCTTCCACTTTCAGCGTCACCAACTGCTGCCCAAGATCGTCGTGCAGTTCGCGTGCAATACGATTTTTCTCCTCCTCCCGTACGTGCTGAATATTCGCCGACAGGCGCTGCAGTTCTTCGCGCGATTCGCGCAATGCTTCGCTAGCCCGTTTCCGATCTGTAATATCTATGATCCAGCCCACCATGCGATAAGGCTGATCGGAATCGTCCCACAGCGCTTGCCCACGAGACTGAACCCACCTGAAATCGGGCGACTTGGTTCGAACTCGATACTCCACGTCGTAGGCGCCCTTATGCTCCAGATGTGCTTTCAGGCTGGTGAATACCCTATCGGCGTCGTCCGGATGAATGGCATCCCGAAGCACTCGCGCTTCATTGGGCAGTTCGCTATCCTCATAGCCCATGATTTCCTTGAAACAGGACGAAAGATACATCGCACCGGTCTGCAGATTCCAATCCCATAACCCCGCGGTAGCACCGGTCACGGCGAGCTGAAATCGCTCCTCACTCGCTCTAAGAGCCGCCGCGATGCAATGACGTTCGATGGCGTAACGAATTGCGCGACCCAACTCCGACGCATGAATATCTTTTTTTAAAAGGTAGTCTTGCGCACCTTCTTGTATGGCCAGTAAGCCGATCGATGCGTCGTCCAGACCCGTGAGAACCAGTACCGGAACATCCGGCGATAGCCGAATGAATGTTCTGACTGTGTCGAGGCCCTGGGCGTCGGGCAGTCCCAGATCCAGAAGCACGACATCGAAACGCATCGATTGTGTGCGAGCCAAACCGTCAGACAGGCGCTCGGACCGAACCAGCCGATGCTCGAACTCCACCACATCCGCTAGCGCCATTTCAATCAAAAGCGCATCGCTGATGCTATCTTCGAGTAGGAGAATCCTGATTTCCTTCGACGTACTCATGGTCCGTTGGGCGGCAGCGTCACAATGCCAAACCAGAACTCACTGATGCTTCGTACGACGTCGGCGAATTTGGTGAAATCCACCGGCTTCGTAATGTAGCAATTGGCATGGAGCCCGTATGATCTTGCCACATCCTCCTCTGATTTGGAGGTGGTCAGCACGACCACTGGGATGTTCATCAGCTCTGGATCTATTTTCACATCCTCCAGCACTTCCCGCCCGCTCTTTCGCGGTAAATTGAGATCGAGAATGATGAGTCCGGGCCGGGGCGCGGCGCAGTGTTTTCCCTCACGCCTCAGGTATGCCATCGCCTCCACGCCGTCGTCGACCACATGCAGCGGATTCAGCACCTTGTAGTACTCAAGAGCCTCACGTGTCATCATCACGTCAGTGGGACTGTCTTCCACGAGGAGAATATGAAGGATATTGTCGGATGCGTTGCTAACCATGGTGGCCGTTGGGACGTTATCGCGACGGAATTCCGTCGTCGACCTTCGCGTAGAGAGTAAAAAAGAACGTCGTGCCCTTATCCGGAGCGGACTCGACCCATATGCGGCCGCCGTGCCGTTCAACGATTCGCTTGGACAGGGCAAGACCAATTCCCGTGCCTGGATATTCCGTGCGGGTATGGAGGCGCTGGAAAACTAGAAAGATGCGCTCAAAATATTGTGGATCGATCCCGATTCCGTTGTCCTTAACCCAGAACGTCCAGGAATCACCGTGACGTTGCGCACCTACATCGATCTGGACAGGACGGTCCTTGTGTCGAAACTTGATAGCGTTTCCGACCAGATTCTGAAACAGCAGCGTCAGTTCCGTGGGAGTCGCAAGCACCGTTGGCAATGCAGCGCGGCCAACCAGTGCTCCCGTCTCCTCAATCACGACGCTCAAACTCTTTAGCGCCTGATCAAGTATTTGTCCGCAATCAGTCGGCTGCCGTGTATCTGCTGATCGGCCCACGCGGGAATAGGTGAGCAGGTCTTCGATGAGCGCCTGCATGCGGGTGGCGCCATCAACTGCATGCCCAATAAACTCATCGGCCCGCGGATCCAGTTGACCCTGGTATCGGCGTTGCAGCAGTTGCAAGGAGCCAGCGACTGCCCGCAGCGGCTCCTGTAGATCGTGAGAGGCCACGTAGGCAAACTGTTCAAGGTCGTGATTGGAACGGGCCAGCTCGTCTGTCTTTCTAAGCAGTTCCTGCTCCGCACGCTTTCGCTCTGTGATATCAACAATCGCGCTGAGAACAAACACTTCCTCGGAGGTTCTAACCGGATTGAGTCCGATTTCGACTGGAAATTCGGAGCCGTCCTTACGCAGCGCGTAAAGCTCGCGGCCAATTCCCATTGGACGGCTCTTAAGGTCCCCATAGAACGCACTGCGGTAACCTGGGTGAGCAGCACGGAAGCGCTCGGGCACGAGCGTTTCGATGCTCTTCGCGATCAGTTCGTCGCGCCCATAGCCAAACAGCTTCTCGGTCTGCGCGTTCACGAGAACAATTCGGCCAGAGCGGTCCACCATTACCATGGCGTTGGGCGCCGCCTCCACCACCTGCCGGAAACGCTCCTCCAGCCGCCTACGCTCGGTGATATCGACGACGGCCGCAAGGACGAACGTTTCTTCGCCAGTCGAAACGGGGTTGAGTCCGATTTCGACTGGAAATTCGGAGCCGTCCTTGCGCAGCGCGTAAAGCTCGCGGCCAACTCCCATTGGACGGCTCTTCGGGTCCTTATAGAACGCACTCCGGTGGCCCGGGTGACCAGAACGGAACCGCTCGGGCACGAGCGTTTCAATGCTTTTCGCGATCAGTTCGTCGCGCCCATAGCCAAACAGCTTCTCCGTCTGCGCGTTCACGAGAACAATCCGGCCAGCTCGGTCCACCATTACCATGGCGTTGGGCGCCGCCTCCACCACCTGGCGGAAGAGATCGTTGGTGAGGCCACTTGATTCCTTGCGTGGGTCCATCCAGCCTCCCGGCAAGATTTCTTTGCGTTTCAGCGGAAAGCGACGCTTACGCGTCTTCACCCAGGGCGCTGCACAGACCGTTTTTCAACGCGTAACGAATGAGTGCAACGTCGCTGTTCATCTCCATCTTTTGATGAATCCGCATTTTGTAAGTACTGACCGTTTTGGAGCTGATGCACAGCCCGTTTGCGATCTCGGAGACCGTCTCGCCACTGACAAGCCGTCTGAAGACGTCGAATTCACGATCCGATAGCTGTTCGTGCGGCAACACGTAAGCGCCCCGGTCCAGGTGGCAGGCCAGGCGCTCGGCCATGGCGGGGCTCAGGTAAACGCCGCCGCTCGCGACTTTGGTGATCGCAGTGACCAGATCCGTCATTGCGCATTCCTTGGTCAGATAGCCCCGCGCGCCGCACTTGAACGCGCGTTCCGCGTACTGGTGCTCGCCATGCATGGTCAACACGATCGCGCGCACGGATGCGTTTTCTTTCTTCAATTGGCGCACGACCTCGAGGCCGTTGCGTCCGGGCATCGACAGGTCGATCAGCATGACCTGCGCTGGCGTGCTCCTCCCAAGGTGCAACGCCGCGGAGCCGTCGGCGGCTTCGCCCACTACTTGGAATCCGGTTGCCTTCTCGAGGATATGCCGCAGGCCGTCACGCATCAGCGCGTGGTCATCGGCGATCAATACGCGAATCATGTCTTCTCCTGCTCCACGTTTGTCGCAAACGGCAATGCAAGGGAACCCGATCTCACGTCCGCCGTTGTCGGCGTTGCATAGCTTAACGCGGCGGGCCGTGGCTTTTCCCCTTCAGGGGCAAACATGAAGTGATCGACCACCGTGGTGAGCTGCGGGCTCGGAGTCTGTCGCTGTCGGTCGCGCTCACCCCAACGGTTGAACAAAACTTTATTTTGCATGGATTCCTGATGACCAGGTATCACCCTGATGGGGGATCGGCGCCGTGGCGGCCCCCATGCGCACGCATCGGACAAGCTGACGCCCTAGTTTTGCGACAATAGCGGCTTTGCCGCGCCAGTTCGCGCCGCTGATCCCATCGCCTTTACGCGCTCAGCGAAGCTCGACCCCGGAAAGCTTACAAGGTTGTGCTCGGCTGCGAAACTACATATTTATGTAATCCGGGACACGGTTGCAGTTGCTTTCAAGCACTATCTTCATATGTATATCGCACCGAACAGCAGCAATGGCGTGACGTAGTCGGCGAGTGAGAATTCGGCGTTGTTCAGAGCCCGGCTGAGCAGCCGAAAATGTGGGCAGAGGCCATGCCACCGGGGGAACGTGCGCGTGGAGGAGACGACTGTGGAAGCGTGGAGAACGTAGTCTCACGAACCCGTGTAACTGTGCGCATAGGGTTGATGCGCACCGCAGACTGACACGTCCTTCGTCGACCGTGTGTCAATGCACTCCGGACGCGGCACAAAAGTGGACTCGCCATTGGGAGTGCAGCCACTCGGGGTCCAGTTGTGAGGCATGCCATGCATTTCATGCTCCTCTAATCACATCGTCGGACGGTGGTCGATCTTGCCGCATGCCGGGATGCACCGTCCCCGCATGCCTTTTGCGCGGCTTCTTCTGCAACGACGAAAGGCAAAGCGCGCCAAGACACACGGTCTTCAGAACGCACTCCACGGTCGATATCACTGAAATTTCAACGGATCGCGCATATACGAACGGCAATGCCGTCGCAATGGCCAGCACACTTGCCCCGCAAATGAAAGCAAAGATTGCGCGTGCGGCGCGTACTCTGGCGATAGCACTGGTACCGGTTAGGATCACTATAAACTTCGACACAGCAAGCGCGAGTATCCCGGTGCTCGAGTTCGATACACCAATTTCCAGAGGTGTCTCGATCAATGACCAACCGCATACGCCAAATATGGTCAACGTTGTTATGCGATCGAGCGTGATTCTCGCCGGGTTGTTGTGCTCCTCAATCCAGTCCCCCTCAGATCGAAGTTCGGATTCCACCATGCCGGTTATGGGAAAGGCTGCATCTTTTTCGCTCACTGCTGCCTCCGGGTTCCTGCTGATTGTTGAAGCCGCGAACGACATGAGACCACGGCAGACGGCACCGTTCGAAAAACGAAGCTGCCGACAGGTTAGCGCCTCTCATGCAAAGGCGTGCGGGCGGGGCCCAAAGTATGTGGCCGAAAGCAGAACAATGGTCACCTGGCTAGTGGCATCGTTCGTCCAGTATTGGCGCACCGGTCAACAGCGGCAATCAGTCCTTTCCGGAAAATCTGTAAGTCGTCTCTGTCAGGGATATCTGACAAAAACTCAAGACGTAATCCATTGCGACTCCACGTCAGTGAGTCGATAGTGAACTCACACAGAATTCTCGATGCTCGCGCGGATCCGTAAGCCGAGAGATGGAAATATCGTTCGCCGGGAAACAGAGGACCGGCGAATGACCGATGATCAACATAGCGAAGGGATGCAGCGAAATGAGCACGCTCTCGACTTTCCATCAGATGAACGAAAAGACCGACCCGTGGCGTGGATTCTCGCCTGGCCCGTGGATGAAGCGCATCGACGTCAGGGATTTCATCGTTGCCAACGTCAGGTCCTATGAAGGCGACTGCGCCTTCCTGTCCGGTCCGACCGACCGAACGAAAGCCGTTTGGGCCGTATTGCAGCCATACTTTCGCGAAGAAGCCCATAAGGGCGTGCTCGATGCGGACCCCGCAACGCCGTCAACGATGACATCGCACGCACCCGGCTATATCGACCAGCACAACGAGGTGATTGTCGGCCTGCAGACCGATAAACCGTTCAGGCGATCCATCATGCCGTGGGGCGGGATTCGCATGGTCGAGAACGGCCTGAGTTCCGTCGGGATGAAGGTCGACCCGAAGGTCGCCGAGATCTTCACGAAATATCGCAAAACGCACAACGACGGCGTGTTCGACGTGTACACGCCTGAGATCCTTGCCTGCCGGAAGTCGCACATCATCACGGGCTTGCCGGATGCGTACGGACGCGGCCGGATTATCGGCGACTATCGGCGCGTGGCGCTGTACGGCGTCAATCGCCTGCTCGAAGAGAAGGCCGCCGAGCGCGCGCAAATCGACGACGAGTGGCCGACGGATGAAGTCATCCGCCTGCGCGAGGAGCTCGCGGAGCAGACCCGCGCGCTGCACGACCTCGTCAAGATGGGAGAGGCGTACGGCTTCGATCTTGCGCAACCCGCACAAACGGCGACAGAGGCCGTGCAATGGACCTACTTCGCCTATCTCGGCGCAGTCAAGGAGGCCAACGGTGCGGCGATGTCGATCGGCCGGATTTCGACGTTCCTCGATATCTACATCGAACGCGACCTCGCGGACGGGACGCTCGACGAGGCCGGCGCACAGGAGTTGATCGACCAGTTCGTCCAGAAGCTGCGCATCGTCCGCTTCCTGCGCACGCCGGAGTACGACAGCCTCTTCTCGGGAGACCCTTATTGGGCGACCGAATCGATCGGCGGCATGGACCTGAACGGCCGCACGCTGGTCACCCGCACCAGCTTCCGCATGCTGCAAACGCTGCGCAACCTGGGGCCGGCCCCCGAGCCCAACTTGACTGTGCTGTGGTCGAAGCATCTGCCGCGGCCGTTCAAACGCTTCTGCCTGGCGATCTCGCGCGAAACGTCGGCGTTGCAGTACGAGAACGACGATCTGATGCGTCCCTTCCACGGCGATGACTACGGGATCGCCTGCTGCGTATCGGCGATGCGCATCGGCAAGCAGATGCAGTTCTTCGGCGCGCGGGCCAACCTCGCGAAATGCCTGCTCTACGCGATCAATGGCGGCCGCGACGAGATCAGCGGCGTGCAGGTGGCGCCCCCGGCTCCGGCCGTCACCGGCGACGTGCTCGTCTATGACGACGTGATGGCCAGGTTCGACGCGATGATGGAATGGCTCGCGCGCACCTATGTGCACGCGATGAACTGCATTCACTACATGCACGACAAGTATTTCTACGAGCGGCTGGAGATGGCGCTGCACGACCGGGACATCTTGCGCACGATGGCCTTCGGCGTCGCCGGGCTCTCGGTGGTCGCCGACAGCCTGTCCGCGATCAAGCACGCGAAGGTCACCGCGATCCGCGGCGCCAACGGGATCGTCGAGGACTATCGGATCGAGGGGACGTTCCCGACGTTCGGAAACGACGACGAGCGCGTCGACTCGATCGCCGCCGACCTGGTCGAACGCTTCATGACAAAGCTGCGCAAGCACCCGTGCTATCGCGGGGCAATGCCTACACAGTCGGTGTTGACCATCACGTCGAACGTGGTGTACGGCAAGGCCACCGGCAATACACCGGACGGGCGGCGTGCCGGCGTGCCGTTCGCGCCGGGCGCGAACCCGATGCACGGCCGCGATCAGATCGGCTGGCTCGCATCGTGCCTGTCGGTGGCGAAGCTGCCCTACGTGCACGCGCAGGACGGCATCAGCTATACGGTGTCCGTCGTGCCGACCGTGACGCGTCTGGCCGTTGAGGAAGGACTCGATCGCGCGATCGACGTGTTCGATGCGTATTTCGGCCAGGGCGGCTATCACATGAACCTGAACGTCGTGAACAAGGAAACGCTGCTTGACGCGATGGACCATCCGGACAAGTACCCGCAGTTGACGATTCGCGTCTCCGGCTATGCGGTGAACTTCATTCGTCTCACGCGGGAGCAGCAGCTCGACGTCATCCACCGCACTTTCCACGGAGCGGTCTGATGCAACCTCACGACGCTACGCCGGATACTCACAGCCCGGAGTTGTCGGGCAGCCGCCACGAGTTCGGCGCCATCCGTTCGCCCGACGCTCCGGAAACCGAAGGGTTCGCGGACGGGATCGGCACGTTCGGCTACGTGCATTCGCTCGAAACCGGCTCGCTCGTCGACGG
>NZ_WOEZ01000085.1 GCF_013177735.1 Paraburkholderia elongata | reverse complement strand
GCTGATGCACAATCGCTCGTCGGTCCCGCCCGCTCACGCCTATCTGGGGCTGTGGAATACTCGTGAGCCGCTTGGACGGTTCTAGAACCGTGGGTTGACGTCATGCGCATCTGACCGGTGGCGACCCGGAGCTGACCTTTGACGCGTTATCCCGTCAACGGCGGGTTTCGAGGCTAAAACGGACGTCTGCCTGCCCAGGGAAACTCAACGGCCATTTTTTAGCCGGAGCGGTCATGCGGGGCAACATCTGCTATTGCCAGAAGCATCCTCACCCCGCTTTGAGGCCGAGAGGCGACCTGAATCCTTGATGCAGATCATAGGGTTACCCGTCGCGCCCTCCATACTTTTGATACACGGGGCTCAGGCAATCGCAGGCTGAACACGCCGTGTCGATGGATAAGGAGTTCGATATGCAAACGCCGGTAGCGAGAAAGGCCGTACGGGTCATCATTAGGGAACACCAGCAGCTATCGATGGTCGTCACGGGCATGCAACGCTCTGTCAAACTGCTCGGTGTCCTTGCCGGTGCAGGCGTGCCTAGACCGACGATGTTTCGGTCCATGCTGTTTTACATTAGCGAATATCCGGAGCAGCTACATCATCCCAAGGAGGAGCGCTATCTGTTCGCGCGCTTGCGGCACCGTGCCAACGACCTCGATAAAACCATCGACGAGTTAGAGGAACAGCACGCTCAGGGCAAGGCTCGAATGCGAAACATCGAACATGCGTTGACCCGATACGAGCTGGTTGGCGAGTCCGCGCTCCCGGTGTTGCGCGAGATGGTCGAAGAATACGCCGCGTTCTCCGCAAATCACAGACGCCTGGAAGAAGAGGTGATTCTGCCTGCCGCGCGTCAGTGGCTGACGGAGGAGGAATGGGACGAGCTGGACGAGGCGTTTGGCACGAACCGCGATCCGTTCGCCGGCGTCATGGTCGAGGCAGATCTCGGCCGCCTCTTTGCAATGATCGTCAAGGCCATCCGGGAACCTTAGGAATTGCAAATGTTGATCTGCGTCAATGCGACAGCGTTGTTGCATGTTCATGCTGGACGGTAAGTGCCCTACATCCGGTGATCGTCAGTTCAGCCCGGCAAGAGCGCATTCTGCGAGCGACATTCATGAAATGTTTGACCGCCCGCCAGATCGTTCCGGGTGTGACAGGATGTGAGGACGCTTGCCGCCGAGAAGGGAGGCGATATGCAAGCCATGCGCCACTTTCGTCTGGAACTGCGGCACGCAACGATGCCCACGTATGTTGCCAGTTATCTGTTCCCGTTTCTTTTATTCGTCTACGAAACTCATCGCGTCGGCAGGTGGACAACTGGTTGCGGGTTTTATGACGCGGCTGAATTTGTCTGCGAGCCGCGTCAGGCCTGGAGTTTTGATCGGCGGAGCCAGATCGGTTAAAGTCCAGATTTGTGGATGGCACCGATGGCTGGAAGCCAATGCTGGCAAACGATTCCGACGAAATTGAGCCTTGCGCAGTTCGAGCAGTTTGTCTTGCCGCATCTGAGTACGGGTAGGCGTGGCCCGGCACCGACGCTGGGGTTGCACAGAATCTTCAACTACATTCTGCAGTTGCTGTACATGGGATGTCTATAAGGACCTCCCCGTTTTTGCAAGCTGGGTTTAGTGATTCATGTTTTTGACTCCTGTATCGGTCAGTGAGGACTACAACGACAACGGTTGGCGGCGAGACAGACTGCATGCCTATAAACGGCCTTGCTGGGCGCCGTCACAACCGCGCCCGGGCCCGGATAGTAACCGCGCAGCAGGACTCCATCCAGTGGACGGCGAATACATTTCGTGTAGCGCCTGACATCCCATCGAGTTCGCCCGCTGCCGGTCTGACCTGTCGCTATCCATATCGATTACGTCCTCGACTACGAAGTCAATTTATGGTGATGTCGTTTGGGGTTTCAGGCGCCCGCCGCCCCACCAGTGCGGGCGGGCGCGTAGGAACGATCGAACCGTTCCCCCTTGGCGAGCACTGCCCACAGGATACGCGCATGCTTGTTGGCCACGGCGACCAGTGTCTTGTAGTAGCCCACGCGCGCCTGTAACTGAACAATCCAGCGCGAGAGTCGGTCGTCGCGTCGGTGCGCCGTGCGGATCGCCGATCGTGCGCCCAGAAACAGCAAGGTTCGCAGATAGTCGTTGCCCTGTCTGGTGATGCTCCCGAGCCGCTGCTTGCCGCCGCTGCTTTTCTGTTTGGGCACGATGCCGAGCCAGGCGGCCATCTGCCGGCCGTTTTTGAACTGGCGGGCATCCACCACTGTCACCACCGCGGCCGATGCCGTTAGCCGGCCCACGCCGCACACGTCCATGCAGCGCTGCGCCTGCGGGTCGCGGTTGGCATGCTCGGCAATCTGCCTGTCAAACCAGGCAATCTCCTCATCCAACGCCTGCCATTGTGCCCAGCCGCGCATCAGGGCCTGGCGCGCCGGTCCTGTCAGCTCATTGCTGCCGTCCTCAACGCGGTCAATGAAGTGCTGGTGTAGCTGGCGGGTGCCTTGCGGCAGGAACACGCCGAACTCGGCCAGTAGCCCGCGCAACCGGTTCGCCAGCGCTGTACGCTCCTCGACAAATCCTGTGCGCATGCGGTGCAGCACCAGCACGCTTTGCTGCGCAGGTGACTTGACCGGCACGAAACGCATGTGCGGGCGGCTCGCCGCTTCGCAGATGGCTTCGGCATCGAGTGCATCGTTCTTTACGAGAGCGCCGCCTTTGCGATAGGGCGCGACAAATTGCGGGGGAATCAGCCGCACCTCATGTCCGAGCGCGTGCAGCTTGCGTGCCCAGTAATGCGCCGCGCTGCATGCCTCCATGGCGATCAGACACGGTTCCAGATTGGCAAACCAGCTCACAAATCGCTCCCGCGAAATCGCTTTACGTACTACGACGCGTTCGGCGCTATCGACCGCATGAACCTGCATCACGTTCTTCGCCAGATCCACGCCAACACGGGTAATCCTGTCCATGATGTCCCCCTTCCCGGAAGGTTGTAGCACCAGCCATGATGGCACCAGACGGTGCCGATCCGGCGATCGGGGAGGTCCTTACCAATTCAGTGGAAGGCGCTGCCGATCGAAAGGAATGCGGCAGGTCGTCCTGAAATCCACTACACGCGCATCTATCGGGCGTTGCGGCGATGGCAGGCCGATGGCTGCATCGACGCGATTTTTGCGGGCTCGGTGCGCAAGCTTCATCAGGACGGGCTGCTTGAGCTCACGGTCATCCACGGCGACGGCACGACCACTGCCGCGAAGAAGGGCGGCGACAACCTGGGGTACAGCGGACACAAGCACCTGAAAGGCGACAAGGTGGTCGCCTTCTGCGATCGCCGCTGCAACGTGATCGCGCCATTCGTTTCTGCCCCGGGCAACCGCAACGAATCGCCGCTGCTGCGTGAGGCGCTGCCCAGATTGAACCACATCGCCCGCGCCATTGGCATGGACCTGCAAGGCTCAACGGTCAGCCTGGACGGCGTCTACGACTGCCGGGCCAATCGCAAGGCGATTTTCAACCGGGACATGATTCCCAATATTCCCGAAAACCCGCGTGGCCGTAAAACGCCGAAGCGGGGCCGCAAACTGCACTTCAATCCGGCCATTTTCGAGGAGCGCTTCAGGACCATCGAGCGGGTCTTCGCCTGGGAGGACAAGTTCCGGCGCCTGCTGCTTCGCTTCGAGCGTCTGAGCCCGGTTCACTATGCATTCAAGACCCTCGCTTACACGATGATCAACCTGCGGCACTACGGCTGACCATCAGCGCCGGTGCGAGCACTGTGGCGATGGCGCTCGGCGCCATGAAGCGTCACGTCAATTTCATCTGCAATCCTGACAAACTATCACTAAAAATAACATAAAGATCGACTCTTTTCACAACTCGAACCGCCCCTGCGCGCTCACGCCACATCGCTTCACTGCCGCCAGTTCGCGCTGGAGTGAAACCCGCAACCAGTTCGTAAATTCAAACGGCTGCGTGGGCACCGTCGGCGGGCGAGCCATTGGCTCGAACGGATTGCACGCAAGCACACGCGGCTCTTTGCACACTGGCCGCTGTTGTGGGGACAGGCTTCGGTGGGAAGAGCCGGATGAGCGGAGACGTTCACGTCCGGTTCCGTGAGCACCCGAGGGGGCAGTTCCCTCGGGTGACTCGACTCGTCATCTCGGCGGCCTCGAAAGAAGTCCTGGAGATGCGGGTGAAGCCCGCCGTGGTGGCCTTCCTCGGAGAACGTGGTTTGGAGCTCTCACAAGAGAAAACCCACATCACGCACATCGACACAGGCTTTGATTTCCTTGGATTCAACGTGCGAAAGTACGCGGGCAAGTTACTTATCAAGCCCGCCAAGCCAGCCGTAAAACGGTTCTTGGATAACATCCGGGATCTGATCAAAGCCAATGTCGCCACCACCGCAGAGCGGTTGATCCAGCAACTCAACAGTAAGTTGAGGGGCTGGGCCAACTACTACCGTCATGTTGTATCGAAGAAGACCTTCGCCTATGTCGACCACCAAGTGTTTCTGGCGCTGATCGCCTGGATCAATCGACGGCACCCCAATAGATCGGCGCGATGGAAGCGTCAGCGGTATTTCCGTCGCGACGGTCTGCGTCAATGGGTGTTCTTCGCGTCAATCCGGGACGCGCAGCGATCGACCACTCTCCTCGATCTGTTCTCGACGGCGAGTGTCCAGATCGTCCGGCACGTCAAGATTCAAGCTGACGCAACGCCTTACGATCCCGCCTTCGCAGACTACTTTACGCGTCGTGCCCAAGCGCGCAGCGTGAGCAGGCTGAGCTGGTTGGGTATGGCCGCACGTTCTTGACGATTTCTCCAGCAGCGCCGATGGGCGAGTCACCGGGTCAAACTGGCCTTGGTAAGGCTTGAGCCGTGTGCGTCCAAAGGCGCATGCACGGTTCTTAGAGGGCTGGAGGCGGGCAACCGTCTCCGGCTACTCGACCGTCGGATTGTCGGGCGGGAGGGGCACGAGGTGACGAGGCAAATCAGCATGACGACACGCAAGGAGTTGGTTGCAGCATTGCAATTGCGGTATGGCAGCGCTACCTTCGGTGAGCCACTCTTGCACTTTCGCGATATCCGCTTCATGTTCGAGCGGGTTGGTCGCCGCCGTCGCACGCAAGCTGTGCACGCCGAAGCCATCGATCGCGATGCCGGCCTGCGCAGCGTACGCGAGCACGACCTTATACACCTCGTCCGCCGTGATCGCGTTACCGAAGTTGGGAGTAAAGGCGGCCGAACGTTGCCAGGCATGACGCGCGCCAGGGCTTATGCTGCACGGCGTTCCCGGATGCTGGGGCACGTAAAATTCCGAATCCTGAAGGCACCCCGGTATGGGCGGCGCCATGGACCTGGTTGCCGGCGTCGAGAAGGTGATCCTGGTGATGGACCACAACTCCAAAGACGCGAAGAAGATGACGCGCCAATGCACCATGCCACTCACCAGCAAGGGCTGGTCGACATGCTGATCACCGATCTCGCTGTGTTGGAAATCGATGAGACTGGCATGCCCCTGACCGAGCTCGCGCCCGACGTGACGCTTGCCGAAATCGCCCAAAGGACGGACGCCCAATACAAGATCGCCCCGCCGCTGCAGGCGCCTTGACGCCGACCTCAAGAAGCACATGGAACATGAATCAGCCTGGATCGGCATTCCCGATTACGCGGAAGGTAAAGCTTGACACCGCGTGCTCGAAATTGCGAACGATCACCGCACCTGTCAAGGCGTGCGAGGCGGGTCCGGTTCGTAGCTGCTGGCCGTGGCAATACCACTTCCCTGCGCCGACCCGCTGAACTGAAAACCGATGCCTAGCGGGCGTGGTGCCGCCGCTCGGAAGGCACGACCCTGGCGCGCATGGACGCTCGGCGTACGCCTCTGGCATAACAGCCGGCCGGTGACTATGCTTTGATTCCGGACCAGAAATTTCGAGACGGTAACCTCCGTGTGAGATCCACATCTCTGCAATCGGTCATCGAGCTCTGACGAAACTTGCTTGATCTGTTAAGGCGGTCGTTGAGACAGGATAGGCCCTACGCTTGCGGATCATCGGGCGCCGGATGAACCCGATTCCGTCCCTGCGCCTTTGCCAGGTACAGCGCTTCATCCGCCCGCTTCAGCCAAGCGTTCACTGTCATGGCCTCGCGCGGCCACGCCGCCACGCCCGCAGAAACCGTAATCACGCCGCTGGGACTTCCCGTGTGCGGCAGCGCCATTGCCGCGACCGTCTCGCGAAAATTCTCTGCCGCCTGACAGCCGTCGCGCAACGATTGCGCAGGCAGGATAACGAGAAATTCCTCGCCGCCGAAACGGTAGCCGCGCCCGCCCGGGCGCATGTTCTGGTGCAATACACCGGCCACAGCTTTGAGCACCTCGTCCCCGGCGAAATGCCCGTAATGGTCGTTGTACGCTTTGAAATAATCGACATCGAGCATGATGGCACAGAACCCGCCCGGCCCACTGGGAGCCCATGCCGGAAACAGGTTGAGATCCTCGCGGAGCCTGAGGCGGTTATACAGTTCCGTCAGCGGGTCGGTGCGCGCCAGCTCGAACAGCCGCGCATTGAAATGCTCGAGCTCCCTCTGCTGGGTGGCGAGTTGCCTGTGCAGCGCGGTAATCCGGTGCGCCACCAGAAGACGTATGGCCAACTGGTCGGGGTCGAGCGGTTTGGCGAGATAATCATCCGCACCGGCCTGCATTCCGTCGAGGATATTGACCTTGCTGCCCGACGACGTAATGAAGATGAAATAAACATATTTCTCCAGCCGGGTTGAGGCGCGGATCCGCCGGCAAAGTTCCAGCCCATCCATGCCCGGCATTTCCCGGTCGCTGATGACGACGTCGACATCGTTGTCCTGGAATAGTCGCCACGCCTCCTCACCGGTGTTGGCGGACACGAACTCATGCTTCAGCCGCCGCATCTGGATTTCCAGGATCAATCGCGAGGAAGCGTCGTCTTCGGCAATCAGGACGCGCATGGCGGGGGCGGTTCAGTGTTGAGTTGCGCGAGAACATTGCAAATCCCGGCGAATTCGGCCTCGGCATCATCCAGGCGTCCGGGCACGGTCTCAAGCTCGGCGGCGCGCGCCGCGGTCTCGATCTCGCCGCACAGGCTCGCCAGACGCCGCAGGCCGAGATTCCCAGCGCTGCCCTTGACCGCATGCGCCAGCCTGGCGACCCCGTCGGCGTCGGCCGTTTCCAGCATCCGGCCAAGTTCCGAGAGGCGCCGCTGCGTGTCCTGAATGAACAGGCGGGCAATGTCCCTCATGCCCATGCCCGTACCATCATCAAGCCGGTGCAGCTGCTCGCGCAGCTCCTGTCCGACGGCGGACATACCGGTGTGCGGCGCGTCTGCCGTCCGGCCGTTCTGGCCATAGTGGGCCATGGCGCCGAACAGCCGCTGCCAGTCGATCGGTTTCGTGATTGTCGTGGTCATGCCGGCGGCCTGGTAGCGCAGCAGGTCTTCCGGCAGAACGTTGGCCGTCAGTGCCAGAATGGGCACCCTGCCGCGCGGCGCCGGCAGGGTGCGAATGCGTCGCGTCGCCTCCATCCCGTCCATGACCGGCATGTTCACATCCATCAGGATGAGGTCGAAATCCTCGTCCGTGGCCGCCGCCAGCGCCTGCTCGCCCGTTTCCACCGCGACCACCTGATAGCCCTGCGTGTGCAGCATTTTCGTGACAAGCACCCTGTTGACCTCGACATCCTCGGCCAGGAGCACGCGTTGTGGGCTGTGTTTCATCATGCCCAATTTTTCCGGCTCCTCCAGCGCGGTGGGTTCGCCCAATGTCATTGGCACCTCGAACCAGAACCGGCTGCCCACGCCCGATAGACTTTCCACACCTATCGTTCCGCCCAGTGCCTCAACGAGACGCTTGCAGATGGCAAGGCCAAGGCCGCTGCCGCCGTAGCGGCGTGTCGTCGAGGTATCGACCTGACTGAAGGCGTCGAACAGGTGAGCCTGC
>NZ_WOEZ01000084.1 GCF_013177735.1 Paraburkholderia elongata | reverse complement strand
CCAGCGATCTCAGAGTCCGCACAAAATGCCTTTGATGCAACTTGTCGGAAGCTCTATCAGTATCTGAATCAAGCTTCACTTGGCTAGGCGCGCACACTAATTCACCCACAGATTCCGCCGACGATCCTGAATATAAGAGCTTGAGCGGTAGCGCGGACGCTTGCTGGAAACAGTTCGGCAAAGGTCGGTGGTACCGGTGACCCAAGCCACCGACCTCCGCAGTGTTTAGAGTCGCAGGAAGCTTCGCCCGGGGGCGAGGGGGTCCCCAAGAGCTTTCGTCCTCGCCGCAACATGGTCGTCTCGCCTGTCACTGCAGCCACATGATCGCGTTTGTCGAGATGCCATCTCCCAGAGCGTTAATGAAGCCACGTCTTGAATCGAATTCCATGAACCAGCCCAAGACGTTGCCATGAGCGTCGCGCGGGAACAGACACACCGCCCAGTGCGCCGGGTCGCGTACGATCCCGTCCATACCGTCGCCGCCCTGGGGAGCACTGACGAGGTACAGACCATCTACTTCGATGAACGCACCGGAGGGCAGCTTCCCGTCCGCCGGAACCGACTGATACTCGAGACGGCTGATTCGCATGGTGCCCGATTCATGGAAAGCAAATACCATTTCGCATGTGTCCGTGTTCAAGACTGCGCCACCCTGTGTTCAGCGTGCGGGAATTGCAACCGGATCCTGATGCCATCGAACTCGAACAGGTAACGTGCATCCCGATTGAGGTCGACGATTTCCGACTCGAGAAGCGCTTCGAGATCGTGGTCTACCATCATCCTGCCACGCTTCAGACGCATGGCAATCGCCTCCGCCGTCATCGGTCCTTCGTCGTGCAGCAGCAGCCGGATGATCTCCATGCGTTTCGCAGTAATGGTCCTCAGCAACCCCTCTGGCTCGTCGAAGAATATGCATGTTGAATCGGGGTGTTGACCGTCGAGGATTGCGTCCATACGCTCTTGCATGGCGTCAAACGAAGTGGTCTCGAGGATAAGAAGTCGCATCGTCATTCCTTCTCTATAGGGAGATGCGCGCCGCTGGTGGCGCACATCGTGACGATATCGCGCCAACTCTGGAGTGCAAGGCGACACGCTTCCGGTACTGTCTTCAGCCCAGCGCGAACCTGCTGCGCAACGCGGTACGCACATCCTCCGCGGTGATCACCGCAGTGCCTTCGCGTAGATACCGCACGGCTGCGGCGTCAATGGTTCGCTGCAACACCGCGTCAGCATCGGCAATCGAATGTCCTTTCAGACCGGCGACAGCGCAGTCCATCGTGTGGCGTGAGACGGCGAACACGTCGCCGGCCATGACCCTGAAACGCATGCGGACGTAGGACGCCAGGGCTTCATGCCCTGGTACCGAGAACGCGACCTTCTCTTCAAGTCGCCCGCCACGAAGCACAGCCAGGTCGAGCGCGTCCTGATGGTTCGTTGCGCAGATGTACAGAACGTCCGGCAGCCGCCCGTGCGCACCGTCCAGTGTCGTCAGCACTTTGTTCGTGACTGGGGCGACGCCTGACATACGGCGCTCGCCCAGCACATCGTCCGCCTCGTCGATGAAGACGATCGCCGGCCGCAGGTCCTTCGCGTCCCTGACGAGCCTGTCCCACGCGGAGGGGTTCGCGAGCAGTTCGGCTCCCGTTGTCTTCAGGAACGCGTACCCACTGGCTTTAGCCAGCGCCATGGCCGCCTGTGTCTTGCCAGTACCCGGCGGCCCGTAGAACAGCACGCCGCGCGGCAGGCTGCCGCCGAGCCGCTCGAGGCCGTAGGCGTGTCGCAGCCTGAAGGCGAGATCATGCAGATCGTTGCGCGAGACATCCGGCATGATGATTTCGTCGATCGACTTCACGTTTTCAGGCAGCCGGCCTTTCGAGCCCTGGAGGCGTCGCATCGCACGCATCGCAACGTCGAAGCTCACGCTGCCTTCACCGATGTCGCCCTCACGACGCATGTCGGCCAGCTCGCGCCTGTTGGCGGCGGCGTCAAATTCGCGCAAAACGGACGATTTGAAACTCACCTTGATGAGGCGATAGCGCGCTAACGGGTTCAAGGGACAAGCTGGTTCTGCGCTGCGGCTGCCCTCAGCGGCTAACCCGCTCAGAATGCGGCAACCACAAGGGCTGCAACGGAAAGGAGCGAAGAAAAGCTAAAGAAGAACCCGACTGTGGATAAACCAGGCCCGAAGAAAATGAACCAAGAAAAGTTGGTTCCACGCCGTGAGTTTCACACCGTCCGTTCTACGCTACTTTCAGAACGCCGATGACAGCGCCCGACCGATGCGAGGCGTGCGGCGCTGAATCCCTCCCAGCGCGCTGCAAGATTTGCGAGCATCGGTGCGCTGAGCGCATGGAAACCCATTGCTTCGCCTACCGAGCGACGGAGTATGGCCTTGCGGGCTTCAAGATCTGGCGCAGGCACTTCAACCTTGAAGTCAAACCGGCCTTCCCGAATCGCAGCGCTATCCAGTGCGGCGATGTCGTTTGTGGCGGCGATAAGTATAATTTGACTGCTGCCGCGTAGGCGGCCGACCTCAGTGAGGATTACGTTCGTTAGGTCCCTCGCCATGTGGTGTGTTCCGCTCTCACGGGGCGCAACGTAACTATCGAACTCGTCGATAAAGAAAACCCCTTGGCCGAGCTTCAGCGCCTGAGCGAATGCAGCCTTGACCTTCGCCGGCGTCTCGTTGACCCACTTGCTCGCAACAGAGCCGTAGTCCAAAGTAAAGAAGGGAACACCGCCACAAGGTCATGCAGGCCAGTCGGCGAAAAGGATTTGAAACATTCAACCCGCAGTTATTCCCCCCACGCCGGGATACATAGTTGAGTCGAGTAGACGACGTCCGAACGAAAACAGAACTATTCGCCGATGCCGGCAAAGAACGATCAGAAGATCGTTGCAGCCGTTAAATCATGGAGCGTTCATTGAACGCGGAAGGAATCAACAAGGCTGCGTTGCTGCTGATGTCGCTCAGCGAAGACAGGGCCGGCGGCGTCATCGACCGCATTCTGCTCGGTGACGCCGCCAGCGGCATCGAAGGCCTCAAGTAGATTGATGCGCCGACGTCTGCGTACAGTGTGGCCTTCTACCCGGTTCGTGCCGTCGCGGTGACAATGCGGGTATCGGTGGCGTGTTCCGCGCGGTTGCTACGGCGAAGGCATACCGTAGCCGCCTGCGCGGGACCGATTGCGCGTCCGGCAAACGGTGTACGGAAAAATGTCTCAGACCGGCTCTCTATTGAGCAGCCGTGAGCTTGAGTCCCGGCCGCGACGCCTGTGAGGATTCTTGCTGACCTTTGCGCTGGTCGGCCACCTGCTCGATACCGTTTTTTATGACCTCCTCGCAGAAAGCCAGACGTGCACGGTAGTAATCCGCATGCAACTGCGCATCGAGGATTCGTTGCTCCGCCTGGAAAAGCTCCAGACGCAATTCTCGCAACGCTCTTTCGGCCTGTTTCTCGGGGGTGAGCGCATGGTGCACGGCCCAGTTTGCAATCCACCTCAGCATGGCGAAGTCCTCCTGTCGTTGGATGTTCTTCATCTGCCATGACAAAGGCTATCAAAAATCCGGCGTAGGCGCGTGTTAAATAATGTTTGGGCGTCGCCTGTTGCAAAAACAGCACGCTGCTGCGTCGCGGTATCTGCATTGCGTACATGGTCTTTCGCGACGAACGCCGCGCCCCATCCGCGCCAGGAAGTTCTAGCGGATATACCCGCTGAAAGCTCACCGGCGCGCCTTCCCTGCCGATCGCCAACAGATCACAAATCTGTTTTGAGAAGTTTCCGCCGATCACGTTACGAGTCCAGTTTGTGATTTTCGTGACTGGCGCTTGCCGACCCACTTCGGCCCGTCGACCCAGCGCGACCGCAACGGCTGCTTCTGAGGTGCAACCGCCATTTCTCGGAGCGTGTCGAACGACATCTGTTCATCATGGATTCAACCAGTGGCCGCAGGCGCAATGTCGCTGCCACGCCTGTCGTTTTCACCACCATGTTGCAATGCGAAATCGAGCCGCCTAAAATGAATTTCACGTCTCCTCCATGCTTCCCTGCATGGCTTCGGCCCGGCTCGGTTCGCGGGCTGTTCTTTTT
>NZ_WOEZ01000083.1 GCF_013177735.1 Paraburkholderia elongata | reverse complement strand
CTTGGCGCACTCCCGCGCACGACCTGGGCGCGGTCACGCGGTGACGCGGACACCGATCTGAAGCACGAGATGGTCGATCTGTTTCCGCGCCTGAACAGCCGGCCCATCAACCGGACCGTACACTCTCGGGGGGCAAGCAGCAGAAGCCGGCGATGACGCGTGATTTTGCTGAACCGGATTTCGCGCTACTCGACGAACCGTCGATGGGACTCGTGCCGACTCTCTTCAAAAAGGCTTTTCACATCATTGCGAATCTCAAAAGCCAAGGTGGCAGGAAATCGCTGCTCAAGAAATTCGGCATTGCCGTGCTCAATGCGCCCGATTACGGTTGTGCGCTCGAGAACAGCATGATCGCCGAGTATCGCCGGGCGGGCGAGTTGCGCACTGGTCCGTCGGTGACGGTGGCTTTTCTGGACACGCGTCATTGCAGGTTTGTAGGCCAGACGCTAATCCGCCACCCGAAACACCGCGACTGCATCGCGCAAGGCAACCGCGTGCTCTTCCAGCGATTTGGCCGCCGCCGCAGCCTCTTCGACGAGCGCGGCATTGTGCTGTGTGACTTCGTCGATCTGTGAGACCGCCTTGTTGACCTGTTCGATCCCGTCGCTCTGTTCGAGCGCTGACGCCTCGATCTCATTCATGACGCCCGTGACGCGTTGAACCGCGTCCATGGCTTCGTGAATCGTCTTCTGTGCGTCGGACACGAGCGAGGCCCCCTGTTCCACCTTGGCGGCCGATTCGCCGATCAATTCCTTGATCTCCTTCGCCGCCGAGCCGGAACGCTGCGCAAGGCTGCGCACTTCCGATGCAACGACGGCAAAGCCGCGCCCCTGCTCTCCTGCGCGGGCTGCTTCAACTGCCGCGTTCAAGGCGAGGATATTGGTCTGAAACGCGATTCCCTCGATCATGCCGATGATCTCGGCTACCTTCTTCGATGATTCGGTGATCCCGTCCATCGTTTCCGTCACGCGCGATACCACCGCGCCACCACGCGTCACCGTATCCAACGCGCCCTGCGCCAGGCGGTTCGCCTGCTTCGCGTTGTCGGCGTTCTGTTTCACCGTCGCTGAGAGCTGTTCCATGCTCGCCGCGCTCTGTTGAAGTGCCGCCGCCTGCTGCTCGGTGCGCGACGACAGGTCGGCATTGCCCGCGGCAATCTCGTTCGCACCCTGGGTAATCGCCGTCGTACTGCCCCGCACCTTCGCCACCGTCTCCACCAGGCCATCGCGCATCTTCGTCAGCGCGGTGAGCAACTGGCCCATCTCGTTGCGCGATTTGCTCCTGATTGCGATCGTCAGATCGCCTGCGGCAATGCGCTCGAAGTGTTTGATGGTCGCATTGACCGGCTTGATCACCGCCGCCGACAAACCGATCCGCGCCATCCCCCCGATCACGATGGCAATCGCGCCGATCGCGGCGAACAGCAGCGTCGCCATCTGGAATCGCTGGGCTGCCGTCTCGGCCTGCTTGCGCTGGCTGTCCATCTGCAAGCGCTCGAGCGCATCGATGGCCTTCGAATAGGCCGCGTAAAAGGCGTTCGCCGTTTCGCCCTGGATGTTGCGGAAGGTGTTGAAGTCGAAGTCGGTGAGCGCCTTCAATTCAGGCTCGATCGCCTTGTCGACGAGCGCGCTGCGCGCCTGCTCGACGTTCTGCGCGAGCTTCTTCTCGTCCTCGCTCGCGAACGGGCCGGCCCTGTAACTGCCGAAGTCCTTGTTCGATTCGACCAGCACCTTGTGCGCGGCCGGCAACAAATCGTCAGTCTGCTTGCCGACGCTGAAAAGCGTCTGGTCGGAACCGAGCCTGAGCTGCACTTGCAGCAGCTTCTCCGAGCTCGCCTTCAGATGTGACAGCGCCACGGCGCTATGCTGCGTTTCGTCGAGGCTGCTATTCGCGAGCTTGAGCGCGCCATAGCCGACGCCGATCACAGTCAGCAGGAAAGCGACGAATACGCTGATAACTAGCGTCAGGCCGCCGCGAATGGTGATGTTGTTAAGCATTGGGTCTCCGGAACGTCCTATTGGTCGGCGGCGAACCCCACGATGCGTCAGCGACCGTTTTTTTCGCCGGCAACTTACACTTCGCCGCATTCAGGTTAACGGCCTTCCGGAGACCTCGTTAAATAGGTGGAATCCATGACAGGCATGGCTTTGCGGGCGAGTGAATCACCACGTTCGTAGAACGTGGTTTCGCATTAAGCCCCCCATAGGGGGGCACACCTATCGGCCCTTCTGAGAAGGTCCTCTACCGGGTTCCAACTGAAGTTGCTCTTGATGCATCTCTTCTTTCTCCTGGAACCGAACGTACTTTTGAATCATCTCGCTGTTCAGGCCAACCGAATCTACGCAGTAGCCCTTTGCCCAGAAATGATTCCCCCAATAAGGCTTCTTCTTCAAAAATGGAAAGGCGGTAAAAATTCGTATGGCGGTACGTCCTTTCAGGACGCCCATCAACCCGGATACCGACAGCTTCGGCGGAATGCTCGCCAAAAGATGCACATGGTCCGGCTGAACATTGAGTTCTACAACCTCGCAGCCCAGTTGCTGACTGAACACCATCACACATTTGTAGACCTCCTTGCCAACCGGACCTTGCAGCACACGGAACCGATACTTCGGCACCCACACAATGTGGTATTGACAATGCCATATGACATGCGATGCTCTCTTGAACCTGCTCATGCTTGCTTTCCTTTTTATGCGTTGTGGGGACAACACACAGAAAGGTACCTGCATGGGCAGGTGCTCTAACAGGCATAGCCAGTTAGGCGATGACCACGCCCATAGGGCGTGGATTTCGATTTGTCATTAAAGCTTCGCTATCTGGGATTTTTCGCAGGCGTGGCGCAAACGCTGCTTTTCAGGACGGCATGCGTTTCGTTTGTATAATTCGGCGTCTTCGCTCAGGCCCACTTTCATGCTTAGTTTTGCGCTCGGCTTCCTCGTTTCACTGCTGATCACGCTGTTGATCGTGCGCTATGCGCATCTGCATGAAAAATTCTCCACCGATTCCGATCTGGCCGGCGTGCAGAAATTCCATGTGCGCCCGGTGCCGCGCATCGGTGGCGCCGGGATTCTGGTCGGGCTGATCGTGTCTGCAGTGCAGTTGCATCATGCGTATCCGGCTGTGTCAGGCGGCATTCTTGGGTTGATCGCGTGCGGCATGCCGGCGTTCGGCTCAGGTTTAGTCGAGGATCTGACAAAGCGCGTATCGCCGCTCGCGCGGCTCGTCTGCACGATGGCGGCGGCCGCCCTCGCCTATTTCCTGCTGGATATCGCTGTCACGCGTATCAGCGTGCCGCCGCTCGACTTTCTGCTCTCGTATGCGGTGATCTCCTGCGCGGTCACGGTGCTGGCTGTCGCGGCGCTCGCCAATGCGATCAATATCATCGACGGCTTCAATGGTCTGGCGTCGATGGTCGCGTTCATGATGTTCGCGTCGCTCGCTTATGTGGCGTTCCAGGTGTCGGATCCGATCGTGCTGTCGGCGTCGTTCATGATGATGGGCGCGGTGCTGGGCTTCTTTATCTGGAATTTTCCGGCGGGGCTGATTTTCCTCGGCGACGGCGGAGCGTATTTCATCGGCTTCATGCTAGCCGAGCTGTCGATCATGCTGGTGATGCGCAATCGCGACGTGTCAGCGTGGTATCCGGTGCTGCTTTTTATGTATCCGATCTTCGAGACGTGCTTTTCGATCTACCGGAAGAAGTTCATTCGCGGGATGTCACCGGGGATTCCCGATGGGGTGCATCTGCATATGCTGGTTTATAAGCGGTTGATGCGCTGGGCGGTGGGGGCTAGAACGGCGCGGGAGTTGACGCGGCGGAATTCGCTGACGTCGCCGTATCTGTGGTTGCTGTGTCTGATTGCGGTTGTGCCGGCGACGTTGTTCTGGCGGCATACGCTGCATCTGTTTTGTTTTGTCGTCGTGTTCGCCGTTACTTATGTCTGGCTGTACGTGAGCATCGTGCGTTTCAAGTCGCCGAGATGGATGGTGGTGAGGAAGGGGAAGAGGTAATGAAAAAGGCGCATTAAGCGCCTTTTGTATGCCTGACAGCGACTGGAACCTCTATCGCGAATGCTAGGAAGCCCGCGTGACTGGTGTAACGTTGCCGACACTACGCAATGCCGGAGCAGTCGCTGGTTGATATTCCGGCACCCAGCGGCGCAGGTCGCGGCGGACTTCGTCGTCGCTCAACACGCGATGCTGCATAAGCCACGGCAACAACTTGTCCAACAGATCATCCGACACTTCGCGCGCGCGTGCAGTCCGCAACTTAGGATGCGGTGTACGTGTCGTCGTTTCATCGCAAGCCAGCAGTTCTTCGTAGAGCTTTTCGCCTGGCCGCAAACCAGTAAACACGATCCGGATCTGCTCCTCGCTAAAGCCGTACAAGCGAATCAAATCGCGAGCCAGGTCGACAATCTTCACCGGCTCGCCCATGTCGAGGATGAAGATCTCGCCGCCATGCCCCATGCTCGACGCTTGCAGCACGAGCTGCGACGCTTCCGGAATGGTCATGAAGAAGCGCGTGATCTCCGGGTGCGTGACCGTGACCGGGCCGCCCTTCGCAATCTGCTGCTGGAACTTCGGAATGACACTGCCGGCGCTACCGAGTACGTTGCCGAACCGAACTGTCTCGAACTGTGTACGCGAACTGGTCTGCTGCAAAGCCTGACACGCCATTTCCGCCAGTCGTTTGCTCGCACCCATGACGTTAGTCGGATTGACAGCCTTATCGGTCGAAATCAGCACGAAGTGCTTCACATCGTGACGAATCGCAGCGCGCCCCACTCGATAGGTGCCAAGCACGTTATTACGCACGGCCTGCCATGCGTTCTGCTCTTCCATTAGCGGGACGTGTTTATACGCGGCCGCATGAAATACGATGTGCGGCGTGTGACGCGACATCACCTGATCGAGCAGCAGCGAGTCCTTGGCATCGCCGATGACTGGAATCACCGATACGCCTGGAAAACGCTCGCTCAACTCTTCAGTAAGCCGATAGATCGCAAATTCGGACAAGTCATAAGCAATGAGTTGAGCCGGCTGAAAGCGCAAGATCTGACGGCACAATTCGGAACCGATAGACCCGCCTGCGCCGGTGACCATCACTATCCTGTCATGCAGCAGTTCTTCTACATGGGGCGTATCGATAGTGATCGGATCACGACCTAGCAAATCTTCGAGGTCGATCTGTCGCACGCGCGACAGAAACGCCTGGCCTTGCGTGACGTCGGTGAGCGCCGGCAGCACGAGCGCCCGTACGCCGGCGCGAACACATAGCGTCGCTACACGCCGCTGCACATCCACCGTGGCGGAAGGAATGGCAATGATTGCGTATTCGGTCTTCAGCGTCTCAGCCAATTGTGGCAATTCACTTATCGAACCGAGCACTTTGTAGCCATAGATCTCGCGTCCGTGCTTGGAAACATCGTCGTCGAGCAGGCCGACGAGACGCCATTCGCTCGAACGCGACAGCTCACGTGCGAGACTCGCGCCCGCGTTGCCCGCGCCGAGCACGACGACCGGCTTACCCTGTCCAACGAGCCCACCATACAGATAGAACTCTTTGGTCGCGCGATACAGCGCGCGTGATCCGCCCATTGCGAGAAACAGAAATAGCGGTGACACCACCAACACCGAGCGCGGCACGATCGGCATAGGCTGGACCAGCACCGAAGCAACCATGGCGACGAGCGCCCCGGCGATGACTGCTTTCGATATACGCACGAGATCCGGCAAGCTCGCAAAGACCCACATGCCACGGTACAGGCCGAAGATACGGAACATGACGCCGTACGTCGGCAGGACCCAGAGGAGCGAGTGCATCGCCCCGACCCGGAAGTCTTCCGGGACCAAGCCGTTGAAGCGGATGATGTACGCGATCAGCCAAGAGGCGGTGACCGCGCACAAATCGAAAAGGAAAGCGCTGAAAGACAGCCAGGTGGCCTTGTTTCTTAGCATCAGCGTTACCTCAGTTATCGGACAGTGTTGATTGGAAACGACGCCAGCGCAAATCGACCAAAGCGCCTGCTGCACAGAGGACGGCGATCCAAACGGCCAGCACGCACGATTGAAAAATCACAGAGCGGCCAAGTGCACAAATAGCAAGCATTATGCCAGCTACCATTAGTACATACCACGTCAAAGCTGTCTTGGCGTGTCCGATCCCGGAGCGCACCATACGTTGATAGTAGTGCTCGCGGTGCGCTTGCCAAAATCTTTCGCCGCGCAGCAGCCTGCGGGCAAGCGTAATCGAGGCGTCGGCGATGAACGGCGCGAAGAGAATGATCGGAAACCAGATCGGCCAAACCCCGCCGCGCCAGCCCCAATAGCCGAGTGCGCCGGCCAGGAAGCCCAGCGAGATCGAACCGGCGTCGCCCAGAAAAATACGTGCGGGGTGGAAATTAAACAACAGGAAGCCGAGCGCAGCGCCTGAAATCGCCGTTGCAGACCACGCCAGCTCCGGCAAAGGATGGTCGCTGAGCAGCGCACCCGCGGCATAACCGGCAAAGCCGAATAGCGCCATACCGCCCGCCAGACCGTCCGCGCCGTCCATAAAATTGTAAAGATTAACCAGCCAGATCATCAAAAACGCAAGAACCGCGAGAACCCACCAAGGCGCCGCTGCCGGGAACAGCGCGACAAACCCGACGACCGCCACCAGATGCGCGGCAAATCTCACACGCGCTGGTAACCCGCGCCGGTCGTCGATCTGTGAAACGGCTGCGAGCAGCGTCGTGGCCGCCGCCGCGCACCACAGGCTAGGCGCCAGCAGCAGCGTCGCCACTACCGCCACCGGCACGATTCCCCAGCCGCCAACGCGCGGCGTCGGCGTCACATGTAGCGAGCGGTCGTTCGGCATGTCCGTGGCGAGACGCCACGCGAGACCAGTTTTCAGCAAACCCCACAGAATGGCGGCGCAAGCGCATACGGCGCCGAGCGCGATCAGCGTAACGATCATCAAGGGTGGGAGTGTCCAAACTTGCGTCAGCATGCGCGACCTCAACGCGTCGATCGATACCAGCGGGCGGTCGCGGCCAACCCGTCATCGGTGGAATAAGGCGGCTGCCAGTCCAGCACGGTACGAATCCGTGTGGTGTCGACCTGCAACGCGCCCACCAGGCGGTCTACGTGTGACGAGCGCCCCGTCAGCCCGCCGACGAGGCGCAGCCAGCTCGCCGGCACCGGCAGCAGCCGCGCGGGCCTATGCAGATGACGGCCAAGCGAGCGCGCCAACTCGGCAACTGTCAGCGCATCGCCATCCGCGACATGAAAGCACTGACGCGCGGCGCGCGAGTCGGTTGCGCAACGCATCAGCGCGTCGGCCAGGTTGTCGACATACACGAGGCTGCGCCGCGCGCCGATAGCGGCCAGCGGCAACGGCACGCCCTTCCAGACTGCGTCCATCAGGCGTAGAAAATTAGCACGCACGTCCGGCCCGTAGACCAGCGGCGGCCGGACGATCACGACGTCGAGCCCCGTCGCCTCACTGTAGCGGACCAGCGCCTGCTCGGCTTCCCGCTTCGACCGGCCGTAGGCGTCTTCCGCATGTGCCGGGTCATCCTCGCGAAGCGGACGTCCGCCATCGGATTCGGCCACCGCCTTGATGCTGCTGACAAACACAAAGCGACGCACGCCGTTTTGCAGGGCCGCTGCCGCGAGTCGAAGCGTACCTTCGACGTTGGTCGCACGAAACGCGGTGTCGGGATCAGCGGCATCGTCGTGCATGATGTGAACGCGGGCCGCGAGATGCACAACACAGTCGGGCTTGAGCCCTTGAGGCCACGTGTCGGCCACGCCGGCGAAATCCTTGCCGTCATGAACCCACTCCTGTACGCCGTCCACGCAGCCGCGAGGCTGACGAACCAGCCCGGTCACCGTGTGACCTGCGTCAATCAGCGCGCGTCCGAGCGCCCGCCCGACAAATCCATTCGCACCGCTCACCAGAACGTGCGTCATAGCAACTTCCAACCGAAGCGGTTAAAGAACCTCACCGCCGACCCTGCGAACATTCGGAGATGCGCCGACCCTTTGCGCGCTGCCCCCCCACCGTGGTGCAGGACACGAACAATGGGAAGATAAGCAACGCGGGCCAGGTCGTGAGTGCGCAGACTCAGATCGTAGTCTTCGAAGTAGAGGAAATAGCGCGGGTCAAAACCCTCCAGCCGTTTCAGTACATTCGTTCGAAACAGCATGAAGCAGCCACTGACGATAGGGGGATCCCACACTACGTCGCGCTCGTTAATCACGTCGTGCATCTCGTAGCGCGCCAGGCGCCGCGCAAAAAAACTGCGTGCACCGGCGGGCAAGAACCCCCGGACGAATAGATCGAGCAGCGTCGGGAAGCGGCGGCAAAGATATTGAATGTGTCCTTTATCGTCGCAGATCTGGGGCGTCAGCAGCCCAACCTCCGGGTGTGCCTCGAAGAAGTCGACCGCCTTGATCAGCGCGTCGCGGTCAAGGTCGACATCGGGATTCAGCACCAGGTGATAGCGGCTGGCCGACCGCTCGATTGCCAGATTGTGCCCGCGTCCGTAGCCGACGTTGCCGTGCCCGGCGATGATCGTCGCTGGCATCTCATGAGCGCGAAGCCCGCTGAGCAACGTGCTGACGTCGGACAGGCCGCCGTTGTCGACCAGGTAAAGGTCGACCGGAAGATAAGGCCTCGCCACCATCAAAGCATCACGGGCGACCGCGAGACTATCCAGCGTTTGCGCGAGTTGTACCGGGTCCGGCCGATAGACAACCACCGACACGGAAAGACCCTCAATTTCGGAAATCAACGCGCTAGTATTCATGTGGATGAAGCGACGTGTCTTTGCGACGACACTTGTATTTTTGCGAAAGACCAACGTCAGAGAGGTGAGTCTGCTCAAAATGAGCGTACCCAGCAACCTGCTTTTCCTTTTGTTACTCTCAAAAACAACATGCGACCCTCCGTACCCGCCCGTATTTTTTGCGCCCTAAGAGCAGGCGAAGGTTCTCGCAGCGAGGATCCCGCCGAGTCAAAGGTCGGACGGCAGCTAGCTTGGCGGTCGGCGCTCCGTAACGGCGCGTGACGAGCGAGGCAGCCCTGCTAGACTGTTGGACCGTTAGGGCATGTGTGCTGATTGATTAGGGAGTGACGAAGCCGCTTGGCGCGTGTGATCCCGAGCCTGTCCCGCCACCCGTTTGTGCGGGCCATCCTCGAACCCGCGGCGGCGGCGCCATGATTATAAGTGATGATATGAGCAAAACTTGTCGGAAGGACCCTCCCTCATTGATTAAAAATCACGCGCAGGCTACGAAACGAAAATTCGTACGACATCAAGGTCTTTGACAAGCATTTGAAGGAAGGAGAAAGATTCCATATGAAAGAACGGGCTTTATTCCTTGACAGGGACGGAGTTGTCAATGTCGACTCCGGATACACGCATCGGCAGGATCAATTCGAGTTCATTCCGGGAATATTCGAACTGGTGACTGAGGCAACGCGTCGGGGATATAAAACGTTTATCGTAACGAACCAGGCAGGCATAGGCCGAGGCTATTACACCGAGGAGGACTTCTGGACTTTGATGAATTGGGTGACCCAAAAATTCGCCGATGCCGGTGGCTCGATAGAAAGAACCTATTTTTGTCCCCACCACCCGGAATATGGGATCGGCATTTACCGCCAAGAATGTGCGTGCCGCAAACCCGCGCCAGGCATGCTGCTGCAAGCTGAACGCGACTATGGAATAGACTTCGGCCAATCGGTCTTTCTTGGCGACAAAAAGACCGACATGGCCGCGGGCCGTGCGGTCGGAGTGGGTACATTACTTTACATGGGCGACGAACCGGACTATCAGCCGGCCATTAAAATGGCTTCTCCGCTTGACGCCATTCCATATCTTCGCTTGGTCGACCGATAGACAGGTTGCATCCTGGCCAAGCGCCGCCGCTCACCAATATCAAATTGTAAAGAAAATTTCTGCGAAGACCGCATCACCGCAATCAACGCTCAAGAGAATGGAAACCCGCACCTCGACCCGTCCCCTTCTTACTATCGCGATCCCTACATTTAACCGGGCCGCCTATCTCGAACTGTGCCTGCGCCAGTTCCTGCCTGACGTCGACCTGCTTGACGACGGTTCGGTGGAAATCCTCGTTTCCGACAACTGCTCCGCTGACCACACTGCGGCGACCGTAGAGGCACTTCGTGAACAGGGACTGAATATCCGGTCGATACGCAACGAACAAAATATCGGATCCGATGCCAATATCGCGCAATGCTTCAATACTGCACAGGGGCGCTACGTGCAGATTCTGGGCGACGACGATCTTTATCTTCCGGGAAAACTAAGGCATATCATTGGCCTGCTGCGAGAAAACGACTATGGCGTCATTTGTTTGAAGGCGTACGGATACGAGCACGATTTCGTCAAGGAACGGCCAGTCGGAACCAGCGGCAGACATGATTTCACCGACGTGTCGGATTTTCTGTATGAGGTAGGCCCACTCATCACGTTCATATCCGCCTGCATTATAAATAAGGACCTGCAACCCGAAATCGATGCGCGATTATTTTGCGGAAGCAATCTCGTCCAAGTGCACCTTGTGATATTACCGATTTTACGATCCGAACTTAATTCGCACGTCCTCGATTATGCCCTTGCGTGCAAGCGAGCCAACTCCGGCGGTTACGATTTTTCCGAGATTTTTGTCGAAAAATTTTTTGACATTCTGAAATCGTATGAAGCCGCGGGGTTGCAACCCCAGGCGATCAATCGCCTGAGTAATAAAATGTTGATCAGTTATTACCCGTTCAACTTGCTAAGGCAACGTCTAGCCAACCACGGGAGCCCGTCGGCCACGTTCAGGCGCTTCAAGGCACAGTTCGGCAATCGAGCGGCCTTTCTGTTTTTTTGCGCCCCGATCATTGTCTGGCCCAAACCGCTCGCGGTCCTATGGGGATGGGGCGCGGTTTTAGCAGGAAGGGTATGGAATGGGGAGTTGAGGCGGGGGTGGCACTTTGCGCTGCATCGCTTGTCTCTCCTGGTCAGCCGGCCGTAAGGGCAGCTCGGCCGAACCGCGAAACGGTGGCTAGGTGGCCGTCGGAGTTGAGGTAACGTCTGAGTGGGTGTTACGTCCCGGGCTATTTGAGATCTGGCGCCCCGCGCTATCCGGGATGAAACGATGACGGTTGTCTCGGGCTGTGATGGAAATGCACAGGGTCACGCAAAGCGCGAGACAAAGCTGGACGGGAAGCGGTGGTGAGGCGTGTGCGTGAGGCGTGAAGCGCGGCACCGATGCCGTTGAGGATCGGGTATGCGGCGGCGAAGTGAAGTCGAACGGCGCGGGGATGGGAGTGGAAATGCAAACGGGGCCTTGCGGCCCCTAGGAGACCGTCGGAGTTGAGGTGAAGCGTAATTCAAAACACTTCAAGGTCCGACTGAGTTCGCGCCGGTTTGCGGACTCACTTCGTCGTCGACACGCAATGAAAGCAATTTGAAGGCTGATTGG
>NZ_WOEZ01000082.1 GCF_013177735.1 Paraburkholderia elongata | reverse complement strand
CGCCCAGTAAATCAAGATGAAATCTCGTCGAAAATGCATCATTTACATGGGAACATTTAAGACACAAAAAATGGCGCAAAGGCGCGCCACTTCTTGCTCAGCAGTGTTTCAGGTGTTCAAACGTAGGCCTAGGGAAGCCATCACGAGAACGCCGGTGCTGGGACAGACTGGGTTGCGGGTACATCGCACTTGCGCGTACCGCTCGGCCCGCGCTGCGATGCGTGCCCGCGCTCGCCGCCCCACAGTCGCCAGCATCAAGACGCAGTGACGATCTTGCCGTGTTCCATCGTGATGTGGCGATTCGCAAGCCGGTCTGCCAGACCGTGATCATGCGTTGCAATCACGAGAATGCCAGCGTCGTTGACGAACTGCTCAAGACGTTCCTCCGCCTTGTGTTTGAAGTGTTCGTCGCCGACACTCATCCACTCATCCATCAGCAAAACTTCGGGCTTGATAATCGTCGAAATCGAAAAGGCGAGACGCAACGTCATCCCTGACGAATACGTCCGCACCGGCACGTTCAGGAAATCGCCAAGCTCGCTGAACTCAGCAATCTCTTCCGATAACGCTGCGATTTGCTTGGCCTTGAGGCCAAGAAAAAGCCCGCGCAGATACATGTTCTCGTAACCGGTGGACTCCAGATCCATGCCGAGCATGGAGTCCAGCAAGCTGGTGACGCGCCCCTCTACCCGAACCGATCCTTCCTCGGGGTGGTACACCCCGGCAAGCACACGCAGCAAGGTCGTTTTGCCCGCGCCGTTACCGCCAAGCAGCGCTACCCGATCGCCCTCGGCGATCTCCAGATTGATTTCGTGCAACGCCTCAACCACCGTATGGCCAGCCTTGCCGACAAATTGGCCACCCGTCGCGGCCGCCATCACTGCACGCTTGAACGACCGCTGCTTCGCATCGTAAATGGGGAAGCGTACGCTCACGTTCTCGAGAGAGATATGCATTAGAACGCTCCCGTCAAAGCCAGTATGTGACGCGATGCCGGAGCTTACCGAGCATATACAGCGCTAGTACAGTTCCAACCACCGCCATCCCCGCGGCTCGAATCCAGATAGCCGGTGCCGGCATCATGCCAAGCAATGGCTCACGCAAGAGTTCCAAAAGGTAGAAGAAGGGATTGAGGTGGATCAGATGCTGGCGCGCAGGCGATAGCTGTTCAGCCTTCCAGATAATGGGCGTCACGAAGAACATGACTTGCACCAGATTGCCGATCACCGGCTGCATGTCGCGATACCGCGTGCAAAAGATACTGGTGATGCAACCCATCCAGAACAGATTGGCCAGCACAAGCACTGCAGCAAACGGCAAAACTAACAGGCTTGCGTTCAAATGGACCGGCAAAATCGCCCAGATGACGACAAAGACGAGGATGTTATGAGCGAGGATGATCGAGTGCCGGTACATCACCCGCAGCACGAACATCGAAAGTGGCAGTTTCATTTGCCGCAGGTAGTTCGTCGAATTCGAAAATGCCTCTCCGAAGTCGCTGATCTGACCAGCAATAAAACCCCAAAAGATCAATCCAAGCGCGAGGTGAGGTATGAAGGACGCGGCGTTGTATCCAAACAGGGTCCCGTACAGCGGCCCCATGGCGCCAATCATCACCCCCATACTGATCGTCAGCCAGAACGGCCCGAGCATCGAGCGGCGATAGCGTTGACGAATATCCTGCATGCCGAGGGCGAGCCACAGTTCGCGACTGCGGAAACCGTCCCGGACGTCATTTACAGCGTTCAAATACTTCACACTCGACAACTCGAAAGATCAGCCTGCTAGGCTGTATTTGTTCAACTGTGAATGGAGCAAACAGAGCATGGCGTCATTTGCCATGCATTGAATCTGCCGCCTGCCCTAACCTGCCGCAGACGGCGACTGCGCTCCTCCGCTCATCGTTCGTTGCTGTGGGCGCAGCGAGCTTTACCACTTTGACGAACTAATCTGAAGGCTTGAAGCGGGGGATACATTGAAACTAGCTATCCCCAAATTATCGCCCGGGGAGTATCCCGCACATACACCACCTTGTCAACGCGTGGGGACTGGCGGTAACCGCCCAGATCTTTCAGACCTTTCAGCTTAACACCCGCCCGCTCCAATCGAGCAAGTGCCGCTCACATCATCCAAGCCATTCAAGAGGGCCGGAAAAGACGCAGCGCCGCGTACTGCAGCAACATGATTGTCTTCGCATCCACGATCTCGCCGCTCTCGATCATCGCCAAGGCGTCATCTATCGATAGTTCGATTACCGAAATATCCTCGCCCTCTTCCAACAGCCCGCCGCCGGGCGCGATCTTGTCTTCTGGCGTATAGGGCGCGACGAAACCATACACCGTATGGGTCACGCAACCCGGCACCATCAGCGCCTCGTACACTTTCTTTACCGAAGAGACACGATAGCCGGCCTCCTCCATGATCTCCAGGCGCACACGATCTTCCGGCGAAGCGCCGTCCAGAAAACCAGCTGCCGCTTCGAGCGTGTACCCGCTCGAACCCTGCAGGTACGCAGGCAAACGGAATTGCCGCACCAGCACAACGGTACCGCGTGCGACGTCATAGAGCAACCCAGCGGCGCCGTCGTCCACGCGGTATATCTCGTTGGTGAGCAGTTGCGTGCTGCCGTCACTACGGTCATATTCGTAGGTCAGCTTCTCCAGCCGCCGCCGCTCATTCGACAACGTTTCTCTGGCCGTCACACGGATACGCTCGCGGTCTGACATCTTCGTGCTCCTGCATCGGTTTTGAGTAAGCGGCGCACCGACGCCTGTCTGTACGGCGCTCACCGCGCCGCCATGCAAAGACGCAACGCATCGCGCCAATCCGGCGCACGAACGCCGAATGTGTCCGCAAGCTTGTCGTTCGAAAGACGGGAATTGGCCGGTCTCACGGCCGCAGTGGGATAGGAAGCGGCGGGAAGCGGCGTGACCCGAGGTTTCCCTGCCAGCTCGGACAGTTCGAAGATAGCCTGCGCGAACCCATGCCAAGACGTCTCGCCCGAAGCGGTCAAATGATAAACGCCTGAACGTGACGACCACCAGTCGCCCAAATCGCCGGCCCTTGTCCCTACCGCCTGCGCAAGCACGCTTGAAGTCAGAGCAGCAATGGTATTTGCCCACGTGGGGGCGCCATACTGATCGGCCACCACGCTCAGCTCGCTGCGCTGGGCGCCGAGGCGCAACATCGTCAACAGGAAGTTCTTGCCGCGCATGCCATACACCCAGCTCGTGCGCAGGATCAGATGATCGCAGCCGGTGTCGGCGATCGCCTCCTCGCCCGCGAGCTTGGTTCGGCCGTACACGTTTTGTGGACCCGTCGGATCGCTCTCGACATACGCACCCTGCTTCGTACCGTCGAACACGTAATCGGTGGAGTAGTGGACGAGCGCGGCGCCCACGCGCTTAGCTTCCTCGGCGAAGACGCGCGGCGCGTCGACGTTGAGCTGCGTAGCGCCCGCGACGTCGGTTTCCGCCGCATCGACCGCGGTGTACGCAGCCGGATTGACGATCAACGCCGGTTTAGTCGCGCGCACAACCTCCCGAATCTGCTGCGGGTCGCGCAAATCCAGCCGGCTGCGATCGAGCGCGACGATTTTGCCCAGCCCCTGCAAACTGCGTTGCAATTCGAAACCGACCTGACCGTTGGTGCCGGTCAGCAACACGACGCGCTGTTCGCTCATGGCTCGCCCCGTCAATCCGGCAATTCGGCGTCGGCCAGACGCGGCGCGGCGGCGTCTTTCGCGGCCAACAGTGGTTCGCCGTCGAGCGGCCATTCGATGCCGATCCGCGGATCGTTCCACAGCGTGCAGCGCTCGTGCTCGGCGAACCAGTAGTCGGTCGTCTTGTACAGGAACTCGGCCTGCTCCGACAACACCGCGAAGCCGTGTGCGAAGCCGGCCGGAATCCACATCTGCCGCTTGTTCTCCGCGCTCAGCCGCTCGCCAGCCCATTGACCGAAGGTCGGCGAACCCCTGCGGATATCGACCGCGACGTCGAACACTTCGCCCGACACGACGCGCACGAGCTTGCCCTGCGGCCGCACGAGCTGATAGTGCAAACCGCGTACGACGTTCTTCGCGGACAACGAGTGGTTGTCCTGCACGAACTCGACCTTGACACCGAGCGCTTCCGCGAATTCCTTCGCGTTGAAACTTTCGAAGAAAAACCCGCGGGCATCCGCAAACACCTTGGGTTCGATGATTTTCACTTCCGGCAGCGAGGTCGGAATAACGTTGAGCTTCATGCGAGAGGATCCAAAACGAGCTTGAGCAAATATTTACCGTAGGCGTTCTTCGCGAGAGGCCTGGCGAGCCGTTCGACCTGTTCCGCGCCGATCCAGCGCTGACGGAACGCCACTTCTTCAGGGCACGCGACCACGAGGCCCTGGCGCTTCTGCAAAGTCGCGATAAAAGTCGCCGCGTCGATCAGCGAATCGTGCGTGCCCGTATCGAGCCATGCGTAGCCGCGCCCCATCAGCTCGACGCTCAGCTTGCCGGCCTTCAGGTACGTCGAATTGACGTCGGTGATTTCGAGCTCGCCGCGCGCGGATGGTTTGATGTCGGCGGCGATGTCGCAGACGTCGCGATCGTAGAAATAAAGACCGGTGACGGCGTAGTTCGAGCGCGGCGTGAGTGGTTTTTCTTCGATCGACAGCGCGCGAAAATCCTTGTCGAACTCGACCACGCCGTATCGTTCGGGATCCTGCACGTGATACGCGAACACGGTCGCGCCGTCGGTGCGCTGGTTCGCGTGGGTGAGTTGGCTCGCGAGATCGTGGCCGTAGAAAATGTTGTCGCCGAGAATCAACGCCGATGGCTCGTTGCCGACGAACTCGCGACCGATCACGAACGCCTGCGCGAGCCCGTCCGGGGACGGCTGCACCGCGTACTGGAAGCTCATTCCCCACTGGCTGCCGTCGCCGAGCATCGCCGCGAAACGCGGCGTGTCCTCGGGCGTCGAGATAACCAGCACGTCGCGGATGCCAGCGATCATCAGCGTCGACAGCGGATAATAAATCATCGGCTTGTCGTACACCGGCAGGAGTTGCTTCGATACGACCTGCGTGATCGGGTACAGGCGAGTGCCGGAACCGCCGGCGAGAATAATGCCCTTGCGCGCCATCTCGAACCCCTTATGACCGTTGTGAGTAATTCGTCTCGACCCACTTCCGGTATTCGCCGGAAGCCACTTCGTCGACCCACATCTGATGGTCGAGATACCAACGGACCGTTTTCGCGAGTCCAGTCTCGAAGGTTTCCGCCGGCTTCCAGCCGAGTTCGCGTTCGAGCTTGCGCGCATTGATCGCGTAGCGGCGGTCGTGGCCGGGACGGTCGGTCACGTAGGTGATCTGGTCGCGGTACGAGGTGCCCGCCTTCGGACGCAATTGGTCGAGCATGTCGCACAACGTGTGCACGACGTCAAGGTTCTTCTTTTCGTTCCAGCCACCGATGTTGTACGTCTCGCCCGGCGTGCCGCGCGCGAGCACCTCGCGGATCGCACTGCAATGGTCGCCGACATACAGCCAGTCGCGCACATTCTGACCGTCGCCATACACCGGCAGCGCCTTGCCGCCGAGCGCGTTGGCGATCATGAGCGGAATCAGCTTCTCGGGGAACTGGTACGGGCCGTAGTTGTTCGAGCAGTTCGTGGTGAGCACCGGCAGGCCATACGTGTGATGGTAGGCGCGCACCAGATGGTCGGAGCCCGCCTTGGTGGCCGAATAGGGGCTATTCGGCGCGTACGGCGTGGTTTCGGAGAATTGCGGATCGGTAGCGGACAGCGAGCCGAACACTTCGTCTGTCGAGACGTGCAAGAAACGGAACGCGGCCTTGTCGGCCTCGCCGAGCGTATTCCAGTAGTTACGAGTTGCTTCCAGCAACGTGAAGGTGCCGACTACGTTGGTTTGCACAAAATCAGCCGGGCCGTGGATCGAACGATCCACATGGCTTTCAGCAGCAAAATGCAGCACGGCACGCGGCTTGTGCTCGGCGAAGAGCGCATCGAGCGCGGCGCCATCGCAGATATCGGCGCGGACGAAGACATGGCGAGGATTGCCCTGTTGCGACTTGAGCGTACCCAGATTGCCGGCGTAGGTCAGCTTGTCTACATTCAGTACCGCTTCGTCCGACGTACCGAGCCAGTCGAGCACGAAATTGGCGCCGATAAATCCCGCGCCGCCCGTTACCAGGATCATGAAATTTCCTTCTAGATGGTAGTGGCGGATCGACTCGGCCTGTTGATCCGCTCACCTCGCGTTGTGGTGTTCACTATGTGTCGACGCCCGCGGCAACCCCTGCCCCTCGCGGACAGACGCTGAAACGCCGATCTTATTAAGCCGCGATTATAAAGCCGCACCGGTCAAAACCCGAACCCTAACAACTTGAAACAGTTTGATAAAACCTGTTTCCTGTGAGGTGGCAGCAGGACAATTGGCCATAAAGGGCCACAAATTTTCCCTACGCCGCCAACATCCACCGCAACGTATCCATAAACGGAATCGCCTCAACTTTCGGCACCAGCGAGCGCAACTTGGCCGGCGACCCAGCCAGCATCTTCACGTCGGTTTGCCGCACAAATGCGGGATTGATCTGAATCTCGAGCTCATGCCCGGTCAACTCGCTCGCTGCCGACAGAATCTCCCGCAGCGTATAAGGCGTGCCGGTGCAGACATTAACCGTTTCAGCAGCGGCCTCCGATTCGAGCAAAGCCTCATAAGCGCTCGCCACATAGCGCACATCCGAAAAATCGCGCGCGACATCAATATTCCCCAGCTCGATAGCCGGTTCACGCCGCGCGAAATGCCCAACGATCTTCGGCACGAGAAAGTTCGGCGTCTGCCCGCGGCCGGTGTAATTAAACGGCCGTACGATCAGAATCGGCAGCCGGTCGAACCAGGTCCGCACCATCGTTTCCATCGCCGCCTTGCTGGCGGCATAGTGGTTCACCGGCGTGACCGGGAAGGTTTCGTCGATGGCATCGCTGGTGACATTGCCGTAAACATTCGCGCTGCTCGCAATCAACAGCTTGCGGGGCGTATGGCCGACGGCCGCACAGGCCTCCAGCAGATTCAGCGTGCCGATCACGTTGACGCGGTAAAAGTCGAGCGGATCGTTATGACCCACGAAGCTGATCGCCGCCAGATGCACGATGTAGTCGGGCCGCGCGGTTTCGATCACGCGCCGGCACGCGTCGGGCGACGTAATGTCGAGCCGCAGCCGCGTGGGCGTTTCAGGCTCGTCGCGCCCGGCCACCGTTTCGATCACGGTATGGCCGCGGCCGAGCAGATTGTCGACCAGATAGCGGCCAGTGAAGCCACTCGCCCCAGTGACGAGCGTGCGGATAGGTTGCTTCGCATGAAAAGACGACATGCTTTCTCCGTTCACGAGGGTCATCCTGTTGTGTTGCAATATCGCGTGTGCCGCCTGCCGTATCGGTTACCAACGGCTTCTGACGGCGCATGCCACGATATCTACGCATCAAACGGGCTATTATGTCACGCTAACTTGTTGCCCCGCCCAACGCGGCACGCCTAGTTCGTAACCGCGTGTATCGACCTGCACCGACTCCCTCAATGACATCCTCCACCGCTTCCGTCCCCACTTCTACTGCCCTCACGCAGCGACATCCGCTACCGCTTGCCTTCGGCGACCTGCAAGGCTGCCGCACGCCGTTCCAGCAACTGTTGGCCAAAGCCGCGCCGACTGCCGGTACGCCACTGTGGTTCGCGGGCGACCTGATCAACCGCGGGTCCGAATCGCTCGCCACGCTGCGCGACATCATTGCGCTGGGAGACCGCGCGGTGCCGGTGCTGGGCAACCACGACCTGCATCTGCTGTCGGTGTCGGCGGGAATTCGCAAATCGAAGAAAGGCGACACGATCGACGACATTCTCGCCGCGCCGGATGCCGCCGACCTGCTCGAATGGGTTCGCCACCGTCCGCTCGCGCATTTCAACAACGGCATGCTGATGGTGCATGCGGGCGTTCTGCCCCAATGGGACGCCGCCCTGACAATGGAACTCGCCGACGAATTGCAGCGGGCGCTGCGCGCGCCGAACTGGCAGGAAACGCTCGCGGGACTCTACGGCAACGAACCGAATCGCTGGACGCCCGGCATCAAGGGCATCGAGCGGCTGCGCCTGACGTGCAGCGCGTTGACGCGCATCCGCTTCTGCAATGCCGAAGGCGCGATGGATTTCAGCAGCAGCGGTGGCCTGAATTCCGCGCCGCCGGGCAGCATGCCGTGGTTTGATGTGCCGTCGCGCGAGACCGCGGACGTCACGGTGGTGTTCGGCCATTGGGCCGCGCTCGGTTTGACTTTGCGCGACAACCTGATCGGTCTGGATTCCGGCTGCGTATGGGGTGAGAAACTCTCCGCGGTGCGCCTTGCGCAAAATCCGGCGGAGCGCACGCTGACCCAGGTCGACTGCGAGACTTGCCGCGTGCCAAGCAGCGGTAACTAAGCTGCGCCGCTAAGCCGACCGGCCGGATTGATCGACCGGCTCGATCAGCGCCGGCGAGGTGTTGGAGGCGTCAGAGACACTGGGCGATAAAATTGACGCCGCGATCGCAGCGCCGGACCTCGTCATGCCGCCCTGCATCTCCCGCAACGCCATCCCGATCACCCCTTCCGCCTCCGCCGCCAGCGTGCGCCTATCCGCACCCGGCGCAAGCGGCGCGCCGACATACACGTGCGCGGTCAACGGCCCGCCGCGCAGCAGCATATTCAGCGATTCAGCCAGTGTCAAATCGTCGATATACGCAGGCGCGGTGGATTGCCGGCCCTGCGAATCTTCATACATGATGCACAGCGGCTGCACCGGCGCCGAGGCCGACACGGCGGCCTGGAACATATTCGCGTGAAACGGCAGCAGCGTCAGACCGTTTGACGTCGTCCCCTCAGGAAACACGCACATCAGTTCACCTGCGCCCAGGCGGTCGGACAGTTCGTGCATGATCCGCTTCGCGTCGCTGCGCTTCTCGCGCTGGATGAACACGGTATCCAGTTGCTGCGCCAGCCAGCCGACCACCGGCCAGTTGCGGATCTCGGCCTTCGAGACGAACGGCGTGGGCCGCCACGCGTTGATCACGTAGATGTCGATCCACGAGATGTGATTGGCGACCACCAGCGCGCCGCGGTCGAGCCGCGCGCTGTCGTTATGTACGACGAGCTGCATGCCGCAAAGACGCAGCATTTTCAGCGACCATTCGCGGTTCAGCGTGTGACGCACTTCGGCGCTAGCCTTGGGAAAGCGCGTCGCGACGATCCACATGCCGTGCAGCAGATGCGCGATGAGACGGGCCTTGCGTAACGCGAGCTTCATTGTCAGAGCTTTCCGTAACTGGGCAATGCCGCGAATATTAGCGCTGTTCGAACGCCACGTGACCGGACACGATGGTCGCCCGTACGCGCGCCGGCAGTTCGTAGCCGAGGAACGGCGTATTGTGTCCCTGGCTCTTCAGTGCACGCGGCTCGACGCGCCAATACGCATTGCGGTCGAACACGCAGAGATCGGCGACGGCGCCCACGGCGATGCGGCCCGCCGCGTCCAGCTTCAGCACGTCGGCCGGCGCCGTGGTGATGCGGTTCAGCGCCTTTGCCAACGGCACGCCCGCTTCGTCGGCCCATTTGACCGTCAGCGAGAGCAACAGCTCGAGCCCCGTCGCGCCCGGAGTGGCTTCGTCGAACGGCAGGAGCTTTTCGTCGTCGTCGACCGGCGTGTGGTCTGAGCAGATCGCGTCGATCGTGCCGTCGACGAGACCCGCGCGGATCGCTTCGCGATCGCGCTGCTGGCGCAGCGGCGGATCGAACCGGAATTGCGCGTCGAAGTAGCCGATGTCGACGTCGATCAGATGTACATGGTTCACGGTGACGTCGCACGACACCGGCAAGCCCTCGGCCTTGGCCGCGCGCATCAACTCAATGCCCGCCGCCGACGACACATGCGACAGATGCACCCGCGCCCCCGTCACGCGGACCAGCTCGAAGATCGTGTGCAGCGCGATCGTCTCAGCCGACACCGGCACGCCCGACAGCCCAAGCCGCGACGCCAGCGCGCCGCTCGCGGCCACGCCGCCACGGCCGAGATACGCATCGACTGGACGCAGCCACACGGTGTAGTCGTAGGTCTTCGCGTACTGCAACGCGCGCATCAATACCTGCGTGTCGACCACCGGCACGTCGGCCTGCGAAAAGCCGATACAACCCGCTTCGGTTAGCTCGACCATCTCGGTGATGACCTGGCCTTTCAGGCCGACGGTCAACGCGCCGAGCGGATACACATGCGCCTGGTCCAGATTGCGCGCGCGGAACTTGAGCATCTCGACGAGGCCCGGTTCATCGAGCGTCGGATCGGTGTCCGGCGGACACACGAGACTCGTCACGCCGCCCGCGAGCGCCGCGGCCATTTCGGATTCGAGCGTCGCCTTGTGTTCGTAGCCCGGTTCGCGCAAGCGCGCGGACAGGTCGACGAGGCCCGGCGCGATCGACAACCCTTTGGCGTCGATCGTATTCTCTGCGTGAAAATCAGCGGGCGCGTTGCCGATGGCGACGATCTTGCCCGCTGCGATAAAAATGTCCTGCTGCTGTTCGGTGCCCGCTGCCGGATCGATCAGCGTGCCACCTTGAATATGAATTTTCATGCGCTGCCTTATTGTGTACCTGTGTAGCCATGCGGTTTAGCCGTTATTGCCCGCGACAATCCCCATCACCGCCATACGCACCGCGATACCGAACGTCACCTGGTTCAGAATCACCGATTGCGGACCGTCGGCCACCTGCGAATCGATTTCAACGCCGCGGTTCATCGGACCAGGGTGCATCACGATCGCATCGGGCTTGGCAAGCGCGAGGCGCTCCGGCGTCAAGCCCCAGCTCTTGAAGTACTCCTGCGCCGACGGCAGCAGCGCGCCGCTCATCCGCTCGTTTTGCAGACGCAGCATGATGATCACGTCGACGTCTTTCAGGCCTTCGTCGAGGTTGTGGAATACGCGTACGCCCATCTGTTCCAGACCACCCGGCAACAGCGTGCGCGGACCGATTGCGCGCACTTCCGGCACGCCGAGCGTGGTCAGCGCATGAATGTCCGAGCGCGCGACCCGCGAATGCAGAATGTCGCCGACGATCGCCACGCGCAGATTCGTGAAGTCCTTCTTGTAGTGGCGGATCGTGTACATGTCGAGCAGACCCTGGGTCGGGTGTGCGTGACGGCCGTCACCGGCATTGATCACATGCACGTGCGGCGCGCAGTGCTGGGCGATCAGGTACGGCGCGCCGCTCGATGCATGACGCACGACAAACATGTCGGCATGCATCGCCGAGAGGTTGTTGATCGTGTCGAGCAGCGACTCACCCTTGCTTGTCGACGAAGCATTGATATTCAGATTCAGCACGTCCGCCGACAAACGCGTCGCGGCGATCTCGAAGGTCGTGCGCGTGCGCGTCGAGTTTTCGAAGAACAGGTTGAACACCGACTTGCCGCGCAACAGCGGCACCTTCTTCACTTCGCGATCCGTCACGCTGACGAACTGGTCGGCGGTATCGAGAATGTGATTGACGATCGCCTTCGGCAAGCCCTCGATCGACAACAGATGTTTGAGCTCGCCGTTTTTCGTGAGCTGCGGATTGCCCTTCAGGAAGCCATAACGGAAGCGCTCGGTGGCGCTGTCGGCTGAATTCTGGGAGGCCTGGGTGGCAGTGTTCATGATGTACGTAATTCTTGCTCAATGCGCGAAGCCGCGTTCAATCGACGCGGGGTTCGGTGTGAAAGGTGAAACGCTGATTGCCATCGGCACCGCCCGCTTCGCGGGTCAGCACAAGCGTCGCCTCGGCGGGCACCTGCACCACGCCGCCGACGAACCGCGCCGCCACCGGCAGCTCGCGTCCACCGCGATCGGCCAGCACCGCCAGTTCGACCGACGCCGGCCGGCCGTAGTCGTACAGCTCGTTTAACGCCGCGCGAACCGTGCGGCCGGTGTACAGCACGTCGTCCACGAGCACGATGTGGCGCTTGTCCACGGAAAACGGCAGCGAGGTCGGGCTTGCCTGCGAGTGCAGGCCTTTTTTCGCATAGTCGTCGCGATGCAGCGCGACATTCACCACGCCGAAGCTCGGCACGCTCAGGTCGCGCGCGAGACGCTCGGCAAGCCACGCGCCGCCGCTGTAGATGCCGGCCAGCACGACGGCGCCGTCCGGGCTGGCCAGTTCAGAGCCATAAGTCGCGCGAATCTGATCGAGGACGGCGCGATACAGCGCCTCGGCGTCAATGGAACCCATCAATTGCTGCGAGAAAAATCAGCCTTCAGGCTGGGAGGGATAGCGCACGACGCGTTGCGTCGCCCCAGTTCTCGCTCTCCTTTGGAAATTGCGCTACGAACGAATATCCATACCCGTCACCGCGCTGCATCACTGTGCAGTATCGATGTGAGATTCCTTGAATTACTTGCGCGGCGCATTGGATATTAAACGATCCACTCGCGCGAATCGCAACGCGGCCGACATATGTGCCGGTCTTTTTGCCGCGCGGCACCTTGGCGCGCACAAGGTCACCGGTCTGAAACCCGCATGCACGTTTTTGGCGCATCAGGTAGCCGCGAGGGAAACCAGATGCAGTAAGCCGCGTGCGCCGATACGCGCCTCTTCCCGTGCATCGAATCGCCAACGTTGGACGTCGCCAATCCCGTAGCATGTCAACTTCGCCTACACACGCTGCATCTAGCGCATGCGTCTTCGGTACAGAGAGATGAGCGCGATTAAACTTTGTACGACCGCCCGTGGACGGCTCGACCTGCAGCCCTGTAGCTTTGAGCGCGCCAAACAACGCCCAACGTGTCATGTTGACGGCCGCCGCGTCGCGTAGTGGTGCACGCGCATGCGCAAGAATTCGCGCCGCGCGCCTCGAGTCGTAGCGTAGGAACGTCGTTAATGGCACACTGTCCTTCTCCTGGTTGCAGCTTTTGCAGGCGAGAGTGAGATTGGAAACTCGGTTCGAGCCACCCAATGCGCGTGCCTTGATGTGATCAATCTGCAGCGGCCGGCCCGTCGCGTCGCAGTAAGCGCACTGACGTCCCCATTTCTCAAGCAGATATTCACGCAGTTCGTAGCCCGCCAAAGTGCCTTGTTGATACTCAACACCTCGGATATCGGGGTTCTCCATCGCCTGCATGTCAAAGCGGACGAGTTCAGTGCTGATCGCGACGACGGGCGCGAACCTCCGTAGGCGGTGGACCCACGCTATCGTAGTCTCGAGACGGTGACGTAGACTGGGCGCCAGCCATCCTGCCGAGCGACGGCGGTTGTTGAGACGCGCGGCGCGGTAGCGTGTCTTTCTATATCTGCGTGCGCGACGCATCGCCCGCCGCACAGTGAGCATTTTTGATATCTGCGCGCCCCGATGAATCAGATCAAAAAGATTCAGTACGGCCGCACCGCGCAGACCGTCGGAAAAAGTGAAGTCACGCACCAGCGCGATGCCGGTCACCCTGCTACCCGGGTCGAGCTTTATGCGTAGCGGCTGCACATCGCTCGTACGAATGTCGCGATCGATTATCCGAATCGTAAACGGTACGACCCGATGCACGCGCGCGCGACGGCGCACGAGCAATAAGCGAGCGCGCTTTTCTGTACACGGCATCAGTGGTTTGCCGTTTCGGTCCAATACAAAGGCAGCCAACGTATGAATCCCATAAACATCGCCCTTACGGGCCTAGTAACGCATCCATCGCTGGATGTCTCCCCTCGGCAATGTTGCGCACCGGCTATCTGCCCCGATCCGTTTCGTGCTTACCCTGTCGCGTGTCTGCAACCGTGGCTTCGAGAGGTTGGGACTGAGGAAGCATCCCAACGTCGGTCTTTAACCTATGCGCAACGTAGCGGGCTGGTTACCGCTTTGCCTGGTCAACCCGAACTCGTGTCTTTGCCTCCACAAGTTCCACCGTTATGGTGGGGCGATTGACGATCGTCGGAAAGTCCGTCTAGATATTGCTGGAGAATGATGCTGGCGGCTTCGGCGTCGAGCATGTCGGCACGGCCGTTGCCGGCGCGGATTCCCGCCTTTGCCTCGACCGACGAATAGCGCTCGTCGACCCACGTCACCGGTAGATTGAAGCGGCCGTTCAGCTGATTACCGAAGCGCTTCGAGAGTTGGGTCATTTCATGCGGCGTGCCGTCAGGGTGCATCGGCAAACCGACTACCAGCGCGTCCGGCTTCCACTCGGCGATCAGCTTGCCGATGGCCTCGAAACGATATTCGCGGCTGCGGTTCTGCACGATTACAAGCGCGCGTGCGCTGCGGGTGAGCGAGTTGCCCACCGCCACGCCGATCCGCTTTTCACCATAGTCGAACGCAAGCAGCGTCGCCTCACGTCCGGCAGACAGGCTCATGCGTGACCTGCTTCGCCCGATAGCATCGACAGCGAAATACCGAGCAGTGCGAGCGCGGCTTCCAGGCGCTCTTCGGCGGGTACGTCGAAAACGATTTTCGGGTCGGCTTCTACGGTGAGCCAGCCGTTCTTCGAAATTTCTTCTTCGAGCTGACCCGCGCCCCAGCCGGCATGGCCGAGCGTGAGCAGAAAGCGCTCCGGACCATTGCCGCTCGCAACGGCTTCGAGCACGTCTTTCGAAGTGGTCATCTCAAGGCCGCCCGGCACTGACATTGACGACGTATAGGCATTGCCACTTTTCGGATCGTGCAGCACGAAGCCGCGCTCGGTTTGCACCGGGCCGCCGAAATACACGGGCACATGGAGAAGGGGTTCGATCTCGAGCTTGAGATCGATGCGACTGAAGAGCGCTTCCAGATCGATATCGGTCGGCCGGTTGATCACGAGGCCGAGCGCACCGCGCTCACTGTGATCGCAAAGGTAGACCACCGTTCCTGAAAACGTGGGATCCGCCATGTTCGGCATGGCGATCAGGAACTGGTTGGTCAGATTGATGCGATCGGTACTCTTGGACATAGTTCGGATTTTAGCAAAGACGGTGCAGGATGGCGGGCTTTGAGCGCGAAACCGCGATGTGCGTGATGAAGTGCGCCGCGAGCCATCGACGGCGAATCAAGTTGCACTCTATCACGCACGCAGGCCTTGTCCACGGTGCGGTTAGCGGTGTTTTACGACACGCATATCGCGTGCCTCCGGGTTCGAAGCTTGCTCCTCGCTGCGGCCGGCTGTGGATGCTCACCGGCGCGCAGGACAGGCTGCTGATTGCGCAGCAGTTCAGGCGCCGCCCTGCTCGATCGCGCGCGTCAATGCGGCCAGCGCGGCGCTGCTGCCCGTCGGCGCAACGCCCGCAGCGACTTTGTGCAACATCGCGCGCAACGCCTCGGCAGCCTGCTCGAGCGTGCGCGCCGCCGGCGCACCGACGATGACGTGGGAGCGCACCGCCGGCGTCGATACGCCGGCATGCGCGCGGCGCCGCCACGCGAGCCCGAGCGCGTCGGCAACTAGCGCCACGTGGCCAAGGCCCAGCGCGCACGCGGCGGCGCCGAGCCGGTAGGCGGCGTCGCCCGCCTGCAACGCTTCGCTCGGATCGGCTTTCTCAGGCTGATCGGCCGCACGGGCGTGCTCGGTCAGCGCCGAAATCGAGGCATCCGCCGTCTGCAGGAAATCTTCATACGCATGCGCGTTGACGGTCAACACGCCCAGCTCACGCGTCAGCGTGCTGCGGGTCGCGCTGATCGCCTGTGCCTGCACCGCGCCGGCTTCCCAAAGCATTTCGGATGCCTGGGTGCCCGCGACGTGCCAATCGACCGTTAAGCCATAGTCGTGCAGCACTTCGACCTGATCGGAGTCTTCCGCCGCGGCGCCGAACAACGCGTAGTCGCGCCACAGCAGCGCCAGCGTCGCGCGCACCAGCGAACGCGGCGCGCGCTCGATGCCGCGCGCGTGATCGGCCAGCGTGAGGTTGCAGCGCGCATAGAAACGCCGCGCGTCGGCTTCTCCGGTGGCGCGGCCGCTGATACGCAGCGCCTTGGCGCAGGCTTTGGCGAGGCGCCAGAAATCGTAGGGGTCCGGGCCGGTGAGTTCGGTCAGGACGGCGTCCAGTTCGTCGAGCGCCGCGTTCGTGAACGCCAGCGCGGCACCGCTGTTATCGGGCTGCGAGCGCAACACCGGCAGCAGCGCGCGCTCATAGCGTGCCCGCAAATGGGCCAGTTGATCCGCGGACTGGGCATGCAGCGACACCGGCGGCACCGGGCGCGCGCTCAGCGCGAGGTCTTCGAAAGCGACGGTCGAACCGGGCGTGTGCTCCGACAAATGGGTACAGAGCGCACGATAGTGGTTGAACAGGGTGGGCGAGCAGGACAGCTCGTGCAGATTGTGGCGCTCGAGCGCCGCGCGGAAATCGCGCAATGCCGCGCCGAACACGGGCCGCGCGCTGTCCGCGTCAGCCGGATCACCCTCGGCGGCCAAAGGCGAAAGCCGCACCAGCGCGTCCGCGAAGCGCTGCGCGCTCAGCCAGCCGGCCTCGCGCAATGCGTGCGACGCACGCAGCAGCGCCGAAGTGCTCTCGCTGTGGTGTTCGAACGCTAGCAGCGCCTCGGCCAGCGCCAGCTCCGCGGGACGGACAGCGCCGCCGCGCGGATTCGGCAAAGCATCGAAGGAATCAGGTGCAGCGGATCGAAGAGTCATGGGCAGGCGACAGGAAGCTGACGGGCCGCCGCTTTGCGCCGCACGAAAGACTGATCGGCTAACGCGCGAACTGGCGACAGGACTATGACAGACTACCGCTGCGACACGGTGCAACCGGGGACGTTCCGCGTCGATGCGGCAGGGCTGTGTTCCGAACGCATGAACCGCGTTCAATCCGGCCGGCGCCGTCTGCAAAACGCCGCGCCGCGGGCATACGGCATGGCACTTAGCCGGAAGCCGCCGTTTGCCCCTTGAACCTCAGATCTGAACCATCTCGAAGTCTTCCTTGCGCGCTCCGCATTCCGGGCAGGTCCAGTTAATGGGAACGTCCTCCCAGCGGGTGCCCGGCGCAATGCCTTCGTCCGGCAAACCGGCTTCTTCGTCGTAAATCCAGCCGCAAATCAGGCACATCCAGCTTTGATATTCCATTCTTGTGTCGCGTCGTAGAGTCCGTGGAAACGGGAGCCATGATGGTACCGTGTTGCCGCCCCAATGCCTAGCGATCAGGAACGCGCAATCGTAGCGTGCGGCAGCCTTTGGCTATGCAGGTTGCGTCGGTTTGCTTCGCGCTTGCGAAAAACCGCCTTCACAACGGTTTAGGCCGCATAATTGAGCCGATTGCGCACTCTCTGCGCCTAAATACAGCCCCTTTTTGCAAATTTTCATGCCCAGCGATACGCCCCCGATCGTCCTCACCTTCGGCCTTTCCGATCCCACCGGCGGCTCCGGCCTGCAAGCCGATCTGATGACCCTTGCCAGCATGGGCTGCCATGGCGTCTCCGTGCTCACGGGTTATACCGTGCGCGACTCGGCAAGCTGCGACGAAGTCACCGGGCTCGACCCTGAAGTGGTCGCGACCCAGGCTCGGATGCTGCTCGAAGACATGCCGATCGCCGCGTTCAAGGTCGGCGCATGCACGCGCGCGGAAGTGGTGAGCGCGATTGCGGAGGTGGTCGCCGATTACGACGACATCCCGCTGATCCTCGCCCCCGACTTCACGCTCGACGACGAACACGTGCTCGCCGCCGACGAACTACGCGAAGCGATCGCCGACCTGCTGGCGCCGCAAACCACCTTGCTGGTCGCCGATTCGGCCACGCTGCTCGCCCTCGCCCAGCCGGACGGCGACGCCGAATCGCCAAGCCTCGACGCGGCGATCTCGCATCTGCTGTCGCAAGGTTGTGAATACATTCTGTCGACGGAAACCGGCACGCACCGGCTCGTCAATACGCTGTTCAGCGAAGACGGCCAGTTGCGCCAGGATATGTGGGACCGCGGCAGCCATCGGATCATGGGTATCACGGATACGCTCGGTTCCGCGATTGCCGCCTTGCTGGCCAATGGCCAGGAACCCGCGGAGGCCGTGCGCGAGGCGCAGGAATATCTGTATCAGGCGGTGCGCAACGCATTCCGGCCGGGAATGGGCGTGTATATGCCGGACCGCTTCTTCTGGGCCCGCAGCAGCGATGACGACACGCCGCCCGCGGCCGGCAAGGACGCGGCGCCGGGCGAGGCACGGCATTAAGATTCGAAGCGAAGCGTTTGCTGCATGAGCGGCGGGCGCGCCGCAAGCGTTTCCGCTTTGACTTTGGCCAAACAGCGCCGATAAAAAAAACCGCATTTCAGCGCCAGCCCTTCACTTGGCGTGTTGATGGCGGTGCTGTAATTCTCCAAGATGCCCCGTGAGTCATAGACTTCCAGGGCATAGTCTTGTCCGAAGATTTTTCTGGTGGCGTTGCGCCAGAACCTCCCGCCCCGCCGCCCAAGGCACCGCGTATACCACCCGCCGTGGACGGTATCCAGGTGAACTTCTATAAATCGCCACGACGCGAGAACTTCGGCCATCCGGCCTCAGCCACCCAGCCACCCGTCCGTATCGGCGCAAGGACACACCGACAGCTACCGGCGGCGACATGGTCGCCGCGACCGGGAAGGATAAACGGGCGCTACGGTGCGAGTTCTGTGGGAAGGCGGCACCGATGCGCAGCAACCTCGCCATTGCTGAGGAGATGCGGCGTATTGCGGGCTACCTTAGGCCGCTCGAGGCTGGAGAGGTGTCCTGCCCCAATTCCCAGTGCAAGTTGTTTGGCGTGCCCATGTCACTGGCGCACGACGTCAGTTACGGACAGACCGCCGCAGGCACCCTGCCCGGTGACTGTCTTGCATAATCCTTAAAACAGGGATAAATATCCCTCTATTGAGGATTTATCAGGTAATCCCTATAATGAGGACAATCATCCCTATATCAAGGATTCGCCATGAGTGTTGCCGACTTTCTCTTCACACCCGGCTTGCAACGAGTGCTTGGTGCCACGCTGCTGCAGCCTGACCGCAGTTTCACGCTACAGGAACTGCTGCGTCTGGCAGATAGTGGGCGCGGAAGCGCTCAAAAGCAGGTAGACCGACTGGTTGAGGTCGGCGTACTTCAGGAAGACGCCCGACGAGGCCGACAACGGAGCATCCGAGCGAATACCGAATTCGTCCTCTATCCAGAATTGGTTAGTATCGCGCGCAAGTCATTTGCCGTTGTGGAGCCGCTGAGAGAAGCCCTCGCGCCCTTTGCCGAACACATCGCCTCAGCGTTCGTGTTTGGCTCCGTGGCCAAGGGCACCGACAGTGGCCGAAGCGACATCGACCTGATTGTCGTCGGGAGTGCCCCCCTCCTCGAGCTATCTGGGGCCCTGCACATGGCCGAGCAAGGTCTGCTGCGCCCCGTTAACTTCTCTTTGTACGAGCCTGCTGAATGGGTAGCTCTGATAGAATCAGACCCTATTATGGCCCAGATTGCCCAAGGCCCCGCCCTGAGGATACTGTGATGCCGCGCCCAGCTGAATACGAAAACCTCATCAAGACCAAAGCCTTTGAGGCGGTCGCCCCAACGCCCGGGGCTATCGCGGGCTTCCTGCGTAATGCAGCGGACTATAAGGCCACTGCCGATGGGCTAGACCCCAGCCGACATCTGCAGGTCTTTACCTTGGCCTACGAAGGCTATTTCCAGGTGGTCCAGGCCGTCCTGGAGTTCTACGAGGTACGCACCAAATATGGCGGCCGTAACCTAGCCATCCAGCGTGTGTCCACCTCGCTGGGCGTGGACTCCCAAGAATTTGCCTTCATCACGAAGGCCCACGAGCGTCGCAATGGTACCTCTTACGTTTCACCGTTCCCCCCGGTGTCGAAGGCTGACTGAGGCCGCCACCATGCTGGGCATCTTGGCTAAGTACCTACCCGTTGCGCATATGCTGACCAGTACGCCGTGAGCCCCTATTTTTGCAGAACAGTTTTTCGCTGAGGGCTGGACATCTATCGGGTGTACTTCAACTTTTGCCTCACCAGCACGAAGGACAAAAAGACCCCGGCGATGCGGCTCGGTTTGGCCCACGCGGCCATCGACCCTCATGAAATCTTGTACTTTGCTTAGATTTTTCGACAGAAACGTTTGACTGCTCCCCTCCCTAAGGAAGGGGATTCCCACTTCACAGACGGCAACCCAACTTCATCTCAAAGAGACATGGGACTTACGCTGTCTCCATGGGCTGACGCCGCCAGTCCGGCGGCCAGAACATTGCGCGCAGCGTTGATGTCGCGATCATGGATGCTGCCGCATTCCGGGCAGGTCCATGCGCGGATATTCAGCGGCATCTTGACCACTGTATGTCCGCAATCGCAGCATCGTTTGCTTGACGGGTACCACTTGTCGATGCCGACCAACGTGCGTCCGTACCACTGCGCTTTGTACTCTAGTTGCCGGGTGAACTCGGACCAGCTTGCATCGCTGATCGACTTTGCAAGGCAACGGTTCTTCTGCATGTTGCTGACGGCAAGGCTTTCAATGGCGATCACTTGGTTTTCGTTTATCAGCCGGCTCGAAAGTTTGTGCAGGAAGTCCCTTCGGGAATCTGCCGTCCTGGCATGCATTCGTGCAACTTCGAAAGACGCATCCGGCAGATACCATGTCTCGATGCTGTGACGCGAAGCCAGAGGTATCCGGCAAAGTTGGCATCGACTTAGGTCTGACGCACTTCGCCATCCTTTCTACCGGCGAGAAGATCGCGGCCCCTAACACGTTCCGAAAGAACGAGGCCAAGCTGCAACGGCGACTAGCGAAGAAGCAATCCTGGCAAGAATCGCTTCCTGCTCGGGCGTCGGGTAGAACCGGAATCTTGGTCCCCACCCTTCAATCAACCTTGTCCCGCCTAGAAGTCCATCAACACACGAAGTGAAGGGCTGGCATTTCAGCGGGGTTTTTCTTTTGGAAAGCGCGCCTCGCGGCGCACTTCCCCATGTGTTTCGAATTGAGCCTCTAACGAGAGAGGCCCAACCGAAATTACATGTCCATGCCCATGCCGCCCATGCCGCCGGGCATACCGCCGCCCATCGCAGCGTCTTCCTTCGGCAGTTCGCAAACAGCTGCGTCGGTGGTCAACAGCAGGCCGGCGACCGAAGCTGCGTTTTGCAGCGCCGTGCGCGTCACCTTCGTCGGGTCCACGACACCTGCGTCAACCAGGTCGACGTACTCGCCGGTTGCTGCGTTGTAGCCGAAGTTACCTTGGCCAGCAGCAACAGCTGCCACCACGACGCTGGCTTCTTCGCCACCGTTCGTGACGATCTGGCGCAGCGGCTCTTCCATCGCGCGCAGCACGATCTTGATACCTGCGTCCTGATCGGCGTTAGCGCCCTTCAGACCAGCGATTGCCGTACGTGCACGGATCAGTGCGACGCCGCCGCCAGCCACGATGCCTTCTTCCACAGCTGCGCGCGTTGCGTGCAGTGCGTCTTCGACACGTGCCTTCTTTTCCTTCATTTCGACTTCGGTCGCAGCGCCAACCTTGATCACTGCAACACCGCCAGCCAGCTTGGCGACGCGTTCCTGCAGCTTTTCACGGTCGTAGTCCGACGTAGCTTCTTCGATTTGCGTGCGAACTTGCTTCACACGTGCTTCGATGGTTGCAGCTTCGCCAGCGCCGTCGATGATCGTCGTGTTTTCCTTGCCCACTTCGATACGCTTCGCTTGACCCAGTTCAGCCAGCGATGCCTTTTCGAGCGTCAGGCCGGTTTCTTCAGCGATGACTTGACCGCCGGTCAGGATCGCGATGTCTTCCAGCATGGCCTTACGACGATCGCCGAAGCCCGGAGCCTTGACAGCAACAGTCTTCAGGATGCCGCGGATGTTGTTCACAACCAGCGTAGCCAGCGCTTCGCCTTCGACGTCTTCTGCGATGATCAGCAGCGGACGGCCAGCCTTAGCGACTTGTTCCAGTACCGGCAGCAGATCGCGGATGTTCGAAACCTTCTTGTCGTGCAGCAGCACGAACGGGTTTTCGAGCACAGCAACTTGCTTGTCCGGGTTGTTGATGAAGTACGGCGACAGGTAGCCGCGGTCGAACTGCATACCTTCGACCACGTCCAGCTCGTCTTGCAGCGACTTGCCGTCTTCAACGGTGATGACGCCTTCCTTGCCAACCTTGTCCATCGCTTCAGCGATACGGTCGCCGATCGACGAATCGCTGTTCGCCGAGATCGCGCCGACTTGAGCGATTTCCTTGTTGGTCGTGCACGGCTTGCTGATCTTGCGCAGTTCTTCGATCGCGGCCGTCACAGCCTTGTCGATACCGCGCTTCAGGTCCATCGGGTTCATGCCCGATGCAACGTACTTCATGCCTTCGCGGACGATCGACTGAGCCAGAACCGTTGCGGTCGTGGTGCCGTCACCTGCGTTGTCGCTGGTCTTGGAAGCCACTTCCTTGACCATTTGCGCGCCCATGTTCTGAAGCTTGTCTTTCAGTTCGATCTCTTTCGCGACCGAAACACCATCCTTGGTGACCGTCGGGCCGCCGAAGCTGCGTTCCAGGACAACGTTGCGACCCTTCGGGCCCAGCGTGACCTTCACAGCGTTCGCGAGGATGTTCACGCCTTCAACCATCTTGGCACGGGCGGAATCACCGAATACGACGTCTTTAGCTGCCATCTTCTAACTCCTTGAATTCTTTGGGATATGACCGAAAAAAGTAGCGACCAGCGCTTACTTCTGCACCACGGCCATGATGTCTTCTTCGCGCATCACGAGCAGTTCGTTGCCGTCGACCTTGACGGTCTGGCCTGCGTACTTGCCGAACAGGACGCGGTCACCAACCTTCACGTCGAGTGCGATTTGTGCACCCTTGTCGTCACGCTTGCCCGGGCCGACTGCCAGGATTTCGCCTTGATCCGGCTTTTCCGCTGCGGCTTCGGGGATCACGATGCCCGACGCAGTCTTGGTTTCTTGATCCAGACGTTTGACGATCACGCGATCATGCAAAGGACGAAGGTTCATACATACTCCTCTCTTGATTGAGACTGAAGAACGCTGAGAAAACCCAGCTGGCAAAGCCAACCGGCGATGTTGTTAGCACTCTCGTGCAGCGAGTGCTAATTATATGGACGGGTGGTGACAAATTCAAGGAGAGATGCGCGCGGGTCGGTTGTCGATGTCGAGATTCACTTAACTTTGAACTTTGTTCACTTAAGTTTGAACTCTCGAGCTGCGCCCGGCTGCCCTCACACCATTAAATAGTATTAATAAACAATGACTTAGATTAAGCGTCAGCTGCTCAACAGTGTCGCGGACGCAGTGCAACTGCGTGGCCCTTTCCGACGACATTTGTTCGCGAGTCCCGGCGACTCACGCGAAATCCAGGGGAAAACCCCACCCCGCTCGCAATCGTCAGTCACGTTCGGGCAAATCAAAAAACATGATGCGGCCCCCAGCCACCGCCCTACCTACCTCCTCGTGTAGCGGCTCCGGGTCCAGTTGCTCAATCAATTCGTCACCGAGCAATGCGATAACAACAGCGTAAAGGTAGCCAGGCGACAAACGCGCGGCGGGCCGCTTCTGCCTCTTGCAGCAGCGGCCGCCGGCTAATTCAGTGGGTCAGTTTGCTGAGCGGCAGGCGGGTCAAATCGGATGAGCGCCAAGGCCTTCAGGACCGCCGTGCGCGAGAACAAGCCTCGGGTCGGCCATAGCTGAGCAACATACCCGCGATCTCAGGCCGTCCGGCTTTGCTTGCGCAGCACCTTGTGAACTATCCGGTGGCAATTGGCGCAGAGGCACTGCAGATCATCGAGCGTCGTTTTGTGGCCCTCTCCCATTTCGCTCACGTGAGTGGATGCTTGATGAACTTCAATGCATGCCTCCGCCTCTTCCTGCCCATAGTTCAGCGGTCCATTGGATCATGCCGCCCGTCTGCTGCGCACTGCCCGATGCGACACCTTCGGTGTGGTCCCCTCTAAGTTCTCCCGCGCAGTCCGGATGGCTTTGTCGAAGCTGCTATCCGTGGCCGCATGCCTGTTGTCAACACTGACGAGCCAACGGTCACCGCTGCAGCACCAGCGAATCCTTCGCTCTTCGAGGAGTAGCGCGAACCACCGCCAAATGGAGGCATCCTCGGCGTTGGCGGCCAAGGCCGCCGCCGCTCTGGCGTGCCCCATATAATTTAGATTGCTCACCTGTAACCTCATCGAACCTTGACCGTTCCTCGCAGTACGCTCAAGACAGCATGCCCTCGAAGTCGGGTACGACCGTGAACAGATCGCCCACCAGACCGTAATCGGCGACGCTGAAAATCGGCGCTTCCGGGTCCTTGTTGATGGCGACGATCACCTTCGAGTCCTTCATACCGGCCAGATGCTGGATTGCACCCGAGATGCCGACTGCCACATACAGTTGCGGCGCGACGATCTTGCCGGTCTGGCCGACCTGATAGTCGTTCGGCACGAAGCCTGCATCGACCGCGGCGCGCGATGCGCCCAGCGCTGCGTTCAGCTTGTCAGCCAGCGGTTCCAGAATCTTGGTGTAGTTCTCGCCGTTGCCGAGACCCCGGCCACCGGAAACGATGATCTTCGCCGAGGTCAGTTCCGGACGGTCCAGCTTCGTCACTTCGCGGCTCACGAATTGCGACAGGCCGCTGTCGGCTGCGGCTTCGATCTTCTCGACCGTTGCACTGCCACCTTCGGCCGCGACTGCGTCGAAACCGGTCG
>NZ_WOEZ01000081.1 GCF_013177735.1 Paraburkholderia elongata | reverse complement strand
TTGCCGTCTGACGAAGCGGCGCGGCGATGCGCAATGAATGCTTCGACATGCCGGATCGCCTGTTCGCACTGGTCGAGCGACAGGCTGTGAATCGATCCCGGCACCGGCTCGAAGCCGAGTTCGCCGGATATCCATCGGATGGCTTTCGCGCGGGCCTCAAACGGGTTGACGCGATCGCGCCTGACCTTGCCCGCGACCAGCGGCTCGAGCGTGTCGTGCAGGCGGCTCTTCGCATCGCGCAACGCGCCGTCGGCGAGACGTCCCAGCGGCACGTTCCGTGTGCTGCGCGAGTGGATGCCGATCCACGCCTGACACGTTGTGCAGAGCCATAACGCGCCGTGGTCCTCGCGGTAGGGATACGCCGCCTCGCCGTATTTCACGAGCGCGGCGTGAGCGCCGCAGTAATCGCACAAAGGCTGGGGTAATGCCTTGATCGGGCGACCTACACGCACCGGATACTCCTTCTCCCTGAATTCAGTCCACATTATCCGTCATTGGCGGGTCCGCCTGCCTGGCCGCGGCCATTCACCAAGTCCGCGGTAGAGTGGGAAGGTCCGCGGGTTCGCCATTGGCCTGGCGTATTACAGCGATGTGCGTGTGGGGATATTTGAGGGATGTTGAACTAGGTAGCGACGGCGAACGTCGCAAAGCGACCCACTTCTGCCACTCGCGTTTCTCCGAAGCGGACGCTCTGGACGCCACAAAAGTCGTGGTGGCTGTCGCGCACGTGGCAGTTTTGACGAGCGCAGAACGACTGCGGAACCCGACCACAACGCGAGTTCTTGCACCCTCAAGCGCCTCAAAGACCACTGCTCGAATCCCACGTACTGTCGGTAACAGAAGCACGACCGCAAATAGATATGAGTTGGGAATGCATCGCGGTTCGCAGGGGCTCAAACCCTGAGATGAAACAAACGCGGTCGCCCGACTAGAGGCACGATACCAGTTCGGCAAAAGAGCCCACAGGCGCTTCCCTCGGCCACTTGGATGCTAAAGCCTATCTCTTGTGCTGAAAAATGCCGCGAAGCCACTCAGCCGTGGTTGGCAATGACCTCCGTTGAAGGGTCAGCGGGGCCGCTACCGCCTGGTTAACCATGACCACATTCCCAGTCTTACTCTCGAACAGGAAATAGGTCCCTCCAGTGAAACCCAAGTACCCAATTGGATGTTGCGGGTCCCACTGCAGATCTTTTGCCGCGCCTGTCGGAGCAACCGTCCGGGTTTCTGTGCCCTCAAAGTAAGCTTGCGCGTGCGAAGCACCAAGTTGGGTTGCGAGGATCGGAAACGCGACAAGCCAGTAAACCGCTGTCGATCGGGATTGGCCAGGAATAGCCTTGACCACCAGAGGTAGCTCGGCGAGCCAGCTGATCCAGGGCGTCATCACAAACAGCACCAGCACCCACTTGACGGGATCCGCAATGAGAGAAATCACGACCAGTGTGCCCAAGGGTGCCACGGATAACCAAGCGACGTACACCTTTCTGTATAGGCGGCGCCAAGCGCTTTCTCGGGTCCCTTCTCGCTCGACCGACTGCTTCGACCTGACGACGAGGCTGGCCAAGAGATTCAGCCCTATCGCCGTCATCAGGGGATACAGCGCCATACTGGCGAATCCCGTAAGACCTGCGAATTGAAAAATATTGATGTCAAACTGACCCCAGAACCCCGCGAGATAGCAGGCGGCGACGCCGGCAGAATAGACCGTTATGAGCGTCGTCCATTTTATTTGGTCATTCAATTGAGGCTTCCCATATTCGGTGATAGGAGACAACGGTGGCCGCATGTAGGCCGGCTTGGAGTGTTCCAGAACCGAAATTGCCGGGCCGCACATTCGAGATGCCATAGCTGGGCAGTCGCTATCGATAGAGCGAAAGAGAATTCCTCACGCTGCAGCGATGTTCTGGGATCGGAGAAACTGTTCCACGTATGTGTTAGTGCCGCCGTAACGCTGGTACATGAGGACTTACATGCGAATCTCGGATTGTCGACGATCTGGCCTGCCGCGTCGACCGTCGGCTCCTGGCCGGTTGTCGACAGATGTGCGCGCGAGCCGGGACTGCGTAGTAGTCGGCTGATGCTCTAAAAGAGGCAGAGTTTTGTGTGCTGTGCTACAGATTTGCTACAGCAATGGCGAGAATCCATATCTGACAGGCCTTGCACCTGTCAGTCCCCCCTGAACTATCGCCGCCTGAGAAGACCTGACATTGACGGCTGTCCCGTTGATGTTCAAAACGCGAGTAGGCGGGCTCGGGATCGCACGAAGCCGCACATTAATCGGTCGACAAAACCATCCGAACTGGATATCCGCGTCATGCAGCCCCCGGTGGCGTTGGTCTGATAAAAAAATAGCCCATCCCCTCTATAGGACAGGCTACGAAACACACTCCGGGATTGGGAATCAAAAATTTTCCCGGACTAAACACTCTAACCACTCAATATTTCACAATCAAGTACTGCCAGACCTATTTGCCCAGGGATTTTCGAAGTGGGAGCAAGGTTGGTCGCCCGAGAAGACCCGGCAAAGTGACTTTGAACGGCCCAGTTCGACCCTCTATAGCCATTCGACGTGTCAGCTGTGGTGGCCGCTTTGTTGTCAATTTCTGCCATTCCGCATGGATGGTCTTCGTATAGCAGCGTGTTTTCGTTTGAGGGACTTCGTCACTTCGGCAATAACCGAGGCAAGACGTTGCGCGGCCGCTTTCATTTGCGCGTTGCTAAAGCCCCCGAATCCGAGGACCAGGCCGGGCCGCTCCGTTCCAGGCGCGAACATCGGCGATATAGGACGCACAGCGACTCCGGCCCTGGCGGCCAGCTCGACCACTTGGCGATCGTCCATGACTTCCGCCAGCCAAAGGATAACGTGCATGCCCTGATCGCCTGGTTCCAGCCATGCCAAATCCTTGGGGAGCAACGCGTCGAGCGTCTCTATCAACTGGACCCGATGACCCGAGTACACACTGCGAACTCTGCGAATGTGGCGCTCCAGATGGCCCTCCGCCATGAAGGCCGCCAGCACATGCTGGTCGGCGTTCGGCGGATGACGGTCCATCAGCACACGCGCGCCGCAAAAAGCATCGACCAGATCATCGGGCACGATCACGTAGCCCAACCGCAACGACGGAAACAGGATCTTGCTAAACGTGCCAAGATAAACGACCCGATCCGGGTCCAATCCCTGAAGCGACGGAAACGGATAGCCGTGGTATCGGAGTTCGCTATCGTAGTCGTCTTCGACGACCCATGCGTTGGTGGCGCGCGCCCACGCCAGCAACGCGTTGCGCCGGGCCATGCTCATAGGCATGCCCAACGGATACTGATGCGACGGCGTGACGAAGGCGGCACGCGCGTGAGGCGCCATCCGGATGCCTGCTTCGACATCGATGCCTTCGGCGTCGACCGGTACGCGAATCATCGTATCGCGATGGCCCATGCTCTCGAGTATGGCCGTTACGCCGCGGTAGGCCGGGTTTTCGACCCACGCTTGATCACGCGAAGCCAGCAACACCTGACATGCGAGAAAGAGCCCCTGCTGTGTTCCACTGGTCACGATGACCTGACCGGGTTCGCAACGCACCGAACGTGACTTGCGCACGTAGCTGGCGATCGCTTCACGGAGCGGTAACGCCCCAAGCGGATCGGCGTAACCGGCCGGCGCGCCGGGCCCCTTCGCGCGCAGGCGGTTGCCGAGCCGCCGCCAGATGTCGGCGGGCGCAGTCAAACCGAGAGGGACTGATATCGCAAACGGCGCCGGTGGAAGCGGCCTGAACTCCTGTGCGATCTGCGCGAACACTGCCGCTGGCTCTGGCAAGCCAGTCCGGGTCATCCGCTGGCGTTCCATACCTGGTTCGCGTGTCTGTTGCGGCTCGGCTAGCGCTTGAACAACCCGTGTGGCCGCGCGACCTTTCGATTCCAAGAAGCCTTCAGCAATCAACTGCTCATATGCCTCTATCACCGTGCCGCGCGCGATGTCCAGCGAAGCTGCCAGCAATCGCGTGGACGGCAACGCATCGCCGGGCCGGATATCCCCTTTGCGTACTGCCTCTCGCAATGCCTGCGCCACCTGACGGCTCAGGTTACCGGCTGCCCGGTCCAGCGTGCCGATTGACGGAATTTCAGCCACCCCGGCCGTTCTTGCCACGATTCTGGTCCTATTAAATTTGTCGAAACTGGACCTGTAGCATAAACCAGTTTTGCATCACAATGCGTCCAAATGAAATTCGAACCGGTGACCTTCGACACCCCCGTGGAATAGACATGTACGTACCAGCCCATTTCAATGAACCTCGCCTCGAAAACCTGCATGCGCACATCGCACAGCATCCGTTCGGCACTTTGATCACGCATGGGACGAGCGGGCTGGACGCCAACCACCTTCCGTTTGAACTGGCGGCAGGAGAAGGCGAGTTGGGCGCGCTGCGCGCGCATGTCGCGCGCGCGAATCCGGTATGGCAGGACGTCTCGAACGGCGACGAGGTGCTCGTGGTCTTTCGCGCAGGAGATGCCTATATCTCCCCAAACTGGTACCCGAGCAAACACGAATTCCACAAGCAGGTGCCGACCTGGAATTACATCGTCGTCCACGCGTACGGACGCATCTCCGTTCACGACGACGAGCGATATGTGCGCGGCCTGGTCGGCCGGCTGACCCGCACAAATGAGGCGTCGCAACCCCAGCCTTGGAAAATGGCCGACGCACCGAAGGACTATATCGATACCATGCTCGGTTCGATCGTCGGTCTGCAGATTGACATCACGCGTCTGGTCGGCAAGAGCAAGCTTGGCCAGAACAAGGAAGAGCGGGATATTCGAGGCGCCGGGGACGCGCTCACTGCGCGCGGCAACTCCCCAATTGGCGATGCGATGCTCGCTCACGTTGCGAAGAAGCTGGAATAGAACGATCCGCTCCCAACAATGAGCTCGGCAGGATGTTAGGCGCCTGATTGTGGCGAATGCGCGCTGCCATCAACAATCCTGGGACTCAGTCCACTTCGAGATCCGACATGTCCGGAAACACCTTCTTCTCAGCAAGCTTATTGCTTGCCTATACGGCGTATTTCGTTGGCACCGCAAGTCCCGGACCGAGCAATCTCGCGATCATGTCCATTGCGGCCAATCACGGCCGGAAGGCGGCGTTGGCGTTCGCACTGGGCGTCATTTCAGGGTCGATGTTCTGGGCGACGGTAGCGACGGTCGGCATATCAGCGGCGCTGATTGCCTGGTCCCATTTCATCGTGGCGATCAAGATTTTCGGTGGCCTGTACCTCCTCTGGCTGGCCTTCAAATCGGGACGCACTGCTCTTGCCACTGCAGCTACAACCTCACCGAAACGGGAACAGCCAGAGAAGTTGACGAGCCTGTACGCGCGAGGCGCGTTGCTGCATCTGACAAATCCGAAGGCCATACTCGTGTGGGTTTCGATTGTCGCCCTCTCTTCGAACAACTCGGGATCTGCCTACGGGGCCGTGATTCCCGGTTGTGCGGTCATTGGATGCCTGGTGTTCAGCGGGTATGCCGTCCTGTTTTCCATGGACTCAGTTCGCCGGCTATACATTCGGACCCGTCGCGCTCTGGAAGGATGCCTTGCTGTCGTATTCGGGGTTGCCGGGATCAGGCTTCTGGCATGGCCTTACAGATAGGGGCTCGGAAAGGCCTGACGATCTTGCCAGCCCTTCATGCCCTAAACTCTGTGTCCTTTCATTCATCTCCAGAGGAAGCCCTATGTACTCTTCTACCTTCATTTTCAGGGCCGGTCAGTACGACGAGGAATTCCATCGCCTCGACCAGGAGATCGCCGAAATGGCGCGTGCAATTCCTGGGTATCTGGGTGAAGAGACCTGGGAGAGCGCCAGCGCCGGATTGATCCAGAACGTCTACTACTGGGAGTCGGAAGACGCACTGCTGCAATTGATCAGGCATCCGACGCACCTCGAAGCGAAGTCGAAGCAGGCCCGCTGGTTGGACGGCTACCGGGTCGTCATTGCGAAGGTGATCCGGGAATATGGGGATGGCGGCCTCGTGACGCGCAAGGAAGATCAGCCTGCTTGATCGAAACCGCTCTCACATCGTGTTCGAGCTAACCTCGCTAGAAAGACGGTCAACGACTTTTTCAACAGTATCTGTGGAGGAGCGGCCATCCAAATGGCCGTCACGAAGGACCGGAAGTGGCCGAACCCGGTCTGATGTGCGCCCGGTTGCCTCGATTGGCCGTGATTGAGGCAACGGGCCTTTCGACCACGAGTGCTATTTCTTTTGCTGCACCTCTGCTTTGCGCACATGCGTTGTCGTGTCCGCAAACAGTTCGATCACTACCCCGCGCAACCAGCGATTGCCTTCGTCCTGCTGGACTCGTGTGTGCCAAAGCAGATGGATCGGCGCGGCGGGCAGCGTCATGGGCAGCGCGCGAAGGCTGAGCGAGAAAGGGGTTGCCAGTTGCAGGGCAAGTCGCTCCGGCACCGTGGCGATCAGATCGGTGCGTTGCAGGATGTAGCCCACGCTCATGAAGTGCGGCACTGTCAGTCGCACCTGACGCCGTACGCCGCGCCGTTTCAGCCATTCGTCCACCTGCCCGTGGCCGGTGCCGGCCGCCACGACCACGAGATGCTCAGCCTCGCGCCATGCAGCGAGCGTGAGCGGCGCGTCCTCGAGCGGATGGCCGCGCCTGAACAGGCACACATAGCGCTGATCAAACAGGCGGCGCTGATAGAAACCACCCTTGAGTTGCGGCAGCAAGCCAATGGCCAGATCGACCCGGCCGTCGGCCATCTCATTGCTCAGATTGACGCTTGTATCGCGCACGGTATTGAGTGCGACGCCCGGCGCGACGCGCGACAGACGTTCGAGCAGCGCGGGCAGAAAAACGACTTCACCGATATCGGTCATGCCGATCGTCATGGTGCGCATCGCGCGCAGCGGATCGAAACCCGTCACCGGATTGAGTGCGGCGTGCAGCGTGGCGAGCGCCTGCGAGACCGGTTCCGCCAGACGCAGCGCGAACGGCGTGGGCACCACTCCCCCCGGCCCGCGCACGAACAAGGGATCGCCAAGCCGGCGGCGCAGCTTGGCGAGCGCGTTGCTGACGCCGGGCTGGCTCATGTTCATCTGCTCGGCGACGGTCGCCACGCGCCGTTCCTGAATCAGCCGCTGGAAGAGCAGCAGCAGATTAAGGTCGATTTCGCTCAGTTCCATGATTCGCGCATATCCGGGTCTCATTCAATCCAGTGATGAAGCAGATTCATTTCATCTTATTGAGGAATGAAGGTCTAGTGCTGAAAATACTGACACGGCACGCGCATTCGCCATGACGCCCGTAAATGCCATGGCGGCCCACACCCATAAATCTGGATATCGGAGACACAGTCATGAAGCAGATGGATCTAAAGATTGCGATCGTCGGCGCCGGCGTCGGCGGCCTTACGCTTGCGCTCGCGCTGCGCGAGCACGGAATCGATGCGCAACTCTACGAGCAGACCGAAGAGCTGCGCGAAGTGGGCGCGGCCGTCGCGCTCTCGGCCAACGCGACGCGCTTCTACGAGCGCATGGGATTGCGTCCGGACTTCGAGAAGGTGTGCGCGGAGGTGCCGGGCCTCGTCTATCGCGACGGACGCAGCGGCGCGGTCATCGGCCATCATCGCGGCACGCCCAGCTCTCGCGAGCTGTTCGGCGGCTCGTACTGGGGCATTCATCGTGCTGATCTGCAGGCGGTGCTGTCCAGAGCCGTCGGACTTGAGCGCATCAAGCTCAGCCATCGGCTGGTCGATCTCGTGCAGCACCCGGATCGCGTGAGTCTGGCGTTCGATAACGGTCAGCGCATCGACGCCGACCTCGTGATCGGCGCCGACGGGGCGCGCTCGATCACGCGGCGCTGGATGCTTGGCTATGACGACGCCTTGTATTCGGGTTGCTCGGGCTTTCGCGGCGTGGTGCCGGCTGAACGCATGGACCTGCTACCCGATCCCGAGACCATCCAGTTCTGGGTCGGGCCCGGCGGCCATCTGCTGCACTATCCGATCGGCGACAATGGAGATCAGAATTTCCTCCTGGTCGAGCGCCATCCATCGCCGTGGCCGGTGCGCGACTGGGTCATGCCAGCCAGCGAGGGCGAGCAACTGCGCCTGTTCAAGGACTGGCATCCGGCCGTCGTGCAGATGATCACGGCTGTGCCGATCAGTCAGCGCTGGGGCCTGTTCCACCGTCCCCCGCTCGGACGCTGGAGCAAAGGCCGCGTGACGCTGATCGGCGATGCCGCGCATGCGCTTGTGCCGCATCACGGCCAGGGCGCCAACCAGTCGATTGAAGATGCCGTGGTGCTGGCCGCTCAATTGGCCACGGCGGGTCCGGGAAATTGGCGCGAGGCGCAGGAAGCCTACGAACGCCTGCGCCGGGGCCGCACGCGCAAGGTGCAGTATGCGTCGATAGCCGCTGCCGACGTGCTGCATTTGCCCGACGGGCCGGCCGCGCAGGCGCGCAACGCCCGCCTCGGCACGCGCGACAGCGTGCTGCATCACCTGGACTGGATTCATGATTTCGATGCGCTCACGGAAGAGCCGAGCGAACGGCAGGGCGGCACCTGGCTTTGAGCAAGCCCTGCTTGAGCGATTCCTGCGCGTATCAAAGCCGCTACGCGGCGTAATCCAAGCTGTCAGCCCGTGTGACGACGTGTGGCCACGACAACTGTACAACGAGTTGTTGCACAAACTGCTGGCTGCGAAAAGTCGGGTACGGTTAATCGCGCTCGGAGGAGGACTATGTGAAATTGTCTGGGTCGCTCGGCTCAGGCGCGCAGTCCCCCTTCGCGCGACGTGTTCTTCTCGTTGACGCACGCCCGACTGGCCTTGTTTGTTAAGGGTTGTGCGATGCCTGCCCTGAAGCCGCATGCATGTGAGCGCGCCGGTGAGCCAGCGGGCAGGCGTCGCACAAGCCTCGATGGAGGAAACCGCGGAGTGCTCCGATGCGGTGGGAACCTT
>NZ_WOEZ01000080.1 GCF_013177735.1 Paraburkholderia elongata | reverse complement strand
ATCATGACCAAGATCGAACAAGTCCTCCACTCAGGCAACAGCCACGCCACGATCAATCACGACCCCGATGTCAAGCGCGGTGAGCTCGGCGTCCTCGACCTCAAGCTGTCAGCGCCCGACGGTGAAAGCCGCGAGTTCATCGCCACCGAGCTACACCCGAGAGCCGAGCCGTCCGAGTCGGATATACGATGGCTTGTTGGCCTACAGCCCGTGCGACAGCGTGCGAGACAGGCGACACCCTGCTGGCCGCTGCGGGATTTTCGTTTGCCCTATCGAAAACTCGTATGCGATAGAATCTTTTGCGATTGACATCGGGTGCGTCTTTCTCCATTATTCGACGCAAGCGATTACATCGCATGCGATGTAAGCCGCCTAACACCCTTATTCACACAGGAATCCATCATGACCAAGATCGAACAAGTCCTCCACTCAGGCAACAGCCACGCCACGATCAATCACGACCCCGATGTCAAGCGCGGTGAGCTCGGCGTCCTCGACCTCAAGCTGTCAGCGCCCGACGGTGAAAACCGCGAGTTCATCGCCACCGAGCTGCACCCGAGAGCCGAGCAGTTGTTTTCGGGCGCGTGGTCGGCCTGTTACGTCAGCGCGTTCCAGATTGCGGCCTCGCTGAAGAAGGTCACGCTGCCGGCCGACTACTCCGTGGACGTCCAGGTAAGTATCGGGTCGGTCGGTAACGGGCATTGCCTCGGCGCCCAGTTCACCATCCGCGTGCCGGGTCTGGCAACGGAAGTCGTCGAGGCACTCGCGCGCCAGGCCCATCAGCTCTGCCCGTACTCGAAGGCTGTGCACGGCAACATCGAGGTCGGCCTGAACGTCGTCACGGCGTGACCGAGACACCGCATACGATTACATCGCGCAAGATTTAAATACGCTTAATACCCTCATACACATAGGAATCCATCATGGAAAAGATCGAAAAAGTCCTCGCCTCAGGCAACTCCCACGCCACGGTCAATCGCGACCCCAGTCTCCAGCGCGGCGAGTTTGGCGTCTTTGACCTCAAGCTGACAGCGCCCGGCGTGGAAAGCCTCGAGTTCATCGCCACGGAGCCGCACCCGACAGCCGAGAAGTTATTTGCGGGCGCGTGGTCGGCCTGTTACACCACCGTGTTCGGGATCGCGGCCTCGCTGAAGAAGGTCAAGCTGCCGTCCGACTATTCCGTGGACATTCAGATAACGTTGGGCAAACCGGTACCGCGTGGTTCCTCGGCGCCCAGTTCACCATCCGCGTGCCGGGCCTGGCAAAGGAAGTCGTCGAGGAAATCGCGCACCTGACCCATACGATCTGCCCGTACTCGAAGTCTGTGCGCGGCAACATCGAGATCGGCACGAACATCGTCACGGTGTGATCCGCCTGGGCACGTGCATCTCGCTGAGGCACGTGCATCTCGCTGAGGCACGTGCCTTTCACTGAACAACCTTTTAGGGAATTCCCATCATGAAGACCAAGCTCATCGCTGCACTGCTCGTCGCCTTCTCGGCGTCCGCCACCGCACCCGCGTTCGCCAGCGGCTATGGACCGGCCCCCTTCTACAAACCCTCGGTTGGCGCACCGGCGTCGCAAAGCGGTCAGAGCGCGCGAACTGTCGCCGCCGAACGCGACGACGCAGCTGGCTCGCAAGAGACATATGGCGGTGTAGTCGCCGGACGCTCCCAGGCGGGCAGCCATGCCGCCGTGACGTCGCGCGACAACCTGTTCGCACGTCACTAGATCGTGCATCCCTCCGTCGCTGGGCCGTCGCGCATCATCGTACCTTATGCGCGCCGGTCACAGCATCGGATGGAACATGGTTCATTTACCAGGGGAGGAATAGACAATGTTCAGTCACGTAGTGGTCGGCACCAACGACCTGAAAAAAGCAAAGCGATTCTACGATGCCGTGCTAGGCGCGATCGGCTACGGTGACGGTCTCAGTGATGACAACGATCAGCGTCGACGCTATGTCTATCGCGGCGACACGGGGCTTTTCATTATCACGCAGCCGCTCGATGGTCGGCCGGCGACCGCTGCCAATGGCGGAACGATCGGCTTTGCCTGTCAGTCGACCAGGCAGGTCGATCTCTGGCATGCAGCCGGGGTCGCTAACGGTGGAACATCGGCTGAGGCGCCGCCCGGCGTGCGTGAGGCCGCGTTTGGCAGCCTCTATCTCGCCTATCTGCGCGATCCGGACGGCAACAAGCTCGGTGCCCTGTATCGCGTGCCGGCCTGAAGCGAACGATGGCGACAAAGGCGCTCCAGACCAGCGGCGGCCATAGCGGCAGGCAGGCGCTGCCGCAAGACCTCTACGATGCGAAATAGCTAGGCCCGGCGAAATTGACAACCGGTTGTACTCAACGCGGTAGCGGCCCGACGTTCGTTATATTGCGATATAATCGCATGCGATATATCATACTTCGTATGTCTTGCGGAACATCAGGCTTTGGCCAAAGAGGATACAGATGAAAACTACGAACCAAGCGCCCGCTGCGGCCGTGCCGCTGTCAGACTATCTGTGCTTTGCGGTCTACTCCGCGAACCTGGCTTTTGGCAAGGCATACAAGCCGATACTCGAGGAACTCGGACTTACCTACCCGCAATACATCGCGATCATTGCGTTGTGGGAGGAAGACAACCAGACCGTCAGCGGTCTGGGCGCCAAGCTGTTTCTCGAATCCAATACGCTTACGCCGATGCTGAAGAAGCTCGAGGCGATGGGTTATCTGGAAAGGCAACGCGATCCTGGTGATGAGCGCCAGGTGCGGATCAGTCTCACGAAGAGCGGCCGGCGGCTGCGCGAAAAAGCCCTAAAGATGAACCCCGTCGAGACGGGCCTCGCTTCCGACGAGTTCGCGAAAATTCAGACGGCGGTCGTGACGTTGCGGAACAATCTTATCAAGTCAGTCCAAAACGGCGAATGAGCGCTTAACGGTCGTATTACAGGGGCGTCCGTTTACGTACATTCAACGGACCCGTTGGCGCTTCACGCAGGACCATTTCATCGGGCGAACATTTCTCTGTTCGCAAGCGTATTGACGGCTAGTCGCGTCCCGGTTGGGCTCGTGTTCCGGTTCACCTCGACCGCTCTCAGGCCGACGTCCGCACGAAAGCACCACTGGATCCTGAGACCGACTCTTCCGCGACGTTGCTGGCAAACGTTTGTAAAAAAGTCTGTAGGGATGCGCCATTATTTGTGCCCGATGAGCCAAAGAGGGTGTTGAAATCCTTCTCCATGCTCGAAATAGCCTCATTCAATGAAGCCGTCGAACCGGTCCCACCGTTTTCGCTTGCGTCTCCGGGCTGGCTGCTGCGCGCGCCAACGGTCCGGGCAAGCGATTCAAGCGCTTGAGCAAGGGGATTGGAGTACCCCGTTGCAGATGTTTCGTTTCCCTGATTACCTGAGTTGCTCTGAGATGCCAGCGAAGAGGCGGTGTCATACTGCAGGCTGGAAGTTACCTGAAGAATCTGGCCGATGAGCTGCTCGAAGATCGAATCAATACCAGCGGCGGACAGTGATCCCGTTCGCGAGTTAGCGTTGCTGCCCTGGGTTCCTCCGCTTGCAGCTGAATTGGTGACGGATAAGGTGGATCCAGTGCTGCTGCCTTGGCTGAAGGGAAGAGTGAGTCCCAATTGCGCGAACGTTTGAACGATCGCTTGTACCAAGGCATTCCCCGATGTCGACGACGGCGTCTCCGGCTGCTCGGAGAGC
>NZ_WOEZ01000008.1 GCF_013177735.1 Paraburkholderia elongata | reverse complement strand
GACGAGAAACCGGACGCGTCATCAAGCTTCGCATCACCAGGATGACCAAAAGGAATACAACAATGCAAGGCCTGACCCTTGAGGAGAGAGATATACCCCTTTACTCCGGCCTTTCAATGGGTGACACCTTCCTTCCTTTATCCCACCGCCCGGCCATGACGGCCGGCGTGTCCCTCTCAGCGCAGACCCCGTTTGAATGGGCCAAACCGGCCGTAGGGCGAACTGACGTCGTGCAATATGCATATAACCGTCACAAATATCTGGCTTTAATGCACATTGCCGAAACGGCAATGATGCGCATTGGATTTATCGAGCTGCTCCCAGATTATTAATCATACTGTTTGCACCGATAACAAAGCGCTCCGGTTTTCCCATTAAGTCGAGTCGGTGCGGCACCTAACGGAACGTGAAGGTTCTTCGCAGTATCTTCATCTGGCCGGCTCAAAGCTCAAATATATACGCAGATTTTGCCGGGTTGCGGCGGGCCGGATTGACGGCTTAAGAAAGATTTTCCGTTTGAGTGGGCTGGGTGGCGTAATTGCGGCACGTTTTATGCTTTTCAACGAGTTCAATCAGTAATTCCGGGGAAAGAAATGAATCACCATCAACTCGAAAAAGATATCGAACATCTTGAACATGTAATCTCGCATATCTCCGCTGAAGACCGTATTCCACTGTCCTATTGGCGCAACCGCATCGCTTTGGTGTCCGGGGCGGCAATGGTGCCGGCGCAGGCCAATCGCGTCAAACGGCTCGATGCAGCCCTATCGGCATTGGAGGGGCGGAAAAAAGCATGACCGTCCGCGGGAGTGGCGGATGACGTGTACCGTCTGATCAGGTAACGTTTTCTGTAAAAATAAGGGAACGTAACGCCTAAGGGGGTCAGGAGGAGCATGCAACCAGCAGGACTTTCAGCCACCCGGCTAACGGCGCTCACGAACGCCATGCAAGGCTATGTGGAGCGCGGCGAGGTGGCGGCCTTGTCTCGACGGCGCAGGACTATCTGCAGTTCGCGCAACTGTTGCTAGGGCGTGGACGCGTCGGTTCGACACGTTTGCTGTCGCATCGCTCGGTCGATTTGATGCGCTCGAATTTTCTAACCCGCGACCAGCGCCGCGTGCCGTCGAACCATTCCCAATGTCGGTCGATTTCGAACGCCGCGTGTACGATGCAATTGACGATTCAGTGCGTTGGCTACGGCGCACGGTTGTCATAAGCTTCGGGCAGTTGCGGGCCTCCCTGCGCGGGCTGCGCTACGCGGTCCGCACTATTCGGCGCTTTTTTCGTCTGATAGTGTCCGCCACGGGGACTTCCTCCGGGGCGTCCGCACTGCAGTTCGTGAAATCGATCGGAGTACCTGTCATGGCCTCGTACAAGCAGTTGACTGCCCAGCTCGAAAAGCTCCACAAGGAAGTCGCAGTGGCGCGCGAGAAGGAAATCGCGCAAGCGATCGCCGACATCAAGCAGAAGATCGTCGAATACGACCTGACAGCGGAAGAACTGGGTTTTACGAGCAAGCGTACGGCGGCACGCAAACCGGCTTCGGTAGCCAAGTACCGCAACCCGAAAACGGGCGAGACGTGGAGCGGCCGTGGCCGCTCGCCTGGCTGGCTTGCGGGCAAGAATCGCGAGCGCTTTCTGATCGAAGTCTGAAACCGTTTCGACTATGGCGCTTGCGCTCGTAACGCGCCGAATTTTTCTGAAGTGAAGTTGCGTCGGGTTTTTCTCGCACCGCTGAGAGGGTCCCGAAAACGCTCACCTTTCGCGTGAGCTTGCAACGCGCGCGGTGGATTTCTCCAAGCGCCTCGAGCCAGGGTTCGTTGTTTCGGTGAGCCTGGTTTTGTCGGATGACGCACCTTCTGGTGCGATCGCCTCAGCTGCTCCTCATCACTGCCCAACCTTCCTCGAGACCCGCGTCAGCCTTTGCTGGCGGGCGTTCCCAGGCTATACGAAGCATCGCCTAGGCAGCCGTTCGGTTCTCGCACGGTCCTTTCCGCGGACTTTGGCTGGCTGCTGATCCTCGCGCCGTCGGTGCGTGAGGGGCCTTCGGCGTCTTCACTTTTCGCCTCGATTCGAGGTTCGCAATCGCAACTCCCGAAAACGCTCACCTTTGCGTTCGTCCGAATGCGTAGTGCCATAAGCCGCCCACTCTACGACGCGATGCGCCACCTAATCGCCACTTAAGACGTCCGGGGGCAAACCCGGAGATGAGTTCGCCTCATACCCCGCATCAAAACTCATCGATACAGCGTCGCGAAGAGCGGACAGCACAATCGGTCATCCACTCAACCTCGACGGAAAGACCATGAGCGTATCGACGGACAAACAACTCTTCATTGGCGAAGGATTCGAAGGCCCCGGCGTCAACCTCGCGCACATCAACGTACTCGTCGGTCCGCGCAACGGGCCTGCGGGCCAAGCCTTCGCCACCGCATTAGCGACGCCTTCCACGGGGCATGCGCCGTTCGTCGTGATCGCCCGGCCAGGTGTGCCGACCAAGCCGCTCACGCTCTACGTGAACAAGGCGCAGATCGGCAGCGAGTTCCACGGCAACGCGACATGGGGCGCCTCGCAGGCCGGCATCGCCAAGGCGGTGGCCGAGTCGCTGGAGAACGGCACGCTGCCGCCCGAGGCGGAAAACGATTGGGTGGTGGTGTCGGCAAACTGGGTCAATCCGGGCACCGACGATCTCGACGCCGTCTTCGAGAACAACTACCGCGCGTGCAAGAACGCGATCCTCGCGGCGATGAAGGGCCTGCCGCATCGCGATGAAGTGTTTGCCGCCGCGCGCGACGTGTCCAACCCGTTCTACACCCCGAAACAACGTTAATCACGCGCAACGCGGTTCGCGCGCCGTGAGGGGCGTGCTGCCGCGTGCGCTACTGAATGCGATCAGGAAGGAGACAAGCACTATGGAATACATTCGCCTCGGCCACTCGGGCCTGAAGGTGTCGCGTCTGTGCCTCGGCACGATGAACATGGGCACGCCGCAATGGAAGCCGTGGATTTTCGACGAAGCGCAGAGCGAGCCGATCGTGCGCCACGCTCTCGAAGCGGGCGTCAATTTCATCGACCTCGCCGATTTCTATTCGACCGGTGTAGGTGAAGAAGTGGTGGGCCGCATTCTGAAACGCATCGCGCGCCGCGAGGAGATTGTCGTGACCACCAAGGTCGGCTACGACATGGGCACATATCAGAACGCCGGCGGCCATTCGCGCAAGCACATCATGGATGGTATCGACGCGTCGCTCACGCGCCTCGGTATGGACTACGTCGATATCTACATGCTGCATTTCTTCGACGTGAACACACCGGTCGAAGAAACGATGGGCGCGTTGAACGATATCGTGTGCGCGGGCAAGGCCCGCTACATCGGCGTATCGACGATGTACACGTGGCAGTTCGCGAAGATCATGCAGGTCTGCGAGCGCAACGGCTGGCACAAACCGATCAACATGCAGCTGCAACTCAACCTGGCCTATCGCGAGGAAGAGCGCGAAATGATTCCGTACTGCCAGGATCAGGGTGTCGGCGTGTCCGTGTTCAGTCCTTTGGCGCGTGGTTTGCTGACGTGCGATCCGAACTCGACGCGCAACCAGACCGATTTCTTCACCGCGCAAATGTATGGCGATACCGCGTCACGTGAGATTGCCGCGTCGGTGGCGCGCGTGGCGGCGTGGCGCGGGGTGTCGGCGGCGCAGATTGCGCAGGCGTGGGTGCTGAACCATGGCGGCGTCGCCAGCATGCTGGTCGGCGCGGATACACCGGCGCAATTCGATAGCGCGCTGGCCGCGCTCGGCACGAAGCTCTCAGCCGACGAACTGTTCGAGCTCGAACGCAATTACACGCCGTGCGATCTGATCAACGACTACACGGCGGGCAAACGGATCGCTCGTGAAGCGCGGCTTGCGCAGGGCGCGTTTGTCGAGAACCTGGAGAGGGCGGCATGAACGAGTTTCTTCGAACCGGACATTTCATTGGCGGCGAGTGGTACGAAAGCGCGAGCACGTATCCCGTTGTGAATCCTGCGACGGGCGAGGTCATTGCCCAGGTCGCGAAAGGCGGCGCTGCGGAAACGGCGCAAGCCGTTGCCGAGGCCGAGCGGGCCTTTCCTGTATGGCGAGCGATGACTGCGAAGGAACGCGGCGCACGCGTCAAGCGTTGGGGCGAACTGATGCTTGAACATCGCGACGCGCTCGCCGAACTGCTCTCGCGCGAGCAAGGCAAACCGCTCGCTGAAGCGCGTGGCGAAGTCGGCTATGCGGCGAGCTTCCTCGAATGGTTCGCGGAGGAAGCCAAGCGCAGTTATGGCGACGTGATCCCGAGCCCGAATCCGAACGCGAAGATCATCGTGACGCGCGAACCGGTCGGCGTGGTCGCGGCGATTACGCCGTGGAATTTCCCGCTCGCGATGATTACACGCAAAGCCGGCCCGGCGCTCGCGGCAGGCTGCACGATGGTGCTAAAGCCTTCCGAAGAAACGCCGTTGTCCGCCTTGGCTCTGGCGGTGCTGGCGGAGAAGGCCGGCATTCCACCCGGCGTGTTCAACATCGTCTCCGGTGATGCGGTCGCGATCGGCGGCGTGCTGACTGAATCGGAGGTGGTGCGCAAGCTGTCGTTCACCGGCTCGACGCGCGTCGGCAAACTGCTCGCGAAGCAGTCGGCGGATACGTTGAAGAAGCTGTCTTTGGAGCTTGGCGGCAACGCGCCGTTCATTGTGTTCGACGATGCAGATATCGACGCCGCCGTACAGGGTGCGATGGCTTCGAAATTCCGCAACACCGGGCAGACCTGCGTGTGCGTGAATCGCTTCTACGTGCAGGACGGCATCTACGATGCATTCACGCAGGCATTGACACAGGCCGTGCGGAAGATGCGAATCGGCAACGCGCTTCAAGGCGACGTTGAGCAAGGTCCGCTGATCAACCAGGCGGCGCTGAAGAAGGTGGAAGCGCACGTCGCCGACGCGTTGCAGAAAGGCGCGAAGGTTTTGACGGGCGGCAAACCGCACGCGCTCGGCGGCACGTTCTATGAGCCGACCGTGCTGATCGATGCATCGAAGTCGATGCTGATCGCCGCGGAAGAAACGTTCGGCCCGGTGGCAGCGTGCTTTCGCTTCAAGACGGAAGACGAAGCCATCGCGGCGGCCAACGACACGCCGTTCGGCCTCTCCGCCTATTTCTACACGCGTGATCTTGCCCGAGCATGGCGCGTTGCGGAAGCGCTGGAGAGCGGCATGGTCGGCATCAACGAAGGCATTCTGTCGACCGAAGTCGCGCCGTTCGGCGGCGTCAAGCAATCGGGCCTTGGCCGCGAAGGCTCGAAGTACGGCCTCGATGAATACACGGAGCTGAAGTACATGATGATGGGCGGGCTCGGACGCTGATCTTCGTCCACTCGTTCATTCCACGCGTTCGCTTGGCGGCTCGCATGTCGAGGCATGCCGCGAACAGCGAGGCGAATGATGAGATGAACAGCGAAGCGAATAACGAGCCGCAACTGCGCGGCATGACGCGGCACCGGCATCACGCCGGTGCTGCGCCAGCCGGGCACATACCTACAAGGAGACAGCGTGAGCACTCAGGATAGCCGGGCGGCCACTCTCGGCCTCGCCCCCACTTTGCCGTCCGCCGCAGCGGCGGCCGTGCGCGGCCCCATTCCTCTCGACGACGTTCCGTTGAACGCGTTCCACGTCAAGATCGCCGGGCTGACGTTCGGCGCCCACTTTACTGAAGGGTTTGCACTCGGCACGATCGGCTATGCGCTGGCGTCGCTGAATCGCCAGATGCCGCTCGACGCGTTCTGGATGGGCATGATCGGCAGTTCCGCGCTGATGGGCATCTTTGTCGGCAGCCTGGTGTTCGGCTGGCTGTCGGATCGCCTGGGACGACAGAAGATCTTTCTGCTGAGCTTTCTGATCATCACCGCGGCGGCGTTTGCGCAGTTTTATGTGAGTTCGCCGTTCGAGTTGTGTCTGCTGCGGGTGTTGATCGGCTTCGGCATGGGCGGCGATTTCGCGGTCGGCCACGCGATCCTTGCCGAATTTTCGCCACGCAAACATCGCGGCACCTTGCTCGGATCGTTTAGCGTGGTGTGGACTATCGGCTATGTAATGGCCAACGTGCTCGGCATGCAGTATGCCGACGCGTCGCCCGATGCATGGCGGTGGCTGCTTGCGTCGGCCGGCATTCCCGCGCTGATCGTGCTGATTTTGCGGATGGGCACGCCGGAATCGCCGCGTTGGTTGCATGGCAAGGGACGTGTCGCCGAAGCCAAAGCGATCGTGCTCAAACACTTCGGCCCCAACGTGACACTGAACGACGGCAACGATGAACACGTGCACATGCCTGGTGGCTTCATGCGTGGCGCGCCGTATGTTTCTGATCGGCTCGTTCGCAGTGACATGTATGTCGCTGATCGCGTTGAGCTTGCTGCCGGAGTCCGCAACGCTTGCGATGATCGTCGCGTTCGCGATCTTCACGCTGACGATGTCTGCGTTCTCGAATCTTGTCGGCGTGTTTCCGCCGGAGTGTTTTCCGACCGAGGTGCGTGCGTGCGGTGTCGGGCTGGCGATTGCGTGCAGTCGCCTTGGTTCGGCGGTCGGCACGTTTCTGTTGCCGCTCGGTATCCTTCACCTGGGTTTTCACTTGACGATGATGGTGCTGGCTGTTGTCCTGCTGATCGGCATGGTGGTGTCGATTGCATGGGCGCCTGAGACGAAGCATCTGACGTTGAACCAAGCCAGCGGCGCCTAGCAATTCGAGGCTTCTTCACGAGCCCGCAACATCTTCGATGATGTTGCGGGTTTTTTTGCGCCCAGCGTGGGCAGCACACGTCCCGAGGTCTCAACCATTTCAGCCGCTCGGCGCGGACCCGCGTGGGAGGTGGCGTGGGAGCGCGCGATCGGGTGTGATGACTTCGTATCCCCGGACCCAAGCGCAGGAAGAAAGCCGTGCTGCGTGTAAGGGTGCAAAAGGTTCCTGTCAGAGTGGTTCCTGGTGTTGCGTCAGAAATGGCTGATTCAAATAAGAATCGTCTTAGTTATTTCCATCATGCGAAACCCTAACATTGGATCGAGCCTGAACGTCAGGCCAAACTTTCGAAGAAGAGGCCGCTTTTCTCCGGTCTAGGACATTGGGCGGCTCAAAGGCAGGGGCGGTTCAAACGAACCACCGCACTCGCCGCTGACTTGACCATTTCTTAACTCACTGGAGCAGCAAACATGAAGTCAATTTTTCCCGCACTTGCGATCGCAGCGGGCGGTCTGTTGGGCTGTGCGTCGTTCGGCGCGTACGCGGCGGACGGCGCGATTAATGTCTCGGGTTCGTTGGTGGACACGACGTGCTCGATCAATGGCATTGCTGCCGGCACGCAGGCCAACCCATCGTTTTCTTTACCGCCGGCGACACTGGGCGCACTTAAGAGTGCGGGCGCGGTCGCAGGCCTAACTCCTGTGACGTTGCAACTGAGTAATTGCGGGGGGGTGGCAACCCGGGCAGTTGCTAGCTTCGACGCCGGTGCGTGGGTCACCGCCAACGGCACATTGATTAATCGGGAAGCCTCGAACATATTTGTCCAGCTGTTGAATGCAAAAATGCAGCCGATAAATGTCAAGACCAACGCGAACAACCAGATTGCCGATGGGGCGGCTATTACGGGCGGCACGGCCACGCTGCAGTACTACGCGCAATATTACTCAAATGGTTCCAATCTAGTCCCCGGCGCCGTAACTGTGACGACCCAATTCACGATGCAGTATCAGTAATAGAGGGTGATGGCGTAAGCGTCTGGGCGCGCACCGTGCGTTGCGGTGGTCCGAGCGTCGCGAAGGCGCGATCAAACGCCACGCCAAACCGAACGTCCCAACTAGGCAACGCTCAGTGGCGCTGACCACCCCAGCGCTTCGTCGATACAAAAAACCTGCAATGTCGGCAACGACATGCAGGTTTTATTTTAAAAGCCGGTTTCGTCATTGTCTGTTTTGAAACAAGGACATGGCAATACGCCCAGCCGTCGTTCCACGGGGGCCATCTCCGATTTACCGCCGCCTCTGCCCCTTCGGCCTACATCCCATCCGTTGTGCAGCTCAGGTGAGCTTGTTCTTAGGAATTTGTTCGCCACGACCTACGGTTTCGATGCCGAAATGTCTGAATTTGTCCGCGCTTGGCGTAGGTGAAGTCCTACAAAATTGAGAATTGTCCTAGCTACTTCAGTTTTAGCGAACCGTAATATCTAACTGTGCCTGAACGCTAGGCCAATGATTCGAAGAACAGACCGCCTTTCTTGGCGTAGGACATTGGGTCGATCAGGGGCAAACGGCGAGCCAAATTAACTATAACGCTCGCTACTGATTTGAATATTTCATAACTCACTGGAGCAGCAAACATGAAGTCAATCCTCCCCGTAATTGCGATCGCAACCGGCAGTCTGTTGGGCCTTGCGTCGTTCGGTGCCCATGCGGCAGACGGCACGATCACTATCACTGGCTCAATCGCGGACAGCACGTGCTCGATCAATGGCGTCGCAAGCGGCACTCAGGCCAACCTGACAGTCCCATTGCAGCCGGTGTCGTCGGGCTCGTTGTCGGCAGCGGGCGCAACGGCTGGCACATCGAACCAGAGCGACATGCAACTGAAACTGACGGGTTGCAGCGGCACAGCAACGAAGGCGATCGCCCGTTTTGAAAATGGCTCCACGGTCGACCAGACCAGCGGCAACCTTCTGAACAGCAATGGTACGGCGACGAACGTGCAGGTCCGTTTGCTGAACGCGCAAATGGCGCCTATCAACATTGTGACCAGCGCGAACAACGTGAGCGGTACAAACTCGGCCACGATTACGGGCGGTGCTGCGACTGTAGGTTATTTCGCACAGTACTACGCGACGGGCAAAGCGACTGCCGGCACGGTGAACACGACGGTTCAATACTCGATGCAATATCAGTAAGCGGCGCTTCAGGCGTTCGCTCAGGCGAGCGCCTTTTTTACGCGTTTTTTTCAAGATTATTTTTTAAAGGTGATTGTGATGAAACTGCTCGGAAAAATGACGTTGGGAATCGGTTTTGCCTGTGCGCTGCTCGCAGGCAGCGCACAGGCGAGCGTGACGATCGGCGGTACGCGGGTGGTGTACCCACTCGAGCAGCGCGAAGTCACGGTCAAGCTCGATAACGACAGCCGCGCCCCGGCGCTGGTGCAAGTTTGGTTGGACGATGGCAATCCGGATGCAAAGCCCGGCGAAGTCAAGGTGCCCTTTGTGATCACGCCGCCGATCTTTCGGATGGATCCGCAGAAAGCGCAAACACTGCGCATGATGTACAGCGGCGAAGCGTTGCCGCAAGATCGCGAATCGGTCTACTGGCTCAACGTTCTGGATATTCCGCCGAAGGCGACGGCTACGCCCGACGCCAACGTGTTGCAACTGGCCTATCGCACGCGCATCAAGGTGTTCGTGCGTCCGGCCAAATTGCCCGGCAAACCCGAAGACGCACCTGCACAACTGCGCTGGAAGATTGCAGCAGCGCCGGATGGCAAAGGCCAGGCAGTGAGCGTATCGAACCCGACGCCGTACTACGTGTCGTTTAGCGAAGTCGATGTCGAAAGCGGCGGCCATACCTTCAAGAACGAACAGGGTGGCATGGTTGCACCGCGCGCTTCGGTTGTCTTGCCGGTCGCGAAGTTGAATGCCGTTGCGGCAGGCGCAAAGGTTCACTACACCGCGATTAGCGATTACGGCGGCGCCATTAACGGCGACGCAGCGCTCGGCCAATAGACCGCAGCAGCTTGCCGGTCGGGCGGCAGCTTCCCGCCCATAGCTAACCCCTTTCTCGAACACGGCGTGCGTTGCCCAGGCAACGCACAGGGACGACGCACGCCTTTTTCCAGACATTGGAAGTCAGTCAGATCATGAAACACTCATCTCGTCATCCGTCGTACGCCTGCGCCAGTGAATTTTCTGGTCCGTTCGGCCTCAACCCCGTCGCTGCCGTCGTCATGTCGGTGTTCGCGGTGCTGGGTGGCGTCCAGTCGGTGAGCGTGCATGCTTCTGAAACCAGTGGCGCTGGCACCGCGGTCCAGTTCGATACAACGTTCTTGCGCACGGACCCGAAGCAGACCGTGGACGTTTCGCGTTTCTCGCGCGGCAACTCGGTGCAGCCGGGCGTGTATTCGGTCGAACTCTGGGTCAACGATCTTCGCGTGGCGCGCCAGGACGTGCGCTTCGTGGCGACGGCCGACGGGCAAAGCGCGCGCGCGTGCTTCAGCCACCAGATGCTAGAAACGCTCGGCGTCGATTTCGCGAAGGTTAGCGCGGCGACCGGCGCGAAGCTGCCGGTGCATGCGCCGGCCGATGCAACCGCAACCGCAACCGCAACCGCAACCGCAACCGCGTCCAAGGACGCGCAGGGTGCCGAGGGTGCAAGCGCCACCGCCGTCGCCAATGCTGACGAATGTGTAGACCTTGCTGCAACGGTGCCGGAAGCGACCGTCGACTTCGATTTTTCTGAACAGAAGCTCACGCTGAGTGTGCCGCAGAAATATATGCGTAACGCCGCGCGCGGTTACGTGCCGCCTGACATGTGGGAACAAGGCGTGAATGCAGGTTTCCTAAGTTACAACGCGAGTACCTATCACACGGCCGGCTCGGGCATGCAGTCGACGCAGAGCTATCTGGGTCTGAACGCCGGCGCGAACGTGGGCAGCTGGCATTTTCGCCATCAGTCGTCGATCACGTCGACGACTGGCCAAGGCACGCAGTTCGCTGACATCGCGACCTACGTACAGCACGACCTCACCGCGCTGAAATCGCAGGTGACGCTGGGTGACGGCAATACGACCGGCGACGTGTTCGACAGCGTGTCGTTCCGCGGCGCGCAGATCGCCACCGATGACCGCATGCTGCCGGAATCATTGCGCGGCTACGCACCGGTAGTGCGTGGCACGGCGGAGTCGAACGCGCGCGTGACGGTCAAGCAGAACAATCAGGTGATCTACGAAACCAGCGTGTCGCCGGGTCCGTTCGAAATCAACGACCTGTATGCGACCGGTTACGGCGGCAATCTCGATGTGACCGTCACCGAAGCCGATGGCCGCACCAAGACCTTTACCGTGCCGTACGCCGCGGTTGCGCAATCGCTGCGCCCGGGTACCACCCGCTTTTCGGTGACGGCGGGTCAGCTGCGTAACGACTCGCTCGAAACCAAGCCGAACTTCGCGCAGTTCACGCTGCAGCGAGGCATCACGAACATGGTGACGGCCTATGGCGGCGGCGTGGCCGCGAACGGCTATATGGCAGCCGACGTGGGCGCCGCGCTGAACACGAAATTCGGCGCATTTTCCGCCGACGTGACTGGGGCGCAGACGCAGGTGCCGGGGCAGAGCACGATGCGCGGCACGAGCTTGCGCATCGGCTACAGCAAGTTCATCGATCCGACCAATACGAACATCTCGGTGGCGGCGTACCGTTATTCGACGGCTGGCTTCATGAATCTGTCGGATGCGGCGTCTGTCCGCGATCTGGCAATGCACGGCGGCGATACGAATTCGGTTTATCGCCAACGCAACCGTTTCCAGTTGACGGTCAACCAGAACTTCAAGGATCACGGTACCGTGTTCCTGAGCGCGTCGTCACAGCAGTACTGGAATCACGACGGCAGCGATATGTTCTATCAGGCTGGCTACACGAATAGCTTCAAATACGGCACCTACAGCATTACTGCGGGCCGCACGCGCAACTCGGACGGCTCGATGTCGAACCAGTTCATGCTCAGCACGACGATTCCGTTGGGTCACAGCCAGCATGCGCCGATGATGTCGGCGAACCTGTCAAGCTCAGGTGGCAGTACCAACCTGCAAGCCAACGTGAGCGGCTCGCTGGGCGATGTCAATCAGTACTCGTACAACGCGTACGGCAGCTATGGCGCGGGGAGCGGCAGTAGTTCGTCCAACACGGGCGTAAGCGGTGCATGGCGCGCGCAGTACGCACAAATGACAGCGTCGGCGAGTGCGGGTTCGGGCTCGAGCCAGGTGTCGGCCGGTATCAGCGGATCGATCGTCGCGCATCCGGGTGGCGTGACGTTGTCGCAGACCGTCGGCGATACGTTTGGCATTATCGAAGCGCCTGGGGCAGAAGGCGCAAGCGTGTCGAGCGCGTCGGGTGTCAAAGTCAACAGCCACGGTTACGCGGTGGTGCCGTATCTGACGCCTTATGGCATGAACACGGTCGATATCGATCCGAAGGGCACGTCGACCGACGTCGAGTTTGAATCGACTTCGGAGCAGGCTGTGCCGCGGCTCGGTTCGGTTGTGATGCTGAAGTACAAGACGGTGAGCGGCCGTGCGGCGCTGGTTCGTGCGCCGCAGCTGGGTGACAAGGCGTTGCCGTTCGGCGTGGATGTGGTGGATGAGTCGGGCCGCACGGTGGGTGTGGTGGCTCAGGACAGCCGGATTTTTGCGCGAGGCCTGGAGGACAAAGGCTCGCTGTTCGTGAGGTGGGGCGCGGCGGCGGCTGAACAATGCCGGATTGATTATGTGTTACCGAAGCGGACGGGCAAGGCAGGGGCGGCTTATCAATCGTTTGAAGGGCATTGCGTGGGTGGTGGTCAAATGGATCCAGCAGATATCGCTGCGAGCGATGCAGCGTCCAGTCAATCGAAAAGGTGAAGCCATGCGTTCCAAGAAGTGTACAGGTGACCAGACTATGAAAACGTTATTCAAATTTTTTCGTGCCAAAGCATTCTTCGATAGATTGAGAAATTTGAAATATGTTACGTCGGCACGGGGAATCCTGATGGTCGTTGTTTGTGTGCTCTGCATGAGTACGTCAGTTTCGGCGAACGCAACGTGTTCATTCACGAGTGGAGGTTTTAATGTCAGCCCTTTCAAGGTCTTGGGGACAGAAACCTGGTAACCTGGCGACCTGTTCAACGGCAGGGGCCAGGTAGTGTTTGACGAGGTGATGAAGCATTTCGAGCAGCAGGCACCGGTGTGCGTGATGGCGCGCGCTGTGTTGCAAAGAGCGATTACGCCGCAATGGGTTGACGAGGTATTCGCCGAGCACCGGCAGAGGCAGTATCCACGGGAGTTGCTGTTCTCGACGGTGGTGGAACTGATGACGCTGGTATCGCTCGGGCTGAGCCCGTCGCTGTATGCGGCTGCGACGCGGGCCAGACAGTTGCCGGTGTCGCTGGCAGCGCTGTACGAGAAGGTCAATCGCACTGAGCCGGCGATTCTGCGTGCGCTGGTACAAGGTAGCGCACAACGTCTTGAGCCGGTGCTTGCCGCATGGCCGGGCACGCCCAGCCTGCCCGGCTGGCGTATGCGCGTGCTCGATGGCAATCATCTTGCGGCCAGCGAGAAGCGGCTGGCGGCATTGCGCGGGCAGCGAGGCGCCGCCTTGCCGGGACACGCCCTGGTGGTCTATGAACCGGATCTGGGACTGGTGACGGATCTGGTGGCCATCGAGGACGCGCATGCGCAGGAGCGTTCGGCCATGGCCCCGCTGATCGACTGCGCCGGGCCGGGGGAACTGTGGCTGGCGGACCGGAACTTCTGCACCAGCACTATCCTGCTGGGCTGGCATCAGGCGCAGGCCTGCTTCATCGTGCGCGAACACGGTAAAAACAGCCCGCCGCTTGAGGGCAGCGGCGCCTGGGTGGATGGCGCACGTGTCGAAACCGGTCGGGTGCGCGAGCAACGGCTTGATCTGAAGGCCGGCTTCGCCTGGCGGCGAATTGAACTGACGCTGGACAAGCCCACCGAGGCGGGCGACACCGTAATCCGGTTGTGGAGCAATCTGCCTGCCACCGTCGGCGCACATGAGATCGCCCGTCTGTACCGCAAGCGCTGGCGCATAGAAGGCATGTTCCAGCGGCTCGAGTCGGTCCTGCATAGCGAAATCCGCTCGCTCGGGCATCCGCGTGCCGCGTTACTGGGCTTTGCCGTGGCGATTCTGGCGTACAACGTGCTGTCCGTGCTCAAGCGCAGCGTCGAGATCGCACATACCCGAACTGATGAAGCGAACAGCGCGGCACCCGACGTATCGACGTATTACCTGGCACTGCAAATTCGCGGCCAGTATGAGGGCATGCTCATTGCGGTGCCACCTCAGCATTGGTCGCACTGGAGCGACGCGGCGCCCGAAGTGATGGCCGGCAAGCTACTCGAACTTGCCAGCCACGTCGATCCGTTTCAGGTACGCACCCGCAAGCGCGGGCCCAAGACGCGCCAATCCACTCCTTACGTTGAAGCCGCCACAGCGCGATCCCATCACAGCACCGCACGTTTGCTAAAGCGTGCCCGCGAAAAAGCATCCTGATCCGTGTCCCTATGTGCAAAGACCTTGAAAGGGCTGGGTTTTAATGTTGCAAACGTTGACTTTGGCAGCGTGACTGTGCCAGCAAACGTTGCGGTGGGGACCCTCATTAAGTCGACAGGCGTGTTTTACAACACTATCAACCCGGGACAGCAGTTTTGGTGTGGGGCCAGTGTGCCCACTACGTTGTCTTTCCAGATGTCGGGTACTGGCGCAGCCGGAGTGTACGCGACTAACATCCCGGGCATTGGCATTAAAATTCTGACGTTCGCGAACACGGGATACGGTATTCCATCGGGAACTATGCCTGTTGTATGGACTTGGAACACATCCGGTCCATACTACTTCCAAAATATGAGTTTCGCGATTCAGCTCGTGGTAACGGGTCCAGTTGACCTGAGCGCCACCACTGCACTCTCCTATAACGTTAATCCTTGGTTAGCCATTCAGCCTACGGATGGTAGTGCGGCCCCGCTTGCGGTGTCTGGTCTTGCAGTGACCGCGACGATAGTCCCGCGCACCTGCAGTGTCACGACCTCCGCTGTCGATGTCCCGTTGCCAACGGTGAATCCGGGCAACCTCAACACCGGATCGGCTGGAGCTAAGCAGTTCAATCTGGGCGTCAACTGCACCCAAGGGGTCACGGTCAAGGTGACGCTGACCGACGCATCGAACGTATCCAACGTGTCGACCACGCTGAGCCTGGCGCCAGGTTCGACCGCGACGGGTGTCGGATTGCAGATTCTCTTTGGATCGACGCCGATTGCCTTTGGCCCCGATTCAGCCGTTGCCGGCAACATGAATCAGTGGACGGCGGGCACCGCAGCGGGTGGTCCGATGAATATTCCGCTGACCGTCCAATACATTCGAACGGGCACGGTGAATCCCGGGACGGTGAAAGGCCTGGCGACTTTCACGATGTCGTATCAATAGCCTCGACAAGCATGATTCGTTTATCTGCAAACCCTTGAGCGGGCGATCTCCGCTCAAGGGCTACATCTGGCCCCCAAAGCTCGTTTTCATACGTCCGCCCCCATGACGTGTATCATTCGTTCCCTGCGCTGTTCTGTGCCGGCAATTCCCGTATTTTCAAACGCTCGTTCGTAACCTGGTTGCGGTGCGGCGGAGTTGCCATTGTGACGCGGGTCTCCGATCCAACTCCCGCAGCTCGACGCCGCCGCGCCAGACGTGGCAGACCCGAGGCCACAAGCTTCCGGACACCGCCCGAACCCCTATCCGTGACCGCCAGACCCGATGTCAGTCTCCGAACTCAAACGCCGCCGCACGTTCGCGGTCATTTCCCACCCGGACGCGGGCAAAACCACGCTCACTGAAAAGCTGCTGCTGTTCTCGGGCGCGATTCAGATCGCCGGTACCGTGAAGGGCCGCAAGAGCAATCGCTACGCGACCTCGGACTGGATGGAGATCGAGAAGCAGCGCGGCATTTCCGTCGCCAGTTCGGTCATGCAGTTCGAGTACGGCGACGCCGTCATCAACCTGCTCGACACCCCGGGCCACGAGGACTTCTCCGAAGATACCTACCGTGTGCTGACGGCGGTCGACGCCGCCGTGATGGTGATCGACGGCGCGAACGGTGTGGAAGCGCAAACGCTGAAGCTGCTCGAAGTCTGCCGCAGCCGCAAGACGCCGATCGTTACCTTCATCAATAAGCTCGACCGCGAAGTGCGCGAGCCGCTCGAACTGCTCGACGAAATCGAGCAGCATCTGGGTGTCGCGGCTGTGCCGTTCACCTGGCCGATCGGCATGGGCAAGGAATTCCAGGGCGTCTACGACATCCAGCACGATCAGGTGCGCTTGTTCCGCGCCGGGCAGGATAAGGCGGGCGGTGCGGTCGAAACGCTGCAAGCGCTCAGCGATGAAGAAGGCGAACGCCGCTTTGGCCATAGCTGGGTCAAGGCGAAAGAAGAGATCGACCTGATCACCGGTGCGTCGCCTGATTTCGATCGCGAGCAGTTCCTCGCGGGTCAGCAATCGCCGGTGCTGTTCGGCTCGGCGATCAATAACTTCGGCGTGAAGGAAATTCTCGACGCGCTGGTCGACCTGGCGCCGCCGCCGTCGATGCGCATGACCGTGCAACGTCCGGTGATGCCGGACGAGCCGAAGTTCACTGGCGTCGTGTTCAAGGTGCAGGCGAACATGGACCTGGCGCACCGCGACCGCGTGGCGTTCATTCGCGTATGTTCGGGGCATTTCGAACGCGGCATGGCCGTGAAGGTGACGCGCACGAACAAGACGTTCCGCGCGAATAACGTGGTGACGTTCCTGTCGCAGCGTCGTGAGACGGTCAGCGAAGCGTATCCGGGCGACATCATCGGTATCCCGAATCACGGCACGCTGAGTCTCGGCGATACGTTGACCGAAGGCGAGCTGTTGCAGTTCGTCGGCCTGCCATTCTTCGCGCCGGAAATTTTCCAGACGGTTGAAGTGGTGGATCCGATGCGCGCAAAGCAGCTCGGCGAAGCGCTGAAGCAGCTCGGAGAGGAAGGCGCGATTCAGGTGTTCCGTCCGGAAGTCGGCGGTCTGATTATTCTCGGTGCGGTGGGTCAACTGCAGTTCGAAGTGGTGTCGCACCGCTTGTCGACGGAATACAAGGTCGACGTGCGGATGGCGCCGGCGCGCTATAGGATGTCCCGTTGGGTCACCTGCGACGATGCCGCCGAATTGCGCCGTTTCACCGATTCGTATGCGGCGCGGATCGCGCTTGATGCGTCGGATGCGCCGACGTATCTGGCGTCGCATGTGTCGGAGATCGAAGTCGCGCAGAAGGCCTGGCCGAAGATCGTCTTTAACGAATTGCGCGAGCACTCGGGCGCGCCGTTCAAGAAGGCGATGTAAGCGCGGCGTTTGTGGCTTTCAAATAAAGTCTTCATTCTTGAAAAAGAGTTCTCATGCAACGGTCCGGCCCAGATCGGGCCGTCGTGAGTTCTTGTTGTCATCAGAACGAGGGCGGGAGCACTGCTCCGGCAAGTCAGACAGACGATTTGCCCCCCGGCCCTCGTTGCCGCAGGCCGCATGTGCCTGTTACGTCACTCACTTTCTTCTGATGCATCCCGGGCCACTTCCGTGTCGATGACGCCGGTGCTTCGTTCTTCACTTTCTTGCTGCACGTCCTCGTCCGCTTGCGCGTCGATGACACACGGGCTTACGCATGCACCGTCCGGGCCGTCAATTCAATGCCTAGCGCCTTCATCACCGCAAGCGTCGTTTTCAAGGTCGGATTACCCTGCTCACTGAACGAACGATAGAGCTGCTCGCGCGACAGTCCCGTTTGCTCCGCGATCTGCTTCATGCCTTTGGCGCGGGCCACCACGCCCAGCGCATGCGCGATGTAGGCCGCGTCGTTGGTTTGAAGCGCCTCGGCCATGAACACCGCCATGGCTTCTTCGCTGCCCAAGTCTTCAGCCGGATCATAGGTCGTCAAGGTTTTTGCCATGTCATTCTCTCCAATCGGAGGCTAGCCGTTTGGCCGCCTCAATGTCTTTGCTCTGTCCGCGCTTTGTGCCACCGCACAGCAGCACGATGATCGTATTGCCTCGCCGATGGAAGTAAATCCGATAGCCCGGTCCGTAGTGGATACGCAATTCGCTGATCCCTTGCCCGATCGGCTCCGCGTCTCCCGCGTGGCCGAAGGCCAGACGGTCCAGGCGCGACGCAATCAGCGCTCGTGCGCGCTCATCCTTGAGTCGGCTTCGCCATTTGCGAAACGTCTCTGTTTGCTTTAATTCGATCGCCATAAACTTGATTGTAGTCTATAAACTACACGGTGAACAGGCGCTCAAGCCCTCACTCGTCCGCTTTCACCTCGATCGCCGCTAACAGAGCAACCGCATTGGCCACTTCCGCGTCATCTTCATGCTCCGGTTCATGCATCACGCCATCGGCCCGCGCCGGATGCGTCACCGCGTGGATCCGTTTGAGCTTCTCCACCGACACCATCGTGTAGATCTGCGTACTCGGCAGCGACGCATGGCCCAGCATCGTCTGGATGAACCGCGTGTCCGCTCCGTTATCCAGCATGTGCGTGATCGCATATGTCGGAGATCGAAGTCGTGCAGAAGGCGTGGCCGAAGATCGTCTTTAACGAATTGCGCGAGCATTCGGGCGCGCCGTTCAAGAAGTCGATGTAAGCGTATGTATGTCGCGCGGACATGGGTGACCCGGTCCGTGTGAGTACTTTTGCCACAGCAGTCTTTCACTTTTGGCTACCCAGTTATCCGGTTGAGAGTGTGTTGCACGAAACTCTCGCCCCGCAGTTGCACATCACAACAGCTTGCGCAGCTCCGGCGTCGAGATGTCGTCAATGTGGCGAAACGCTGGTGCGGCTTTATCCATCTCCGCCGCGTGAGATCCTTTTTTCAGCTGGGTAGGGTAAAGCGGACGATTAGAAAATATGACAAGGCGCCCTGCGGCGCCTTGCTTGAGTTCTGGTCCTGCCTAGGGTGAATCGGTACACCCCCATATAGCCCTGCGGCGGCGCCCTTTGATGAACTAGTGTTGCACCACCGGCATCTCCTCTGCATCAGCGTCCAGGTTTGTCGCGCTTTCAGTCCGGGCTTGTTCTCGCTCTGCGGTCGTCGTAGAAGCTTGCCCCTTGATCTTTGCTGCTTCTGCAAGAAGACGCGCCGCACGGCTCGCGGTGATGCGGCTTTGAGGGATGCCCTTCGCATCGAGTGCGATCACCTGGTACAACTCACGGTCACACTCGAGCTCATGCTGATATTGCTCTGCTGTATCGACAAGCAATTCAAGCATGGTTTGCTGACGCCGTCTTTCGTCGATCGTAACGGCAGGATTCCTACACATTGAGGACGCAAGTGTTATCAATGTGTTGAGATGGCTCAACTGCCGGTCGCAAAGATTGAAGGCGGACAGCGCGAGCTTTTCGTACTGGAGCGCGTCGACAGGCGGACGTGAATCGGGTTGAGATTGTTTTGCGGACTTGCTCATGGTGCGACCTCCCTGGTACATCTCGGATCGCCCGACACTCGCATTTGGATGCGGGTGAGCGGGCACGTAGAAGGATTGGAAGACCGGGCTTGAAACAAACCGGCGAGCCTTGCGGCTCCCCCACTACGACCCGCCCATTGAAATATAGACGTGCAGACGTAGACGCACACCCGCCTGGGCGGGGGTGCGGTTTCAAGCACGGGCTTCCAAACCCGACCGTCGGGTGTTTCCCGACGGCTTGATGATTATAAATCAGGGCAGCGTGGCGACTGTCGCCTGTTCGGGCTAAATCGTCGACTTTGGCCATTCGGATAAGGCAGGCCGTCTCATCGACGACGTAGGGCGCCGCAATAAATGCGACATTGAAAGCAGCTAGTTTGAGGTCGGTGAAACTGGTTCGTTTCGCCTGATCGGGACGAATCCGACCTGCAGGCCGAAGAGCTTTGCAACGCTGTTGAGCGAGTCGACGGTCGGATTCCCGGTCCCGCGCTCGATGTCCTGGATGACCCGGCGGCTGACGCCTCGGTGCGCGGCGAATTCCGCCTGGGTCAGGCCCGTCATCTTGCGCATCGCTTTCATGGCCTCGGGAATGGTCATGTCGCCCTGGCTGACCCTTTCGTAGAAAGCGCGTCGCAGGGTGTTCTGCTCTTCACGGGTAGGTCGGTTCCGACGGGGCATGATGAGCCTCTGGTGGTCGAAGGGCCGGTGCAATCCATGAGGCAACTCCTTGTGCCTCATAAATGTAGCGCGATAAGGCGATCAATTGCTTATGTGCTTCTTATAAGTGCTTTTTTGGCCGAATCAGGGGCTGGATTGCGCCAGAACAGATCGTCGCCGCTACGGTAGTGGCTCCATCTTCAAAACCTCTTCCCGCATCCACCCGGCAAACGCTTGCACATATTCAAGCCCCACCTGCTGCTGCGGGATGTCGAGCCAATACCCGAACGGCCCAGTCACCTCGATCTCCGAGAACCGCGTCAAACTCCCATCAGCCAGTTCCTCGACGATCATGTTTCGATCGACCACCGCGAGCCCCGCGCCTTTACGCGCGGCGCGGATCGCCTGCTCCAGCGTAGAAAATTCGATGCCGTTTTCCGCGTAGCGTGCGGGCAGGCCCGCCTTCGCCAGCCAGTTCGGCCAAAGGTCCAGGCGGGCGTCGTTATGCAGCACGTGCAGCGCGGGCAAATGTTCGAGCAGCATGTCGAGTGATTCGCCGAGCAGACGGGGGGCGCCGACCAGTACGTGGCGCTCGGTCATCAGCAATTCGGAATGTGTACTCGCCAGCGCGTCGCGACCGAAGCGGATGATGAAATGGCAGTCTTCCGTGGGCGATGTGCGAACCGATAGTTCGACATCGGGCAATTCGTCCCCCAGCGAACCGAGCCGCGGCGAGAACCACTGCGTCGCAAAGGTGGGCGGCACGGCGACGACGAGGCGCCGCCGGCCTTTGGCCGCGTTGATCTGACGGAAGCCGCGCTCGATCGTGTCGAACGCTTCGGAGAGGCAGGGGAGGAATTGCAGGCCTGCCTGCGTTAAGCGAATGCCTTTGTGATCGCGCTCGAACAGCTTCGCGCCGAGCGATTCCTCGAGCAGCTTGATTTGCCGACTCACCGCGCCTTGCGTCACGCATAGCGCAGTGGCGGCGCGATTGAAGCTCATATGGCGGGCGGTTTCTTCAAAGAAGCGCAACGCGATCAGCGATGGCAAGCGCCGCATAAATCACCTTCTGTCTCTTTGTTCATCCGGCGCAGGCGCGACTGTTGTCGGGCTAGCTTCGCCGCGGAAATAGGTTGGTGCCGCGCGTTGCCTCCGACGCGTTCCGCAGGCCGTCAATCAGCCCGCGAATTTCAAAAGGCAAACGTGCCGTTCGGCATCCCCAGGATTGTCGCATTCGGGCTCGATATTTTCCTGAACGAGGCAAAAAATTACAATTGGCGCCTGTCCGAATCAAGCGGAAGGTCGCGCACGCCACGCCGCGGATTCAGAACCGCCGCGCAAGCCCTCGACTTCGCCTATCCTGACAAAGACGCGCGCCTCGCTGCCGGCGCGCTTTCCCCACTCTGCGGAGCGCCCGTGACCGTTCGCAATCTCGATGCATTGTTCCGACCCAAATCCGTCGCCGTGATCGGCGCATCCGAGCGGCCTGACAGCACGGGAGCGATGGTGTGGGCGCGCGTGCTCAAAGGCGGTTTCGAAGGCCCTGTCTGGCCGGTCAATCCTAAATACGAAACGTTGGACGGCCACGCGGTGATCGGCGATGCGGGCGATCTGCCACAAGCGCCCACCGTCGCGCTGATCTGTACGCCGCCGGATACGTGGCCCGGCATCATCCATAAACTCGGCGGCTTGGGTACGCGCGCGGCGATCATCGTCGGCGAAGTGCGTAGCGATGACGATCGCCTGCAGCTCCGGCATGCGCTGTCGGCAGCGCGGCCGCATTTGCTGCGCATCGTTGGGCCCGGCAGTCTCGGGGTGGTGTCGCCGGCGCTGCGTGCGCATTTCGGTGCGGCGTCGTGCACGGTGAAGGCGGGTGGCGTGGCATGGGTGTCGCAGTCGAACGCGTTGACCAACGCGGTGCTCGGTTGGGCGCATGCGCGCGACCTTGGTTTTTCGCACGCCGTGGCGCTGGGTGGCGAAGCTGACGTGGATGCCGGCGACGTGCTCGACTATCTGGCGAGCGATCCCGGCACGCGCGCGATCCTTCTGGAGCTGGATACGGTTCGCGCTGCGCGCAAGTTCATGTCGGCGGCTCGCGCGGCGGCGCGCAACAAACCAGTGCTGGCGTTACGCTCAGGCCGCGCCGATCCGGCCGACGCGTTGTACACCGCCGCGTTTCGTCGCGCGGGCATGGTGCGCGTGGATGCGCTCGACGATCTGCTCGATGAGATCGAAACGCTCGGCGTGGGTCGGGTGGCGGCCGGAGCGACGGCGACGTTGATCACCAGCGACAGTGGCCTCGCCACGCTTGCCTGCGACGCCTTCGCCGCCGCCGGCGACACGCTCGCGCCGTGGCCCGCTGATGCGGATGCGGCGCTAAGAGAAGCGCTGCCGCACGTGGTACCGGGCAACCCGCTGCAACTTGGCGACGACGCCCGTCCCGAGCATTTCGGCACCGCGCTCAAGTTGCTCGCCGACCATCGCAGCACGGGTACCGCGTTCGTGGTGCACGCGTCGACGCATGGCGCGCCGGTCGGCGAGGTCGCGCAGGCGTTGATCGCAAATCAGCGCTTCGCGTACCGCGGGCTGCTGGCGTGCTTTTTCGGTGGCGTGGATGCGGCGACGCGCGACGCGCTGCACGCGCAAGGCATTCCGGTTCATACGACGCCGCAGCGGCTTGCGCGCGCCTTTGCGCGTCTGGTCGACTACCGGATGGGGCGCGAGTTGCTGATGCAGACGCCGGAGGACTTGCCGGCGCAGGTTCCCGAAGAGATCGACGCCGCCCAAGCGCAGGCACGCGCCGCGCTCGCCGCAGGTGAGCACCAACTAACCGGCGAAGCGGCGGCGCGATTTCTTGAGCGTTTTGGACTGCGCGTTGAATTGAATACGCCCCAAAAGCCGGTTGTCGACATCGCCGTCGAGCTTCACGACGACGACAACTTCGGCCCCGTCTTCCGCTTCACCGCGCCGTCGGTGGACGGCGTTTCCGACCCGCAGCGCGTCTACGGCCTGCCGCCGCTCAATCCGATGCTGGCGCGCGACATCGTCACGCGCTCGCGCTACGCGCGGCTGATCGCGCCGGAACCGGCATTGGCCGCCTTGACGGCGTTGTCGCAAGCAGTCTGCGACGTCAAGGAACTCGTTGGCCTCAAGCTGACGCTGCGCGTGTACAGCGACCATGTCGTGGTGGTCGAGCCGACCTTGAGCATCGCGCCCAAGCGTAGCCGTCTCGCCATCGTGCCCTATCCGCGCCGCTTCGAAGAGACGCTCGACTGGCAGGGCATACGGGTGACGATCCGGCCGATCCGTCCGGAAGACGAAGCCGCGCATCACGATTTCGTCGAAGCGATGACGCCGGAAGATCTACGGCTGCGTTTCTTTGGCGCGGTCGGCAGCTTCGACCACTCGCAGCTCGCGCGCATGACGCAAATCGACTACGACCGCGAAATGGCGTTGATTGCGACGGTGACGAGCGAAGACGGTTTTACGCGCACGCTCGGGGTGGTGCGCGCAGTGGCCGATCCGGACAACGAGACGGCAGAGTTCGCCGCCGCGGTGCGTTCCGACCAGAAAGGCCGGCGCCTTGGGCAATTGCTGATGGATCGCATCATCAAGTACGCGCGGGCGCGCGGCACCCATTGGCTGGTCGGCGAGGCGTTGCGGGAAAATGCGCCGATGATCGCGCTGGCCAAATCTTGCGGCTTCACCATCACGCCGACGGAAGATCCGGGCGTGATCGGCTTCAGAATGGCGCTGGATGAACCCGCGCAGGGGTAAACGGTGGATTGGCGCTTGCTGCCACGTTCAGCCCTCGTGGGTGCGAGCCCGCAGCCGAATGCAAGGCCACCCGCTACGACGAGTGTCCGCGGCGATTCGCGGACCTCGATGCTAAGACCTGAGCCTCAAGCCGGCAGCTTCGCCGCGGCTTCGTCCACCTGCGTGCGGGTCACGGCCAACTCTTCCAGCAACGCTTCAGCGTAGACAGCGCCAGTCTCGCGTTCCAGACGTGCGATGGTCGCCGCGCAACGGTTCGCGTCCTTCAGCGTCGCGATGAACGACTTCACCGATTCACCTGCCTTGAAGGCGTCGAACAGCGGAATGCGGATGTCGTCCGGCAGCGAACGCGCCGTCCATTGATACGGCTTGCCGTTGTAGGTGAACTGCGGCGGCAGCACGCGCTCTTTCTTCGCGGCCGGGATCAGGCCGAAAGTGCGCGCGGCGTCGCCGATCTGCTCGGCCGAAAACAGCTCGTCCGGGCTGATGTCGAATTGCTGAATGAAGGTCTCGATGCTGTGCATCGCCGCAGCGCGGTCGTCGCGGCGCTTTTGCGCATGAGCGACGATGTCGCGCAGTTCGTCGGCTTCTTCAGGCGTGATCGTGAAGCTCGACTGCTTCTGCTGGAGTTCGGAAAAACGCAGGAATTCGGAATCGGTCAGAAGTTTCGCCATTGCTTATCGATGAGCGCGCATGAGGGGACCCATGCGGCGTGATTTTTGAGAGGGTCGCCATTCTAAACCATGTGCGCTAGACAGCCTCTTCCCGAAACATCGATAACGCCTGCACCGTCTCGCGCAGCAGCGTCGTTGCCGCTTCCAGCGTTGGCGCGACGTATTCGTCGATGCGCCGCAAGTATGGGCAAGTCAGCGCCGCGATCGCCTGGCCGGACGGCCCCTGGATCGGAAAGGTGACGTCGGTCACACCGAACGTCTGCTGGCTGTCCTTCTGCGAAAACCCCGCCGCGCGAATCCGCTCGCAGGTCTGTTCCAGCACATCACGATCGATCGTGACTTCGCCCTTCACTTTGGTGTGCTCGGCCAGCATCTGTTCGCGCTGTTCGATGGTTTGAAACGCGAGCATCACTCGGCCCGACCCCGTATCGATCAGGCCGACCCGTGAACCGAGCCGCACCGACATTCCCCACGTACCCGGTCCGTCCACCTGCGCGATCACCAGCAGATTGCCGCGGTCGTATACCGCCAGATGACACGATTGCTCGGCGGCATCGGCAAAGCGCTGCATCAGCGGCAGCGCTTCGGAGATCAGCCGGTTCATCGGCGGATGACGATGCGCGAGCGCATACAGCTTCAGACTCAACGAATAACGGTCGCCCGCCGCCGAGCGCACCACGTACTGCCGCGCGACCAGTCGCTCGAGCATCCGGTACATCTCGCTCGCGTTGCGTCCCAGCAGTTTGGTGATTTCGGCACGCGTCAGCCCTTCCTTCTGCTCGGCGAGCAGTTCGAGAATGTCGAGACCCTTATCCAACGCGGGTGCGCGGTAACGGTCGGCGTCGTCTTTGTCTTCTGCGTCCATCGTGAGCGCGGCTCCGTGTGTTGTTCTCATTATCTGGCGCATGAGTGTAAGTGCGTGGTGAATCTGGCGCGAGATGGCGGTGGTCCAGGGGAAACACCGACGCATGGTGCAGTGCGTAGCCCTTGACTTCGAAAAGTTCGTATATGAATAATACGTTCATTGGTGAATGAGCGCACGCCAATACTCGACAAGAAAGCGCAGGACGAAGTGCCCGCCACACGCATGGCGGGTTCACGCAGTTCCACAACGCATCGCCTTGCATGGGGCCGGAGTAAGCGCTAAAGCGCTAACTCCGGACCGACATACCTTGCATGGGGCCGGAGTAAGTGCTGAAGCACTAACTCCGGACCGACACAGGAGACAACCATGTCGTTCGCAAAAGGGCCGCACGCGGCTCGCCATCTGTTCCGGAGTTCGCTATTTGCCGTTGCGGCGGCAGCTTGCGTAGCCGGCCTCGCCGTCAGCGGCGCCGCACAAGCCGCTGACGCCGGCAAGGTCGGCCTCGGTCTGCCGCTCCTCACGTCGCCGTTCTGGCAGTCGTACAACAACTATTTGCCCAAATACGCGAAGGACATGGGCATCGATATCCTCGCGCCGGTCAATTCGAACGGCGATCCCGCCCAGCAGATTACCGACATGAACAACCTGCTGAACCTCGGTGCGAAGGGCATCGTGGTCGGCCCGCTGGATTCGGCGGCGATCAGCCGCGCGCTCGATGCGGCCGCCGCGAAGAACGTGCCGGTGGTGGCTGTCGACGTCGCGCCGACGCAAGGCAAGGTCGCGATGGTGGTGCGCGCCGACAACCACGCCTATGGCGAGAAGGCATGCAAGTACATCGGCGAGCATGTGAAGTCGGGCAAGGTCGTACAGATCATGGGCGATCTGGCCTCGGTGAACGGCCGCGACCGGTCCGAAGCGTTCCGCTCGTGTTTGAAGGGTTTTCGGGGTTTGTCGCTGCTGGAAATTCCTGCAGCCTGGAAGGGCGATGTCGCGGCCACTGCGCTCGACAGTCTGCTCACCGCGAATCCTGACGTGAAGGCAATCTACATGCAGGCAGGCGGCGTCTATCTGTCGCCCACGCTGCAAACGCTGCGCCGTAAGCAGATGCTGTTTCCTGCCGGTAATGCGAAGCATGTCGTGATTGTCAGTAACGATGGGATTCCTCAGGAGTTCGACGCAATCCGTCGTGGTGATATCGACGCTACCGTCTCGCAGCCCGCTGATTCCTACGCGAAATACGGTCTCTTCTACATCAAGGCCGCGTTGGCTGGGCAGACCTTCAAACCGGGTCCGACGGATCACGGCAGCAACATCATCCAGTTGGCGCCGGGCGTTCTCGAAGATCAATTGCCTGCGCCGCTCGTCACGAAGGCGAATGTCGACGACAAAGCGTTGTGGGGCAATACCGTTAAATGAGCGAGCCGACGCCCTCCGTGCCGGTCGTTGAAGCGTTTGAGATCACCAAACGCTTCGGCTCCACACCCGCGCTGAAAGACGTGAGCATTCGCGTGATGCCCGGCGAGTCGCATGCACTCGTCGGGCGCAACGGGGCGGGCAAATCGACGCTGGTGTCGATCCTCACCGGTCTGCGCAAGCCCGATACCGGCGAGGTGCGTTTCAGCGGCGCGGCCGCGCCGTCGATCGCGGATCGGGATGCGTGGCGCGAGCGCGTCGCCTGCGTCTATCAGCATTCCACGATCATCCGCGATTTGAGCGTCGCGGAGAATCTGTTCATCAACCGGCAACCGTCGCGCGGCGGCGTAATCGATTGGCGTGCCATGCGCCGCGACGCGCGTGAGTTGCTCGATCACTGGAAGATCGACGTACGCGAGGATGCGCGCGCCGACGATCTGAGCGTGGAAGCGCGGCAACTCGTGGAGATCGCGCGGGCGCTGTCGTACGGCGCGCGCTTCATCATTCTCGACGAACCCACCGCGCAGCTCGACGGCGACGAGATCAAGCGCCTGTTCCGCCGCATCAGCGAGTTGCAGCGCGAAGGCGTGACGTTCCTGTTCATCTCGCACCATCTGCAAGAGGTCTATGAAATCTGCCAGGCCGTGACGGTGCTGCGTGACGCGCGGCATATCGTCAGCGCGCCGGTTTCCGCGTTGCCACGTGAGCAGCTGATAGAAGCAATGACCGGCGAGCGTGGCGGCCTTGCCGTCGCCGATGCGGCGGCGCGCGCTGCGTTGCCTGCGGACACAGCCATCGCGCTGGAAGTCAAGGAACTGGGCGGCGCCGACTACGAAGGCGTGTCGTTCACGGTGAAGCGTGGCGAAGTGGTCGGGCTGACTGGCGCGACGAGCAGCGGTCGTACGAGCGTAGCCGAAGCGATTGCTGGTTTGCGCGCGGCCCGGAGCGGGGCGATCAGCGTGGATGGCATAACGCTGCCGCCTGGTGATGTCCCTGCTGCGCTTGCGCACGGCGTCGGCTGCGTGCCGAAGGATCGCCATCACGAAGGCCTGGTTCTCACGCAGTCGGTCGCGGAAAACGCCTCGATGACGATCGCGCGTCTGCTCGGCAAATTCGGCATCGCGCCGCCTGCGAAGAAAAACGCCTTCGGCCAGAAGATGATCGACGCGCTCGGCATCGTCGCGCAAGGCCCCGAGCATGTCGTGTCGGGGCTATCGGGCGGCAACCAGCAGAAGGTCGTGATGGCGCGCGCGCTCGCCACCGATCCCAACGTACTCGTTCTGATCGACCCTACCGCGGGCGTCGACGTGAAATCCAAAGAAGCGTTGCTGTCAGTCGTGGATCGTGTGCGCGAAGACGGTAAAGCCGTGCTGGTCGTGTCAGGCGAACTCGACGATCTGCGCACCTGTGACCGCGTGCTGGTCATGTTCCGTGGCCGTGTCGCGGCCGAATTTCCCGCGGGTTGGCAGGACCACGACCTGATCGCATCCGTTGAAGGAGTCAGTCTTCATGAAGAATAGTGTGCCCAGCCCTGCATTCGGCACCGCGCAAGGTCAAGCGCAACCGCAGTCCGTCGCTCAGGCGACGCGCGGCAAACGTGCTCGCAGCGAACTCGCCCGGCTGCGCGAATTGGCTTTGCTGCCCGCGCTCGCTCTGCTGCTCGTGATCGGCGCGTTTGTCAGCCCGAGTTTTCTGACGAAGGCGAATCTGATCAGCGTGCTCGGTGCGTCCGCGGCGTTGGCGTTGGTGGTGCTGGCCGAATCGCTGATCGTGTTGACTGGCAAGTTCGATTTGTCTCTGGAATCGACGGTGGGCATCGCGCCGGCTATCGGTGCGATGCTGGTGATGCCGGCTGCGTCCGCGGGCTTCGGAATGCAATGGCCGGCGGCCGCAGGCTTGTTGGCCATTCTCGTGATCGGCGCGGTGATCGGCTTCGTCAACGGTTTCCTGGTGGTGCGTTTGCGGCTGAACGCATTCATCGTCACGCTGGCGATGCTGATCGTATTGCGCGGCATGCTGGTCGGCGCGACCCAAGGCGGCACGCTGTTCGATATGCCGCCGTCGTTCTTCTCGCTCGCCACCACCATCGTGTTCGGCTTGCCGTTGTCCGTGTGGCTCGCGGCGGCCGCATTCGCGATCGCCGCGTTCGTGCTGCGCTATCACCGCCTGGGCCGCGCGTTATACGCGATCGGGGGCAATCCGGAAGCGGCGCGCGCGGCGGGGATTCGCGTGGAGCGCATTACGTGGGGCGTGTTCGTGCTCGGCAGCATGCTGGCCTCGGTGGGCGGGTTGATCGTGACCGGCTATGTCGGCGCGATCAACGCGAACCAGGGCAATGGCATGATTTTCACGGTGTTCGCGGCGGCGGTGATCGGCGGCATTTCGCTCGACGGCGGCAAGGGCACGATGCTCGGCGCGCTCACCGGCGTACTGCTGCTCGGCGTCGTGCAGAACCTGCTGACGCTTGCACAGGTGCCGTCGTTCTGGATTCAGGCGATCTACGGCGCGATCATCCTCGGCTCGCTGATGGTGGCACGGCTCGCCAGCGGCGAAGGCCAGAACTGATGCGCACGCATCACGGAGAACTCACTTGACCAGCCGCTCATTGAACACACCGCAAACGCCCCAAACATCGCAAACCGACCCACGCCTGATTCTGCTTAGTCCCGCGGATAACTGCCTGATCGCGGCGGCGCGTCTCGATGCAGGTACGCAAGTCGAGATCGAAGGCGAGCGCGTGACGCTCACCAAAACCATCGACCTCGGCCATAAGGTCGCACGCCATGAACTCGCGAAAGACGACAAGGTGCTGCGTTACGGCGCGGTGATCGGTCACGTGACCGAGGCGGTGGCGCGCGGTGCGCATCTGCATACGCACAACCTCGAAAGCGATTACCTGCCCACTTATACGCACGACGCGGGCCATGAGTTCGTCCATCACTGATTTGTTGAGCACAATGACGTGGCCTCGCGCCGCGCGGGAATGACCATGACTGACACTTCCGCAGCATCCGCCGCCGCGCAGCAGCCCATGCTGCAAGGCTATCTGCGCAGCGATGGCCGCAAGGGCATCCGCAATGTGGTCGCGGTGGCGTATCTCGTCGAGTGCGCGCATCACGTCGCGCGCGAGATCGTCACGGAGTTTCGCGAACCGCTCGATGCGTTCGACGATCCTTTGGCCGAGCGCGAGCCGCCGGTGCATCTGATAGGCTTCCCAGGTTGCTATCCGAATGGGTATGCCGAAAAGATGCTCGAGCGGCTCACCACGCATCCAAACGTGGGCGCGGTGCTGTTCGTGTCGCTCGGATGCGAGAGCATGAACAAGCATTACCTCGTAGACGTAGTACGCGCGAGCGGCCGTCCCGTCGAAGTCCTGACGATCCAGGAAAAAGGCGGCACACGCAGTACGATTCAATACGGCGTCGACTGGATTCGCGACGCACGCAAGCAACTTGCCGCGCAGCAGAAAGTGCCGATGGCGCTGAGCGAACTGGTGATCGGCACGATTTGCGGCGGCTCGGACGGCACCAGTGGCATCACCGCCAACCCGGCCGTGGGCCGCGCGTTCGATCATCTGATTGACGCGGGCGCAACTTGCATCTTCGAAGAAACCGGCGAGCTGGTGGGCTGCGAGTTCCATATGAAAACGCGCGCCGCGAGGCCTGAGCTCGGAGATGAAATTGTCGCGTGCGTGGCGAAGGCGGCGCGCTACTACTCGATCCTTGGCCATGGCAGTTTTGCTGTCGGTAATGCAGACGGCGGCCTCACCACGCAGGAAGAGAAGTCTTTGGGTGCGTATGCAAAAAGCGGCGCATCGCCGATTGTCGGCATCGTCAAACCCGGTGACGTTCCGCCGACAGGCGGCCTCTATCTCCTCGACGTCGTACCAGACGGCGAACCGCGCTTCGGCTTTCCGAACATCAGCGACAACGCGGAAATCGGCGAGCTGATCGCCTGCGGCGCGCATGTGATTCTGTTCACGACGGGACGCGGATCGGTGGTCGGCTCGGCGATTTCGCCGGTCATCAAGGTATGCGCGAATCCCGCGACGTACCGCAATCTCGCCGGCGATATGGATGTCGATGCAGGCCGCATTCTCGAAGGCCGCGGCACGCTCGACGAAGTCGGCCGCGAAGTGTTCGAGCAAACGGTGGCGGTGTCGCTCGGCGCGGCGTCGAAATCGGAAACGCTCGGTCATCAGGAATTCATCCTGACGTACAAGACTTTTGAACCTGTGGGCCCGGCTTGCTTGCCGTCGAGCGCTACGCCGCCGCATCGGATTGTTGCGATCGAACCGCACTGAGCGGTTTATCAGCGGCCAGTCCGAACCCAAGCCGTAATCGATGCGACGACCATCGGTGCAGCTATCAGCGCGCCAATCGCGTTGCCATTAGTGCGGTGGGCAAACACCATCAGCACATGGTAAAACATCATAAACAAGGAGACGCGGTCCATGACGGCAACGATCGGTTCGAAGATCGAACAGCGGCGCAGCATCGGCCGCCGCGCATTACGAGTGACCGGATTAGGGCTCGGTACGGCACCCTTGGGCGGCCTCTACCGCGATCTGTCCGATGAAGAAGCGCACGCGACCATTGCCGCTGCGTGGGACGTCGGCGTGCGTTACTTCGATACCGCACCGCATTACGGTCACACGAAAGCCGAGCACCGTCTGGGCGACGCGTTGCGCGGCTATCCACGCAGCGAATACGTGCTTTCCACGAAAGTCGGGCGCCGCTTCGTACCGCGCACCACGCCGTACGACGGCAGCGAAGGCTGGCAAGACCCGCTGCCGTTCCAGGCAATCTATGACTACACGCACGACGGCATTCTGCGGTCGTTCGAAGACAGTCAGCAGCGTCTCGGCATCGTCGATATCGACATTCTTCTGGTGCACGATATCGGCCGCGTCACGCATGGCGACAAGAACCCCCACTACTGGCAGCAACTGACCGAAGGCGGCGGCTTTCGTGCGCTCGATGATCTGCGCTCCTCGGGCGCGGTCAAAGCGGTAGGACTCGGCGTCAATGAAGGCGCGGTAATACTCGACGCGATGGCTGAATTCGATATCGATTGCGCGTTGCTCGCGGGCCGTTATACGCTGCTCGAACAGACCACGCTCGACGACCTGCTCCCAGCATGTGAACAGCGCGGCGTCAGCATCCTGTTAGGCGGCGCGTTCAATTCGGGCATTCTGGCGCGCGGTGTGGAAGGCGATCTGAAATTCAACTACGGCGACGCGCCGCCCGAAGTCATCGAACGCGTCGCGCGGCTGGAAGCGGTGTGCCGGGTGCATGGCGTGCCACTTGCTGCCGCGGCCTTGCAGTTTCCGTATGCGCATCCGGCGGTCGCGACCGTGTTGACCGGTGCGCGCAGTGCCGACGAATTGCATGAGAACGCTGCGTCGTTCGAGCAGCCGATCCCCGCGGACTTGTGGTTCGCGTTGCGTGACAAGGGCTTGCTCGACAGCCGCGCGCCCGCGCCAGAGGATTGATTTGACGATGCATATCGACGCGCACCAGCACTATTGGGACCCTGCTCGCGGCGACTACGAGTGGCTCACGCCGGAGCTGAAAATCCTGTACCGACCGTTCGGTCCCGACGATCTCAAACCGCTGCGTGAAAGAGCGGGCATCGAGCGGACGGTGGTGGTGCAGGCGGCGCCGACTCTCGACGAAACACGTTACTTGCTGGACATCGCGCGGCGCGAGCCGTCGATTGCCGGTGTGGTCGGCTGGGTGCCGTTGCTGTTGCCCACGGCGCCCGCTGTGATCGAAGCGCTAGCGGATGAGCCGAAATTCAAAGGCGTGCGGCCGATGCTGCAGGATTTACCGGACGATACGTGGATTGCAAACCCGGATCTCGCGCCCGCGATTGAAGCGCTGATCGCGCACGACCTCGCGTTCGACGCGTTGATTTACGCGCGGCACGTCGAGCCTTTCGAAACGTTCGCGGCGCGTTTTCCTGCGTTGCGCATCGTTGTCGATCACGGTGCGAAGCCGCCGATCCGTTACGGTCGCGCGGGTTGGCAAACATGGGCCGATGCGATTACGCGGCTCGCTCAATTGCCGCAAGTGCATTGCAAGCTCTCAGGTCTCGTCACAGAAGCTTCGCCTGGCTGGACCGAACAAACGCTTCATCCGTACGTCGAGCATCTGCTGAAGTCGTTCGGTCCCGCGCGTTTGATGTGGGGCAGCGACTGGCCGGTGCTCGATCTGAACGGCGACTATCTGCTCTGGCACTCGGTGGCGAACACGTTGCTCGCGTCCTTGGGCGACGCCGAGCGCGAGGCGGTTTTCGGCGACAACGCCGCTGCGTTTTATCGACTTTGATGTGACGAACACGCGTTGCGAAGACGAATTACGAAGACAAGCGAAAGCCCATTCAACTGGAGTCGTAGATGACACAAAGACTGGCCGGCAAGACGGCCCTGATCACCGCGGCAGGACAAGGCATCGGTCTCGCCACCGCGGAACTGTTCGCGCGCGAAGGCGCGCGCGTGATCGCCACCGATATCCGCATCGACGGACTCGCCGGCAAGCCGGTCGAAGCGCGCAAGCTCGACGTGCGCGACGGCGCGGCGATCAAGGCACTGGCGGCCGAACTCGGCGCGATCGACGTGCTGTTCAACTGCGCGGGCTTCGTGCACGCCGGTAATATCCTCGAATGCAGCGAAGAAGATTGGGACTTCGCCTTCGATCTGAACGCGAAAGCGATGTACCGCATGATCCGCGCGTTTTTGCCCGCCATGCTGGAGAAGGGCGGCGGGTCGATCATCAATATGTCGTCGGCGGCATCGAGCGTGAAGGGCGTGCCGAACCGCTTTGCGTACAGCGCGTCGAAAGCCGCGGTGATCGGGCTGACCAAGTCCGTCGCTGCAGACTTCATCACGCGTGGTGTACGCTGTAACGCGATCTGCCCGGGCACGGTGGCTTCGCCGTCGCTCGAACAGCGGATCGTCGAGCAGGCCAAGGCGCAAGGCGCGACACTTGAGGCCGTGCAGGCGGCCTTTGTCGCGCGTCAGCCGATGGGCCGCATCGGCAAGCCGGAAGAGATCGCCGCGTTGGCGCTGTATCTCGCGTCTGATGAATCGTCGTTCACCACCGGTCATGCGCATGTGATCGACGGTGGCTGGTCGAACTGACGCACACGCGTACCCACCGACACCCACGGACACACGAACCGAATACCACTGAAAGGAAGTACCAGGATGAAACTGCTTCGTTATGGGCCAAAAGGCCAGGAAAAGCCGGGCTTGCTCGACGCGCAAGGCAAGATTCGCGATCTGTCGAAGGTGGTTGGCGATATCGACGGCGCCGCGCTAACCGACGAAGGCCTCGCCAAACTGCGCGCGCTCGATCCGGCTTCGCTGCCGGTCGTGGAAGGCAATCCGCGCATGGGCCCGTGCGTCGGCAAAATCGGTAAATTCATCTGTATCGGGCTGAACTACGCGGACCACGCAGCCGAATCGAATCTGCCGGTGCCGTCGGAACCGGTGATTTTCAACAAGTGGACGAGCGCGATCTGCGGCCCGAATGACGACGTCGAAATTCCGCGCGGCTCGAAGAAGACCGACTGGGAAGTCGAACTCGGCGTGGTGATCGGCAAGCCCGCGAAATATATCGACGAAGCCAACGCGCTCGATTACGTCGCCGGTTACTGCGTGATCAACGACGTGTCGGAACGCGAATGGCAGATCGAACGCGGTGGCACGTGGGACAAGGGCAAGGGTTTCGATACGTTCGGCCCGATCGGTCCGTGGGTCGTCACGCGCGATGAAGTGGCCGATCCGCAGAACCTGAGCTTGTGGCTCGAAGTGGACGGCCACCGCTATCAGAACGGCAGCACGAAAACGATGGTGTTCGGCGTTGCGAAGTTGGTGTCGTATGTGTCGCAATGCATGAGCCTGCAACCGGGCGACGTGATTTCGACCGGCACGCCGCCGGGCGTCGGCATGGGCGTGAAACCGAATCCGGTGTTCCTGAAGCCGGGCCAGACGATGCGTCTCGGTATCGAGGGTCTCGGCGAGCAGACGCAGAGGACTTACGCGGCGGAGTGATTCGCCTGCCTGGTGAAAAGCGTTGTTGATGCGAAAAGTGAAGAGGCCGTTCCCGCGTGATGCAGGAACGGCCTTTCGCTCGTTCAACCCGCCGGTTCGTGCTCGCCGTTCTCGGTGATGCGATTGATCGTGCCTTGTGCAACAGCCACAAGCTTCTCGCGGTCACCGTCCATCACATACACATTGCATTGGCAGGTTGCCTGAAGCCGGCCCGCGTAGACGACCTTCGCGCGCGCGATCAGCGTGCCGTTCACCACCGGCCGCAGATAGTTGATCTTGTACTCGCCCGTCACGACTCTTGGACCCAGCGACAGCGCGCCGGCGAACGTCAGCGCATTGTCGGCGAGATAACTGATGACGCCGCCATGCACGAAGCCATGCTGTTGCCGCAGCTCGTCGCGGATTGGCAGGCATAGCGTCAGTTCGTTGGTGCCCGTATGCATCAGGTCGGCACCTAGCAGCATGCTGAACGGCTGGGCATGCAGTGCGCCGCGCGCCCGGTCGAGGATGTCGGTCATCGTGATTCCTTAGGGCATGGCCCGCAGTGGCATCTGCACCGGCGTGCGTTGTGCAGTCCCTACCCACTCTAGGAAGCGCTGACGCACCGCGTCAAGGTGAATCCAAAATATCTGCGCGGCATTGTTGCGCAAAATGACGGAAATTGCGGAATTGAACGATGAAAAGGGGTTGTAAGGCGATCTTTGACGATATTGATCTCAAGCAAAGTTCGGCCTTGCCGTTAACCCTGACGTAGCTCCCGTCATTCGTTGCTTTAGGTGTCCACGATGTTCAGCAAGATCAAGGTCGCATCCGGCCTGTTGTGTGTTCTGGCCGCATTCTGCGTTTTCCAGCTTGTCACGGTGGGTTTGGGGTTCTGGTCGCTCACGCGCACGCACGACGACGTGGGCGATCTGTCGAGCATCGCCTTGAAGCAGGTGGACGCGGTCAATGAAACGACCCAGCACCTGATGGATGCGCGCATCAACCTGTCGCGCGCCGGTACGCGCATGGTGCGCGGCGGCGCCGAGCCGACCGACATCGTGCAGCACGCCCGCGAACAATTGACGGCCGCCGATCAGTCGTTCGGCGCCTTCATGAGCGCGCAGAAAACCAGCGACGAAAACAGCACCCGCGCCGCCGCGCTCGCCGAGCGCTATAAAAAGCTGCACGACGCGCTCTCGGAACTGGTGCAGTTTCTCGACGCGAACAATATCCAGGCCTTTCTCGACCAGCCGACCCAAGGCTTCCAGGACGCGTACCTCGCCGAGTCGCACAACTTCGTGCAATTCGGCGACGCCGCGAGCCGTGCATCGCTCGATTCGATCGATGCACGCATGACGTTGTTCCGCGGCGTTAGCATCGCGATCCTGCTGGTGCTGATCGTGGGCACGTTTGGGGTATATGCGGCGCTGCGCCGGGGCGTGGTGGCGCCGCTGGAAGAAGCCGGCCGTCACTTCGACCGCATTGCGCAAGGGCGTCTCGACCAGCCGATCGCTTCGCGCGGCACCAATGAAATCGGCCGTCTGTTCTCGGGCCTCGCGAAAATGCAGGCCAGCGTGGCGCGCACCGTGCAAACCGTGCGCGAATCCGCCGACTCGATCCACCTCGGCGCGGACGAAATCGCCACCGGCAATGCCGATCTGTCGGCTCGCACCGAGAACCAGGCGGCGTCGCTCGAAGAAACCGCGTCGAGCATGGAGGAATTGACCGCCACGGTGCGGCAGAACGCCGATCACGCCCGCGAAGCCAATGCGCTCGCCGAAACCGCGCTCGAGGCGACCTCGCGCGGCAGCGAAGTGGTCAACGAAGTGGTCGACAAGATGCGCGGCATCGCGCAAAGCTCGGACAAGATCGCCGAGATCATTTCAGTGATCGACGGCATCGCGTTCCAGACCAATATCCTCGCGCTGAACGCGGCCGTCGAAGCGGCTCGCGCGGGCGAGCAGGGCCGTGGCTTTGCCGTGGTGGCGGGCGAGGTGCGTGGCTTGGCTCAGCGCAGCGCGCAGTCGGCGAAGGAAATCAAGACGTTGATCAGTGAGTCGGTTGCCGAGATTCGGGGCGGTTCGACGCTGGTCGAACATGCCGGCGAAGCGATGAGCAACGTTTCCGCGTCGATCTCGCGCGTCACGCAGATGATGGCGGAGATCAGCGCGTCGTCGCTCGAGCAGAGCACGGGCATCGAGCAGGTCAACCAGGCGGTGGTGCAGATGGACGAGATGACGCAGCAGAACGCGGCACTGGTCGAGGAAGCCGCCGCAGCGGCAGCCTCACTGCATCAGCAGACGCAGCAACTGAAGGAGGCCGTTTCCGTGTTCGAAATTTCGGAAACTGTGTTGCGGACGCAACAAATGGACGAGATGCGAGGGCAAACGGCGGAGTTTGGGCGGCCGGCGATGCGGGCCATTTAAATCGTACACACGCCGCACAGGCGCCCCAAAAGAGGGCATCTGCAAAAGAAAATGGCCCGCCGAAGCGGGCCATTTTGCATCAGACGCAAGCGCCTAAGCGTGCCTCAAAGTACCTGTTGGTACTTAGGCCGGCTGGATGTTCGCAGCTTGCTTGCCCTTCGGGCCTTGCTTGACTTCGAACGTCACTTTCTGGTTTTCCTGCAGGGACTTGAAGCCGCTGCCTTGAACTTCCGAAAAGTGTGCAAACAGGTCTTCGCCGCCGTCGTCCGGGGTGATGAAGCCAAAGCCCTTTGCATCGTTAAACCACTTCACAGTACCTGTTGCCATTTTTAATCCAGTAAATGTTGTGTGTTGCATTCGCGACCGCTATTTCTCAACACGAGATCGAGCGCGAAGTACGAGTTGTATCACGTCTTTATGATGGACGCCAATCAACAAGTATTCGGGTATTCCCCTGATGGGGCCCTTTTGGGGCCCAGAAAGCATTTTGGAGGGGTGCCCCAGCCGGTAGAGTAAACTGCTTGTATTACACATCCAGGAAAAACATTGACACATTATTTGCAAGAAGAACTCACCTCGTTTTGGAGTCGTTTGACCCCCTATCTCGCGATACTGGAGTCGAAATCACCTCAAGAAGACACCCCGGACCCGGTCGGCCGTATCACGGTCGATGCCGAAAACCACCAGGCTTTCGCCCTTCACACCACCGATAAAAAGCCGCACGGCGACACATCGGATACCCCCACCGGACAAAGCGCGACCTACACGCGATTTAAAACTGCCGACGCCGATTGGGGCCCTTGGCAACGCGAAGCATATTGATTGACCGGTCAGTCGGCTTTTAACGCCGATGTCCGGAAGACGGCGGCCGGCGCTTAGCACGGCAACGCGTCATAGGCGGTCGCAAGGTGATAGGGGGTGGTCGACGGCATGTCGGCACGCGCCACGTCACCAGCGGCCGTTTTGCATTCGAACCAGCCTTGCGGACGCAGGAAGCGTTGCCGGAAAAGCTCGATTTGCCTCGGCAGCGCGGCAAGCACTGCGGGGTCGTCATGGCTCGCCAGTGCGCGCAGATATTCCGTCTGGGCCCAGATCCGCTGGGTGGCGTCTTTGATTCGCCCGGTTTCGTCGAGCGAGGCGCACACGCCGCCCGCTTGCGGGTCCACGCCATATTGCTGCGCGAAGCTGAATGCGCGCGTCAGCGATTCGTCGAGACCTGAGGCCTCGAACAACGCGCCCGCCTGGTTGACCAGCCAGAACCACTCGAACTGATGCCCCGGTTCCAGACGGTTGTCGTCCGCGCCAATCGGCAATTCGGCGATGCAGCCGGTCGGCGCATGCACGAAGTGATGCGCGACGGCGCCGGCAAGACGGCGCAACGCGGCGTCGAAGGCGTTGTCGCGCGTGGCGTCGCGGGCGGCCAACCAGGCTTCGGTCAGGTGCATCAGGGGATTCTGGATCGGCGTGCCGGTCACGCGGGCGAAGTCCGCGGTGAGCGCGGCGTTGAACAGATCACCGTCGGCAGCGAAATGGGACTGAATCAGTGCCGACGTGCCATGCACGACCTCCAGCGCGTCGCGGTTGCCGGAACGGCCGCCATATTCCGCACAGGCAAACACGACGAACGCATGCGTGTACAAGTCTTTTGTGGTGTCGAGCGGCGCGCCCTTCGCATCCACGCTATAAAACCATCCGCCGTGGCGCGTGTCCTGAAAGGTGTGCATCAGCGAGTCGAATAGCACTTGCGCATGGGCCGCATCGCCTGCTTGCGAGAACACGAACAATTGCCGCGCGCACGCCATCGCCCTGTAGCGCTCCGCGGGCAATGGCTCGAGACCTTCGGCGCTGACCGCTTCATATGGCAGCTTCAGAGCGGGGTTGAAACCGGGTCCGCGCCACAGCGGCAGCACCACGCGAGTGAAGTGATCACGCAGCGTGGTGGCAAGGGCGATCGTCGAAGCGGAAGGGGTCATGCTCTGCATAGTTCGGTTGGTCAAATGCGGTCATTCGAAGCGCCTGCGGACTTTAGCTCTCGCTGCCGTGCGGCCAAGCATAAAGCAAACGGCTGCCGCTGGCACTCCGCGTCGAATGCCGAATATGAAGCGATCTGCGCACGCTTGCGTCAACTGCACGGCGTCAAGCAGTTCCGGCAGGACGAGGCGCCGTCTTAAAAACGGAAAAACGTCGGCGAATGGCTTCGGCGGGGGCGGGCGGCCATGCGACAATGCGGTCTCGAAAAATTCCAATGGCATTGACGAGCGGTGTTCGGCGCCCGCTTTCCGGCGACGACCGCTTTTTTCTCTATGGCAGATTCCGCAGCATCCACGCAGTCCCGGCCTCAGCGCACCGCTTCGAAGAAGCGGCGTCAGGCCACCGTCTCGACCGAAACTGAAAACAAGCTGGCGCGCGCCGCGCGCTCGGCACAACGTCTCGCGCAACTGAGCGACGCCTCACGCGACGACTGCACGCTCGACCTGTTCCCTGACGATCCCACCCGCGCCACGCTGGAAGCGATGAACATCGACGTCCGGCAAGGCACGCTGCATGGCTTTGAATTACCCGATGTCGTGCTCGCAGCAGTTGGCGCGATCGATGCCGACGGCGTGTCGCTGGAGGCAAGGGCAGCGCGCCGCGCGCCTCGCGCTGTGAAATCCGATGAACCGGCGCCGGTGAATGCGCAATTGAGCGGGTTGGAGATGGAGGCCGTGGAGGCGACGGCATCGCCTGTTAGCGAGTTGGCATTCGGGAATGCAAAGGGTGCCGCAGAGGCGACGGCTGAAGAGAAGCCGGCGGCGTCGACACGTGACGCGGCCGCGCCGCTCACGCCTGCGATGGCGGCGGCGACCGTGGCGCGCAGCGTCACCGCGCTGCGCCAGGCGGCTGAGCCGGGTGCCTCGACGGCAGATACAGCGGCTGCATCGAGTTCGGGCGGTGCCAAACCGCCTATGCCGCCGCAGCGCTTTGCGGCGACCTTTGCCAAGGCGACGACGGCTTCGCGAGAAGCCGCCGGCGCCGAAGCCGCGAATGCGGGAGCGGAGCGTGCGTCGACTTCGTCGGAATCCGAGGCCGAGTCCGGTGCGGCTGCTGCTGAACCGAAGCCGGCCGCCGAGCCGCCGGGTAATGTATCTACGCCCGCATCCGCATCCGCATCCGCATCTGCATCTGCATCTGCATTCGCGCACGCAAACGCCGCGTTCGCTGCGCCCTCGTTCCGGGAAGCCCAACGCGCCGAAGCTGCAGCGGCAGCGCTGCGTGCCGCGCCTGAACTCGACCGTGCGCGTGCGACGGCCTTCGCCGATACTGTCGACGCCCTGTATGGAGTGATCGCCGATCAACGTCTCGCCGCCACCGACCATTCACGCCGCATGAAATGGATGCTGTCGATCGTGGTGGGCGCGTTGCTGATGACGGTCGCGATTGGCATTACGCAGACGGTGCTTCTGATGCGCCTGACGCGTGAAACCACCGCCCAGCAGCACCGCATCGAACAGATGATGCAGAACCAGCAGGCCGCCATGGCCGGCTTGCTCGACACCCATATGGCGATGGCCAACGCTGCGGCGGCTACTGCTGCTTCTGACGCAGCCGCAACCGTAGCGCCTCAGCCAGCCGCGGCGACGCCCGCTCATGGCAAGCGCGGCGCGCGAGCGCAGCACGCGCACAAGACGAAAGCAGCCAACTCGCACTGATCTTCGGTGCCGCCGGGCCGGCGAAAGCCGGTTGCGGTGGCTTGATTCGCCGGCATATCCTCCCGCTTCCCCGCTTCCCCGCTTCCCCGCTTCCCCGCTTCCCGGTTTCCGCTCCCGTTTCCCGTTTCCGGATTTGTCGGATAGACGCCGTAAGACACTATCCGCCGCCGACCCGTCGCAAGCCAAACTTCGCGTTTTACACTCTCGTTGCTGTTGCGAAGCCGGACCGGATACGCCAGCGCATCTTCTGACGGGAGTCACCATGCCGACCAGCGAGCACAAATATTCCATCGAGGAACTGCTAGGCGCGCTTTTGCGCGATCAGGGCATACACGAGGGGCACTGGGCGTTGAACGTGGAGTTTTCGGCGACGGGCGCCTCCGTCAAGCCGCAAGACAATCCCGCGCGGACGCTGCCGGGACTGATCGTGTCCGTCAACAGCGCGACGCTCGTGCGCGCTGAGAGCGCGGCGGCCGGCGCTGTCGATGCCGCCTTGGTCAACCCTCGCAAAAGCGTGACGAGCGCGAAACCCACGCGCAGCAGGAAGCCGCAGTCGACCACGCTTCAGTAGACGGAGCTTTGACCCTGAAATATGAAAAACAGGGACGTTGTCATGATGCAACGCACCATGAATAGAAACCCTGTGGCAACACACCACACCCGAGAAATTGCTGCATCGCACTAGCTTTTGACTAGGGAAAACCCTATAATGTTTCTTAAGGGAAAACCCTAGCAAATGCAGTAACCAACCGGGAGTCGCCATGAGCTTCATTTTTGCATTGTTCCAAAAGGTCAGCGACCTCTTTGCGTCGCCCCATCTGCCGCTGGATTCGGACTACTCGTATGCAGCGCGTAGCCGCGAAGCAGAGCGCGTGCGCAAAGCGCAAGCCACGTTGTTCGGCGTCAAGCTGAGCGACTAAAAAGCAAAGTCGTATGGCCTGAGCGCGGACCACCGCGCATGGGCGTGCGCCTCGAGTGCGCCTCGAGTGCGCCTCGCATCATTGAAGCCACCGTCCGCGAAACGCGTGCCGTGGCTTTTGTTTTTGGGTAGTTACCGCCCAATTCCCCGTCTTTCCGAATATTTCCCGGCCGAAATGAATGTAACGGCGCCTCACAGGGTGCCGTCGTGCCATTCAGTTGATCCACCGCGCATGCGCTGTAGACGGGCGGCGGAAACCCAAAAGGCTGCTCCTCATCAGTCCCTCTCTATGAAATGTGCGCTTACAAGTGCTCACGTCTTCATGCGGTTTGCACCGCTAAAGTTGGTTTCAAGCGAACGGCGTCTGGTCCGAACCCAAAATTGCGGTTCGATGTCTGCCGAACACGGGCGCTGGCTTGATACAAAACTTTGCATGGGAGGTCGCTATGAAAACCTTTAACAAGACGTCGCGTTCGATTGTTGCAACCTTGCTGGCGGGCGGCGCGTTGCTCGCAGCCGGCAGTGCTTTCGCCCAGGAACGGGTGGTCGTCGAGAATGGTCCGGGACCGGCGGTTTACGGTCAGCCGCATATGATGCCGGTGGACGTGTCGATCAACCTCGGCTGGCATGGCGATCGTTACTGGGACGGCCATCGCTACTGGGCTCACGACGACTGGATGCGTCATCATCCGCACGACTACGATCCGCATCACCACGATGACCACGGCGACCACGGTGACCATCGCCCGCCGCCCCCGCGCTATTAATGCGCGCATGACGGCGCCGCATGTCGCGGCGTGAAGTCCGCAAAGCCGGTCTTTCCTCATGGAAGACCGGCTTTGTCACGTTCGGTCTTGGAAAACGACGCGCTACGCTATGCTTCAAGGCTTTCATCGACGGCAGCAGGAGAGCGGCGTGGACAAGGCAGTCATAGGCGTAGTGGGCACGGGGTTGATGGGCGTTGGCATTACGACGCAAAGCGCATTGCACGGGCACCGGACGATCGTTCACGATGTCGACCCGGCGCGCCTCGCGAGCGTTATGCCGAAGGCGGAAGCGGTGCTCGACGAACTGATCGACGCCGGACGCATCGACCACGCCGCCAAACGGGCGGCGCTCGCGTGCATCGAGACGCATGCGCAGCTCGACGTCATGGCGTCGGCGCAATTCGTGATCGAGGCGATTCCCGAGGTGCTCGAACTGAAGCATCGCCTGTATGCGTCGCTGGCTGAGTTGATGGCGGACGATGCAATCCTCGCGAGCAATACCAGCGGTTTCCCGCCCGATCAACTGGTTGCTCCGTTGCACGCGAAGGAGCGTTTTCTGATCGCGCATTTCTGGAATCCACCGCACATGATCCCGCTCGTCGAGGTCGTACCGGGTACCGCAACCGCGCCAGAAGTGACTGAGCAGACCGCCGCGTTGATGAGCGCGATCGGCATGGAACCGGTGGTGCTGACGAAGGCGATTCCGGGTTTTGTCGGCAACCGGTTGCAGTTCGCGGTGCTGCGCGAGGCGTTGAACATCGTGCGCTCGGGGGCGGCGACACCTGACGTGGTCGATCGGGTCATGAAGGCGTCGCTCGGGCGCCGGTGGGGGATCGTCGGACCGCTAGAGGGCGCGGACATGGGCGGCCTTGACACCTTCCTCGACATCTCCACGCATCTGATGCCGGAACTCGCTAAAGACGAAGACGTGCTCGATCTGCTGCGTGCGCAAGTCAACGCGGGGCGTGTCGGCGTGCGCAGCGGCACTGGTTTCTATGAATGGGACGAGGCGCATCTGGCGCAGGTTAAAGCCGGCCGCAAGCGGGTGATTAGCCGAGGTTAAGACCATCAGTTGCGCGGCGATCAGGCATCTTCCCTGAGTCTTGACGCCGCGACCAACCTATCCCGCTGCTTCCCAACCCCACCCAGAATCGATTCGGCCAGTCCGTCCGGAAATCCCGAGGGCACCAGCGCATCCACCGCACTGATCACATGATCAGTCGCGTCAACCACTTCAGCAATGATGTCCTGCGCCGTCTCGCTTCCGAACTCAACCTGCCGAGCCTGTTCGATCCAGTGCCGCCGCTGGATCTTGTCGATCAGATAGTGATTGGTACTGCCACGAACGGCCATCGCCATCTTCGCCTTCTGACGCGCAATCTGATTGCGCCCGGGGCCAATGATCGGATGTGCGGATAGCACGTCATAAAGTGGCGTCGATCGGTACAAACCGCTGGGCAGATGAAAAATACTGAAGTTCTTCGCGTGGCCATCCGTTGCTGCCAGTAGCCAGAACACGAGTTGGGTCTTGAAGAACTGTCGTCGATCCTGATCCGCGTTTTCTGAGCCGAGCAATACCTCCATGATCTCGGCGATACCCGGCCGACCGTCGGCTTGGTACTTCAGGTGTGGAGGCCTTCCAGTGGCCTGGCACATGTCTTCCTGGGGGAGGCGCACGATCCAGCTCGCGTCGCTCGACAGCCTGCGGTCGAAGCGTTCGACCACCAGCGCTTTCTGATCCTCGAACGTGGCAATCTCGCAATTTGCCGCTGGCAGTCCATACGCCGATACGATTTTCGAGCACAGCCATTCGTTTTCGATCGAGGTTCGCATGTCCGCCTGCATGTTCCCAACCAGGCCGAGCGGAAGCTTGAAGATATGCGTGGTCGGCGTGCTGCCGGTCGGGTATATCCACTGGTCATCATGGCGCAGCAGCGCAGTTTTCTCCTGGGCGCCGGCAATCGATAACCTCAGATCGGCACCGTTATCGTATTGGCCGAGCGGCGCTGCCGAGGTTGCATTGCGCAGCAACTGCGCGATCTGCGGCCCGGATAATGGCGTTCCGGAAATGTCGTAAAGATCAGTGGGTAGCTCGTCAGGTGGGAGTAGCTGGATCGCACCGACGCAGTCACGACCAAGCGCTACTAGCAGGTCAAAAGCATTCGTGCTGCCCGTGCGATGCCGTTGAGCCAATCGCCGGCGGATCGCATCGCTATCGGGAAGCAAATTGTCGAAGAATGCGCTGACCACGTCCCCGCGGTACGGTTGATTCCCGGGTGTGAACGGCATCGACAGGGAAAGAGGGCGCCCCTGTTCGTCTTCGATCCACTCGTCGAGATAACTCAGGCGGTCACCTTCCCGTGTTTTTTCCCAGTAGCCGACGGGCAGGCCGTTCATCCAGATGTCGAGTCGTTGCGTCTGAGAGCGGTGCGCCATGATTACCAGTTTTCCCGTTTCTTTTTGGTCGTGATTGCCCCAAGAGGCTGCTTCGAACTCGATGCCTTCTGAGTTCGGCCTGAGCGGTCGGAGGCCGACGGAACTTTCGCTTTCCTGGCGGCGGGGACGTGCCGTTGAAGCTTCGACGTGTCGGCCTGCGCTGGTTCACTGCTTGGCGCTGATGATGCCTGGCACATACGCAATTTCACGTTCAGCAAACGCATGACCTTAAAAAGCCGCTCGACGCTCGCCGATGCCGGATTGGCTTCCATTTGCGCGTAGCTTTGCTGGGTAATGCCTAGCAGTTCGGCCACCGCAGCTTGTGTAAGCCCTGCGGACTTGCGGAAGCCCAGCAGAATGGGGCGGAGCTGGCTTAGCGTCTTGATAGCGTAGTCCATCGGATTTTCTTCAGGCCCGTACAGTCTCTGGACTGTAGCACACAAATACAGGCAATAAGCTGTAAATGGATAATACAGGTTGTAGGATGTAATTTCGATTTACAGGTCCAGGCCTGTTAAGACGACACGCGAAGCCAACCGATGAACCGGAATCCACGCAAGAGGCAAATAGCAGCAGTCCGCTTCAAATCCGCTCTCAGCAGCCCTCGCCACTCTGCGGTATAAATACCTCCCGCCTCACCCGCAAACCCCAACGCGAACCCATGTCCCACTACTTCTACGACCCCGCTGCCGGTCACGGTCTCCCGCATGACCCGTTCAAGGCCATCGTCGCCCCGCGCCTGATCGGCTGGATTTCCTCACGCGCTACCGACGGCACCCTGAACCTCGCGCCCTACAGCTTCTTCGGCGCGTTTGCCAGCTTCCCGCCGATCATCGGCTTCTGCAGCGAAGGCCGTAAAGACAGCATCGCCAACATCGAAGCGACCGGCGAATTCGTGTGGAATCTGCCCAGCAAGCCGCTCGCCGAACAGATGAACCGCTCCTCCGCGCCGGTCGCGCCACACGTCGACGAATTCGAACTAGCCGGCCTTACGCCCGCACCGGGTCGCAACGTAGTCGTGCCGCACGTCGCCGAATCGCCGGCCGCGCTCGAATGCAAGCTGCTGCAAGTGGTCCGTTTACATACCCTCGACGGCAAGCCGATGGATAACTATGTGTCGCTTGGCCAAGTGGTCGGCGTCCACATCAACGAGGCCTATCTGAAGGACGGTCTGTTCGACACCCACGCCGCGCAACCGATCATGCGGGCCGGCTACCGCGCGGACTACGCGGGAATTGGCGAGATGTTCCAGATGTTCCGCCCGAGCGCATAATGGTCCGCAACGGCCGAAGCGTTTGAAGCAAGACGCACTGCGTAATGCGTGGTGCGTCCTCAGCCTGGTCGCCTTCGAGCAACGCATAGCCATCCCCGCAAACTGGCCCGCTTGATGCTTGCAACCGACGCTCCAACGCGTCGTTTTCAGCTGCCGGCTCACTCTCCAGGAGCGCGATCATGTCCACCGAATTCGCCATGCAGTTCAGCCATGTCCGCCCACAAGACACGCCCTACGTGGATCAGGGCCTACGCGACTTTTTTCTTTACCGTGATTTAGGCATCGCGCAGGCAACCGGCGGCAAGGTGCTCGCGCAACTCGTCAAGGCGAATCACGCACCAGAGCAAGGCACCGGTTGGCACCGCCATGAGGCTGATTTCCACATTGTGATCATGTTGAAGGGCTGGGCGCGCTTCATGTACGGCGACAAGGAGACGCTCGTCGCCGCCGGCGATTGCGTGCATCAGGCGCCGGGCATCGTCCATTATCTGTTCGATTACTCTGAAGATATGGAGTACATCGAAATCGTGTCGCCGGCCGATTTCAAGTCGATTGAAGTCGAAGGTCCGTGCGAAGTGCCGGCGGTGCAGCCGTGGAAGAGCGTGGCGGCTACCTGAACGAACAGATTATTGCGTCGCCGGTGGCCGCCGGCGCGGCGTCGGTGACGCCTGCTGCGGCTTGGCGGCGGAGCCGGAGCCGGCTCCATTCGGCGCAGCAGTAGTCACGCCGGTATCCACTTCTACATCGACCACCGCCGCCGCAGCCGGTGCTGCCGCAATCACCTCGGAAGCCGCGGCCACCGACACCGGCTGGATCGTGCGCGCTTGCGAACTCACCACCACCGCACGCGGTTCGTTGTCGTAAATCACCGCCCGCACGCGCGGATAAATTTGCCGCTCCCACCGATGCCCATTGAACACGCCATAGTGCCCCACGCCGGTTTGCACATGATGGGTCTTCAGATACGGCCTCAACTTGTCGCACATGTCCTGCGCAGCGAGGGTCTGACCAACCGCGCAGATATCGTCCTTTTCTCCTTCGACCGTGAGCAGCGCAGTGCGGCGAATCTTTGAAGGCTCTACAAGCCGCCCCTCCACCTCGAGCTCATGCAACGGCAGTGCATGCCTCTGAAAAACCGTATCGACGGTCTCCAGATAGAAATCGGCCGTCAGATCCATCGTCGCGAAGTATTCTTCATAGAAAGTGCAGATCGTCTCAGCCTTCGCCGGATCGCCTTTGGCACGCTCGTAATGCATGCTCTCGAACGAGTCGAGATGGCGGCTGAGGTTCATCGACATGAACGCGGTCAGTTGCACGAAGCCGGGATACACGCGACGGTGCGCGCCCGCAAAACCGAACGGCACCGCGCTGATCAGGTTCTGCTCGAACCACTCGATTGGCTTGCTCTTGGCCAGTTCGTTGACACGTGTCGGGTTGATGCGCGTGTCGAGCGGGCCCGCCATCAGCGTCATGCTGGCGGGCTGCGCGGGGTTGTCGTCGGCGGCCATCAGCGCGACCGCGGCCAACGCGGCGACCGTCGGCTGACACACCGCCAGCAGATGCGCGCCCGGTCCGATCGTCTCGGTGAAGTCGATCAAGTGCTGCACGAATTCGGTGAAGCCGAAACGGCCTTGGCTTAGCGGTACGTCGCGTGGGTTGTGCCAATCGGTGATGTAGACGTCGTGCTCGGCCAGCATCGTGCGCACTGTGCCGCGCAGCAGCGTCGCGAAGTGGCCGGACATGGGCGCGATCACCAGCACGCGCGGTTGCGGATGAGAAAGGGAGGCATCCTTACGAAAATGCAACAGCGAACAGAACGGCGTGTGCGCTGCCACTTCCTCGACGATTTGCACGGATTTGCCTTCCGTCACTACGCTATCGATGGCGAATGGCGGCCTGACAGGCGTGAGTCCGGCGAGCGTCAGCAACTCGCAGGCGGCGCGTATCGAGCGTCCATGCGACGTGTCGCCAAACGCGGGCCATGCGTCGAGCGAATGATTCACCAGCGCAGCGCCGTGCCGCATCGGCAGCATGATGTCGGCGAAAGCCTGGTATGTGGGATATGCGAACAGGTTCATAACCTTCGCACGAGTGCAGGAAAGGAAGGAGCCCGAATAGAGGCAAGTCATGTGCCAATTATGCCTTCGCACTGACGTGACCGTCACTGCACGCTGGCATAGCATTTGCGCGAGTCATGCCAGCGGGCCGAAATTGCCGCGCTTTGGTGCGCCCGCGCACGGCAACGTGCACGCGCATCGTCAGGCGTCGGCCGAACGCCTCATATGGAGGAGAAACGTATGACGAATACCACGCTCACCATCAGCAGCAAAAACTATTCGTCGTGGTCGCTGCGCGGCTGGCTGCTGACGAAGTTCAGTGGCCTGCCGTTCGACGAGATCGTGATGCCGATCGACGATCCCGCCGCGCGCGCCGAATTGCTGCTGCTGTCGCCGTCAATTTTGGTGCCGTGTCTCTTTCACGACGGCATCAAGATCTGGGACACCCTGGCGATTGCCGAATATCTGAACGAGTTGAAACCGGAAGCGGCGCTGTTGCCGAAAGACATCCGCGCGCGAGCGCATTGCCGCTCGATTTGCGGCGAGATGCATTCCGGTTTTGCTTCGCTACGCTCGGCATTGCCGATGAATCTGAAAGCGCATTTTCCGGGCTTCAAGGTGTGGGCGCGGGCGCAATCGGATATCGACCGTATCGTGACGATCTGGAGCGAGTGCCTGAGGCAGTACGGCGGGCCGTTTCTGTTCGGCGAGCGTAGCGCGGCGGACGCGATGTACGCGCCGGTGGTGACGCGTTTCGTTACCTACGACGTCAAGCTGGATCCGGAGATTGTCGACTATGGGCAGCGCATCATGGCGCTGCCTGAAATGCAGCAATGGATCACGGACGCGCAGCAGGAAGTGGAGGAGATTGACGAACTGGACGTGGAGTTTTGATGACGGCGCAGCGCCGCCTTTCGAAAGCTTTGCGTAATATGGCGGCGCATATTGCTGTCAACGCGCCGACGCACCACCACGCCACGTGCGCAGCAGTAGCGCATTGGTGACGACACTTACGCTCGAAAACGCCATCGCCGCGCCGGCCAGCATCGGGTTCAGCAAGCCGAAGGCGGACAGCGGAATGCCGATCAGGTTGTAGACGAACGCCCAGAACAGGTTCTGCTGGATCTTGCGCCAGGTCCTGCGCGAAATGTCGATGGCGTCGGCCACCAGCGCCGGATCGCCGCGCATCAATGTGATGCCGGCCGCCTGCATCGCGACGTCGGTGCCGGTCGCCATCGCGATGCCGATGTCGGCGGCAGCGAGCGCGGGGGCGTCGTTGATGCCGTCGCCCACCATCGCGACGATGCCAGCGCTGCGGATCTTCAGGTCGCGGATCACGCGGGCCTTGTCGTCAGGCAGGACTTCGGCGTGGAATTCGGCGATGCCGAGCGCCTGGGCGACGCTCGCTGCGCTGCCGTGGTTGTCGCCGGTGACGAGCACGCTTTTGACGCCCATTTGGGCGAGCCGTTCGACCGCCGCGCGGGCGGTTGGTTTGACTGTGTCGCCGAAGGCGATCAGTGCGAGCGCGGTGGGCGCAAGCGGTGTGCGCTGCATCAGCCAGGAGACGGTATTGCCGGCGGCTTCGAGCTGTTTTGCGTGTTCGGAGAGTTGCGGCGGCAACACGATGCCGAGTTCGTTGAGCCAGCGCGTGCTGCCAAGCGCCAGGGTGCGGCCATCGACGTCAGCTTCCACGCCGCGCCCGGGTACCGCGCGTGCGGCGCTTGCTGTGAGTGTCGCAACCGGCGACTCCGTCGCGACCTTCGCTATTGCAACAGAAGCTGAAGCGTCCAGCGTGCTCTCACCCAGCGCCCCAACGCCGCCATTCGTCGACGCGTTTTCAACCGCGGTGTCGTCTCGCAGATTGCCCACCTGTGCCGCTTCATACGCCTTCACCACTGCCCGCGCCAACGGGTGATCGCTATGCCGCTGCACGGCCGCGGCGAGCGCCAACGCCTCGTCGCGCCCGATACCGCCGATCGCCTCGAACGCCGTCACCGAAGGTTGCCCGAGCGTCAGCGTGCCGGTTTTATCGAACGCGACGATAGTCACCCGATGCGCGGTTTCCAGCGCCTCGGCGTCCTTGATCAGTACGCCACGCCGCGCAGCGACGCCGGTGCCGGCCATGATGGCCGCGGGCGTCGCCAGTCCGAGCGCGCACGGGCAGGCGATCACCAGCACGGCGACCGCATTCAGAATCGCGGTTTCGCCACCCGCGCCTGCAATCAGCCAGCCCACCAGCGTGAGCGCCGCAATCGCCAGGATCGCCGGCACGAAGACCTCGCTGACGCGGTCGACCAGACGTTGGATCGGCGCCTTCTCGGCCTGTGCGCTTTCCACGAGGCGGATGATTCGTGCGAGGGTCGTTTCCGCGCCGATCGCGGTGGTCGTCACCGCAATCGCGCCTTCGCCGTTGATCGAACCGGCAGTAACCGGATCGGCGGCCTGCTTCGGCACTGGCAGGCTTTCGCCGGTAATCAGCGATTCGTCGATATGGGTGCGGCCCTCGAGCACCGCGCCGTCGACCGGCACGCGTTCGCCGGGACGCACAATTACCACCGTGCCGACCCGCACTTGCGCGAGCGGTACTTCACGTTCGTCCGCGCCGACACGGATGCGCGCGCGGTCGGGGCGCAGCGCGTTGAGCGCGCGGATCGCATCCGTTGTCTGGCGTTTGGCGCGTGCTTCGAGCCATTTGCCGAAACGCACCAGCGTAATCACTACCGCCGACGCTTCGAAATACAGATGCGTCATGTCGCCCGGATGGGTCGCCAGTTCGTAGACGCTGATTCCATAAGCCGCCGACGTGCCGAGTGCCACCAGCAAATCCATGTTCCCGGCACCGGCCCGCACTGCACGGTAGGCCGCGCGATAGAAGCGCGCGCCGAACACGAACTGCACGATCGAGGCGAGGGCGAATTGCAGCCAGGGGGAAAGCATCGCGTGCAAGCCGAACCATTCGCCGACCATCGGCAGGACGAGCGGCAGCGTCAGCACGGCGGAGGCGAGCACGGCCGCTAGTTCGCGGCGGGTCTGGTTGCGTTTGCTTTCTGCGGCGGAGGCGAGGGCGGCAGTGTCGGCGGCGGACGCTGGTGCGTCTGGCGGCGCCAGCAGCGTTGCATCGTAACCGGCTTTCTTGACTGCTGCGATTAGCGCATCGGTGTCGGCATCTATGCCTGCGTCGCCTGGATTGACGGTTGCCGTTTCGGTCGCCAGATTCACCGACACGCTCGCGACGCCCGGCACTTTCGCGAGTGCCTTCTCCACGCGCATCGCGCACGAAGCGCAAGTCATCCCGCCGATCGCCAGTTCCGTGGCGTGCGAAGTTTGCGCTGGTGTGACGTCCGGGTGCGCCGACGGCGTGGCTTCATAGCCCGCTTTGCGCACGGCGCCGGCGAGCGTTTCGGGGTCGACGGCAGCGTTGCTGTCGATGCTGGCTTTTTCAGTGGCGAGATTCACCGACGCGCGCGTGACCCCCGGCACTTTGGCCAGCGCCTTCTCTACGCGCATCGCGCACGAGGCGCAGGTCATTCCGCCGATGTCGAGTTCGGTGGTTCTGGAGGGCGTAGCGTCCGCGGGACGCAGCGGCGTGGCAAGTTCGGTCATGGTAGGCAAGGCTCGTCGCAGCATCAGGCCGCATCATGAACCGAGTATTGACCTTCCCATGATGGGAAGGTCAAGGATGTTTTTGTGGCGCGCTACGGTTGATCGGCAAAAAAGCTCAGAATGCCGGCGGCGCGTCCAGCATCGCCTGGCCAACGGCCTTCTGTTCGTCGCTGGTGCGCGCCAGCAAGGCTTCAGCCGCACCGCGCCGGTCGGCGGCCTCTTTGTTCTGGCCGAGTTTCCATTTGCCGACCAGTCGCGTGACCTCGATCTCGAGGCCGACGATCGCCCCCAACATCTGGGCGATATAGTCGGCCGGCGCGTCGCCCATTTTCCACGGTACCGGTTCGCCCGCTTCCATCTTGCGGGTGAGCCGCGCGACCAGGCCGCGCACGAACGCCTCGTCGTCACGCACGACGATCCGGCCGTGCGCGTGCACCACCATATAGTTGTAAGTCGGCACCTGCCGATGCGTCTCGTGCTTGCTCGGATACCAGGTCGGTGAGATATAGGCGGTCGGCCCCTGGAAAATGACGAGGGCTTCCGGATTGGCGGCGACTTCCTGCCAGACAGGGTTGGCCCGGGCGACGTGGGCGCGGAGGATGCCCGCTTCCCACTCGAATGGCAAATGGTTCGCATCGAGCCCATTCGGCCCGTGCGTAATCAGCGCGCCGAACGGCTGCTCGGCAATCAGGCGGTGGAGAACCTCTGGACGGTTCTCTTCAAAATGGGCGGGCATATACATAAAACGCTCCAGATACAAAAGGGCGGCGAGTGGTCAGGAAGGGCGGCCAGCAAGGCAAGAACCGGCACGGGAGTGACAAAAATCATCAACCGTACTGTAAATGGTGTCCGCGCGCTCATTACAAAGCGCTATTGCTGCCTTTGCGCTTGCCTGGTGAACAAGGATACGATACAACCCGATGTTGTCGGCAACGCAAGCCGCGGACTGGCTGCGCTCGGCTTAGGGAGGCCACGCAAATAGCTTCCGCCGCGCACCGACGTCTTCCTTAGGACCGCACGTTCTGCCACCTGAACGAATGATAAAAAATCGCCAAGAACTGTTTTCGTTTCACTGGACCTGCGCATCGCTCGCAGGCCTCGCATTTCTGGCTGGTTGTGCGTCGACTCCGTCTACGACGCAAAAAACCACTGGCTGGATCAAGGACGAAGTCGCCGATTCGTATGTATTCGGCTATCCGCTGGTGCTGATGGGCGTCGCGCGCGACGCGGCGGTCGGCACCGATCCGGGCCAGGCGCCGATCAATACGCTGCGCCACGCACAGGCCTTGCCGCCGATCGGCGCAGCCAATCCGCTGCAACCGAGTCTCGACACGCTCGATTCGACCGGCTGGCTGGACGTCGGCAGCGAGCCGGTGATCGTGTCGCTGCCCGACTCGCACGGCCGCTACGTCGACGCCCGCGTGCTCGACATGTGGACCAATGTAGAGTGGTCGACCAGCTCACAGTTCGCCACCCGCGCCGCTGGCATCAAGGCGCAAACGATTGCCTTCGTCGGCCCGGGCTGGCAGGGCGATCTGCCCAAGGGCGTGACGCGCGTCGACGTGCCGACCCGCAACGCATGGGTGAGCGTGCGCATCCAGTCGAACGGCACCCGCGACCTGACGGCCGTGCGCAAGCTGCAGCGCGCTATTCGCGTCGCGCCGCTGAGCGTCTATGCCGGCGACACACGCTCGGTGTCGATTACGCCGCCGCACAGCAACGCCGCTGATGCCGCCGCCGCGGCCGCCTCCGGCACACCGTCCGCGCAAGTTGCCGCGCTCGACGCAAATGGCTTCTTTAGCCGGCTCGCACAGGCGCTGCCGGACAATCCGCCGACGCCGGCCGATCCGCATGCACTGAAAATCCTTTCTGACCTCGGCGTGACGCCTGGCGATCCGGTGAAGCTGCCGAGTGCGCCCGAGGCGATCGGCGCGGGTCTTGCCGACGGCCACGAACGCGTCGTCACGCCGCCGTCCAATCTGCTTAGCGGCAATGGCTGGAGCTGGTTCGGCGACGGCGTGGGCAACTACGGCCCTGACTACGCGATGCGCGCTTACGCTGCTGCGACCCAACCGGGCATCGGCACGAAGGACGATGAAGTGCGCGCGGTCGTCACCCAGGACAGCGACGGTCATGCGCTCAACGGCGCAAACCGCTATGTGATCCACTTCGCGCCGAACCAGTTGCCGCCGGTGCGCGGCTTCTGGTCGATCACCGCTTACACGAAGGACGGCGCGTTAGGGGAAAGCGCGCCGGCGCGTCTGGCGGTCGGCGATCGCAACGGTGCTCGCCGCAATCGCGACGGTTCGCTCGATGTGACGGTGTCGTCGACTCGCGGCAAGAGCGGCAACTGGCTGCCGGCGCCGCGCACCGATCTGCAACTGATGCTGCGTCTGTACGCGCCGAAGCCGGAAGCGACTGACGGTAGCTGGCAACCGCCGGCGGTTGTGCGTCAGTGAAATGCGCCAATGAAATGCGTCCGTGAAATGCAGCAGTGATATGCGTCACCGCTGTGACAGCAATGCATGAGTAACGCATAAATCAGTTCAGCCCATGTCCGCCGCTTCGTGCCGGCGGACATGGGCTGCAGTAGCGTGCAACAATGTGTAAGCCACGGCTTACATTGCTATCCCGCGTAAGATTCACCACTTATACTGCCGCTTGCGGGATTTTCGTTTCGCGGCGGGCTTGCCGCCGCATTACCCAAGACCGAGCATGGCAAGCCTCAATAAAGCATCAATCGCCTCTTCCATACAGACCGTGCGCGACGTCGCGCAGTCACGCCGTACCCGGCGTGTCATCACGGGTCTGTTGATCTTCCTCGTATTGTTCGGTCTGCTGGGCTTTTTTGCGGCGCCGCCGTTGATTCGCCACATTGCCGAGCAGCAACTCAGCAAGCAACTCGACCGGCCCGCCACGATCGGCCGCATTGCGCTCAATCCGTACACGCTCAAGCTCGAAGCCGATGGCGTGCATATCGGCGAGCGTGGCGGCGCGGGCGACTTCGTCGACATCTCGCGGCTCATCGTGAAGCCGTCGTGGAGCTCGCTGTTTCGCGCGGCGCCGATCATCGACGAAGTGCAACTCGACTCGCCACGCTTTCATATCGTTCGCTACGATGCGCAGCGCTTCAATTTCACCGACCTGATCGAGAAATTCTCGAAGCAGCCGGCCAAGCCCGCGAGCAAGCCGACGCTGTTCTCGGTGTCGAACATTCGCCTCGAAAACGGCCAGATCACGTTCGACGACAAATTGCTCGGCGAGACGCATGTGATCGATCAATGGAAGCTCGGCGTTCCGTTTATTGCCACGCTGCCTTCGAAAACCGATATCTTCGTCGAGCCGTTGCTGCGTGCGCGCATCGACGGCAGTCCGCTCGCTATCGACGGCAAGACCAAGCCGTTTGCTGCGTCGCGCGAATCGGAAGTGTCGCTGCGCTTCGAAGGGCTCGACGTGCCGCAACTGATCTCCTACGCGCCGACCAAGCTGCCCGTGATTGTGCAGAGCGGTAAGCTGTCCACCGATCTCAAGCTCAACTTCGTGATGTCCAACGACGTGCCGTCGTTGCGCGTGGCGGGCACCGTCGATTTGAACGATGTGGACGTGCGCGATCACAGCAAGGCGCCGTTCTTCGCCGCGCATGCGGTGCATGTGGCTGCCGCGACGCTGGAGCCGTTGAAGAGCCTGTACCACTTCGACGATATCCGTATCGACGCGCCAAGCGCCAATCTTGCGCGTGATAAAGAAGGCGTGTTGAGTGTCGAACGGATGTTCTCGACTGCGCCTGCTGCAGGGGCATCTGCATCAGCAGCGGCATCCTCGGCGGCCGCGTCGGCGTCCACGACGGCTAAAAACGCTGCGAGCGCACCAGTCGCGGCATCTGGTGCAACCACCACGGACAAAACCGCACAGCCTCTGGACCTGTCGATCAAGCATTTCGCGCTCAACGACGGCACCGTCAACGTTCACGACGAAGCCGCCTCGCGTCCGGTCGACCTCGGCCTGCAAAAACTGGCCGTCACGCTGACCGATTTCTCGACGCTCGCTACCGCCCCCGCACACTACACGCTCAATACCGACTTCAAGGACGCCGCCGGCTCGCTCGGCGTGGCCGGTGCGTTTGGCCTTGCCGCGAAGACCGCCAACGCAAAGCTCGATCTGAAGTCACTGCCGTTGCCGTTGCTGCAGCCGTACCTCGACGCGGCGACCGCGGCGCAGGTGGTCGATGGCGCGTTGTCTGCCAACGCGAACGTCGATGCGAACTGGTCGAAGTCGCCGGCGGCTGTAATGGTCACCGACACGCAACTGAATCTGCAATCGCTCAAACTCGCGCCGCGCGGCAGCAAGGCGCCGGTCGTCTCGCTCGCGCAAGGCCAGGTGACGGTCAAACAGGTGGACGTCGCGGGACGCACTGCCGATATCACCGGCGTCGACACGACCGGCCTCGTGGTCAATGCGCAGCGTCTGAAAGACGGCAGCATCGACCTCGCCGCGCTCGCCGGTCCGCATCAGGCCGAGCAGCAGCGTACCGCGATTCATGCGGTCAAGAAGGCGCAGGCGGAAGGACCCGCGTGGCACTACAAGATCGGCGAACTCAACCTGAAAGACGCGACCGCCAATTTCACCGACAACACCACGCCGAATCCAGTGAAGCTGAGCGTGACACCGCTGCAATTGAAGGTGCAGCAGATCAGCGACGATCTGAGTAAGCCGCTGCCGGTCGATCTGCAGGCGACGCTCAACAAGAAAGGCACCCTCGGCGTAAAAGGCGATGTCACGGCGACGCCGCTCAAGGTGGCCGTCAAGGTGAATGCGAACCGCCTGGATGCGGCGGCCTTCGAACCGTACTTCGGCAGCAAGTTGAATGCGCTGATCGCGAGCGCGTTGCTCAACGCGAATGGCGATCTCGCGCTGAGTCAGGCGAAGGCGTTGAAGGCGACGTACCGCGGCGACGTGGCGCTCGTCGATGTGCGGATGATCGACAAGGCAACCTCGGACCCGTTCGCAGGCTGGGGTTCGCTTGCGCTGACCAACCTGAAGGCCGACTATGACGAACACGGCACGGTGGTCGACGCCGGCCGCGTCACGTTCACGAAGTTCTATGGGCGTGTGCTGCTCGACGCGCAAGGCAAGCTGAATCTCAAGGACGTGGTCGCGCATGAAAGCGGCGCCGCGCAATCGCTGACGCGCGACAAGAGCGGCACGGAACCCGTGCCGTTGACGCCGCAAGCTGCATCCTCGCCAGAGCTGGCGTCCGCGCCGGTACCGGCGTCGTCCGCTACGCCCACCACGGTCACGGCCGCAACGCCGCCGCAAAACCCCGTCAAATTGCACTTCGGGCAACTGGTTCTGCAACAGGGCCGCGTGACGTACACCGACAACTTCATCAAGCCGAACTACACCGCGAACCTGGTCGGCATTCAAGGCACGGTCGGCGCGTTCGGCACGCAAACGACTACACCCGCTCCCGTGGACATTGCCGCGAAACTGGCGGCTAATGGTCCGCTGTCGATTCGCGGTACGGTCAATCCGCTGATCGCGAAACCGGCGCTCGATCTGACTGCGAGCGCGCACGATATCGAACTCACCAACCTCACGCCGTATTCGGCGAAATATGCCGGCTATCCGATCACCAAGGGCAAGCTCAACGTCGATCTGCACTACCAGCTCGATAACGACCAGTTGAACGCGAACAATCATATTTTCATCGATCAGCTCACGTTCGGCGATCACGTCGAGAACGATACGGCGACCAAGCTGCCGGTGCGTCTCGCGATCTCGCTGCTGAAAAATTCGCGCGGTGAAATCGACGTGAACCTTCCAGTGTCGGGTTCGTTGTCGAATCCTGAGTTCAGCATCGGCGGCCTGATCTGGCACGCGGTGCTCAATCTGCTGCAGAAGGCCGTCACCGCGCCGTTCTCGCTGATCGCCAATGCCTTCGGCGGCAGTGGCGAGGAATTGGGCTATGTCGAGTTCGAACCGGGGTCGGCGAAACTGTCCGACACTGCGGACAAGAAGCTAGACACCATCGTGAAAGCGCTCGCCGACAAGAGTTCGATCCGTATCGATCTGATCGGCCGTGTCGATCCGGCGATCGACGAACCGGGCCTGCGCGCGCAATACGTCGAACGCGAGGTCAAGCAGCAGAAGATCAAAGACGTGGTGGGCAATGGCGAGAGCGTGGATCTGTCAACCGTCACTGTGGATCCGAAGGAATACGACAAGTACTTGACCAAGGCCTACAAGGCGGCCGACTTCAAGAAGCCGCGCAATTTTGTCGGCTTGACCAAGAGCCTGCCGGACGACGAGATGAAGGCCGCGATGGCCGCCAACGCTCCGATCGACGACGCCAGCTTGCGGCAGCTCGCCCAACAACGCGCGCAAGCCGTGCAGCAGTATTTCGAGGGCAAGATCGACAGCAGCCGTGTGTTTATCGTCGCGCCGAAGCTGAACGCAGATGGCATCCAGGACAAGGGTGCGACGACGCGGGTTGACTTCGGCTTGAAGTGATGCGTTCAGGCGGCACGCGTCGGCGTCTTCTTCAACACCGTCTGCTCGATCACGCGCGCGAGCGTGTCGAATGCCGGGCCGATCTTCTCGTTCGCCACGCAGGCGTATCCCAGCAACAGTCCGCGCCGTGCGGGCGTCTCGCTGCTGTAGTAAGCGGCGAGCGGCCGCACGATCACGCCGGCATCGTAAGCCGCAGCTGTTACCGCGCGATCGTTCGCATGATCGGGCAGGCCGAGCACCAGATGCAGGCCGGCCTCGTCGCCCATCACTGGCAGTTCGTTGCCGAAACGCGCGGTGATCGCGTCGATCAGAATCTGCCTGCGTTCGCCGTAGAGCGCGCGCATACGGCGAACATGCGATGTGAGATGGCCGTCCATGATGAAATCGGTCATCACCGCCTGCTGCATCAGTTGCCCCTCGCGGTACAGCTCGGCGACGCCCGTGCGAAACGTATCCACCAGATGTTCCGGCGCGATCATGTAACCGATCCGCAAACCCGGAAACAGCATCTTCCCCAAACTCCCCACGTAGATCACCTGGCCGGCGTCGTCGAGCCCTTGCAACGACGCGAGCGGACGGCTGCCATAGCGGAACTCGCTGTCGTAGTCGTCTTCGATGATCCAGACGTTGTGCTGGCGTGCGTATTCGAGCAACGTGCGGCGGCGCGCGAGACTCATCACCATGCCGAGCGGATATTGGTGCGACGGCGTGACGAGCGCCAACCGCGGCGGCTGTTGCAGATCCTGCTCGCGAGGGTTGAGGCCTTCGTCATCCACCGGCACCGGCACCAGCGTAATCCCTGACGATTGCAGCACGCTGCGCGCGCCCCAATAGCACGGCTCCTCCACCCACGCGCGATCGCCGACGTCGGTCAATAGACGCACGGTCAGATCGATCGACTGATGAATGCCCGTCGTGATGATGATCTGATCGGGCGTGCAATTCACCGAGCGCGCGACGCGCAGGTAATCGGACAGCGCGCGCCGTAACGGCCGATAGCCGCCGCCCGGCGCATAGGTCAGCAGATCGGGATTGGCTTCCTTCCACAGCCTTGCCTGCAAGCGGCTCCATGTACGCGCCGGAAATTCGGCGACGTCGGGCACGCCCGGCATGAATGCGCCCCACTGTTTGGCGGAGACGCCAGCCTGATCAATGAGCCTGCGCCCGCGCGTGGAGAGGTCGCCTAGATCGCGTTTTGGCGGCTTCAAGGCCTCGGCGGCTTGATCGGCGCCGTCCACATTGACACTCGCCACTGTCGGCTTCTTGCGTGCATTCACGGCAGCCGTGTCCGGCCGCGTGTCAGCAACATAGGTGCCGCTGCCGGTGGTCGAGATCACATAGCCTTCGGCGGTCAACTGATCGTAGACGTGCAGCACCGTATTGCGTGCGATGCCGAGGTCTTCGGCGAGCGTGCGCGAACTGGGCAGCTTGGTGCCGGGCGGCAACTGGCCGGTCAGGATGGCCTGCTGCATCAGCCGCAACGTCTGTCTGTAGACCGGTTCGGCGGCCGTGCGGTCGAGCCGCGCGGCAAGCCAATCCGACAAGATCACGGTGTCCAAGTGGTTCTATCCGGAATAATGAAATGGTTCCATATTGTAGAACCGTAAGGGACTATAGTGAGCCACGCAATTAATGCAATCCCGCCGTTTTGCCGGGGGAGCCAGTCGGACCGCAGAGGAGACGAGGGTATGAAAACCGATGACGTGATCGTCAGCTTTCGAGGTGTACGCAAGACGTACGATGGCGAAACGCTGGTCGTCAAACAACTCGATCTGGATATCTATCAGGGCGAATTCCTGACGCTGCTCGGGCCGTCCGGATCAGGGAAAACCACATGTCTGATGATGCTGGCGGGCTTCGAATTCCCCACCGGCGGCGAGATCTGGCTCGACGGCACGCTGCTCAATACCGTGCCGCCGCACAAGCGCAACATCGGCATGGTGTTTCAGAACTACGCGCTGTTTCCGCATTTGACGGTCGAGCAGAACGTCGCATATCCGCTCACGGTGCGCAAACATTCCGCGGAAGAGCGTTCGCATCGCACGAATAACGCGCTGAAGATGGTGCGCATGGAGAGCTTCGCGAAGCGTTACCCGGCGCAGCTTTCCGGCGGCCAGCAGCAACGTATTGCCTTGGCGCGCGCGCTCGTGTTCGAGCCGAAGCTCGTACTGATGGACGAACCGCTCGGCGCACTCGACAAGCAGTTGCGTGAGCACATGCAGTATGAACTTAAATCATTGCACGAGAAGCTCGGCGTGACGTTCGTGTATGTCACGCACGATCAGGGCGAAGCGCTGACCATGTCCGACCGCGTTGCCGTGTTCGACAAAGGCATCGTGCAGCAACTCGACACCGTGGACCGTCTGTACGAATCGCCGTGCAACGAGTTCGTCGCGAACTTCATCGGCGACAGCAACAAGCTGCGAGGCACGATCGCCAACGTCGACGGCGAGTACTGCGAGTTTCATCTGATTGACGGCACGCGACTTAAGGGACGCAATATCGGCGGTGCGCGGGCGGGCACGCCGGCGGTCGCTTGTATCCGGCCTGAGCGTATGAAGCTCGCCAACGGTGTGTCTCGGCCCGGCGCCAATGCGCTAAGCGGTGAAGCGCGCGGGCTGATTTATTTCGGCGACCACGTGCGCATGCGCTGTGGTCTGCCGGAGCAGGACGAGTGCTTCGTGAAGGTGCCGCTCGGCACCGATGCACTTGACACCTTCGCACCTGGCGCGCCCGTCGCGCTCGAGTTTGCGCCCGAGCATCTGCGGGTGTTTGCGGGGGCGTGAGCGCGTGCAATGCGTGGGTCGTAGGTCGTTCGACGCAGGCAAAAGAAGCAAAAGAAGCAGTTCACCAAAGCAGCACATAACAAGTCGCACTGTACGTAGCTTGAAGCACACCACCAAAGGAGAGCAACACACCATGAGCAAGATCGGGAAATCGCGCTGCGCCATCGCTGTCGGTGCTGTGGCGCTCGTGCTGGGCGCCGCGCAAGTCAATGCTGCCGAACTGACGGTCGTCAATTTCGGCGGTGCGAACGGCGACGCGCAAAAGGTCGCATTCAACCAGCCGTTCGAAACGCAAACCAGCAACAAGGTGACCGCCGTCGAATACAACGGTGAGCAGGCCAAAGTGAAGGCGATGGTCGAAGCGAAGCATGTGAACTGGGACGTGGTGGAAGTCGAATCGGGCGACATCGGCCGTGGCTGTGACGAAGGGCTGTATGAGAAGCTCGACTGGTCGAAGATCGGTAAGAAGACCGATCTGATTCCGGAAGCGCCGCAAACCTGCGGCGTGGGCTTCTTCGTGTGGTCGACGGCACTTGCGTATAACGCCGACAAGCTGAAAACCGCGCCGACCGGTTGGGCCGACTTCTGGGACGTGAAGAAATTCCCGGGCAAGCGCGCGATGCGCAAGGGCGCGCGCTACAACCTCGAATTCGCGCTGATGGCCGACGGCGTGCCGCCGAAGGATGTCTACAAGGTGCTCGCCACCAAGGAAGGCCAGGACCGCGCGTTCAAGAAGCTCGACGAACTGAAGCCGAACATCCAGTGGTGGGAAGCGGGCGCGCAGCCGCCGCAATTCCTCGTCGCGGGTGACGTGGTGATGTCCACCGCGTACAACGGCCGTATCGACGCCGCGCAGAAGGAAGGCAAGAACCTCAAGGTGGTGTGGAACGGCAGCATTTACGATCTCGACTACTGGGCGATTCCGAAGGGCACGCCGAACAAGGCGCTGGCTGAGAAGTACATTGCCTATTCGATCTCGTCGAAGCCGCAGCAGGACTACGCGCATAACATCGCGTACGGTCCGGTGAACGTGGCGGCCATCAAGGCGCTCGATGCGAAGACGCTGTCCAATCTGCCGAATTCGCCGGCCAACGGCAAGAACGCCGTGCTGCAGAACCTCTCGTTCTGGACCGACCATGGCGATGAGCTGGAGCAACGTTTTTCGTCGTGGGCTTCGAAGTAATTAGCCGGGTGTGAGAAGGCGCGGCTTTTATAGTGAAGCCGCGCCGCATCAATGCAATGAAACGCAAACGCATGTCTTCGCGATGTGCGCGAGCGGCCGGATGCATAGGACCGGAGTAAGTGCTTTGCAAGGGGCTGGAGTAAGTGCTCTGCATGGGACCAGAGTAGCGCGCTAAAGCGCGAACTCTGGTCGACACGCTAAAGCGCTAACTCCAGCCGACAGCTGAAGCGTCAACTCCGGATCGAGGAGACGAGGTGTGACTACGATGACGATCGCCGCCGATTCGACGCCTGAGTCGAATGTTCGACTTAAGCGAGAACTAAAGGCCGCGGAAGCGAAGAAGCGCGCCATGGCGCTGTTGCTGATTGCGCCACTCGCCATTTTTCTACTGCTGATTTTTGTCGTGCCGATTGGCGCGCTATTGACGCGCGCCGCGCAGAATCCTGAAGTAGTCAACGCCCTGCCGCATACGCTGAATGCGTTGAGCGGGTGGGATCGCAAGACGCCGCCCCCTGATGCCGCTTACGTTGCGTTGGCGACCGATCTCACGGCGATTGCCGATAGCGACGGCATGGGCGCGCTGGCGCGACGGCTGAACGTTGAGATTCCCGGTTACCGCTCGCTCGTCGCGAAGTCCGCACACGCCATGCCGTTCGTCGACGACAACAGCAAGCCATTGACGCTCACGCCTGCCCAGATGCACGCCAAGTTCGTCGAACTCGACGAACGCTGGAACAACGTCGCGTACTGGCAGGCGATCGCGAAGAATTCCGGTGCCTACTCGCCGTTTTATCTGCTGGCCTCTTTGGACCACAAGCAGGACGGATTCGGTCACATCATCGAGACGGATCCGGATCAACAGATTTATCTCCACGTGTTCAGCCGCACCTTTGTGATCGGCGCGGTCGTGACCATTTTCGCGCTGCTGCTCGGTTACCCGCTCGCTTACTGGATTTCGACGCTTTCCGATCGTCGCGCGAATCTGGTGATGATCCTCGTGCTGATTCCGTTCTGGACCTCGATCCTCGTACGCGTGGCCGCATGGATCGTGATTCTGCAAAGCGAAGGGCTGGTGAACAAGGCACTGATCGCCAGCGGACTGTTGCACGATCCGCTGTCGCTGCTGTTCAACCGCACGGGCGTGTACATCTCGATGACGCACATTCTGCTGCCGTTCATGATCCTGCCGCTGTATAGCGTGATGAAGTCGATTCCGCCGACCTATCAGCGCGCCGCGATCTCGCTTGGCAGTCATCCGTTCGCCGCGTTCTGGCGCGTGTATGTGCCGCAAACTTATCCGGGCATCGGCGCGGGTGCGTTGCTGGTGTTCATTCTGGCGATCGGTTACTACATCACGCCAGCCTTGCTCGGCGGACCGAACGATCAGATGGTCAGCTACTACGTCGCGTACTTCACCAACGTGACGATCAACTGGGGCATGGCGTGCGCACTCGGCGGCTTGCTGCTCGCCGCGACGCTCGTGCTGTATGTCATCTACGGACGCTTTACGCGTTCGTCCCTGAGCCTCGGCTGATCGCCTGAACGGAGCTTACTCGCGATGAAACTTGCCAAGCCCTTGTTTGCGCCGCATACGTCCTTGATTGAACGCGTGTGGTATTTCGCGCTGCGCGCGCTGGCTGTGCTCACGCTGCTGTATTTGATTCTGCCAGTGCTGGCGATTGTGCCGTTGTCATTTTCGTCGAGCACGTTTCTGGTGTATCCGATTCCGGGCTGGTCGCTGCGCTGGTATGAGAATCTGATCGGGTCCAACGAATGGCGCATGGCGGCCAAGAACAGCTTTATCGTTGCGCCTTCGGCAACTGTCGTGGCGACTGTACTCGGCACGCTGGCGGCAATCGGCCTGACCAAGGCGAACTTCCGCGGTAAGGCTTTGCTTATGGCGGTTCTGATTTCACCGATGATCGTGCCGGTGGTGGTGGTCGGCGTCGGCATGTATCTGTTTTTTGCGCCGCTTGGGCTGGCGAATACGTATATCGGGTTGATTCTCGCGCATGCGTCGCTCGGCGTGCCGTTTGTGGTGACGACGGTGGCGGCGACGTTGCAAGGCTTCAACTACAACCTGGTGCGCGCGAGTTTGTCGCTGGGTGCGAATCCGGTGAAGACGTTCTTCCGTATCACGTTGCCGGTGATTGCGCCGGGCGTGATTTCGGGCGCGCTGTTCGCGTTTGCGACTTCGTTCGATGAAGTGGTCGTGACGCTATTCCTGGCAGGCGCGAATCAGACGACCTTGCCGCGTCAGATGTTCACCGGTATTCGAGAGAACATCAGCCCGACTATCGCGGCGCTGGCAACGATTCTTATCGTGTTCTCGACGTGTCTCTTGCTTGCGTTGGAATGGCTGCGTGGGCGCAATGCAGCGCGGGCGGTGGCGGCGTAACGGCAGTGCGGTGGCGTGGAATGGCTACGGCGCTAAAGTTGCCGCAGCCTGCCACCCGTCACCCGGCGACTGACGCAGCTCAGCCGTATTGGATGGGATGGCTACGGCGTTGAAGTCGCGACAGCCTGCCATCCACCACCCAACGACTGAAACAAAGCAGCCGTATCGGCGAACCGGTCGGCTTGCGCGCGGGTACGGTCGAGCGCGGTTTGCAATACTTGGCGCTGTGTATCGAGCAGGCCGAATTGACTAACGCCGCCCGCCGAATACTGCGCTTGTGCGATAAGCAGACTCGCTTGCGCCTGCTGGGTGGCATCATCGCGAGCCTGCAGTTCATGAGCATCGTTTTGCAGTGCCGTCAACGTGTCCGCAACCTGTTGTAAAGCCTGCAACACCGTCTGCTGATAATCGGCGAGCGCCGCATCGTAAGCCGCCTGTGCAGAACGCTTCTTCGCGCGCAATTCGCCGCCGCGGAAAATCGGTTGCGTCAGATTGAGGCCGAAATTCCAGATATTCAGCCCACTGACCACGTCCTGGATGTTCGCGCGTTCCGAACCGATCCCAGCCGAAATGGAAAATTGCGGGTACAGGTTCGCCGTCGCCACACCGACATTCGCGCTCGCCTGATGCAACAACGCCTCCGATGCGCGGATATCAGGCCGTTCGCGCGCGAGCGTCGACGGCAATGTGAGCGGCAACGTATCCGGCAGATGCAGCGAATCGAGCGTCAGGTCGGCGAAGTCCGACTTCGAGGGCGGCATGCCAAGCAGGATTGCGAGTTGATGGTCGGTCTGCGCAAGTTGTGTCGCGAGTGGCGGCAACGATGCACGGGTCTGCGCGAGCAGCGTGCGCTGGCTGCGTACATCGAGTTGCGAGACGCCGCCTGCCGCAAACCGTCCTTCGGTGATCTTGAGTTGCCGCGCCTGGGTGTCCGCGAGGCGCTGCGTCAAGGTGATCTGCTGCCTTAAAGACGCACGCCGAACCGCAGTCGAAACCACATTGCCTGCGAGCGAGAGCCGTGCCGCTTCGAATTCGAACGACTGATAGTCGACTTGCGCCATGAGCGCTTCCAGCGCCCGGCGATTGCCGCCGAAAATATCGAGCGCATAGGACACGCTCACCGACGCGTTGTAAAGCGTAAACGGCCCCTGATTGGGCACATTCGGAATGCCGAACGCCGCGATATCGACCCGCTGCCGCACGCCGGATACGGTCGCATCGACAGCCGGGAATGCGGTCGCGCCGAATTGCGCGTTGTAGTTTTCGCGCGCCTCGATCAGCTTCGCGCGGGCTTGCGCGAGCGTGGGGCTTTGTTGCAGGGCCTGCTCGACGAGACGGTTGAGCGCATCGGATTGAAACTGCTTCCACCACATCGGCGTTGCATGCTCAGCCGCGACAAATGTCTGCGATGCTCCAGCCACACCGGTGGCCGCGACGGTCGCGGCGGGTTGCGCTTCACGTGTATAGATTTGCGTGTCCGGCGCCGCCGGTGGTTGAAAATCCGGCCCCACTGCGCAACCGCACAGCGCGATGGCGGATAAGAAAGCGAGCGGTTTCATCGACCGATCCCCCTAGTCGAGCGTGCGCCGGTAGAAACGCAGCGCGATGCCCATCACGACGACCATGAATAGCGCCACAGGCCACACCGACGGCCACAGGTCGGCCCAGTCGTTTCCTTTGAGCAGGATGCCGCGAACCAGCCTGTTGAAATAGGTGAGCGGCAGCAGATTGCCGATGAATTGCGCCCAGCCTGGCATGCCCGCAAATGGGAACATAAAACCGGATAGCAGCAGACTCGGCAGGAAATAGAACACAGTCAGTTGCATCGCCTGCAACTGATTCTGCGCAATCGACGAAAGCGTGATGCCGACCGTCAGATTTGCCGCGATAAACAGCAGCGCAGCGAGATAGATTGCCAGCAGGCTGCCGGCAAATGGCACCCCGAACACGAAGCGCGCCGCAGTCAGAATGATTGACGCCTGCACCAGCCCGATCATCACGTAGGGCACGATCTTGCCGGTCATTACCTCGATCGGCAGCACGGGCGTGGCGAGCAGGTTTTCCATCGTGCCGCGCTCGCGTTCGCGCGTGATCGCGAGGCCGGTCATCATCACCATCGTCATCGTCAGGATCACGCCCATAAGACCCGGCACCACGTTGTATTGCGTGATGCCTTCGGGGTTGTAGAGGCGGTGCACCTGGACGTCGAATGCGGCCGGGGAGCCATTCAGGTGGGCGAGCGGCCCGGTGATGTCCTTGTCCGCGACCGGTTGCACAAGCCCCGGGAGCGCGGCGAGCGCGGTGTTCGTCGCGGTGGGGTCGGTTGCATCGGCTTCGACCAGCAGCGAAGGGCGCTCACCGCGCAGCAGGCGTTTCGAAAAATCCACCGGCACCGACAACACGAACTGCACCCGGCCTTGGGCAAGCGCGCGGCGACCGGCCTCCTCGTTGGGCAAAGTTTCGATAATGTCGAAATAGTCGGAGTTCTTCATCGCCGCGACGAAGCTGCGCGAAAACGTACTGTCGTCGCCGATGATGACAGCGGTTGGCAGATGCTTTGGGTCGGTATTGATCGCGAAGCCGAACAGCGTGAGCTGAATGATCGGCAGGCCGACGATCATCGCGAACGTGATCCGATCACGCTTTAACTGCAAAAACTCTTTGAGCACGATGCTCCACCAGCGCGACAGCGAGAACAGGACGTGCGTGCTCACGGTTGCGCTCCGTAGTTGTCGGTGGAGTGGCCCATCAGGTAGATGAACACATCTTCAAGCCCGGTTTCGATGCGCTCGGCACGCAGCGTCGTGCCCTCGGTCGCATGCATGACGGCGGCTTCGAGCGCGGTATGGTCGATGCCGCTGACGTGCAGCGCTGCGCCGAATACGACGGTCTGATCGACGCCGGGCGTCTTGCGCAACTGTTCCGACAGTTTGCTCAGGTGCTCGCCGTAGATGGTCCAGGTCGCGAGATTCTGCGATTCAATCACGTCCTTCGAGGTGCCTTGCGCGAGCAGCTTGCCGTACGCGATGTATGCGAGCTTATGGCAGCGTTCAGCTTCATCCATGTAATGCGTGCTGACCAGAACCGAAATGCCCCGCGCCGCGAGGCGATGCAACTCTTCCCAGAATTCGCGGCGTGCGTTCGGATCGACGCCTGCAGTCGGTTCGTCGAGTAACAGCAACTGAGGCTCGTGCAGCATGCAGGCCGCAAGCGCGAGCCGCTGCTTCCAGCCGCCGGACAACGCGCCGGTCAACTGATCCGCGCGGCCTTGCAGACCGAGCGATTCGAGCGAGCGGTCTACCGCCTCGCGCCGGTTCGTCATCTGATAGATGCGAGCGACGAAATCGAGATTCTCGCGAATGGTCAAGTCGTCCCAATACGAGAAGCGCTGCGTCATATAGCCGACGTTGCGCTTGATCTGCGCGCTCTCGCGCACGATGTCGTAACCGAGACAGGTGCCGGTGCCCGAATCCGGCGTGAGCAGTCCGCACATCAGGCGGATCGAGGTGGTCTTGCCGCTGCCGTTCGGTCCAAGAAAGCCGAAAATTTCGCCACGCGCGACCTGCAACGTCACGTCGTTCACGACATGTTTATCGCCGAAGTGCTTGTTGAGCTTGTGCACGTCGATCGCGTATTGCGCGTATTGCGGCGCGGGCTGGTTCATTCGAGGCTCACCGCAACGGGTTGGCCGGGGTGCAGCTTGACTGCGTCGGTGGCGGAAGGGCGGGCTTCGACCATGAACACCAGCTTGGCGCGGTTTTCGTTGCTGTAGATCACTGGCGGCGTGTATTCGGCTTCGCTAGATATGTACGTGATTTTCGCTGGGACGTCGGCGGCGCAACCGTCGCAATGAATGGAAAGCGCACGGCCTGCGGCGAGCTTACCGACCACGGTCTCCGGTACGAAGAAGCGCACTTTCACGTTCTGCGGCGGCAGCATCTGGACGACAGGATTGCCCGCCTGGACCCACTCGCCGACCCGATACAGCGTGTCGTAGATAAGTCCTTCCGCCGGCGCATTGACGCGCTTCTGGTCGAGCTTCCATTGCGCCTGGGCGACGGCTGATTGCGCGGCTTCGACTTGCGCGTTCTGCGCAGCGATCTGTTGCGAACGGCCGGGGAGCAAAGCGACATCCACCTGGTTGCTGAGTTCTTGGACTTGCGCGGCGGTAGCGTCCGCGTTGGCGCGCGAATCGTCGAGTTGTGCTTTCGGAATGCCGCCCGCGCGGTACTGCGCCTCATCGCGCGTGAGTTGCAACGCTGCCTTGCGCGCATTGGCGACCGCTTGAGCGAGTTGCGCTTTGGTGACGTTCACTTCGGGACGGCGCTTGCCGGTCTGAATATCGGCTAGCTGTGCGCGTGCCGCGGCGAGTTGCTGTTGTGCCTGCTGCAATGCGGCGGTCTCGTCCACGGATTCGAGCGTGAATACCGGTGCGCTTGCGTCAACCGTCTGCCCTCGTGCAACCGCCAACTGCGTCAGCTTGCCGGACTGCGACGAGCCGAGATACACGAACTCACCTTCGACGTAGCCTTGATAGACGTTCACGTCGCGATGCGAGCAGGCTGCGAGGGCCGTCGCCGCGAGCAGCAGACAAACGCAGGCGCTGAACGGATGACTCATGAACGGCTCCCTGTGTCTGTGTCTGTGTCTGTGTCTGTGTCTGTGTCTTTGCGGTTGCGGTTGCGGTTGCGGCGTCCTGATGGAGGCTTCGGCTGCTGCTGTGCCTTCGCTCGCGCCTGCACTCGCACCGGTGCCGCATGTGGCGCCGGCTGCATGCCGCCGATCAGCAGTGCGGTCACATGCCGGCGCAACGCAACACGCCCGATGACGGGCAGGCCTCGCGCGCTTTGCCAGATCTTTGCCGTGGCGAGCGGCAGCATCACGAGCGCCAGAATCGAGTTGAACAGCAACATGGCTTCCAGATCGCCATTGACGACGCCGTCCTGCTGAGCGTGTGCAACGCGGCTGCCGAAGCGCTTGATATTGTCGAACGGAATGCGCTGCATCATTCGTTCACGCAGCAGGCCGCCTTCGTTGACGATCTCCCGCAGCCAGAGCGGCGGCAACCAGGGCATACGGTCCGTCACGTCAAAGAGGCGCGCGACGAATTCGTGAACCAACGCGAAGGGATCGCTCGTGGCGTCTTCTACGGCCGGCTGCCAGACGAATTCCGCGGCAGGGGCGAGGCGCTCGTCGGCCACTGCGTCGAGCAGCTTTTCGCGATTCGTGAAGTAGTAGTGGACCAGTGCCGATGTGACGCCCGCTTCGGTCGCGATCTGCGCGACCGTTGTGGCTGCGATCCCGCGTTCGGAAAAGAGCCGCGTCGCGGTATCGAGCAAATGCACGCGCACATCGAAGTCCTCGACGGCGGGGCGGCGGCCGAGTGGTTTCGCGTGAGAACGTGTCGGGTTCATCAATCCAGACTAATTGATGAGTTAGTTAATTTCAAGATGGGCGTTGCTGTATGCGGTCCGCATCATCGACGGCCAGTCTGTCTGACAGAACTCTAGGAATCTTCCCATTCCATGCCGCTTTGTGGCTGTCCATACTCAAAACTTCTTAAAAGTGAATGCGTTCTTCGCAAGGATTCCATGAAATTTCAGTTAACGCTGCTCGCCTGTGCGCTGGCTTTGTCGGGTTGCGCGGGGCAGGCCGCACGAGACCGACTCGGTATCGAAGACCCGACCGTGCTGAAGACGGGCGTCGGCGTGGCACAAGACGCGGCTGCTGGCGCGCCGACGTCTCAATGGTTCAGCACCTATGCGCCGATCAAAAGCGGTGGCGAGGCGCTTTCTGGCCTGCACCAGCAGCTGGACAAATTGCCCGGCGACAAGAACAGTTATTTTCACGCAAAGGCTCAGTGCTGGATCAATGCCGGACAGCAGGAATGGCGCGCACATGACCAATGGGGTTTTGTCCAGGAAGCTATCGGTCAGGCGGCAATGATTACGATGAACCTCGAAAATGGTACGCCGTTGTCTGCAGCTAATCCGGTTTTGCGCACCGTGTCGACGGTGCGTCCTGATCTGTGGAAAATCGTCAATACCATCAAAGGCGATCCTGCATTCGCCCAGTGTCCACAGGCGCAACAACCCCTTGCATGTGCCGAAGTCGAACTGATGCACGCAGGGCATGATGCATGGGCGCGTAGGTTCTCTGCCGCGGAAAAGCGTTTGCCCGAGGTTCAGGACAACCTGCGGGAGTCGGCTGAAACGGCGCTGCAATGCTCGCAAGCGAAGCAGGTGTCGGCAGAACCGGCGCGAGCACCGCAAAAGATTACGCTTCGAGCGGATTCCCTCTTCCGCTTTGATGGCGCTAGCGAGGCAGCAATTTTGCCTGCTGGCAAGAAACGCCTCGATGACGTGGTGACTGGCCTGAAGCAGGCTCCTGCTGTACATGAACTGAAGATCACGGGCTACACCGACCGCCTCGGCAGTGATGCATACAATGAGCGTCTGTCTTTACAGCGTGCACGGACGGTCACGCAGTATCTGCGCGCTCGCGGCGTGACATTACCGATAACCGCGTTGGGTCAGGGCAGTGCGAATCAGGTGGTCGCATGTCAGCAAACAAAGCGTGACGAACTGGTGCGATGTCTTGCGCCGAACCGGCGCGTGGAGATCGAATTCGCGGTCGCTGGTTCGTAGCTTGCCCGTGCATCAGGAATGACCGTCGGTATCGACGGGTGACGTCTTTGTTAAATCGGTCAGCGCTTCCACTTATCAACGTCATATCCTGGTGTTATTTCAGCTCATTAATCTCTTTTCCCTTTAGCTTCCAGCCGGGAGGCGGGCAAGCTCGACCGCCAAGATATCCGCAGCCGGAATTTTCCGATAGACAACGCGGTAGACTCTTTTAGCTCGAACGCCAATTCTTCGGACTTGTTACCGACAAGAGTCGGTGTGCTAAGGGGAAGTTTTCATTAGGAATACAATACATGTCTAAGATCTTGATTATTGACGACCACCCCGCATTTCGGATGGTTATCAAGATGCAGCTTATGCAACTGCTTGGCGTCGAGGAGGTGATCGAAGCCGATAACGGGCAAACGGCCGTTGAATTGGCCCGTCTGCACACGCCGAAACTTGCGATACTTGATCTCGATATTCCGCGTATCAGCGGGCTTGATGTCATCCCTCGCCTCAAGCTTGCCCATCCGTCGATGCGCATGCTGGTGTTGTCAGGTCAGGATCCCGTTACATTTGCGCCACGGGCAATGCGTTCCGGCGCACAAGGTTTCGTTGCCAAGTCGCAGGAAATGAAGGAGATCATGCGCGGCGTAGAGGCCGTGTTGGCCGGGTATACGGTGTTTCCCGTAACCTCCGGCGGTGGTGGATTCTCGCACAATGCCAGTGGCACGCAAGAAGAAGACAGACTCACCCTGCTATCGGACAAAGAACTCGTGATTCTGCAGATGCTTTCGAAGGGTATGTCGAACAAGGCGATCGGAGACGCGCTGTTTATGAGCGACAAGACCGTGAGCACGTACAAGAGCCGCATCCAGGAAAAGCTTGGGCTGTCGTCATTGGCCGCGCTAATAGAGTTCGCGACATTGCACAGACTGATCGACTGAGTTTGCGGGCTATGAATAAAATGGGCCGGCTTGGTTCTTCAGCGGACACGCGTAGTCGTGCGTCGCGTTCCTCGCAGAATGCGGGGCTTACGTCGGTCCGCTTCGCGACGGTGTTGGGCGGGCTTTGCGCGTTTGCGCTGCTGTGTATGTTCTCGCTACAGGCCAACGCGGCACTGCTAGCCGTCGGCACACCACGCGTGCTGCACGCCGACAATTCGCGTCCGGCTGTCGCATTGGCCGCCCGAGATGCAGTGGCACAACTCGGGCAACCGGCTCACGACACGCATTCGCGCGGCGAGACTGCCACCGGCGCGTCTTTTGTGCTTGCTTCGAGTGATCGCCGCTATGTCACGAGCCAACTGGCCGCGGGCGCACATGATACCGAGATCGACCGGCAAACGTGGCTATTGGCGCTCGCTGCCCCCGCGGTCGTTACGCTTGCCGGTGCGTGCTTGTCTCGCGCGGCGCTGAGGCGCGCTGCTGAGAAACGGCGCCGCGCTGAAGATGAATGGACGCGCCGGTGCGATGCAGCCGAAGCGCGGGAGCAGGCCGCACGTGTCGAGGCGTCCGTCCAGGCAAATGCCGCCGCAAAGCAGGAGCGGCTCTGGCTGCTCGGCGCGATGCGCCTCTAAGCAGAAGCTCCGTTGACCGCCGTAACGGGTCTGCTCCAATCGCTCGGAACCGCAGTCACGCCATCCGCTCAACACACGCAAGTATTGATGATCCAATCCGCGATGCGCACGTGGGCTCAAACGCTTCACGACCTGCTGGATATTACGCCGCTTGAGTCACGCGCCCTTGTTCTCGACGAAAGCGTGACGAATCCGCGGGAGGTCATCGACGGTGTCATCGCGCTGTTGGCGCCGGCCGCCGCGCAGCGAGGTTTGCGTCCGAGCGTGAGTGTTGACCAAACGGTGGCCACGCTGATACTCGCCGATAGCGCGCGGCTCGGTCAGATTTTCTTCCACCTGCTAAACCGCGCGATCCAACTCAATACGCAGGGAGAGATTGCCGTCGTTGTGCAGGCGGACCTGTTGAATGCGGGCTCGCAGCGTATTTCTATCGAATTGATGGATACCGGAAACGATGCTGTTCACGTTGCACAACAGCCACTTTTCGGGCCGAGCGCCGATCCAGCGTTCGCTGGAGAATGGCCCGCCCACCTGGATGCTTGCTTGGCGCTTTGCCAGATACTCGCGCAGCGTATGCAAGGCGAGCTTTCGGTCACGAACGACTCAACGTCTGCCATTCGCGCGAGCTTCAGTGCGCCGTTCAGCGTCGAACAATGGGGGCCATCCGCCGAATTGACGAGCAACGCACAGGCGCCCCTGTTCGCCATTGCCGCACCGTCGCAGGACGTTGCGGCGAGCGCTTCGTCTGAACCCTTCGAACGACGCTATCTCGACGCGCTGTCGGAAGAGGGTATCAATCTCCACACGTTTCTGAGTGCCTGGCGTCGTTCGATGACGGGCGATCTGGAGCGCCTTGCATCACCAGCGTGACATTGATGGGCTACATACCTTGCTGCACAGATTGAGTGGGGCCGTGGGTCTGGTCGGTGCGCGCAGTCTGATGGAAGCGCTACAGCGCGCTAGTACGTCAGGGGAGCACGAGACCCGTGCAATCAACTCGCTCATCGAGCGCGGCAGGACCTTGGTCACGCAACTCGACACGGCGATCGACCCACACCGGAGCACCATACGATGAACCGACCTCTGGCCTTGATTGAAGGCGCTCTGGCGATTCCGAAGCCGCGCCCGTTCGATGGTTTGCCGCCACCTTTTGGTTCGCGACGACGTACCGCGCGAGCCGCGGCACAAGACGCAACGCAACGCACCCCCCGACCCGTCGCTCAAACCGAAGCACAACAGGCGATGCAGGACGCAGTGCAACGCCGGCCGCAGAGGGCACGCCCTGGTCCGTTTCCTCCGGGTGTGAAGCATCTTTTCTTCTATAAAGTGCCGCCGCAACGTGTGGATTCCCACCGCTTTGACGCGGCGCTGGCTGAAGCAAAGCGCTATCTTGAGGCAGGCAGGGCGCGTCCGCGCTCGTCGCGTTCGGATCACATACTCGGTGGGGCGATCTTCGTGGGTTGCGGCATTGCGCTGGCCTGGTTGCTGGCGACATGTGCGATGCGAGACGCCAATAAGGCAAGCGAACTAGCCGCGAAACTGCCGGTTGTGCCGGCGGTCAACAGTCTGCCCATCGTCGATTCGCAAGAACCGATCAAGCTGGCGCAGTTGGCAGTTGAACAGGCGCAGACGATTCCGCGGAGCGTGCCTTCTGTAGGCAAATCGACCGTTGCGGATACGCAGACTGCGGTTGTCGCGGAGAAGGCGTCGCCGCAGGGCATTGGTCCGAAGCGCGCTACCCAGGTCTTACCGAGGCAGACCGTGCAGGTCATCGCGCGTGACGACGAAGTCGCGACGCCGCCAGCAAAACCCGCGAAGCGGGTCAACGTGACGCGTCTGTCTGACGCTCACGTCAGCGAACGTATGGCTCTGAATCGGGCAACCCACCCGACAACGCGGCCCGCCATGTCGAAGCAACCGGAGTGGACCGCTGGCGTATCACGTTCGCGCGACGACGCTTCAACCGACGACGCGCCGTGGCTGAACTGGTCTACCCAACAGCACCGTCCTTCGCCAACCGTTCGTGCAGCGACGCCGCTCGACAACAGCTGGAACGACCACATGACCCAGCGCCGGATCACCGATGATCCCGCCGCCTTCCACACGGACCGCGGCGGCAAATAAAAAAAGCCCGACCAAAGTCGGGCTCTCAAATCGGCTGCGTCCTTCCACAAGGACGCAGCACCTGCAAAACAGCTTGCAGTTACTGCATGCGTTACCTGATACCTTAAGCAGCCAGCAGCGAACGCAGCACGAACGGCAGAATCCCGCCGTGCTTGTAGTAATCCACTTCGATCGGCGTATCGATGCGCAGCAGAACCTGCACACGCTTCTCCTTGCCGTCCTTGCCACGAATCACCAGTGTCACTTCCTGTTGCGGCTTGAAGTCCGAACCCAGGCCTTCCACGTCGTACGTTTCTTCGCCGGTAATACCGAGCGACTGAACGCTATCCGAGCCCTTGAACTGCAGCGGCAGAACGCCCATGCCGACCAGGTTCGAACGGTGAATCCGTTCGAAGCTACGAGCAACCACAGCCTTCACGCCCAGCAGTTGCGTACCCTTCGCAGCCCAGTCACGCGACGAGCCCGTACCGTACTCTTCACCCGCGAACACAACCGTCGGCGTGCCCGCGTCGATGTACTTCATCGCTGCGTCATAGATCGACTCTTGTTCGCCGCTCGGCTGGTGAATCGTCAGGCCGCCTTCCACACGCGTGCCGTCTGCCTTCGCCGGGATCATCAGGTTCTTGATCCGGACGTTGGCGAACGTGCCGCGCATCATCACGTCGTGGTTGCCGCGGCGCGAGCCGTAGCTGTTGAAGTCGGCCTTCTGCACGCCGTTTGCCTTCAGCCACTTGCCTGCCGGCGAGTCTTCCTTGATCGAGCCTGCCGGGCTGATGTGGTCGGTCGTGACCGAGTCACCGAAGATGCCCAGTGCGCGCGCGTTCGTCACAGCAGCGATGCTGTCGGCCGGCGTCATCGAGAAGTCCTTGCCGAAGAACGGCGGCTCAGCGATGTAGGTCGACTTCGGCCAGTCGTAGACTTGGCCTTCCTCGCCTTCGATCTTGCTCCACAGGTCGCCCTTCTTGGTCAGCGACGCGTAGTTCTTGCGGAACGCGTCCGCGTCCAGCGCGAACTTGAGCAGGTCGTTGACTTCTTCGCTGGTCGGCCAAATGTCGCCCAGGTAGATGTCCTTGCCGCCCTTGCCCTTGCCGACCGGTTCGGTCATCAGGTCACGCGTGATGTTGCCGGCGATCGCGTAAGCCACAACCAGCGGCGGCGAGGCCAGGAAGTTCGCGCGGATGTTCGGGTGAATACGCGCTTCGAAGTTACGGTTGCCCGACAGCACCGCTGCCGCGACGATGTCGTTCTTCGTGATCGCTTCGTTCAGTTCCGGCGTCAGGTCGCCCGCGTTACCGATACAGGTCGTGCAACCGTATGCGGCCAGCGTGAAGCCGAGCTTGTCGAGGTACTTCATCAAGTCGGTCTTCGTCAGGTATTCCGTGACGATACGCGATCCCGGAGCCAGCGACGTCTTGATGTGCGGAGCGACCGTCAGGCCAGCTTCCACCGCCTTCTTCGCCAGCAGGCCAGCGGCCAGCAGCACGCTCGGGTTCGACGTGTTCGTGCACGACGTGATCGCGGCGATCAGGATGTCGCCGTTCTTCACGTCCACGCCGTTGCTCGTCGTGTATTGCGCGTCGAGGTCTTCCGACTTCTTCGCAAAGCCGTTTTCTGCCACCGGCTTCGAGAACAGGTCGCTGAAGGTCGACTTCACGTGACCGATTTCGATACGGTCTTGCGGGCGCTTCGGACCTGCCAGCGACGGCGTCACCGTGCCGAGGTCCAGCGTGACGACCTTGGTGTAGTCGATCTGGCCAGCCTTCGGAATGCCGAACAGACCCTGCGCCTTGAAGTAGTTTTCGAAGGCGGAGATTTCTGCGTCGGTGCGGCCCGTGCCCTTGAAGTAGTCGATGGTTTTTTCGTCGACCGGGAAGAAGCCCATGGTTGCGCCGTATTCCGGCGCCATGTTGCCGATCGTCGCGCGGTCCGGCAGCGACAGCGACTTCGTGCCTTCGCCGAAGAACTCGACGAACTTGCCGACAACCTTTTCCTTACGCAGCAGTTCGGTCACGGTCAGGACCAGGTCGGTCGCCGTCAGACCTTCGCGCAGCTTGCCCTTCAGTTCGACACCGACCACGTCCGGCGTCAGGAAGTACACCGGCTGGCCGAGCATGCCGGCTTCAGCTTCGATACCGCCCACGCCCCAGCCCACCACGCCGATACCGTTGATCATGGTGGTGTGGCTGTCCGTGCCGACCAGCGAATCCGGGTAGTACACGGTGTCCGCGCCTTCGGCCTTTTTGTGCACGCCGCGTGCGAGGTATTCCAGGTTCACCTGGTGAACGATACCGACGCCCGGCGGCACGACCTTGAACGTGTCGAATGCCTGCATGCCCCACTTCATGAACTGGTAGCGCTCGTTGTTGCGCTGGAATTCCAGTTTCATGTTCAGGTCGAGCGCGTTCTTTTCGCGGAAGTGATCGATCTGCACCGAGTGATCGACCACCAGATCGACCGGGACCAGCGGTTCGATCGACTTCGGATCCTTGCCCATGTGTTTCGCGACACCGCGCATGGCAGCGATGTCGGCGAGCAACGGCACGCCGGTAAAGTCTTGCAGCACGACGCGCGACACGACGAACGGGATTTCGTCGACGCGTGCAGCGTTCGGCTTCCAGTTCGCGAGTTGCTCGATGTGTTCTTCGGCGATCTTCTTGCCGTCGTAGTTACGCAGCACCGATTCCAGCACGATACGGATCGAAACCGGCAGGCGGTCGATCTTGATGTTCAGTGCCTTGCCGAGTTGCGGCAGGGAGTAGAACTTGCCTTTGCCGGAACCGCTGTCGAATTCCTTGAGCGTTTTGTGGAGGTTGTGGGCCATGGTGTTTTCCTTGGTTTGATCGCGGAACTACAGTACTTAACTAGATGACGTACAAATCGACGTATTCATTGACCGGCATGGCTTCAAGCCTTGCCTGGTCCAGCGACACGTCGAGAATCGCCAGTTGTTGCTTGACCGGAAAGCGGCGCGCGAGGTTGGTCTTGAACTTCTCGACCAGCAACGGAATCCCGTCTTCGCGACGACGCTTATGACCGATCGGGTATTCGACTACAACTTCGTCGAACGTCGACCCGTCGTTGAATTCGACCGTCAGTGCATTGGCGATCGAACGCTTCTCCGGATCGTGGTAATCCTTCGTGAACTGCGCGTCTTCGACACATTCCATCCTGGCGCGCAGCACATCGATACGCGCGTCCTGCGCGATCGAATCTTCATAGTCCGCGGCCGTCAGGCGGCCGTGGATCAGCGGCACGGCAATCATGTACTGAATGCAATGATCGCGGTCGGCCGGGTTGTTCAGGGGGCCTTTCTTGTCGATGATGCGGATCGCGGCTTCGTGGGTGCGGATCGTGATCTTCTTGATGTCTTCGACGCGCTTGCCGCTAGCGGCGAGTTGCGCGTGCAAGGTCATCGCCGCTTCCACCGCCGTCTGCGCGTGGAATTCAGCCGGGAACGAGATCTTGAACAGCACGTTTTCCATCACGTACGAGCCGTACGGACGCTGGAACCAGAACGCGTTGCCGTTGAACAGCACGTCGTAGAAGCCCCACGTCTTCGCGGTCAGCACCGACGGATAGCCCATCTCGCCGGTCTTCGAAATCAGCGCGAGCCGCACGGCGCGCGACGTTGCATCGCCAGCCGCCCACGACTTGCGCGAGCCGGTATTCGGCGCGTGGCGATACGTGCGCAACGCGTGCCCATCGACAAACGCCTGCGAAACCGCGTTGATCAGCTCGTCGCGCGTCAAGCCGATCAGTTGGCCGACCACAGCGGTCGACGCCAGCTTTACCAGCAGCACATGATCGAGCCCGACCTTGTTAAACGAGTTCTCGAGCGCGATACAGCCTTGAATTTCGTGCGCCTTGATCATGGCGATCAACACGTCTTTCATCGTCAGCGGCTGTTTGCCCGCTGCGATGGCACTGCGCGAGAGCCAGTCTGCCGTCGCCAGAATTCCGCCGAGGTTATCCGACGGGTGGCCCCATTCGGCAGCCAGCCATGTGTCGTTGAAGTCCAGCCAGCGGATCATGGCGCCGATGTTGAAGGCGGCCTGAACCGGGTCCAGCTGGAACGACGTGCCCGGCACCTTGGCGCCGTTGGGGACGATCGTGCCGGGCACGATCGGTCCCATCAGCTTGGTGCAGGCCGGGTAGGTAAGCGCCTCGAGTCCGCAACCGAGCGTATCGATCAGGCAGTTACGCGCGGTGTCCAGCGCGAGCGTGCTGTCGATCGGGAAATCCAATACGTAATCGACGATATCGACCAGGACTGGGTCCGGGTCGGGTCGCACGTTGGAAATCGGAGCGGACATCGGGGAGCCTTCCTGATGTAACGGATTAGTTCGTCTTGTTGATCGCGTTCGATTGCGTCGGAGCCGGTGCGCCTTGCACCATGGCTGCCGTCTTGCACTCGTCGGCCAGACGCGAGCTGTCCTTATCCGAGAACAGCATCGCCTTCGACGGGATCACGACCAGGTCCATACCCGTTGCGGCGTCGTGGAAACGGTCTGCGCCCGTGGTGGTCGCTTCGCGCGGCAGATTGTAGTTTTTGTTCGCCCAGTGAACCGTGACGATCTGGTCACGCTTCATGTCGCCCTTCAGGTCGAATGCCAGACCTTCGTTGCACGACCACTTTTCCGAGCCTTCCGGCACCGGATCGACCTTCGCTTCCTTGGCCGGATTCGCCTTGCGCTTGATCAGGCGTTTCGGTTGCGGGCGTTTCGCCACAGCCTTGGTATCCGGCTTCGTGGTGGCGGTGGTGGTCGCCGTCTGCGCAGCGGCGTCAGTCGCGACGGTCAGCATCGTCGTGGACAGGGCGCCAATCACGGCGGCGATCATCAGCTTTTTCATGGTGGAGAACCTTTCTATCTAATTTCAGTTGAACAGTACGCGGGCTACCGGTCCTGGCAACCGCGAGGGTTGAACTGCACGCGCTATGAAAGCGCACAGCGACCGCTATTTTCTCCTATTTAGCGGCACGTACTTCAAATTCTCGGGACCGGTGTAATTTGCGCTCGGACGGATGATCTTGTTGTCGATCCGCTGCTCGATAACGTGCGCACTCCAGCCTGCCGTGCGGGAGATCACGAACAGCGGGGTGAACATCGCCGTCGGCACGCCCATCATGTGATACGAAACGGCGCTGAACCAGTCGAGATTTGGAAACATCTTTTTCACATCTGCCATCACTGTTTCAAGTCGCTCGGCGATATCGAACAGCTTCAGGTTGCCCGCTTCCTTCGAGAGCTTCTTCGCGACTTCCTTGATGACCTTGTTACGCGGGTCCGAAATCGTGTACACCGGGTGACCGAAACCGATCACTACTTCCTTGTTTTCGACGCGCTTGCGGATATCGGCTTCGGCTTCGTCAGGCGTCTGATAGCGCGACTGGATTTCAAACGCGGCTTCGTTGGCGCCGCCGTGCTTCGGACCGCGCAGTGCGCCGATCGCGCCGGTAATCGCCGAGTAGATGTCCGATCCCGTGCCCGCGATCACGCGGCCGGTGAACGTCGAGGCGTTGAATTCATGCTCGGCGTACAGGTTCAGCGACACATGCATCGCATCGACCCATGCTTTCGACGGCTCCACACCGTGCAGCAGGTGCAGGAAGTGACCGCCGATCGAGTCGTCATCGGTTTCGACTTCGATGCGCTTGCCGTTGTGCGAGTAGTGGTACCAGTACAGCAGCATCGAACCGAGCGAGGCCATCAGCTTGTCGGCAATATCACGTGCGCCCGGCAGATTGTGATCGTCTTTCTCCGGAAGCACGGTGCCGAGCACCGACACGCCGGTGCGCATCACGTCCATCGGGTGAGCGGCGGCCGGAATCCATTCCAGCGCGGCTTTGACGTTCGCGGGCAGGCCGCGCAGCGCCTTGAGCTTGGTTTTGTAGGCGGTCAGTTCGGCTTGCGTCGGCAGCTTTTCGTGGACCAGCAGATACGCGATCTCTTCGAATTCGCATGCCCCGGCGATGTCGAGAATGTCGTAGCCGCGGTAGTGCAGATCGTTGCCGGTCTTGCCGACCGTGCAAAGGGCAGTGTTGCCAGCCGTTACGCCGGACAGCGCGACGGATTTCTTCGGTTTGAAGCCGCTTTTAGGTTCGTTCTCGCCTTGTGCACCGGCGGTTTGCGTCGTCTCGCTCATCTCCCGCAATCTCCTTTGTGCCTGCTCATGATGCGGCTTGCCCGTTAGCGCCCACTTTCGTGAAGAGCGGCGCGGCGTCTTGCGGGACGGCGCGGCCAGTGGATTGCGCGCGACGCAGCACCGACCAGTAATAGCGATAGCTCGCCCGGTCGTGCAGCGTGTCGTGATGGCGCGTCGGTCCCCATTGCGCCGACTGCGCGGTGAGCAGAATTTCGGTAGCGGTGACGATCTCTTCGTCGCGCGGTGCAAACGCGGCCACGATCGCCTCGATCTGCGCCGGATGGATGCTCCACATGCGCGTGTAGCCGAACTCGTTGCGGGCGCGCGCCGCGTCGCTTGCGACCACGCTCATGTCGCGCACTTCCGTGCTGACGTTATGCGACGGCACCTTGCCGTGCGCGTGACAGGCCGCCGAGATCTCGAGCTTCGCGCGCCGCACCAGCGGGTGATCGAACTGACCGGGGGAGCGCATGGCGGTATCGGGGATCGCACCGTCGTGCGCGGAAACCAAGTCCATCAGGCCGAAGCTCAGCGCCTCGACGCCGGGGAGCGCGGCCAGATCGAACACGCGCGTCAACGCGCCATGCGTTTCGACCAGCAGTTGCACCGGCACCGGCTGCGCAATGCCGAGTTCACGTCGCGTCGCCTCGATGAACGCGACCATTTCGGCGGCATCGGGGACGTTGCGGATCTTCGGGAGGGTGATGTAAGCAGGCGCTCGCTTTGCGGCGCGCAGAATGAGATGGACATCGTCACGCCAGTGCGCGTGATCGAAGTCGTGGATCCGCACGCCGACGCGGCCGAAGCGGTCATGCTCGCTGCCCAGCAGCGACGCGACCAGCTCCGCATGTTCGGCTTCCCGGCCGACCTGCGCGCCGTCTTCACAATCGAGCGTGATGTCGAACACCGGGCCGAGTTGCTGCTGCAACGCGAGCGATTTCAGCATCAGCTTCTCGCTGCCGGCGTAGTGATCGCAGGCAGGCAGCACAGCGGGCGGCACTTCGCCGTCAAACAGCACTTCGGCGGGTGTGAGGGCGCGCATCGTCGGCGTCAGGAGCGTGGGTGGTCGTTAGGGGAATCTGATGCGGATGCGCTCTGTTCGGCCATCGTCAGGCAGCCGCACAAAACGCGTTCGGATCAGATGCGAACGCCGGTGTGGCCAAGCGCCGTACCTGCATTCGCACGCAAAAAACCGGAACCCGCCGCGATAAAGCTACGGAGTTCCGGTTCGTCTGCATCAGAGGCGCTTAGCCGAGCAGGTGTTGAACGCCTTCGCGCTCTTCCAGCAGCTCGTTCAGCGTGCCGTCCATCTTTTCGCGCGAGAACGCGTCGATTGCCAGGCCTTCAACGCGCTTGTACTCGCCGTTTTCGCACGTAACCGGCACACCATAGATGATGTCTTCCGGAATACCATACGAACCGTCCGACGGGATACCCATCGTGACCCACTTGCCATTCGTGCCGAGCACCCAGTCGCGCACGTGGTCGATTGCAGCGTTAGCTGCCGACGCTGCCGACGAGAGGCCGCGCGCTTCGATGATCGCGGCGCCGCGCTTGCCGACGGTCGGGATGAACGTGTTGCGGTTCCATTCTTCGTCGTTGATCAGCTTGGTCAGGTCTTGACCTTCTGCCGTTGCAACGCGGAAGTCCGGGTACATGGTCGGCGAGTGGTTGCCCCACACAGCCAGCTTTTCGATCGAAGCGACCGGCTTGCCCGACTTGGCGGCCAGTTGCGACAGCGCGCGGTTGTGGTCTAGGCGCAGCATGGCGGTGAAGTTCTTCTTCGGCAGATCCGGCGCCGACTTCATTGCAATGTATGCATTCGTGTTGGCCGGGTTGCCGACCACCAGCACCTTCACGTCGCGGCTGGCGACTTCGTTCAGCGCCTTGCCCTGAACCGTGAAGATTTCGGCGTTTGCCGACAGCAGGTCTTTACGCTCCATGCCTTTCGAACGCGGACGTGCGCCGACCAGCAGGGCAACGTCTGCATCCTTGAATGCAACCTTCGGGTCGTCAGTGATCACGACACCCGACAGCAGCGGGAATGCGCAATCATCCAGTTCCATCACGACGCCTTTGACGGCGCCTTGCGCTTGCGGCAGGTCGAGCAGTTGCAGGATAACCGGCTGATCTTTGCCGAGCAGATCGCCATTGGCGATGCGGAACAGCAGGGAGTAAGCGATTTGACCTGCGGCGCCGGTGACGGCAACGCGCTTTGCGGGCTTAGCCATTGAGAAATCTCCAGGACGATGCGTTAGACGCTAGGGAAAACGCCATTCTATATGCGCGTTCAGCGAAGCGTTGTGAAACACGGCGGAATTCACTGTTCGCGTACGGCCTCGGAATGTGCCGAGGCTGTGCGGCGCGCTGCGGCAAGACCGCCATGCCGGAAACCTGTACCGCCGAGCGGGGAGCAGGGCATCTTGGCGCCGGGTAGCCGCTGCACGGTGCGGGCTCCTGCAAACAGCGCGTTTCGGCAAGCGTCTGACCAACGAATGGCGGCGAATCGAAACCTGGACTGCGTGGGAACAGCATGGTGCAGAGTGGCTGCCGGTGCGCTACGGCGCTGCGTTGCATAGTGCAAAACAGCCGCCGAAAAACCCGCAAACCCTTGCTCGACAAGGAGTGTAGGAGCCGTCAGACACAAAGTCAACATTATCTTATGTCTTATATAAGACATATCTATTGCGGGGAAAACCCTAGACGCGGCCCAGCCCTTTATGATGAAATGCGCGGATGAATTCGAACCCGGCGAACACCACGAATCCGAGCGGCCAGGCGGCTGCGGGAGAGGGTGTATCCGCTGCCGCACCCGCTACGTCGCCTACTTTCAGCCCCTTGTATCAGCAGATCAAGGGCTTGATTACGCAGAGCCTCGAAAGCGGCGAATGGAAACCTGGCGAGATCATTCCTAGTGAAGTCGAATTGGCGGCAAGATTCAAGGTCAGTCAGGGAACAGTGCGCAAAGCGATCGACGAGCTTGCCGCCGACAACCTGCTGGTGCGCCGCCAGGGTAAGGGTACTTTTGTTGCAACGCACAACGAAGATCGCGCGCAGTTTCGCTTCCTCAGATTACTGGCCGATGACGGCGCGGAGCACCCGCACGTTAGCCGCCTGCTTGAATGCCGGCGCTTGCGCGCTTCGGCGGACATCGCCCGGCAACTCGATCTCAAGCCCGCCGATCCGGTGGTGCTGATCAAGCGCTTGCTGCAGTTCGACGGCGAAGTCACGGTACTCGACGAAATCTGGTTGCCCGGCGCGGTGTTCCGCGGGCTCACGCTCGAGCGGCTGTCGGAGTATAAAGGTCCCCTCTACGCGATGTTCGAGACTGAATTCGGCACCCGCATGATCCGCGCAACGGAGAAGATCCGTGCAGTCGCGGCCGAGCCTTCAGTGGCTGACCTGCTGCATGTGCCGGCGGGTTTTCCGCTGCTGTCGGTTGAACGCGTCTCCTATACATATGGAGACCGGCCGGTTGAGGTGCGCCGTGGTTGGTATGTCACAACCGGGTATTACTATCAGAACGATCTGAGCTGAGTCGGATGAAAAAAGGCGCCGCGTCCCACACGCGCGCCTGTTTGAAGGCGCCTTTATCGCGCACGCTGTAACGGACCTGTGGTGGTTTTCGCTGCAGCGCGATATGAAAAGGCGCTAAAATTGCGGATTAGTGTGACTACATAGTAGGGGTCTAGCATGGCTGAAGCCGTAAAAAAACCGAGGCCGGAATTCCGGAACATCGGTATCGGGCAGATTTTGACGGCATACCGTCTCCCGCTAGCGGGGCGAGTGTCGATCTTGCACCGCCTAAGCGGTGGTCTGCTTTTTGTTTTTCTTCCGTTCCTGCTGTACCTCTTCGATCAGAGCCTGACTTCCGAACTGAGTTTCGAAGTCTTCAAAGGCTTCCTCTCCAACATCGTCGTCAAGCTCATCACGCTCGTTCTCGCGTGGGCCTTCCTGTTTCACTTCTGCGCCGGTGTCCGTCACCTGTTCATGGACACAAGCCACGGTCTCACGACTAAAGAGAAGGGCAAGCAAACCTCCATCGTGGTGCTGGTCGTTTCGTCGCTTCTGACGATTGCATTCGCGCTCAAACTCTTCGGAGCATTCTAAAAAAATGGCAGCTAATAACCGAATCGGTCCGAAGCGTCTCGTCGTCGGCGCACATTACGGTCTGCGCGACTGGCTCGCCCAGCGCATTACCGCCTGCATCATGGCCGTCTACACGGTGATCCTGCTCGCGTGGTTCTTCGGCGCGCGCGATTTCTCGTATGACGGCTGGGCGTCGATCTTTGCAACGCAATGGATGAAGCTCGCCACGTTTGTCACGCTGCTGTCACTGTTCTATCACGCGTGGGTTGGTATCCGCGACATCTGGATGGACTATGTGAAGCCCGTTGGCATGCGCCTGTTTCTTCAAGCGCTGACGATCGTCTGGCTGCTCGCATGTGCGGGCTACGCTGCGCAGATTCTCTGGAGAGTGTAAAAGAATGGCTGCAATCAAGAATTCTCTGCCGCGTCGCAAATTCGACGTGGTTATCGTCGGCGCAGGCGGCTCGGGGATGCGCGCTTCGCTGCAACTCGCGCGCGCCGGTCTGTCGGTTTGCGTGCTGTCGAAAGTGTTCCCGACGCGTTCGCACACGGTGGCTGCCCAGGGCGGTATCGGTGCTTCGCTTGGCAACATGAGCGAAGACAATTGGCACTATCACTTCTACGACACGATCAAGGGTTCCGACTGGCTCGGCGACCAGGACGCGATCGAGTTCATGTGCCGTGAAGCACCGAACGCTGTGTACGAACTGGAACACATGGGCATGCCGTTCGACCGCAATGCGGACGGCACGATCTATCAGCGCCCGTTCGGCGGCCACACCGCCAACTACGGCGAAAAGCCGGTGCAACGCGCTTGCGCGGCCGCTGACCGTACCGGTCACGCGCTGCTGCACACGCTGTACCAGCAAAACGTGGCTGCCAAGACGCAATTCTTCGTCGAATGGATGGCGCTGGATCTGATCCGCGACGCCGACGGCGACGTGCTTGGCGTGACCGCGCTGGAAATGGAAACCGGCGACGTCTATATCCTCGAAGGCAAGACCACGCTGTTCGCTACGGGCGGCGCGGGCCGGATCTTCGCTGCATCCACGAACGCGTTCATCAACACCGGTGACGGCCTGGGCATGGCTGCGCGTTCGGGCATCGCACTGCAAGACATGGAATTCTGGCAATTCCACCCCACCGGCGTGGCCGGCGCGGGCGTGCTGATTACCGAAGGCGTGCGTGGTGAAGGCGGCATTCTGCGTAACTCGAACGGCGAGCGTTTCATGGAACGCTACGCGCCGACGCTGAAGGACTTGGCGCCGCGCGACTTCGTTTCGCGTTCGATGGACCAGGAAATCAAGGAAGGCCGTGGCGTGGGTCCGAACAAGGACCACGTGCTGCTCGACCTGTCGCACATCGGCGCCGAGACGATCATGAAGCGTCTGCCGTCGATCCGCGAAATCGCCATGAAGTTCGCGAACGTCGATTGTATTAAAGAGCCGATTCCGGTTGTGCCGACCATCCACTATCAGATGGGTGGTATCCCGACGAACATCAACGGCCAGGTCGTTGGCACGTCGAAGGGCCATAAGGAAGTCGTCAACGGTTTCTACGCAGTGGGCGAATGCTCGTGCGTGTCGGTGCACGGCGCAAACCGTCTCGGCACGAACTCGCTGCTCGACCTGGTGGTGTTCGGCCGCGCGGCCGGTAACCACATTGTCAAGCACGTGCGGGAAATCAAGGAGCACAAGCCGCTGCCGGCCGACGCTGGCGATTTCTCGCTGGCTCGTCTGAACAAGCTGGACAAGTCCACGTCGGGCGAATACTCGCAAACCGTCGCGGCCGAGATCCGCTCCACGATGCAGGCGCACGCCGGCGTGTTCCGCACGTCGAAGCTGCTGGCCGAAGGCGTCGAGCGGATTCGCGAAGTGGCTGCACGTGTCGACAACATCTACCTGAAAGACAAGTCGAAGGTGTTCAACACGGCACGTGTTGAAGCGTTGGAAGTGGAGAACCTGATCGAAGTGGCACGCGCCACGATGGTTTCCGCCGAAGCGCGCAAGGAAAGCCGCGGCGCGCACGCGCAAGACGACTTTGAACATCGCGACGACGAAAACTGGCTGCGCCATACGCTGTGGTTCAGCGAAGGCGATCGCCTCGACTACAAGCCGGTTCAGATGCAACCGCTGACGGTCGAATCGGTACCGCCGAAAGCGCGTACCTTCTAAGGCACAAGTCAAAGGAATTCAGAAATGGCTAAGCGTACATTTGAAATTTACCGCTACGACCCGGATAAGGACGCAGCACCGCGCATGCAAACGTACGAGATCGAAATCGACTCGCACGAACGCATGCTGCTCGACGCGCTGCTCAAGCTGAAGGCGATGGACGAAACCTTGTCGTTCCGCCGTTCGTGCCGCGAAGGCGTGTGCGGTTCGGACGCAATGAACATCAACGGCAAGAACGGTCTGGCTTGCTTGCAGAACATGAACGACCTGCCGCAGAAGATCGTGCTGCGTCCGCTGCCGGGCCTGCCCGTCGTGCGCGACCTGATCTGCGACTTCACGCAGTTCTTTAACCAGTACCACTCGATCAAGCCGTACCTGATCAACGACACGCCGCCGCCGGAAAAGGAACGTCTGCAGTCGCCGGAAGAGCGCGACGAGCTGGACGGCCTGTACGAATGTATTCTGTGCGCTAGCTGCTCCACGTCGTGCCCGAGCTTCTGGTGGAATCCGGACAAGTTCGTCGGCCCGGCTGGCCTGTTGCAAGCCTATCGTTTCATCGCGGACAGCCGTGACGAAGCGACGGGTGAACGCCTCGACAACCTGGAAGATCCGTACCGTCTGTTCCGTTGCCATACGATCATGAATTGCGTCGACGTCTGCCCGAAGGGCCTGAACCCGACCAAGGCGATTGGCAAGATCAAGGAATTGATGGTTCGCCGCGCTGTCTGAGATGGACCTAACATCGCATCAGTCCGACCCTCTCCGCCGCGCGCGCCTTCGCTGGCGTGCGCGGCGGGGCCTGCTGGAAAACGATCTGATTTTTGAACGTTTTTTCAGCCGATATGAGCATGACCTCAGCGATGCGGATGTAGGCGCTCTCACGCGCCTGCTCGAGCTGAGCGATAACGACCTGATGGACTTGCTGCTGGTCCGCAAGGAACCGGAAGGCGAGCTTGCCGACCCGGATGTGATCCGGGTGCTGGAGCTGTTGCGGAATGCTTGAGCGCCGCTAACGCCTTGAGCGCCGGTTGTCCGTTGTTCCCAGGCGTGCAAATTATCGAAACCCTGTTTCCATACTTCGATTGAGGATGTGCTATGACCCCGTCAGATGTTAAAGCCACGCTATCGTTCAGCGACAATTCGCCGAGCGTTGAAATGCCGATTTACAAGGGCACTCTCGGCCCGGACGTGATCGACATCCGCAAACTGTACGGCCAGACTGGCAAGTTCACGTACGATCCGGGCTTTATGTCGACGGCGGCGTGCAATTCGGCGATCACCTACATCGACGGCGACAAGGGCGAGTTGCTGTACCGCGGCTACCCGATCGACAACCTCGCGGAAAATGCCGACTTTCTCGAAACCTGCTACCTGTTGCTGAAGGGCGAACTGCCGAACGCGCAGCAGAAGGACGAGTTCGTGGGCACCGTCACGAAGCACACGATGGTGCACGAGCAGATGCACTTCTTCTTCCGCGGTTTCCGTCGCGACGCGCACCCGATGGCGATTCTGGTTGCGGCTGTCGGCGCACTGTCGGCGTTCTATCACGACTCGCTCGACATCAACAATCCGCGTCACCGTGAAGTGTCGGCCATCCGCATGATCGCGAAGCTGCCGACGCTGGTCGCCATGGCGTACAAGTACAGCATCGGCCAGCCGTTTGCGTACCCGAAGAACGACCTCTCGTACAGCGCGAACTTCATGCACATGATGTTCTCGAACCCGTGCGAAGAGTACAAGGTCAACGACGTGCTGGTGCGCGCGCTCGATCGCATCCTGATCCTGCACGCTGACCACGAACAGAATGCCTCGACCTCGACGGTTCGTCTGGCGGGTTCGTCGGGCGCTAACCCGTTCGCATGTATCGCAGCGGGTATCGCTTGTCTGTGGGGCCCGGCGCACGGTGGTGCGAACGAAGCCGCACTGAACATGTTGGAAGAAATCGGCTCGGTCGACAACATTCCTGAGTTCATCAAGCAGGTGAAGGACAAGAACTCGGGCGTGAAGCTGATGGGTTTCGGTCACCGCGTGTACAAGAACTACGATCCGCGTGCGAAGCTGATGCGCGAAACCTGCCACGAAGTGCTGGAAGAACTGGGCCTGCACGACGACCCGCTGTTCAAGCTGGCCATGGCACTGGAAAAGATCGCGCTGGAAGACGAATACTTCGTGTCGCGCAAGCTGTACCCGAACGTCGACTTCTACTCGGGCATCGTGCAACGCGCGCTGGGCATCCCGACGTCGATGTTCACGTGTATCTTCGCGATGGCACGTACGGTCGGCTGGATTGCGCAGTGGAACGAAATGATTGCCGATCCGGAACAGAAGATTGGCCGTCCGCGTCAGCTGTTCGTCGGCGATACGCCGCGTGAAGCGAAGCCGATTGCGCAACGTTGATCGGGTTTGAGTCTGCGAGGTTCGTAGTGTTGTGACTGCTGCGAACCAGTGCGGAATCAGCTGATAAAAAGCGCCCCAACGGGTTTATCGTTGGGGCGTTTTGTTTTGTGACGCGCCGTACCGTGGCTCGTGGCGTGGCGCCGCGCCATATCGCGCCGTCAAGCCTGCGCGCGCGTCTGACGTCGCCGGGTTCGTTCGAGGGAAGGCGGCCGTATCTCGAGGTTGGCCGGCGTTGCGCCGGCGTCCTTCGGCGCGTGTCCGTAGGTTTCGAAAAAACGCCGGTACGCGCTCGGCGTCATGCCGCGTGCCGAAAGGAACTGTCGATTGAAATTGGCGAGATTCGGGAACCCGGCCTTCGTTGCGATCAGCGCGATCGGCCAGCCCGTGCCGGTCAGTTGCCGCGCTGCATAGCCGATGCGCAGCCGGTTCAGATGACGCCCGACGCTCTCGCCTACATGCCGCACGAAGTAGCGGTGTAGCGAGCGTTCCGAGAGGTTTGCCACCTCGCATAGTTCGGCAATGCGCAACGGTTCGTGGAAACGTCGCTCAAGCAGGTCGAGTACACGATTCAACCGCTCCGCTTCCGACGCGCTACCGCCTGGCGCGACAGCGGGTGCGATGCCGGCCTTATGCATGGCTTGCACCGTTTGCACGGTTTGTCCGCTTTGAGCGCTACGAGCGCGTTCTTGCCGCGCGCTCCGCGCACGAGCATGCGCAGCCGGCGACGCCAACGGCTCCGATCCCGTTTCAGACAGGCAAGCGAGCACTTCCAGCACGGCGCCAAGCCGCACACGCGGCGACTCATTCAGCAACGCGCCCATTTGCCCGCGCATCAACGCCACAGCGTCAGGCGCGAACCGCAGCCCCGGCGCACCGCGTCTGAGCAGCGTGCGCAACGAAGCAAACTCCGGACAGCAATCAGCCATCCGCCGCGCCCAATCGCCGCTGAACCAGACCACGATCGCCACCTGCGGCTCACGCGCATCGATCGGCTCTGTCGACGCCCACGTGTGCGGCATGTCCGGCGGCACCAGCACGAGATCGTCGCCGCTGTAATCGGCGATGTGGTCGCCGACGAAGCGCCTGCCGCGGCTATTCATCGTCAGCGTCAGTTCGTACTCTGGGTGGTGGTGCCATTCGAACGGAATCTGCGCGAGCTGGCGGTGATACACGCGCACTGAGCAACCGGCAGGGATGGTGACGCGTTCGTATTGGGGTTTCACGGTACGCGACCTTGCCGCGGGAAGGAACGGCGGCGAATGTCCGAATTATATCGATAATTGGCCGGAAAGGATGCATGTCAGGCGCCAAAGGTCCCTAATCTGGACGCACTGCAGCCCCACACAAAACCGATGCCAGGAGACAAACCATGCCGCTCGTGATCGACAATCTTCCGGAAGCGATCCGCACCACAAAACGCGCGCTGCGCGCCGCGTTGCCGAACTATGCGCAGGTGTTCAACGAAGTCCAAGGCGCGATCCGACAGCAGGTCGACGCCATCCGCCGCGACCGTGAGCAGGGGTGCGAAGCGATTCCCGTGTTCGATTACTCGAGTATCGTTTCCGGCGACGTCGACCCCGCCACAATCGCCCGAATCAAGACGCGCGGCGCATGCGTGGTGCGCGGGGTTTTCTCTTGCCAGCAAGCCAGCGACTGGAACGATGAAATCGCGCAATACGTCGAGCGCAATAACCTCGACGACAAACTCGCCCACCGCGCGGAGGATAAATACTTCGGTAATCTCCCGTCGAGCAAGCCGCAGATCTACGGCGTCTACTGGTCGAAACCGCAGACGGCGGCGCGTCAGTCAGAACAGCTGACGAACACGCGCGTGTTCCTCAATCGTTTGTGGACATCGGAGAGCGAAGGGAAGCAGCACTTCGATCCGGAGCGCGTGCCGGTCTACGCGGATCGTATCCGCCGCCGGCCGCCCGGCTCGGAATCGCTGGGTTTGTCGCCGCACGTCGACGGCGGATCGGTCGAACGCTGGCTCGATCCGAATTTTCAGCAGGTCTACCGGCACGTGTTGTCGGGCAACTGGCGCGCTTACGATCCGTTCGATGCCGCCTTCCGTCCCGATGTACAGGAGATCCCGTCGCCAGCCGTATGCTCGATGTTTCGCACCTTCCAGGGCTGGACCGCGCTGACGGCGCAAGGACCCGGCGACGGCACGTTGCAGTTGATCCCGATCGCCAACGCTATGGCCTACGTGATCCTGCGCGCCTTGCAGGACGACGTTCCCGACGACGAACTCTGCGGCGCACAACCGGCGCGCGCGCTGTCGATCAAACCTGAATGGCACAGCCTGCTGCTCGAAGCGGTTACGCCGATCCCGCACATGCAGGCGGGAGACGCCGTATTCTGGCACAGCGACGTCGTGCATTCGGTCGAAGACGCGCATAAAGGCAGCGGCTACAGCAACGTGATGTACATCTCGTCGGCGCCATGGTGCGCAAAAAACGAGGCGTATCTGAAGCGCCAACTGCCGAGCTTCTTGCGTGGCGAGAGCCCGCCGGATTTCCCCGCCGATCATTTCGAAACCGACTTTATCGGCCGCGCACAAGAAAGCGATTTGACGCCGCTGGGGCGCTCGCAACTAGGGTTCGATCCCGCGCGCTGAGTCTGAATGCGTGGCTGCGGGTGTTGGCGCATAAAGCGCCACGCCGCGCTAACCCCTGAACATGCGTGGCGTTGCATCGCGCACGTCACCCAATCCCTTGCCGGGTAACACCCATACAGGTATCGCCACTACCACCCAACTCCCTGTTTTTTATCGGTTTTCTCCGCAGTCGAAGGGCCCAAAGCAGGGTTCTGCATGGCATAATCGACCGACACAGTCAGCCCGCAGTCATCACTACCCCGCATACCATGGCACAGACTCTCTACGACAAATTGTGGAACACACACGTGGTCCACACGGAAGAAGACGGTACGACGATTCTCTATATCGACCGCCACCTGCTGCACGAAGTCACCAGCCCTCAGGCGTTCGAAGGTCTGAAACTGGCTGAGCGTCCGGTGTGGCGTATCAGCGCGAATCTGGCGGTGTCGGACCACAACGTCCCCACCACGGATCGCAGCCACGGCATCGCCGATCCGGTCTCCAAGCTGCAAGTCGATACGCTCGACACGAATTGCGACGCCTACGGCATCACGCAGTTCAAGATGAACGATCTGCGCCAAGGCATCGTGCACATCATCGGGCCGGAGCAGGGCGCTACGCTGCCGGGCATGACCATCGTCTGCGGTGACTCGCACACGTCCACGCACGGCGCGTTCGGCGCGCTGGCGCACGGCATTGGCACGTCGGAAGTCGAGCATGTGCTGGCCACGCAAACGCTCTTACAGAAGAAGAGCAAGAACATGCTGGTGAAGGTCGAAGGCCCGTTGCCGCGCGGCTGTACCGCGAAAGACATCGTGCTCGCGATCATCGGCAAGATCGGCACGGCAGGCGGCACCGGCTACGCAATCGAATTCGGCGGCTCGACGATTCGCGCGCTGTCCATGGAAGGCCGTATGACGGTCTGCAACATGGCGATCGAAGCAGGCGCGCGCGCCGGCATGGTCGCCGTGGACGACACCACCATCGAATACTTGAAGGGCCGTCCCTTCTCGCCGTCAGCCGTCGAGTGGGATCACGCGGTCGAGTACTGGAAGCAGTTCAAGTCGGACGAAGGCGCACAGTTCGACCGCGTGGTCGAACTGAACGCTGCGGAAATCGTGCCGCAAGTCACGTGGGGCACGTCGCCGGAAATGGTCACGGCCGTGGACGGCCGCGTGCCGGATCCGGAGCGCGAAAAAGACCCGGTCAAGCGCGACGCAATGGAGCGTGCGTTGAAATATATGGCGCTCGAACCCAATGCGCCGATCGAATCCATCAAGCCGGATAAAATCTTCATCGGGTCGTGCACCAACGCGCGCATTGAAGACATTCGCGCCGCGGCATACGTCGTGAAGAAGCTCGGCCGCCGCGTCGCGCCGAACATCCGTCTGGCCATGGTCGTGCCGGGTTCGGGTCTGGTGAAGGCGCAAGCGGAACGCGAAGGCCTCGACAAGGTCTTTACTGATGCCGGTTTCGAATGGCGTGAGCCCGGTTGTTCGATGTGTCTCGCCATGAACGCCGACCGGTTGGACCCGGGCGAGCGTTGCGCGTCCACATCGAATCGTAATTTCGAAGGTCGTCAGGGCGCCGGTGGCCGTACCCACCTCGTGAGCCCCGCGATGGCTGCCGCCGCGGCTATCGAAGGGCATTTCGTCGATATTCGCAAGCTTGGATAAACACGCATGATGAAGAACATGAATGGCACCACTCTATTGCGCCGCTTCGCACTCGGTACGCTGGCCGCGCTATTGCTCGGTCTGGCCGGCTGCAATACGGTGCACGGATTTGGCGAGGACATGTCGCACCTCGGCAATTCGATCAGCAATCACGCTGACAAATAAGCGGTTTTTGATTTTTGCCGGCGATGCGGCGAGCGGCTTTCCGGCCGCCACGCGCATCGCCCGGTCTTGAAACAGGCGCAAGCGTCATGGATAAATTCATCGTACATACCGGCGTCGTGGCGCCGCTCGATCGCGAGAACGTCGACACGGACGCGATCATTCCGAAGCAATTCCTGAAGTCGATCAAGCGCACGGGTTTCGGTCCGAATGCGTTCGACGAATGGCGTTACCTCGACCACGGCGAGCCGGGTCAAGACAACTCGAAGCGTCCGCTGAATCCGGATTTCGTGCTGAATCAGCCGCGCTATCAGGGCGCGTCGGTACTGTTGGCGCGCAAGAACTTCGGTTGCGGCAGCTCGCGTGAGCACGCACCGTGGGCGCTGCAGCAGTATGGTTTCCGCGCGATTATTGCGTCGAGCTTCGCCGATATCTTCTACAACAACTGCTTCAAGAACGGCCTGCTGCCGATCGTGCTGACCGAACAGCAAGTCGACCACCTGTTCAACGAAACCTACGCGTTCAACGGCTTCAAGCTGACCATCGATCTCGAAGCGCAAGTCGTGCGCACGTCGGACGGCGGTGCTGAGTATCCGTTTGAAGTCGCGGGCTTCCGCAAGTACTGCCTGCTGAATGGCTTCGACGATATCGGCCTCACGCTGCGTCACGCTGACAAGATTCGCCAGTTCGAAGCCGAGCGGATCGCGAAGCAGCCGTGGCTGGATCACCGCATCGTCGGATAAACGAAAAAATCATCAAGGAAATTCGCATGAAGATCGCAGTCTTGCCGGGCGATGGCATCGGTCCCGAAATCGTCAAGGAGGCCGTGAAGGTCCTGAACGTGCTCGGCGAAAAGTTCGAGCTCGAAGAAGCGCCGGTTGGCGGCGCGGGCTACGAAGCGAAGGGCCATCCGCTGCCCGATTCGACGCTGGCGCTGGCGAAAGAAGCCGATGCGATCCTGTTCGGCGCCGTTGGCGACTGGAAGTACGATTCGCTCGAACGCGCGCTGCGCCCGGAGCAGGCCATTCTCGGTCTGCGTAAGCACCTGCAACTGTTCGCGAACTTCCGTCCGGCAATCTGCTATCCGCAACTCACGGGCGCTTCCTCGTTGAAGGAAGAAATCGTTTCGGGTCTGGACATCCTGATCGTGCGCGAACTGAACGGCGATATCTACTTCGGCGCGCCCCGCGGCGTGCGTTCGTCGCCGGATGGGCTGTTCGAAGGCGCGAAAGAAGGCTTCGACACGATGCGTTATTCGGAACCCGAAGTACGCCGCATTGCGCACGTCGCGTTTCAGGCAGCGCAAAAGCGCCAGAAGAAACTGACGAGCGTAGACAAGGCGAATGTGCTCGAAACGTCGCAGTTCTGGCGCGACGTGATGATCGACGTGTCAAAGGAATACGCAGACGTCGAGTTGTCGCACATGTACGTCGACAACGCGGCCATGCAACTGGTGAAGGCGCCGAAGTCGTTCGACGTGATCGTCACCGGCAACATGTTCGGCGACATCCTGTCCGACGAAGCCGCGATGCTGACGGGTTCGATCGGCATGCTGCCGTCGGCCTCGCTCGACAAGAACAACAAGGGCTTGTACGAGCCGTCGCACGGTTCGGCGCCGGATATCGCCGGCAAGGGCGTGGCGAATCCGCTGGCAACGATCCTGTCGGCCGCGATGATGCTGCGCTATTCGCTGAACAAGGCGGAACAGGCGGATCGCATCGAAAACGCGGTGAAGAAGGTGCTGGAACAGGGCTTCCGCACGGGCGACATTCTGACGCCGGGTTGCAAGCAGGTCGGCACCGTGGCGATGGGCGACGCAGTGGTCGCCGCGCTGTAAGGTGCATTGAAGTAGGCCTTGAAGCAGGAAGTAGTACAGGCGGTAGTTAGGCCGCTAAACAGTCTTCAAAGCGGCCTTTAAAACGCGAATCGGCCTCGAAAGAGGCCGATTCGTGCGTAACACGGGCGATAGCGGCGGAAGATGACGTCGCCAGATTCCGGTTTTCGTGTATATTGTGACGATGGCACACGCAGCTCAAATCTCCTCGATTTCGAAACTGCACGGCAAAACGGCCCGTGTGGTTGAGCTCGCCATTACCACCAAAGCGATTACCCCGAAAACGATCACGAAACGCTGATCGTCCGTCGTGCCCGCTCATCTTCCCCGCGCGGTCACTGCGGGCAAAGATGCGGGGAAGTTTCCACTCGAAGGGTATGAAGTCATGAACGTAGGTCTCGTAGGTTGGCGCGGTATGGTCGGCAGCGTCCTGATGCAACGTATGCAGCAGGAAGGCGATTTCGACTTGATCGAACCGGTGTTTTTCAGCACCAGCAACGCGGGCGGCAACGCGCCGTCGTTCGCCAAAAACGAGACCAAGCTCAAAGATGCGACAAGCATCGAAGACCTGAAGAAGTGCGAAGCGATCATCTCCTGTCAGGGCGGCGATTACACGAACGAAGTGTTCCCGAAGCTGCGCGCAGCGGGCTGGAACGGCTACTGGATCGACGCGGCTTCGTCGCTGCGCATGAAAGATGACGCGGTCATCATTCTCGATCCGGTCAACCTCGACGTGATCAAGAACGCGCTGGTCAAGGGCCAGAAGAATTTCATCGGCGGCAACTGCACGGTCAGCTTGATGCTGATGGCGCTGGGCGGCCTGTTCCGCGAAAACCTCGTCGACTGGATGACGGCCATGACGTATCAGGCCGCTTCGGGCGCGGGCGCGCAGAACATGCGCGAACTGCTGCAACAAATGGGCACGCTGTACGGCGCGGCCAAGGAAGACCTGGCTGATCCCTCGTCGGCGATTCTCGATATCGATCGCCGCGTGCTGAATGCGATGAACAGCGACCGTATGCCGACGGATAACTTCGGCGTGCCGCTCGCCGGCTCGCTGATTCCGTGGATCGACAAGGATCTCGGCAACGGCATGTCGAAGGAAGAGTGGAAGGGCGGCGCGGAAACCAACAAGATCCTCGGCAAGCCGGCCATGGGCACGCCGGGTTCGATCCCGGTAGACGGCCTCTGCGTGCGGATCGGCGCAATGCGCTGCCACTCGCAGGCGCTGACCATCAAGCTGAACAAGGACGTGCCGCTGGACGAAGTGAACAGCATCCTCGCGTCGGGCAACGACTGGGTCAAGGTCGTGCCGAACGAACGCGAAGCGTCGATGCGCGATCTGTCCCCGGCGGTGGTGACGGGCACTTTGACCGTGCCGGTCGGCCGTGTGCGCAAGCTGGCAATGGGCGGCGAATACCTGTCGGCCTTCACGGTCGGCGATCAGCTGCTGTGGGGCGCGGCAGAACCGCTGCGTCGCATGCTTCGCATTGTGCTCGACAAGTAAAGTAAACTACGCGCTCACGACGCGTAGAAAACTCAAGAAGCGTCGCGCTTGCGCGGCGCTTTTTTCATTGTGTGCTCCGATTATCTTGTCTCTTTCCAACCGCAAAAAAGGGCTGCGCGCTGACGCGCCAGGAGTCCCGATGAACCTTCGACTCTCTTCCCTTCGGGCTAAGTCTATGCATCAAGGTACTGGCCGACTGGTGGCCGCAGCCGCTTTGGCGCTCGCGCTGGCCGGCGTCGGCGTGGGTAGCGCGGTGGCCGCGCCGGGCGACGCTGCGAGCGCGCCGGAGGGCGCTTCTGTTTCTTACGCCGCCGGGAGTCAATATACGGTGCGGTCCGGGCAATCGTTGAACGACGTGGCGATTGCCGTCACGCAATCGCACGACAAGGGGACGCTCGCACGCGCTTCGCGCGCGCTGTTCGATGCGAATCCGAATGCCTTCATGAGTCATGATCCGAGCCGGATGCGCGTCGGCGCACTGTTGACGATCCCGGCGCTGGATGCGACCGGCGGTCCGGCAGCTTCTGCGCCGGTTGCGGGGTCTGCGTCTGCCGCGCCATCGGCTGCTACGACCGCGCCTGCTTCCGCGCCGAACGCGGCGGCGGTCGGTGCCGCGAGCGGTGTGGCGCAGGTCAATGCCGCCGCGGCTCGCGCCGCGGCGCCGGCCACGTCTGCGGTCTCAGGGACGGCCAGCTCAACGACTGAAGCAAGCGCGGCGACGCCGGGTAGCTCGACGGCAGCCGGCACGGTCTCGACGGCGCCAGTAGCGGGCTCGCAGGCTGCAGGCGCGTTGCCGGGCAGCGGTGCGCATACTTGGTCGGGCGCGATCCAGCCCTCGGCTAGTGAGGCTGCGGAAGGTGCGTCGGCGGCTGCTTCAGCGACGGCCACCGCACGGCCGGCATCGCAACCGCGTGCACAGGTGTCCAGCTTGCAACAATTGCTTGCGCTGAAAAACCGCGTGCTGATGGAGTTGCAGAAACACGGTATCGGCGGTTCGCCGGCCGCGACGGTCACGCCTTCGACGAACGCTGCGCAGCCGGCTGCTGGCGTTTCGTCTGCGGCGGCCGTTTCCGGTCATGGCGGCGCTGCGATTTCCCCGTCGAGCGACATGGGCATCTCGCAGACGAATTTGAGCGTGGCGGCGGCGATCGGCGCGGCGTTGGTCGTGCTGCTGGCGGCTTTGCGTATGCGTCGGAGGAAGCGTGCTGCTGTTGCCGCGCC
>NZ_WOEZ01000079.1 GCF_013177735.1 Paraburkholderia elongata | reverse complement strand
GCCGCTGCATCACGATATTGCGACACGAGGTGCGCGACGCGCGACTGCGAACGTCCGCTGAGGCATGCAGAACTGACATTTGACTGTCCGTCTAAATACGCCGACGAAAGGCTGAAAGTGGCCGAACAGCGACCGATGGTTGATCGCCATCCGGCGGGGCCTGGTTTCAAATTTCAGTCTGCTCCACCATCTCAAGCGCATCATCTGCCTCGATGCCAATAGATACCATCGAGGTAAAGGGGAAACGTTGCGGAGCGTTCAATCCATTGCCGCGCAGGCTTCATCCGAGCTCGATGTCAAGCAGCCGCGCGTCCAGCCGCCGCGCTAGCGCCGCGCCGCCTTCGCGCATCACTGCATCGTGGTTCCATTGGAAAACCGGTCGCAACAACGGCGCCAATGCGTTCATCCATGCGCGGTTCGTATGCAAGCACCAGTCATAGCGGACCACGGTAAGGTTGCGTCCGTCGGTCGAAAAGCTCCACCGGCCGGCGCCTTCGGCGTCGCCACTGGCTTACCCCTCCAGCGCGACCAACGAGTCGACGCGCGTCACCCGCATATCGAACACGAGGCGATAGGGCAACCAGCCTTTCCACGTATAGCGTTGTACGACGCCCACGCCCTGATTGGAACCCGCCTCTAGCTGGTCCACGCGCTCGACGTTATGCCACCACTCGGGCCAGCGCGCCGAATCCTGGATTGCCGCCCAAACTTCCTGCACTGGCGCATCGATGCGCCAGAAGGTGGAAAAGCGGTATTCGACCGTCCGCAAGCTGCCACCATTCTTAGTATTCTTCTAGAGATTTTGTCAGATGCTTACTGCACTTGCCATCACCGGCGAAACAGCGCCGCGCTCCCACCCCTCGATATCTCGTCGAGCCATCTGCAACAAAACGTAGGACAGCTAGAGGCAGCCGGCCAGTGCACGAGAGCCGCCGGCCGAGAGCTTCGGTGCCGCTCGGTGTGCAGCAGATACAGTTTTGTCGCAGTAACGAGATCGATATGCGGAGTACCGCTCATCTTGTCACGTCGTAGAATTGAACTCGCGCTCGGCCGCCTCGATCGGTCGTACTACGAAGACACCGTTTCCGTGAATTGACGACCGCATAACGATCACGCATCGCGACTTACCGGCCCAACCGTCTGGACCTGCGTTTTTACAGGCGATTTCGTCGAAAAGCTTACCTAGGCGCCCGTGCGGCCTTACGCGGATCGGAAATGCTCGGTGTGCAAACGCATGAGAATCAGAACAGTTGCGCCAAGATCGCGCAGGTTGATCCACTTGACGTGCTGACGAACGTACGGCCCGCGCCATCGTAGACCAAACGTCTTCGTCAAATAGTATGTTGAGCCCGTCCATTATTTTTAGGGTTCCGAACTTGCTCTCGACGATCTGTCGGCGTAGCCAGTCAGCATCCGGTCGGAGTCGATCATTGTGAAACCTAGCAAACCGCGTCGGCAGCGGATTCATTGCCCGTGGAACCAGCTTCACGGATCGTCAAATCGATATTCTTCGCAGCGCGTTGCTGGGGATGGACAAACGACCTATTGAAGCGGCGTGTGGCGCAGTACCGTACGCGGTAATTTCATTTGAAAATTCACGTAAGTATCTGAAATATAATAATTACCATCCAAAAATCCGCTGTGTGAAAAGCCGTCTGAGCGGCGTTATTGACGCGATACCTTTGTTGCCAGCCGCGAAGCTCCGATGCTGAACCGGCCTTACGGCCGGTACTTGCCGGCCATCGCGGGTGCGCACGGCGCACGCCAACACCATGCTAAGCAACTACGAGGAAAACGAAATTGGATCAGCGTAAGTTAGGTCATACAGGTATCAACGTCGCACCATTTGCTTTGGGCGGGAATGTCTTTGGGTGGACTGCAGACGAAGCCGCCTCCTTCAGTATTCTGGATGCCTTTTCGTCGTCGGGTTTCAACCTCATCGATACGGCCGACGTCTATGCGAACTGGATTCCAGGGCTAAAGGGCGGCGAGTCAGAGACGATCCTGGGCAAATGGCTAGCCCGCAGCGGCAAGCGGGACAAGATCGTGCTTGCTACCAAGGTGGGCATGGAGATGGGGCCGGGCCAAAAGGGATTGTCGAAGCAATACATCACCGAGGCCGTTGAGGCGTCACTGCGACGGCTGAACACGGATTACATCGATCTGTACCAGTCGCATGAGGACGATGCCGGGACGCCACTCGAGGAGACGCTCGACACGTACGATCGCCTGATCAAGCAAGGAAAGGTGCGAGCCATCGGCGCTTCGAACTATACGGCGACTCGGCTCGAAAAGAGTCGCCAGGTCAGCAGCAGCAAAGGTCTCCCTGCATATCAGACGTTTCAACCGCACTACAACCTTTACGACCGGGCCGAGTTCGAGAGCGCTGCTCGGGGTGTTTGCGAGAAGTACAGCATCGGCGTGCTCTCGTACTTTTCATTGGCAAACGGCTTCTTGACGGGCAAGTACCGCACTTCCGGGGACCTGGGTAACAGTGCGCGTAGCGATGCAGTCAAGCCCTACATGAACGCGCGAGGCATGCGCATTCTCGCGGCACTCGACGAAGTTGGACGGGGTCTGGGCAAGACACCCGCACAGATCGCACTGGCCTGGTTGATCGCGCAGCCAACCATTGCTGCACCGATTGCCAGCGCCACCTCGCTCGATCAACTGGACGACCTGATGGCAGCGGCACATGTGCGCCTGCCTTCCGAGGCCATTGCGATGCTCAACAAGGCTAGTGACTAGCATGCTGAACGGTCGGAATCGATTCGGGAATTGAGCACACGACGTGGAACTGTCGGGCATCCGTTCGGCACGGTTCGAGTCGGCTGCCCAGAATCTTGAGTGCCCGGATCGTGGCGACCTGCAACGCACGCCGCATTCGCGAGGCCGGCAATTGCTCAGCGTGCAACACATCATGATCTCGGCTTGATCGACTAGATGACCTTGCTTGAAAACGTCTGCCTCACACGCGGATTCGCCTGTACCGGCGGCCTGATTTCGTGGAAGGCATCGCGCGCCGCTGCTGCGGAGGCTCTCAGCAGTGCGGCCGTCAACCGCGCTGCCACCAGCGCGCTCATCGTTGAGCAGCGACATGCGGCGTCACGTTACGATCCCGACAATCGTCAACGAAGCCGCGGGTGTCGTAACTCTTGTCGGCACCGACTGTCTTCGCATGGCCGGCTGGCACGCAGCCGAGCAGCCACAACGCGCTGGCCCGCTCGGCGAAACCATCCGCGTGACTGACCACAGCGCCGACCACCAGTCCCGAGCGGTTCTCCATCAGGATGTGCCCGTGGTAGCACAGGATCGCCGGACTCTTTTTGCTCTTCGTGAACAGACGTGCATCCGGATCCGTGCTCGGCTCATGCGTATCGTTACTGCGCCCCGCTTGCCTGTCCAGTTCGTGTCGGCATTTCAACAGCCTGCCAGGTGGCGTACCAGTCCGCATTAATGAACCAGGATGCGTCGGCAAGACGTTTCCAGACCATTTCAAATACTTTACGAAAATCGCAAAAAAGGGCGTGAGCCGCAGCTCGCTCGCCACGAGGTTTGCTGTGGTCTATTGCACACTTCAGCGACGCTCCGCATCACGAGAACCGGTCGGACCGTAAGCTCCGGGTCCTGTAGATGTTGAGCCAGAACACCGCTGGCCAGCGCGCAGCATGTACGACTTGTTACGGTGCACTCCTCGTTTGCAAATGGTGAGGTGCGCCGAAACTGTGCATCATCGCCATGCCATATCACGAGCGATCGGCCACGGCAGGCGATCGCCGGCTGTCTGCACCCGGGTAACCATTGGCACATAACTTGCGACCGATTCGAAGACACCGAAGTATGGACATCATCGCGAGAGAGCACGCGCTCCCCTCAGCGGATAGGAGGTCTCAAGAAATGCAACGCGGATCACAGACTCGACGTAAAAGCGAGGCCAATGTACATAGCATCGTTCGTGAGGATAAAAGCTCCGTCCAGGTTTTGCTGCGCGCGCTTTCGCTGCTTGAAATCCTCGCCGAAGATGATCAGGGTTACAGATTAATTGATCTGTCGGAACGAACCGGCCTCCCGGCATCGACCGTACACCGATTGTTAACCACACTGGAGCAGAAGCGCTTTGTCTGCTTTCAACGCGACAGGGCGTTATGGTTTATCGGTGCACAGTGTTTCTCGGTCGGGGCTGTGTTCGGAGGGCGCCGCCAATTAATCGAACTGGCTACGCCAGCGATGCGCCGCCTGCGCGACGCCAGCGGCGAAACCGTCCAGCTAGGCTGTGTTGACGAACACGACATGCTGTTACTACTGCAAATGCAAAGTCGCGAAATGATGCACGCGTCGTCCAGACCAGGAAATCGGACTCCGTTAGCATGCACGGCTATGGGCAAAGCCGTTCTCGCTGCGATGTCAGACGCGGAAATTGCATCGTTCGTCCAGCGCGGTGGCTTACAACGGCTCACCCGTCAATCGATTGCCCGCCCGACAGCATTGCATAGCGAATTGCAGGAAGTACGCCGTGTGGGCTATGCCATAGATAATGAAGAGACCTCTCTGGGTGTACGCTGCGTAGCCGTGCCCATTTTTGATGAATTGTCGATGCCGGTAGCTGCCCTTAGCGTAGTGGGTTCGACGCTGCGTGTGACGATGCAGCGCATGGAAGAACTCGGCCACAGCACGATACTCGCGGCGCGAGAAATCACGGTCGCCTTCGGTGGCAGGCAGCCGGCCGACGTATTGTCTTCGCCGGGGCTGCCCGCCACTGGGCGCTAAAACACGTGCTGTAGACCAGCGCGCAGTGCGACCTGCCGATTCGTGCTGGAGGCGTTAAAGCCAGTGATCTGCGCCTGTTGCGCGTCGCCCACCGCAAGCTGATACACCGCCAGCGCATACACCGTTGTCCGCACCGAAAGCGCATAGCTCGAAAAAAGATTGAACTGATGGTAGCGAGGATGCTGACCCGTGGCGTCCACCTTGCCCGTCACATAGCCATAGTCGGCAGCGACTAGCGTCGCGGGCGTGATCTGCCAGCCTGCGCCGGCTTCGGCCGTACCAAAGCTGACGTCCTGGCCGTGGCTGCCGTCCTTGAACACCACACCCGACACATTGCCAAGTATCTTGAGCTTGCCGATCGTGTAAGCGGCACCAAGTGCCGCAATCTTCTGGCGCGTCGCCGCAGCAACATAATTGCCGTAGATCACGTTGGTAAAGGTGGGTGTGTTCTGGTTGCCCTGCACTGCAGTCTCGGGATTGTGAATGTCGAGATAGGCTCCCCCGATATGCAGCGGACCGCCGTCGTAGCCCGCAGCCACGCTCCAGACCTGGTTCTCGCCATACTTTCCCGGCACCCCGCCCAGGCTGTACATGCCAGAGAAGCGGAAGCCGGCATAGTCGGTGCTGGCGAACTTGATGCTACGGTCAACCACGAAGCTATTGTTAATGTTATCGACGTCCTCCGCGTGCGCGAAATACGCACCGCCCCAAGTCCCGTTGGCGGCCAGCGGCTGCACATAGTCGACTACCAGGTCATACTGGCGGCCGAAAGTCAGGGTGCCGAAATTCCCGGCCAGGCCCATGAATGCTTGCCGTCCAAACTCTCTTCCGCCTTGACCCAGCGCGCCCGTGTTCAGGTCGAAGCCATTTTCCAACGTAAAGATCGTCTTCAGACTTCCGCCGAGATCTTCCACACCACTTAGGCCCCAGCGGCTACCGGTGGGCATACCGCTGACGGCCTGCAGACTGCTTTTGCCGCCCTGATTGTTGGCGTAGGACAGTCCATCGTCCGCCGCCCCGTACAAGGTCACGCTGCTTTGCGCGTGGGCAATTCCGGCGCTCAATCCCAGCAATGCAATCATGTGAAACGACGCTTTTGGCAACAGATGCTTCATTTGTAAGGCTCCACGAGAGAAGTTGTGACGACTTTGAAGTCGTCCTAAGTTATCCCGCTAAAACTGCAGTAATAGAGCAATTCTGCGCCATGGAACAGCATCGATAAGGCTTTTAAAAACAGTGTCATAGGACAACAATCCCGCGAAATTTCAGGCACCGGCTGCAGGTTCTTCGAGTGTGGCAAACCAGTACCCTTCGTGTTCTTCGTGATCGATCAATTCACTAGTAGACCAAAATAAAAAAGCCGGGGCTAAGCCCGGCTCGTTCATTTCCATTCGCGCGCCGCGCTCTTTTAATCAAAGGCCTTCGCTCTTCAAGACCTTTTGTTCGATGGCACCGAAGATCGAATGCCCTGCACTGTCCAGCATCTCGATGCGAATCGTCTCGCCAAACTGCAAGTAACAGGTATGCGGTGTGCCTGCATCGGCGGCTTCGAGCGCGCGCCTTTCGATGATCGTGGCCGAACCCGTGTCCCGCTGCGGGTTGGAGAACGTGCCAGAGCCAACGATCGTGCCCGCTCTCAGGTTGCGCCGGCGCGCCGCGTGCTCGATCAGCATCGGAAAAGTGAAGTGCATGGCTTCGCCGCCTGGATGGCCGAACCACTCGCCGTTGCGCGATACCCGCATGGGCAATTCGATGCGCCCGTCGCGCCACGCGTTACCGAGTTCGTCGGGTGTGACCGCAACCGGCGCGAAACTGGTCACGCCCTTCGCATTGATGAAACCGAACCCACCCGCACTTTCGCGAGGCGCATACGTACGCAAGCTGATGTCGTTGAGCAGCATCACCAGCTTGATATGCTTGAGAGCGTCCTGCGCTGGAACCCCCATTGGCACATCGTCGAGCACCACCGCGGCCTCGCCCTCGAAGTCGATATCGTCGCTTTCGGCGGGCAGGTGCACCGGGTCATGCGCGCCGATGAAGTCATCTGACGCACCTTGATACATCAACGGAAATGCCGGCAGTGCGACCGGCGCCGACGCGTTGGCAGCACCGTTGATAACTCGCATGTGATTCGGAAAGCCCGAACCGTCCAGCCATTGATAGGCGCGCGGCAGCGGTGCAGCGCAAGCGCGGGCGTCGAAGGCAGTGGCATCTTCCAACTGCCCGTCGTTGAGCTGCCGGTACAGCAAATCAAGGCCAGGGGCAACGTCATTCCATCGATCCAGAGCAGACTGCAGCGTCGGCGCAGCTGGCCCCGCTACCACCGCGCGTTGCAGATCGCGCGACACCACGAGGAGCGTGCCGTCTCGGCCGCCGGACTTTAGCGAAGCGAGTTTCATACAGGTCCCGGGAAAAGTCGGAGATTCTCAAAGCAGACCATCACGCAGCCCGTCATTTGGCGTTGCCCGAACTTGTCGCAACGCCGGCAGGTCGGGAGAAGCGACCAAGGACGTCAAAGCCCGCGGTGAACGCCGGCCGCTTCAGGTAACGCCCTGCCCCCGCCCTGGCTCGCAAGTCACCATTCTTGAAAACAAGCTCGCCGCCGGAGATCGTGTGGGTCGGAATGCCCGTTACCGTCCGCCCCTCGAATACGTTGAAGTCGCTCTTGCTGAACTGCGTTTTCGCCGAGAGCGTTTTGGTGGCCTGCGGATCCCATACCACCAGGTCCGCGTCGGCGCCCACGGCAATCAGTCCCTTGCGCGGGTAAAGATTGAACATCTGTGCGGCATTGGTCGAAGTGATCTTAACGAACTCGCTCGGGCTCAGGCCGCGTTGGTTCACACCCTCGTCCCACACCGCCAGCATGCGCTCTTCGACGCCGCCGCAGCCGTTTGGTATCTTCGTAAAATCGCCAAGACCAGCAGCCTTTTGCGCTGCGCAAAAGGAGCAGTGGTCGGTGGCGGTGGTTTGCAGCGTCCCGCTTTGCAATGCTTTCCAAAGCGCAGTCTGGTGCTCCGGTGCACGAAACGGAGGGCTCATCACATGGCCTGCGGCAAATGTGAAGTCGGGATTACGATAGACCGCATCGTTCACGCACAAATGACCCGCCAGCGCTTCGCCAAAGACTTTCTGCCCGCGAGCTCGGGCCCGCGCGATCGCATCCACACCGTCGCTGCTCGAGACGTGCACGATATACACCGGCACATCGAACACTTTCGCGATGGCAATGGCTCGCTCCGCGGCTTCTCCTTCAAGCACGGGCGGCCGCGATAAAGGATGACCCTCGGGGCCGGTGATGCCGCTTGCCAGCAGCTTTTGCTGCAGCACGAATACCATCTCGCCGAATTCCGCGTGCACGGTAGGCATTGCACCGAGTTCAAGGCAGCGCTGGAAACTGTTGGCCAGGACACCATCGTCAGCCATGATGCTGTCCTTGTAGGCCATGAAGTGCTTGAAACTGTTGACTCCCTCGTCGCGTACGAGCGTACCCATATCGTCATGCACGCTCTGATCCCACCAGGTCACCGCCACGTGAAACGTGTAATCACACGCGGCCTTGGTAGCCCAATCGCGCCAGGTACGGTAGGCCTCCATCAGGGGTTGCTGCTGACTGGGTATGACGAAATCGATGATGGTGGTGGTGCCTCCCGCAAGACCCGCTGCTGTGCCCGTGTAGAAGTCGTCCATGGTAACGAACCCCATGAACGGCATCTGCATGTGGGTGTGCGGGTCGATGCCGCCCGGCATCACGTACTGTCCGCCCGCGTCGACGATCTCCGCGCCGGCGGGCGCATCGAGGTCGGGCCCGACGCCGGCGATGACCCCATCGACGCACAGCACGTCGGACTTGAACGCGCGATCATGATTGGTAACCGTGCCGCCACGGATGACTGTTGCTTGCATGATGCTCTCCAGTAGTGATTGCTGCCGCACCGAGCCTGCCAATGGCAAGTTCATCGGGCGGAACTCTCTCGAACCGGTAACGGCGGAGCGTTCAGCGCCGACCGTTCTCCGGCATGTGCCAGAGATCAAAAATAGCTGCTCATACGTACAACACGAAGGAAATCCCGGGCGTCGGAATGAACATAAAAAACCGTTTGTAAACCGCGCGTTAGCGCTTCTAGCAGGTGGAATCTCAAGCACCCCGCGAGGCGCGTTTGAAAGACGGACGGCGGCGATAGAAATCGGGATACGGGCAGGCCTCGCGGCCCGCCCCCTCCCACACCACCGTGCGTACGGGTCCGTACACGGCGGTTCGGATCAGTTGATCGGCGAGGGACCCACCGACGGAAGACCCAACGAGCGGAAGTAACGATTCGACAGCGCCTTGCTCAGTGCCG
>NZ_WOEZ01000078.1 GCF_013177735.1 Paraburkholderia elongata | reverse complement strand
CGGGCCGATCGGTTCCTTGAGCACCGTTTGCTGCGCCGCCAGATTGCGCGACGGCACGATCCGGCCGTAGACGCGACGGCCTTCGTCGGCGAACCACTCGATGATGTCCGCCGCGGCCAGCACTTCGACGCGCGCCTCGGCGAACGGCTTGCCCTGTTCCTGGGTCATCAGGCGGGCGATGTCGGAAGCACGTTCGCGCACCAGCGCGGCAGCTTTGCGCATGGTGGTGGCGCGTTCGTTGGCCGGAATCTTGCGCCAGGCTTCGAAGCCGCGCTGTGCAGCGGCCAGCGCCCGGTCGAGATCGGCAATGCCAGCGTGGGCCACCTTGCCGATGGCGTTGCCGGTGGCAGGATTGATGACGTCGAGGGTTTTGCCGCTGGCGGCGTCGCACCACTCGCCGTTAATCAGAAGTCGGGTATTGGTATAGCCTAATGTGACCATGTTGTGTTCCTGATGGTTGGCGGACGATCAACCGCGATCCGGATGCGGACAGGCAGTCAAAAATGGACTGCCACAATGCGGTCAATCATTTAGGATTACTGGAGTGAACCAGCAGCGAGGGCACGCGATGACTACCGAATGCGGCCTCGCCGTGCCTCCGGAAAAATACGATCAGTCGCAACGCAGAGATCAGGCGTCGCGCAGCGCCAGTTCGACGTGTTTCAGGCGCCGCACAATACGTTCGACGAACTCCAGCGTCACGTGAGGCAGCGCGCGCTGGTTGGGTGTGATGACGCCGACGGTGAGCGCGTTGACGTTCACGTCGTCGAGCGGTCTCCATACCACATCACCACGCGCCAGTTCGTCGAGGAAAGCCAGTTTGGAGAAAAATGAAATGCCCCGCCCTGAAGCAATCAGCCGCTTGAGCAGCGTCGTCGAATTACAGGTGACGCTTGGCTGCAGCGACTCCCAGTACTCGGGAAAGTCGGTCGTGACGACACCCTGAATCGGCGATCGTCCTTCCAGCCTCAGAAATGCATGATTGCGGCATTCGTCGAAGCTGATGCGCTCCGTCTTCGCTAGCGGATGCGACGATGCCATCACCACACCCGGCGGCAACGATACTTCGGTCACGACATCAAGCCCGGCGGGCAGCTTCGTAATGTACGAAATGCCGACGTCATACTCACCACTGACAAGTCGCGTCGGTACGTCGTGTGGCGGCACCGCGGCGATCGAATAGGTAACAGCCGGATAGGCGTCCGAAAACTCCTCGACAGTCGCAGGCAGAAAATCGACGAAAAGCGAATCCATTGCCACCACCGACACGTGCCCCTTGCGTTCACCTTTCAGGTCGTCGAGTTCGCTGCGCATCAAGTGGAAGTCGTTCAGCGTCGCGCGAATGTGTTGCAGCATGCGCTCGCCGGCTGCGTTCAACCGGATGCCGTTCGGCAGCCGGTCGAACAGTTCGGTCCCCATCTCCGCTTCGAGCTTCAGGATCTGCCGGTTGACCGCGCTCGACGCGACATATAGGTTCTGCGCGGCCTTGCGGATCGAACTGCATCGAGCCACTTCGACAAAATACTTCAGGACATTCGCATGCATCGTGTTTTCTCAGTTCATCGGCCGCACCGTCCAGGCAGCGACCACGGGATGATCGCAGGCTACCTTGCCCACGTCGCATGCGCCACCCGGGGAACCGAGCGCACTGGCGTCCTTCCCGAAGAAATCCCGGTTGACGGCGGCGAACATGGCCTCCGATTGCGGGAGTTCTTCATCGTGAAAGATCGCCTCGGTCGGACACACTGACACACACACCCCGCAGTTGATGCATTCCTCGGGGTGGATGTAGAGCGTGCGCCCGCCTTCGTAGATGCAGTCAACCGGGCAGCATTGCACGCACGCACCGTCTTTGACGTCGATGCAGGGCGAAGTGATGACGTAGGCCATCAGTGCCCGCTCCAGCAAGGCTTGCGTTTTTCCTGGAAGGCGCGCACGCCTTCATTCGCGTCCTCGGATTGCAGCGCGGCAACCACGGCAGGCAGGCGTAGCGCCTGGGCATCCGCCGGCGAGAGTGTGGACGTGCGCTTGACCACCTGCTTGATCGCCTGCAGCGACAGCGGGGCGCACGCGAGCAGCGCCTGAACCCAGCGCTCGACGGCGGCGTCCAGTTCGGCACGCGGCACGACTTCGTTGACGAGGCCCATATCGAGCCCCTCGCGGGCTGAAATCCGGCGGCCGGTCATCAGCATCGCCATCGCCTGGCGGTACGGAATCTGGCGCTGCAGCAGGGTCATGCCGCCGTCGAGCGGCATGCGCCCGACGAGCGCCTCCGGCAACCCGAAGCTCGCCTCGTCACAGGCAACCACCAGATCGCACCCCAGCACCATTTCGAAACCGCCACCCAGCGCATAACCGTTGACCCGCGCAATCACCGGCACGTTTAGCGTCTCGCGCAGCGCAATGCCGCCGAAGCCGCCCGGGCGCGGTGCCGCCCAGTATTCAAGGCCGCTCACCGACGGATTCTTCAGGTCCGCGCCGACGCAGAACGCGCGCTCGCCCTCGCCGGTCAGGACCACGACGCGCACGTCGCGGTTATGCTCGAGCTCGGTCCACACGCGTTGCAGTTCCGCTTCAGTGGCAAGGTCCACGGCGTTAAGCGCGTCCGGCCGCGCAAGCGTCACCGTGGCAACGTGCCTGTCGATGACAAGACGTACGCTCATACAGCCTCCGTGGCGACCTTGCCGCGCAATTGTTGCAGGACCTCTTCGGTATGCTGGCCGAGGCGCGGCGGCCCACGCCGCAGGCCCACCGGCGCGAGCGAAAGCTCGATCGGGCTGCCGATGAAGCGCACCGGCTGGCCTTCGCCCTCGCCTTCCAGAATCAGTTGGTTATGCAGCGTCTGAGGATCGACCAGCGCTTCACGCAGATCACGCACCGGTGCGCACAGCAGGTCCTGCTCTTCGAGGCGGGCGAGCCAGAAGTCGCGCGTGTTGCTCGCAAAGCGCTCTCGGAAGATGCGCTGCAATTCCGTCTTGTGAACGAACTGCTGATTGAGATTGCAAAAGCGCGCGTCGAGCGACAGGTCGTCGATATCCAGCGCGGCGCAGATGTCGCGCAGCGGATTCGCCTTGAACGCACCCACGAGTACCAGCGCACCGTCCTGGGTATCGAAGACACCCGAAAGCGGCATCGCGGCCCAGTTCACTTCCGAGTCGGCCATCATGATCATGGCGGCTTCCTGCATCTGCATCGCGAGCATCGAGTTGTACAGCGACACGTTGACCTTCTGCCCCTCGCCCGTGCGTTCACGATGCAGCAGCGCGAGCAGGATGCCCTGCACCATGTGCATGCCAGCCGAATAGTCGGCGAGCGCTGTCGGGTACACGGAAATCGGCAGCGACTCATCAGCGCGGCGCGCCATCACACCGCTCATCGCCTGGGCGAGGACGTCCTGGCCACCCTTGTGCGCATAGGGTCCGGTTTCGCCGAAGCCCGTGCCCACCGCGTAGATGATCCGCGGATTCAATCGGCGGCAGTCTTCATAGCCGACACCCATGCGGTCCATCACGCCCGCACGGAAATTGCTGACGACCACATCTGCTTCCGCGATCAACGCCTTCAAATCAGCCAACTGCTGCGCGTCGCGCAGGTCGAGCGCCACGCTGCGCTTGTTGCGATTCAGACTGCAGAAGATCGGATTGTCCGCGCCGGCCACCGGCTCGAACGTGGAGCGGCTGAGATCGCCCGCGCCCTTTCGCTCGACCTTGATCACGTCGGCGCCGTAATCGGCGAGCATCTGCGTGCAGACCGGGCCCATCATGACCTGCGTGAGATCGACGACACGCACGCCGGCAAGCGGCAGGTCAGGGGTCTTTGCAACGTTGTCTGCGACGCTCATGCGGCCTCCCGCTTCTCGATGTGCGCGGCAAGCGGCGGCACGTCGGCGTTGCGGCCGGTCTGGTCGCCCGGATCGGCGCCTTGCGTGCGCAAGGTCTTCTGCAGCGCATGCACGTCGACGTCGCGCACTCGCACGCCCGCATCGAGCGCGAGCGCGGCAGCCACCCCGGCGGCTTCGCCCATCGCCATACAAGGCGGGATTTCACGCGACATCTTCTGCGCCTGCGAGGTCGCCGAATAGTGGCGGCCGGCGACCAGCAGGTTGTCGATCTGTTTCGGCAGCAACACGCGATACGGCATGTAGTAGTCACGGCCACGCGCGATGCTGTCGTCGAAACGGGTACGCTGTGCGAGGTCGTCCTTCGTCATCACGTACTCGCCTTCGAGCAGGCGCGTCTGGCGCACGCCGGTTTGCGGCGCGACATCGATCACATAACACTGCTCGAAGCCTGGCAGCTTCTCGCGCACAAAATCGACCACCGCGTGAATGTGCTGCCGGCCCTGCACTTCCGCGCGTGTCAGGTCCTCAGGCTTGAGGCCATCGAGACCGGCCATATGCGGGCAGTTGCACCACACCACACCGGGCAACGGTGTCTTCAACCACCAGTAGCCCCACGAGCCACCAAGAATGCGCTTGATCTGACGATCCAGTGCTGCAAACGCCTCGGGTTCTTCGGCTTCGAAACGCTCGGCCGCCTCCGTATCGACGCCGCCGAGTCGGAATACCGTCGTCGTGATATAGGTGCCGCCGACATGCGGCACGCCCGCCGACGCCGCGACATCCAGGTCCCCCGTCGCGTCGATCACCACGTCGGCGAGAATCGCTTCACGGCCGCTCTTCGTTTCGCAGATCACGCCTTTCACCTGACCGTCTTCGACCAGCGCGCGCGAGAACCATGAATGCAGACGCAACTTGATGCCGAGCGATTCCACCATCTCCAGCGCGACGCGCTTCATCGCATCCGGATCGAACGCCGCGGCGAAGCACACGGGGTGAGGTGTCTTCTGGCTGTGAAAGTCGAAGGTGCCCCAGCGCCCCCACTTGCGATACGCCGCGGGATCCTCGCCCCACTCGTCCGAGCGCGGGAACGCCGCCATCTTGCGCGCCGCCATCCGTTCAATGAACGTCATGCAGATGCCGCGCACCGAAATTTCGTGCAGGTGGTTGTCCCACATGTCATCGAGCACCAGCACCATGCCGCCGGATGCGAGGCCGCCCAGGTGGTTGTAACGCTCCAGCAGAATCACCTCGGCGCCGTTGCGCGCCGCCCCGATCGCTGCCGACAGGCCTGCTGGACCGCCGCCGACCACCACGACGTTTGCCTTGGCCGCAACGCGCACATCGCGTGCACTTTCCTGAATCCAATCGCTGATCATGTTCATTTTTCGCCTCTGAGAATTCGGGTGTTTCGTGTTCGGTTCAATGCGCGCTTTCGGGCTGCCATCTGACCACCAAGCGCTCGATGATTGCGATCACGAGGAAAAACAGGCCGGACAGCACGGCGCTCATGATGATCGCCGTGTACAGCAAGGCCGAATCGAAGCTATAGGTCGCCTGGATGATCATTGCGCCGATACCTTGCGTGGCGCCGATCCATTCACCGACCACCGCGCCAATCACCGACATCGACGCAGCAATGCGCAGTGCGGAGAAGAGATACGGCAGCGAAGCGTAGAGGCGCAGCTTGAAGAAGATTTCGCGCTTGCTTGCCGACAGGATCTGCATCAGTTCCATCGCCTGCGGGTTCACCGCCTGCAGCCCGCGGACCATGTTCACGAGCGTCGGGAAGAAACAGACAATCGCTGCGATGGTGATCTTCGGCTCGAGACCGTTACCCATGATGAGAACGAGAATCGGCGCCTTCGCGACCACCGGAATCGAGTTGATCATCACGGCGACTGGATAGAAGATGTCCTGCAGCGTCTTGTTGTGCACGAAGACGGTGGCGATCAGGATCGCCGCCAGGTTGCCGAGCAGAAAACCTCCGAATGCCTCGATCGCAGTCGGCACCAGGTTCTGCAGCAGCACATCGCTCTTGTTGAAAAGCGTCTCCAGAACCAGGAACGGCGACGGCGCGATAAACGGCTTCACATGAAAGCCCGCCACCACCGCCCACCACGCGAACAGCAAGCCCGCAACGCCGAGTACCGGCAGAAGGCGCGCGCGCCACAGGCGCTGGCGGCGACCCGCAAGCCACGCTTGCGCTTCAGGGTCCGCCGCTTGGGACGACAGGTTCAATTGCATTTCGGACGTGGCCATCAGCAGGTCTCCAGTACGCGTCGCAGATAGGCAGCGAGTTCGACGAATTCGCGGGTCTCGCGGATATCGAGCGTCCGGTCTTCCGGCAGCCCGACCGGTACGATCTCCTTCACACGCCCGGGATTGGCGGCCAGCATCAGCACTCGCTGGCCGAGAAACGCCGCTTCATAGATGCTGTGGGTAACGAAGAGCGTCGTGAGGCCCATCTCTTTCCAGACGCGGCGTAATTCTTCGTTCAGACGGTCACGCGTGATTTCGTCGAGTGCGCCAAACGGCTCGTCCATCAGCAGGACTTTCGGGTCGCTGACGAGGGCACGCGCAATCGCGACACGCTGGCGCATCCCGCCTGACATCTCGTGCGGGTAAGCGTCCTCGCGGCCCTTGAGGCCGACGAGTTCAAGCAGTTCACGCGGTGTCGCCCGGCCCGCACGCGCCTTGCCGCCCGCGACTTCAAGCGGCAACTGCACGTTCTGGATGGCCGTGCGCCACGGCAGCAACGCGGCATCCTGAAACACGAAACCGATGTCCCGATGCTCACGCGCGACACGAGGCGCCGCGCCGAGCACGCTGATGTCGCCACGGCTCGGCTTGATGAGGTCCGCGACGACTCGCAGAAACGTCGACTTCCCGCAGCCCGAGGGACCGAGGAGCGTGAGGAATTCCCCGGCCGCGACGTCAAGGCTCAAACCTTCGATCGCGGTGACGCTGCGCCGGTCGGTGAAAAAGCGCACGTTGATATTGCGGCAACTGATAGACAGATGGGTGTCTTGCGGCCCGGCGACGGACGAACCGGCCCCGTCCGCGCGGGGCGGATTGATAGTGGCAGCATGCATGGATTACACCTTGAGGCGAGAGGAGCGGGTAGCGTTGAGAACGTCCATCGTCATCACGTCGTCGACTTTGGGCTGATGTCCCTGGAACTGGCCCAGTTGACCGTACATCGCGATCTGCTCTTCCCAGACCTTCGCATCCATCGTGCCCCAGCCCTGAGTCTGCGTGGTCTGATTGAACGCGTAGCCCATCAGCGAATCGATCGCGACACGCTCATCGGCGCGGTTCAGGTTTGGGTACTCCTTGATGAGCAGATCGACGGCCTCGTCGCGATGCGCATTCGCGTAGAGCCAGCCACGCGCGGTTGCGCGCATGAAACGCGTAACGGTGTCGGGATGGTCCTTGAGTGTCGCGGTGTTCGCGTAGTACGGCAGCGCGTAGAGGCGCACGCCGGTGTCCCACAGGCGCAGGTCGACGCGATCTGCCCCGAGCGGCTTGAGTGCCGTGGTGTTGGTTTGCCAGCCGGTCACCGCATCGACCTGACCACTCAGAAGCGGCATCATGTCGGCGCCGATCGGCACAATGTTGACCTGGCTTTCCGGAATTTTGTTCTTAGCGAGCAGCGCCTTGAGCAGCACCATGCCCGTCGACTGGATACCGATCCGCTTGCCGATCATGTCGTGCGGCGTGCGCACGGGATTCTTCTTGAGCGAAAAGAAACTGTAAGGGTGCTGTTGCAGCCCGACCGCGATGCATTTGATCGGCAAGCCTTGCGAGACGGCAAGCATGATCGACGGGCTCGACGAAATCTCGCCGGCCTCGAATCGGCCCGAGGCGACAATCGCGACGCCGTCAATGTTCGGGCCGCCCGGCTGGATGTGAAAATCGATTCCTTCCTGCTCGTAATAGCCGAGCCGCTTCGCCGTCACCTCGCCGACCTGGTTGCCACCGGGAATCCAGCCCAGTTGCATGTTGACGGTTGTCCTGTCGCCTGCAAAGGCGCGCACCGAAAGCAGTGCGCCCGTTGCAGCCATGCCGCCCGCCGCGAGTGTCATCCGCAGCAAACGCCGACGTCCGGCATTTTCGATTACTGACATCATCTTCTCCGTTGGTCCTTCCTGGATACAAGGCACTGGTCCTCTAACGCTCAGTGCTGCCGGTCAAATCGATTATTTGTAGCCAAAAGTGTCCCCGCAAGCATCAATTTTGAAGATGAGTGATGCCAAAATTAGAGCACTCAACTGGTGCAGGCTTTCTGACAAAGTGTCCACAAGCGTGCGCGATTCGTGCACCAGTTCGGCCTCGACGCGCGAAAAATTCGATCACTGGTAGTCAAATTCGGTGCTAGCTATCGCGAATTTTGTTCCGCAAGAATCGCCAGCAATCGCGCCAGGTTCGCATCAACGTGCAGGGCGATTGCCGAAAGGCGGTTGTAATGGCGGGCGATCTCGATGCGGGAACGCCGTACTGAACCTCCCATTCATCAGACAAATCTGAGACCGTTATCGGCGGCACAAAGACTCCGCTGCACAATGCCTTTGTTTCGCGATCCTAACTACAACCCAGCTTCAAGCATTCGCTTTCACTTTCCCAAACCAAGCGCTCAAAGGAAATCATGAATCGACGCATCTTTGTTCTCGCCGCCATGGCTCTGTTCTGCCAGACAGCATCCGCCCAAAGCAGCGTGACCCTGTACGGTCTAATCTCGACGGGCATCGTCTATGCGAACAACCAGAAAGGTGCCGACAAGCAAGGCCACGCGACGTGGCAATTCGCGAGCGGCCCGATGCAGACGCCTCGCTGGGGGATGAAGGGCGTAGAGGATCTGGGTGGGGGTCTGAAAGCCATCTTCACGCTGGAAGGCGGCTACAGCCTCGCGACTGGCGCACTGTCGCAAGGCGGCCGGGAGTTTGGCCGGCAGGCTTTTGTCGGCTTGTCGTCGAATACCTTCGGAACGGTGACGCTAGGCCGTCAATATGACGAGGCAGTCACACTGTGTGTCTTCTCGTCGGCCTGTCAGTTCGCGGCGTACGGTGCGCACATTGGCGACAGTGATAACGTGTTCGACACGTTCCGGATCAACAACGCGGTCCAGTACAAGAGCATCGACTACAAAGGTCTTCAGTTTGAAGGGCTCTACGGCTTCTCGAATAAGGCCGGTGGCTTCTCCGACAACAATGCCTATAGCGCCGCGGTCCAATATCGCAACGGGCCGCTGTCAGCCGGCCTGGCGTTCCTTCAGGTCAATACACCGAACGACGCCAATAATACGAATGGCGCGGTGGTGAACGATTATGGCTTCACGTCGCCGTTCGTCACGAATCCGGCGACCCACGCGGGCGTCAGCAAGCAAAGGATGTTTGGCGCGGGCGGCGCTTACGCGTTCGGTCCGGCGAACCTGTCGCTGCTCTATACCAACGCGCGATTCGACTATCTCGACACATCGCGTCTGACGCTTCAGAATTTTGAGGTTTCGCTGACCGACTACGTGACGCCGCAACTCATTCTTGGCGCCGCGTATATCTTCACTACAGGGCAATACCACCCGCAGGACAACAGTCCAAAATGGCATCAGGTGAATACCGGCGTGGACTACCTGCTCAGCAAGCGCACCGATCTCTTCCTCGTCGGCATCTATCAGAAAGCGGCGGGTGACGCGCAGTACGCGCAGATCTATTCGCTTTCCCCGTCCACCACCAAGTCGCAAGTCTCAGCGGTGATCGGACTCCGGCATAAGTGGTAGGCAGGGTTACCAGCCTGCCGGATAGCCAGGTTTGCGAACCGGTCATGGTGGCATCTCATCCACAAGCGTCGTTACGACTCAAAGTTTCGATCCCTTGGCAAGACCGAGCTTTTCCATTGCCTTGAGCGTGCAACCACCGCGTGGCCTGCACGCTCCGCGATGCCTCCGTTACTTGACCGGCGGGAAATCGACGTCGGTATCGTTGATACGGTTGAACGTATTGGTGAAGATCGTCATGGCAACGGCCAACGAAATCTCAGCCAGTTGCGTCTCGGTATAGCCGGCCGCGCGAATGGCGGCGAATTCGTTCTCGCTGATCGTGCCGCTCGTCTTCTGCAAATTCAGCACGAAGTGCACGAGCGCGTCGCGCTTGGCATCGCCGGTGGCCTGCCCGGTGCGGATCTGTTTGAGCGCCTCCGTCGACAGGCCTGTCATCTTGCCCAGCATCACGTGTGCAGCGACGCAGTAGTCACAGCCGGTCTGTTCGCTGACCAGCACCTTGATGGTTTCCAGATCCTGTTTGCTCAGGCTCCCAGATGCGAGCACGCCTTCCGCGGCCAGCACGGCAGAGAGCGTCGCCGGGGCCACGTGACCGACAGCAGCGAAGAGGTTAGGTACGGTACCGCCAGCAATCTTCTTGACCTGGGCGTAGACATCAGCGGTGGCGCCGGTGGCGGTGGCGATAGCGGGGACAGTGATGCGGCTCATGGTGGAACTCCTTCAGTGGTGGTTAGGAGGCTCCACTTTAAGTCCCACGAATGGTATTTACGATACCAGATATTGTCATTATTATGCTCAAAAGTATCGCATAGCTCGCTTAAACAGCTCTCAAACATGCCCACCCGGTTCACATGGATCTGCTAAGTCGACTGCTTTCACTGATACCCGTCACGGGGCGGCTGGAGCTGCGCTGTCTTTTCGGTGCGCCGTGGAAAATCGATCAGACTGTCTCTGGCGTACGAGAAATCCCGTACCACATCCTGTTGTCCGGCCATGCCGTTCTCGAAGACGTGAACGGGCCGCCCGAACGATTGACGGCGGGCGACATCATTCTGTTTCCAGCGGGCAACGCCCATCTTATGCATGACGGTAGCGGGGAGACAGCGGGGCCCGAAACCACGAGTCGAAAGGCTTCGCTGGTCGTCTTTGAGAACGACGGGAGAGGCGAGAAAGCTGACTTCCTATGCGGACGGTTTCTGCTCGGTGCAGTTCCAGACCGGCTGTTGCGCGACCACCTGCCGGGCCGCCTGGTTGTGCATAGCGCATTGCCCGAGCCAGGTAACGACGTGGAGGGTTCGGCACAATCCATTTTCCGCACCCGCCTGAGGCAACTGATCGATTTGATGTATGAAGAGGCCAACGATCCCGGCCCTGGGAGCGAGATGCTCGTCAATCACCTGTCGGCGGCGCTGTTCGCACTGACGTTGCGTTTCGCAACTGAAGGTACCCAACCGCCGCATGGATTGCTCGCGCTCTCGAGGCGGCCTCGTTTGCAACCCGCGATATCCGCGATGTTCGAGGCACCGAGTGAGCCTTGGACCTTGGATCAGTTATCGGGGCTCTGCAATATGTCCCGAGCAACATTCATACGTCAGTTTCAGGAGGCCATCGGCCGCTCGGCTTCCGATGTTCTGACCGAGGTTCGAATGACCATCGCGGGCCGAATGCTGTTGCATACCGCCACGCCAGTCGCCGAAATCGGTGAGGCGGTGGGCTATCAGTCGAATGCCGCGTTTCAACGCGTCTTCAAGCGTCATATCGGTGTTTCGCCGGCGCGTTGGCGCTCGTCCGGCGGAAATCTCCAGGCATGACGCTGAAACTCATCGCTACCAGCATGCGCGATTCGTCGAGTCCAAGGTCAGCCAACGCCTGACCGACGACCGTTTCAGAGGGCCCTTGCGAATAGGCGTCAGCCGTGAAAGCACCCGGCGACGCGGCATCCTGCACGCGTCACCGGGTGTGCCCGCGTTAGCCCGCCTGCGAGACGAGGCCTCGCAGAACGGTTTCCAGTTCCACCTCGCCCTTGACGATGTCGGCTTCATCGCCTTCGAAGGCGATGAAGCCTTCATTGAACCCGTCGAGCATGCGCATGCGCGGCAACGGGTCCGTCGTACCCTGGGAGCGGAACAGTGCGCCCCATGTTTCGCGCGGCACCACCTCCGCACGAACCGGACGACCGAGCACCTGGGCAAATGCCTCGGCCAGATCGTTCGGGCTCACACGTCGCGGCCCCTCCAGCTCGACGACACGTACGCCGAGCCAGGTTTGTTGAAGCAGTTGCGCGGCAACGCGACCCACGTCCGCGGTCGCGACCATCGGCAGCGCCTTGTCGAGCGGCTGCAGAAAGCTGGGGATCATCCCTGTGTCCCGGGCAGGAGCCACGTCCCACGCGGCGTTTTCCATGAACCAGCCGGGACGCAGGAATGTCACCGGCATCGGCAAACCCTGAAGCGCCTGCTCCATCAGCGTACGTTGCGTGAGCAGATTAATCTCGGTAGCTTGCGCGCCGATTGTCGACAGGCAGACCACCTTGCCAGGCGTCGCGGACTGAAGCGCCCCGCGCACAGCGTCAATGACAGCACGTGCCTCGGGAAAGCCCGGCGACGGATCAAACTCGGACGGCGGCAGAATGAAAACGCCTTGCGTGCCCTCGAAGGCGGCGGTAAGGGATGTCTCGTCGTCCATGTCGGCAGTCACCACTTCACACCCGCGCTCAGCCCACGAACGTGCCCGAGCGGCATCGCGTACAACCGCGCGTACCGGCTGGCCCGCTGCGAGCAACGTGCGCGCCACCGCACCGCCGACCTTTCCTGTTATCCCTGTGATTGCATACATTGCAGTTTCTCCTTGCGTAAATAGATGTGTCCCAATCGCCGATCAATGACCGGTGCTCAGGCGTGTTGCAAGCCGTGATACAGCCCCTGCTCGAACTGTCCGTACAGATCCACCACGCGAGGGTCGTAGAACGGCAGGATCTGCGTGAACAGCGTGCCGGCCACCTTCCTGACCGGATCGACCCAGAAATAGCTGTTCAGCAGTCCCGCCCAGCTGATGCTGCCCGCGCTGCGGCCATGCGGACCCGGCTGCGTGTTGATGTCGAAGGAAAGCCCCCACTTATGAGACATCGCAGGGAATTGATCGAAACTGTTCGACCACGTCGGCTGTGCCGTCTTCATTTCGGTTACCTGAAGATCTCCGATGTGATTCTGGAACATCGTCGCAACGGTGTCGGCACGCAGGACCCGCTCGCCGCGGTACGTCCCGCCGTTCACAAGCATCTGCAGGAGCGCCATGTAATCGCGCGGCGTGCTGAATGCACCGCCGCCACCCATAAAGAACTCGGGCCGCTGGTTGATCTCGAACGGAGCGGGCTTGAGCGATCCATCGGGTTGCCGGTTGTGCATGGTCGCCACTCGCTGCTTCTGCGCGCCGCTGATCAGAAAGCCCGAATTGCTCATGCCGAGCGGCGTGAAAATGTGCTCCCGGAAGTAGACCTCCAGCGACTGATCGGTCACCGCCTCAACCAGCTTGCCCACCCAGTCCATCCCGATGCCGTACTGCCAGCGCTCGCCAGGCTCGAACTCCAGCGGCGCCTTGAACGCGCCGTTCATCGAGTAGCCAATATCCGGCATGCCGGTCACTTTTTCGTACCGGCTCATGTTTTCGCTCCAGATGCTGTACGTGAAGCCGGACGTGTGAGTCAGCAGGTGACGCACGGTAATCGTGTTTCGTGCGGGACGCAGCTTCGGCTGTCCGGATGCATCGAAGCCGTCCAGCACCTGTGGCGACTTCAGTTCCGGGAGAATGTCGCCCGCGGGTTGATCGAGTGAGAGCCTGCCCTGCTCGATGAGCTGCATACAGGCGGTTGCAGTGATCGCCTTGGTCATCGATAGCAACCAGAACACCGTGTCGGGCGTCATCGCCGCACCGGTCTGGGGATTGGCATGGCCAGATGCGCCCTCGTAGACGAGCCCGCGCTGCGTGGCGCCCATCGCCACCACACCGGCTACGGTGCCGTTGTCGACGGCCTGCCGCAAGGAAAGGTCAATCGCGGCAAAGGCAGGGTTGCGGACCAGAACACGATGACGCTCCTGATGACCCTCCGCGGCCTCTGTTCCGATGCTAGTCAATCCGCCCACTGCGGCGACCGCCAGGAGGCCGGATGCTCGCTTCAACAGGTCGCGACGGGTGACAGTCGAGCTGGATTCCTGAGCGTATCCAGCGACAGGGGCGGCGATGGCGAGTCCGAGGTGACGGGTATTCATGGCGATGCTCCTTTGGGTCGTTGAGGTTGGAACGTCCTGTTGGGATGCATTGTGGGTAAACGCGACACGAAACTAAATGACATGAATAACACTTGTGAAGTGACTGATAGTTACTAATGAGTCATAGTGCGGTTTTTGAGGCACTGTGCGGGGAGCGCCAATGAGATCGTCCAGCGAGAATCTCTCTAGCGGTATCAGCGTATTTGCGGCCGTCGTCGATGCGGGGACGTTCGCAGCCGCTTCCGAAGTGATGGGTATGTCGCCGCCCGGGGTTAGCCGGGCAATCGCTCGACTCGAAAGGCGGCTGAAAATACGGCTCTTCAATCGGACGACCCGCGCCGTTTCCCTCACGGAAGAGGGCAAACGGTTCTACGAGCAGGTCATGCCGCACTTAAGGGGAATGGAAGAAGCGGCCGCAGCCGCGTCAGGCGGCACCGCGACAGTACGCGGGAAGCTGCGAATCAATCTTGATCCGGCTTTTTTGCGAATCGTTCTGGGCCCGAAGCTCGACGAATTCATGGATGCGCATCCTGAGCTTGAACTCGAGTTCATTGCGAGAGATCAGCTTGGCGACCTCATCGTGGACGGCTTCGATCTGGCCTTGCGATTTGGCGAACCTCGCTCATCCACTCTGATTGCGCGCAAGCTTCTGGACACCGCAGTTGTCACCGTCGCAGCACCCTCGTACCTCGCTCGCCAGGGGCGGCCAGCGGAGCCTCAAGAGCTGGGTCGCGGGGCGCACCGGTGCCTCGAATTCCGGAACCCGGAAACCGGAAAGCCGTATCCGTGGGAGTTTCATCGCAAGCGCAAAAAGCTGGTTGTCGAAACGAATGGACGGCTTACGGTGAACGATCCGAGCGCACTCCTTAACGCGTGTCTGGCCGGCTCCGGCATCGCGCAGATGCTTCTGATCGGAGCGGAACCTCTGATTCGGGAGGGACGGCTCGTCAACCTGTTCCCAGACTGGCCGGATGAGCGCTTCCCAATCTATGCGTACCATCCATCGCGGCACCACACGCCGGCCAAGACAAGGGTGTTTCTCGACTTCATCGTCGCTTTGACGAGTACGAGTTAGCCAACGGCTGCAGAGGCCCCTGCGCGTGCCGCTTCAAACCCGCCAGGCCGGCCCATCGGGAAAGTCATACTCATCGAGCGACGCCGCATGCATTTCGATGCTGTAGCCGGCACGTTGCGGCGGCATATAACGGCCGTTTCGAATCACGACAGGATCGACAAAATGCTCATGCAAATGATCCACGTATTCGAGCACCCGGTTTTCCAGCGACGCCGACACGCAGATATAGTCGAACAGCGAAATGTGCTGCACGTACTCGCACAAACCAACGCCGCCCGCATGCGGGCACACGGGCACACCAAATTTCGCCGCCATCAGCAGCACGACGATCACCTCGTTCAGACCACCCAGGCGGCAGCTATCAACCTGACAGAAGTCGATGGCATGCGCCTGCAGCAACTGCTTGAACATCACCCGGTTATGGCAATGCTCGCCCGTCGCCACACCGATTGGCCGAATCCGCTGCCGGATGGCCGCGTGGCCGAGAATGTCGTCGGGACTCGTGGGTTCCTCGATCCACCACGGATCGAATTGCGCCAGGCGCCGCATGTTTGCGACCGCTTCATCGATATCCCACACCTGGTTCGCATCCATCATCAGCTTCAGGTTTTCGCCGATTTCTTCGCGCAGGATGCGGGCCCGGCGCATATCTTCTTCCAGATTGCCGCCCACCTTCTGCTTGAAGTGCGTCCAGCCCTGCGCGACGCCTTCGCGTGCGAGTCGCCGGATCTTGTCGTCGTCGTAACCGAGCCAGCCGGCCGACGTCGTGTAAGCCGGATAGCCGTGCGCAAGCATTTCCTTTTCGCGCTCGCCCCGGGTCCTGGCATGACGGTGCAGCATGGCGATGGCTTCCTGCGGCGTGATCGCATCGGTCACATAGCGGAAGTCGAGACACCGCACGAGTTCTTCGGGACTCATGTCGGCGAGCAGCTTCCACACCGGCTTGCCTTCCGCTTTGGCCCACAGGTCCCAGGCCGCATTCACCACAGCCGCCGTCGCCAGATGAATGGCGCCCTTGTCCGGGCCGATCCAGCGCAGTTGGCTGTCTGACGTCAGCGCGCGCCAGAAAGCGCCCATGTTCGCTGCGATATCCTCGAGCGTTTTGCCGACAATCAGCGGGGCAAGCGCCTGTACCGCGGTCACGCAGATCTCGTTGCCGCGGCCGATGGTGAAGGTGAGACCATGGCCTGTGAGGCCCTTCGGCGAATCGGTTTCGAGCGTTACGTAGGTGGCGGAGTAATCCGGCGCGGCGTTCATCGCATCGGAACCGTCGAGTGAACGCGAGGTCGGGAACCGAATGTCCCGGACGGACAAGCTGGTGATTGTGGGCATCTGAACACCCTCTTCTTCGACAGCTATCGGCTTGCGCCTATGCGCAAAGAGGGTCGTGCGTGCTCGCCCGACCTCTTTGCGGCCATCTTTTCTCTCCGCGATGCGATGCGAGGTGAGATAAGAAGAGGAAGCGCCGCGCCCCCTCCTCTCCCTTCGCGCTCAGGCGGCGTCGGTCAATCGTAGAGCACGGCGGCGATCTTGGGATCGCTCATATTGCTCTTGTCGTACCAGTAGAAGCCCGTGTCGACTTTCTTGGGCAGCTTCTCGCCCTTCAACGCCTTCACCGCGGAGTCGACAACACATTTGCCGATGCCGACCGGGTTCTGCGTGATGGCGCCGAACATCAGGCCCGAATTGATGTCGTCCTTTTGCTCCTTGCCCGAGTCAAAGCCGATCAGGACGAGTTTCTTGCCTGATTCCTTGACGCCAATCGCCGCTCCATCCGCCGAACCTTCATTCGCGCCAAAAATGCCCTTGAGATTGGGATTGGCCTGGATCATCGTCTTGGCGATTTCCGCCGACTTCAGATGGTCGCCGCTGCCATACTGGACTGAGACGATCTTGACGTTCGGATGCTTCGCTTTCATCTCATCCAGGAAGCCGTCGCGGCGACCGATGCCGGTGCGGCTCGTCTGGTCGTGCACGATCACGCCGACCTCACCGGAATTGCCGATCGCCTCGGCCATCTTGTCGGCGGCGAGTGCGGCCGCGGCAAGGTTGTCCGTCGCACACGTCGTCAGCGGAATGTCGCTGTCGACGCCGGAGTCGAAGGCGATGACGGGTATTTTGCCGGTCTGCGCCCGCTTCAACAACGGAATGGCCGCTTTGCTATCGAGCGCGGCGATGCCGAGCGCCTGGGGCTTCTTGGCGATCGCGGCCGAGAGCATGTCGATCTGCTTATCGACCATGGCCTCGGTTTCCGGACCTTCGAAGGTGATCCTGACGTTGTGCTCCTTGGCCGACTGCTCTGCGCCAGATTTGACGGCCTGCCAGAACTGGTGCTGGAAGCCCTTCGAGATCAGCGGGATGTAGGTGTCTTGCGCGTACGCAACACTCGTCCCGCCAATGAGCGCGCCTACGCCGACCACGACACCGATTAGTCTTCTTTTCAACATGGGGTTTCTCCTCCTAAGTGGGCCATCAACCTTCAGCCATTGGGGGAGCCTTTGGCGCTCCCTTTTCTTGATCTTGTTGCGCGTAGTGTCTGCCTTCGTCAGCCTTCGTCAGCTCTTCTTGCGCCGCAAAATATCGGCATAGACCGCGAGAATGATGATGAGGCCGGTCACCACGATCTGCCATTCCTGAGCGACGGACATGATGCGCAGGCCGTTGGTCAGCACGCTCATGATGAACGCGCCGATGATCGTGCCGAGAATCGTGCCCGCGCCGCCGCTGAGCGAGGTTCCGCCGATAACCACGGCGGCGATCGCTTCGAGTTCGTAACCTTGGCCTAGCGCGGGCTGGGCCGAATTCAGGCGCGAGGCGATCAGCAGCCCGGCAACGCCGCAAATGGACCCGGCGAGGCCGTAAATGGCGATCTTCCACCGATCGACATTCACGCCGGAAAGGCGCACGGCCTCTTCGTTGCTGCCAAGTGCGAATGTGTAGCGGCCAAGCGCCGTGCGATTGAGCGTGATCGAACTCGCGACCGCAAGGAAAAACAGAATCAGGACCGCGTTCGGCACAGGCAGACTCGGCAGCACATAGCCGATCAGCGAATCCTGCGAGATCCGGTAGAAGTTTTCGGTGTCGCTGAAATAGATCGGCTTGTCGGCCGAGACGACGAGAGAAAGGCCTTTCAGCAGCAGCATCATGCCTAAGGTGGCAATGAACGGCGGTATTTTCATTTTCGCCGTGAGGGTGCCCGAAATGGTCCCGCAGATCGCGCCCGTCCCAATTGCAGCCACGACGCCGGTCCACATCGGCAAATGCCAATAGGTCAGAAACACGCCGCAAATGACAGCTGTGAAGGTCATCATCGTGCCGACGGATAAATCGATGCCGCCTGTGATGATGACGAACGTGCAGGCGATCGCCAGAACGCCGTTGACCGCCGTCGCCTGCAGAATCCCGAGCATATTGTCCATCTGCATGAACGCGGGAGACGCGAAGCTGAAAAAGGCCAGCAGGAGGATCAGGCTCCCGAAGGCGAGCAGTTTTTGCAGAGCGGTCGGCGTGAAGACGCGGGCCCTCAGGCTCGAGGACCTTTCCTTGTTACCCAGCGCCGACGTATCCGATTGCAGTGTCATGAAATGGACCTCTTGAGGCTCACGCCGCTTTTAAGGTTTCGCGCTGCGTCGCCAGTTGCATGATGCGCTCCTGCGTCGCCTCCGTGGCGGAGAGTTCGCCAGTAATGCGGCCTTCGCACATCACGACGATGCGGTCGCTCATGCGCAAGATTTCCGGCAGTTCCGACGAGATCATCACGATCGCCTTGCCTTGCTCGGCGAGCGAGCGCAGGAGCTTGTAGATTTCGCTCTTGGCGCCGACGTCGATGCCGCGCGTCGGCTCGTCGAAGAACAGCACGTCGCAATCGCGCTCGAGCCATTTCGCGACGACAATTTTCTGCTGATTGCCGCCCGAGAGAAGCCGCACTTCCTGCGTCGCGGAGGGCGTACGAATGGCGAGCAGATTGATGAAATGGGAGGCTGTCCGGCGTATCTCGGCGCGGCGCAAGAAAAAGTTGAGCGACAGGAATTTGCGCAAGTTGGACATCACAATGTTCGATTCGACACTCATACCGGTCGCAAGGCCGAAGCGCTTCCTGTCTTCCGAGAGATAGCCGATGCCGCGCGCCACCGCATCGCTCGGATTCCTGATCGTCGCCTTCACGCCTCTCACGGCAATTTCGCCGGATTCGATCCGATCGGCGCCGAATACCGCTCGGGCGACCTCGGTGCGGCCGGCGCCCATCAAGCCGGCAAAGCCCAATATTTCGCCTTTGTGCAGCGCGAAACTCACGTCTCTGACCAGCGGGCCGGCGTTCAGATTTTTGACTTCGAGCGCGACCTCGCCTTTGTCTGCGGCGCTGTGAGAAGGCGCGACGTCGGTCAACGTTCGCCCGACCATCATGCCGATAATCGCTTCGACGCTGGTGTCTTTGGCGGTGACGGTGGCCACATATTCCCCGTCGCGCAACACGGTGACGCGGTCGGCAATCTGCTTCAGCTCGTCCATCTTGTGAGAGATATAGATGACGCCCACGCCCCGGCTCTTAAGCTCGCGGATGATGCGGAAGAGCTCGGCGATCTCGGCGTCGTTGAGCGCCGAGGTGGGTTCGTCCATGATCAGGACGCGCGAGTCGAAAGACAAAGCCTTGGCGATCTCGACCATCTGCTGCCTGGCGACGGTGAGGGTGCTGACAACCGCGCGCGGGTCGATATTCACATGCATGCGGGCAAGAATCTCGCGCGCCTGCGCGTTGAGCTTGTCTTCGTCGAGGAACAGGCCGAGGCGGCCGCGCGGCTCGCGGCCGATGAACATATTCTGGGCGACGGTGAGGTGATTCATCAGCTGGAGCTCCTGATGAATGATGCCGACACCCATGGCCTGCGCCTCGCGCGGGCTCAGGAACTCGACAGGTTCGCCGTCATAGAGGATTTCGCCCGTATCCCGGGTGTACACGCCGGCGAGGATTTTCATTAGCGTCGACTTGCCGGCGCCATTCTCGCCCATCAGCGCATGGACTTCACCCGCCATGAGTTCGAACTGGACTTCGTGAAGCGCCCTCACGCCGGGAAAGCGCTTGCTGAGCCTTTTGACGGAAATGAGCGGGGTCATGGCGCGGATGGAACGACAATGACGCAACCGCCGCTGGCCTCATTGCGAGGAGCGGGTCGAAAAAGCGTGGAACGCCGCTGCGCTTGGTGTCGCCGGATATTCCGGCTGAAATCGCGGCAGAAATCGCAACGAGAAGCCAGACACATTGCCTGGTGCCCCCAAACCGATGTGCCACGATTTTACGCCGCTGGACGGCTGCGGCTCAATTAGGCATTCCCTAATATCACGCGCAAACGTATCGCGCGCCGGTTTCCCACTATTTGACGTCCAATTCAGGCCGGTTCGCTTGCCGGTTCGCTTGCCTCCATTCCACGCGGAATCCGGCTGACGGATGGTGGCTCGTGACTCACGTGCCGCGCCGTCTCGAACCGTTCCGCGAGCCAGTTGACGAAGGCAAGCACGCGCGGCGGAGCGCTGCGATGACGCAGATACGCGACCCATACCGGCATCGACGCGGGCCTGCAATGCGGCAGCACTTCACGCAGCCGCCCAGAATCGAGGTAGGGCTGGGCGAGCGCACGTGGCGGCTGGATCAGCCCAAGCCCGCGCAGTCCGCATTCGAGATACGCGTGCTCGTCGCTCACCTGCACGAAGCCCCCAAGCGGCAGGTTGACCGTGTCGCCTTCGGCCTGAAAATCAAAATCCGCTGCACGCCCGGTCTGCACGCACGTGCAATTTACCGCGACGTGATCGGTTAGCTCGTCGAACCGTAGCGGCGTGCCGTATCGCGCGAGATAAAGCGGGCTCGCACAGGTCACCCGTTCGAGCGCGCCCAGCCGGCGGGCGGCGAGGCTCGTATCGGGCAAATTGCCAGTCAGAACGCAGCAATCGATCGCTTCGCGGACCCGTTCGACCTGCCGGTTACTCACCCCGAACGTAAGCAGAATATGCTCGTAGCGCGCGTGAAAATCGTCGAGCGCCGGAAATACGATCGCGTTCGCGACGACCGCCGGCATCTCGACGCGCAGCTGCCCGCGCGGCCGGTCGTCGGGATGCCGCAGGCTCGCCTCGACGTCGTCGATGTCGGCGAGAATTTGCACGCAACGCTCGTAATAGGCGGCCCCTTCGGCAGTCAGATTGAGCCGGCGCGTGGTTCGCACAAGCAACTGAATGCCGAGCATTGCCTCGAGGCTCTGCACGAGTGTTGTCGCGCTTGCGCGCGCAATCCCGAGCGACTGCGCAGCGCGGGTAAAGCTGTTGGCGTCGACGATGCGTACGAAGGTCTGCATCGCCATGATGCGATCTATCACGGGCGTCTCTCCTTGGGATGTCGAGGCGCGATGAAACGCATCGCCAGCCTCGTCCTTGTAGAGCACACTAGCGCCGTGCTTAGAACGGTGGGAGTGACAAGTGTGGCGGGATTCAGTAGGCAGCCAATAAATCCCGCCCCTCGTCTGCCGACGAGAAAGGATGCGCGAGCCGAAGTGATTCTTCGGTTACGACCCGTTGCGTGCAACAGGTCGTCGGCGCGGTTGCCAGGCTACGCTTCAGCCAGAATCTGCTGAATGACTTGCTCGAAGGTTTCCACGGGCTGTCCGCCGCTCACCAGATAGCGACCGTTAAAGATGATCGCCGGCACGGACTGGATCCCCTTCGCCTGGTATTCTCGTTCTTCCGCACGAACCTCGTCGGCATAGACTCCGCTTCGCAGTACCTCATTAGCTTCCGCGGCATCGAGCCCTACCGATTGGGCCGCTTCGACCAGGACTTCGTGATTGCTTGGGTCCTTGCCCTCGGAATGATAGGTCCGCAGCAGCGCCAGTTTGAGTGGCAACTGCTTGCCTTTGATACCGGCCCAATGCAGCAGGCGGTGCGCATCGAAGGTGTTATAGACGTGCGTACGCGGGCCGAAGGTAAAGCCAACGCTTGCGCCACGCTCGCGGATCATGGCTTGCGTTTCGGCGATCTGCGCCGGTGTGCGTCCGTATTTTTTGCCGAGATAATCGACAATGGCCTCGCCGTCCGGCCCCATCTCCGGATTCAGCTCGAAGGGATGCACGGCGATTTGAGCGTCGACCGCATCGCCTAAGCGCGATAGTGCAAGCTCGAGCGACGACAGGCCGATCGCACACCACGGGCATGCGATATCGGAGACAAAATCGATTGTTAGCTGTTGTTTCATTGCTTTCCTGACGCGAATAACCTGTGGCACGGCCGCCTCGGTGCGACGCAAAGACGGCCCACGGGGTAGCCTAGCCTGGATCGCCAAAATTTGCAGGACCGCGCTCCGGAGGTAAGCCGCAGCGCTCATCCGCGTAGCCTCAGTCCGGCATCCCGTTATGGTCCCCGAGCGGCCTCGCGGGCCAATCCACCCAGCGGTCCGCACGGGTCCGTTCGTGCGCTTCGTTGAGCGGGTAACGAATGCGGTTGTCGTCGCGCGGACGTTCGCCGATCACCATCAGCCTGACTTCGTCCGTCGTATTGTTGATGAAGGTGTGGCAGATGCCAGTGCCTGCCGGAAATGCGACGGAATCGCCTTCAGCAATGGGATGAAGCACGCCGTCGATCCAGACATCGGGCTTGCCTTCGAGCACGTACACAAACTCCTGCTCGGTACTTTCGGCGTGCGGATATGACGTCCGCCGGCCGGGCAGAAGCCTCACGTGATGAATGCCAATGCGCGTAATGCCGAGTGCGGCGGAAAGCGGCGCGTCGAGCGCCATTTTCTCGGTATCGCCGCGATAGGAATGTGCGTCCGGTTCTTCCAGTTCAGTCCAGTGTTTGATGAAATCGGGTCGGCTCATCGGTTGTTCTCCTTAGTACCGCTGTCGATCATCGAACAGGGGCATGCGGACCGGCCGGCAAGCGCCGTTGAAATTACCGCCGACCGGTAACTCGCCTGGCCCCTGCGCCTACGATCAGTAAGATCCCATATAGTCGCGCTTGCCGATTTCGACACCGTTGTGGCGCAAAATCGCGTAGGCCGTCGTCACGTGGAAGAAGAACTGGGGCAGGCCATAGTTTTGCAGATAGGCGCTGCCGACCAGCTTCTTCTCTTTCGGCGTGCCCGGACGCAGGACGATTTCCTTGTTCTCGCTACCGTCGAATTGAGCGGCATCGAGCGCGCCGATGTGGGTCAACGCCTTGGCGATGAGCGCTTGCAGGTCGGCAAACGTGACTTCGGTGTCGGGCCACGACGGCACCTCTACCCCGGCTAGGCGCGAGCTGACGCCCTTGGCGAAATCGGCAGCGATCTGCACCTGACGCACGAGGGGAAACATATCCGGAAACAGGCGCGCCTGCAGCAGCGCGTTCGGCTCGATGTTCTTTTCGGTGACGTGTGCGTCGGCTTTTTTCAGCACTTCGGACAATGCAGTCAGCATTTGCTTGAAAACTGGGACGGATGCACTGTAGATGGAACTTGTCATGATCACTCTTTCGGTCGATGTGGGTTGCCAGCGCGGAAGATGCCGCGCGCCGGCCGGTTTAATGTCGGGCTGGTAGTCGAACTTGTTGACTAAAGCGGCGGAAGATTACCATTGTCCGAGCGGGAATACCTATGCGCAAGCGCTGCACGTCTGCGATAGGAGGCAGTACTGGCAGGTCAGCTTCAGGCGAAGACGAACCAAAAAACAGGATTGCAAGACATGAACGACAAGCAAAATGTAGCGCCAGACAGCACAGCAGCGCGCGTCGCCTTGTGGCGCGCGCTGCATGTCGAGGCCGATCCCCTGCCGCATGTGCTGGAAGACACGATCGGCCTTAGGCTGCTGGCCCCGGACGAGGGCTGGCGCAGCCGCGGGGACATGGACCCGCAGTTCACGCGTCCCTTCCGCGCTTCAATCGTGGCTCGTGCTCGCTTCATTGAGGACCTGGTCGTGGAGCAGGCCAGCCGCGGGATTCGTCAGTATGTCATCCTCGGCGCTGGCCTTGACACCTTCGCACAGCGGAGACCGGAGATCGCGTCCCGCCTCAAGGTGTTCGAGATCGACCAGCCGGGGCCTCAGGCGTGGAAGCGTCAGCGCCTGATCGAGCTTGGCTTTGGCGTGCCGGATTGGCTGCGCTTCGTGCCGGTCGATTTCGAGGCAGGCGGGTCCTGGCGGGAAGGGCTCGTGACCGCCGGCTTCGATGACAGCAAGCCGGCAATCGTGGTCTCCACGGGCGTCAGCATGTATCTCACCAGGGATGCGAACGCGGCCACGCTGCGCGAAGTCGCGGCCCTCGCCCCCGGATCGACGCTCGCCATGACGTTCCTGCTTCCGTTGGAGCTGGCGGACCCCGAAGTACGTCCTGGGCTTGAGATGGCGGAGAAAGGAGCGCGAGCAAGCGGCACACCGTTCCTCAGCTTCTTCGCCCCGCCGGAAATCCTTGCGCTGGCCCATGAAGCAGGCTTTAAGGAGGCACGGCACGTCTCGGCGGCCGATCTTACCCAACGCTACTTCATGGGCCGGACAGATGGTCTGCGCCCGCCGAACAATGCTGAGGAACTGCTGGTAGCCAATACATAGTAGCCCGCGCACTTCGACGCTCATGCAGCCGGCTACCTGCTGCATGAGCGTCGAGCCGGAGCAGCAGCAACGCGCCGTGCAGCGCTTGTGCAAGTCGGTCCGCGGCACTGCACTGACCGAAGATCTAAGGCTCCGTGCAGGTCCACCCTCTTCCGGAGCCGAACAGCGATAAGGCCGCCTATCGACTTTGGACCGGATGCTCACGCTCTCTGCGGAAAGTACTGGGAGCCTCGCCATACCACCGCTTGAAGGCCTGCGAGAAACTCGACAAATCGCTGAAGCCGAGTCGCTCCGCTATTTCCGAAAGGGACAGTCTGCCGTCCCTCAGCAACTCCTCGGCCATGGTTCCTCGGGACTGCGCCAGCAGCACCCTGAAGGTCGTTCCCTCCTCTTGCAGTCGACGCTTCAAGGTGCGCTGGCTCGTATTCATAAGACGCGCCATATCCTCCAGCGTTGACGGCATGGATCCAGGAATTGCGTTCAGGTAGTGCTGGATCATCTTCGCGGTTCCCAACCGTACGCGCCGCTCCTCGATGAGCCGACTGCACATTTGTTCGCACATCGAGACCGTGACAGGGTCGGCTTGCGGTAGGGGTTGGCTCAGATGCGATCGTTCGAATGCCAGACTATTCAGGCTTGCAGAGAATTCCGGTTCTATGCCGAACACCGACTGAATCACCGAAGACGACCTGTCTGCCGGCAGAGGCCACTGCGCCCTGGTGGTCAAGCGCGCGAGCGGGAAGCGGTCCCTGCCGACTTCATTCAGCAATACCGCGGCTGCCGTCATATCGCGCTGCACCACGAAGTGCTTCATGGTGTCCGGCAGATCAGGTTCGCCAAAGATCAGCACGCCGAGATCGCCTTCTTCATGGTACGAGATCGAGGTGAACGCATAGGTCAGCGGCAGAAACCGCAGGGCCAGCGACAACGCATCGCCTGCCGTGGCGCTCGCGATCAGACCATAACCCCATAGCCCGTAAGCGGAGAAGTGATACCGCGCGCCGACCTGCAGCCCCAGCCCGGCCGGGTGTTTCAAGAGGCGCAGGAGATTGCTCACGACGCGCAACTCCTGGGCCGCATTCACCTCGACATGAGGATCTTCCAACTGCTCTCGCGCAAGACCGGTCCCCGTGAGCAGATTGGGCGCCGCAAGGCCGCGTTCCTCACCGAAGTCGACCAGCAAACGCACACTCGCCGGACTACGGGTGAAGTCCCAGAAGCTCATACAGAGAAACCCTAGTCAAGTCGCGTTGGCCCAAATACTAAAGCAATTGTCCCCTCGCAACATTCGGATTTTCCCGCGCCGGTTGCAACATCCCACTCAATCCAGTCGTCGACCTGACCGACCCGGAAAACGTACCGACAGAGGGAGACAACATGCTGCTCAGCCGACCGACCGATCTTGCGGCGCAGTTCGAAATTCAGCGCCACGCGTTCGCACGCGAGCCCTACCCGTCGCACGATGTCCGGATTTCCCGGCTGGATCGGCTTCTCGCGCTTACGGAGTCCCATGAGTCGGCGATCGTGAAAGCAATTAGCGCCGATTTCGGCGGCAGATCGGCGCATGAAACACGGCTGGCCGAGATCTTCGTCGTACGAGCGGGGATTCGGCATGCACGGTCGCATCTGAAGCATTGGATGCGTACCCGGAAGGTCAAAACCGATCTGCAGTTCCGCCCCGGATACAACCGCCTCATGCCGCAGCCGCTCGGCGTGGTCGGCGTTGTATCGCCATGGAACTATCCTTTTCAGTTAGCTATCGGGCCAGCGCTGGCGGCGCTCGCAGCAGGCAATCGTGTTCTTGTAAAGCCATCCGAATTGACGCCGCACTTTTCTGCCTTGCTGCACGAGATGATCGGAACCGCTTTTGATCCGGGCGAGCTCCGTGTCGTGACAGGCGACGCTGAAACCGGCAAGGCCTTTGCCGGTCTGCCGCTCGATCATCTGTTCTTTACCGGATCCACATCGGTCGGGCGGCAAGTGGCCATTGCCGCTGCCGCGAACTTGACGCCGGTCACGCTGGAACTCGGGGGCAAGTCCCCCGCGATCTTCGATGCTTCCTGCGACGTAGCGCGCGCGGTGCGGCGTCTCGCTTTCGGCAAGCTGCTCAACGCCGGACAGACGTGCATCGCTCCGGACTATTTGCTGGTTCCGGCCGGAACGGCCGACAGCGTAGCGGCTCAACTTTCGGCGGTGATTGCCGAGTTGTATCCGTCGCTGGCGAACAATCCCGATTACACGTCGATCGTCAGCGCTCGCCATCGTCAACGGCTTGTCGACCTGATTCAGGACGCACGCGCAGGCGGCGCGCGAGTCATCGAAGTGAATCCGGCCAATGAGCGATTCGACGACACATCGTCGAAGCTTGCGCCGGTCCTGGTCGTCGGTGCGACGGACAGCATGTGCGTGATGCGCGAAGAGATTTTTGGGCCGGTACTGCCCATCCTCGAATACCACTCCGTAGACGACGCCATTGCCAGAGTGAACCGATCGGACCGTCCGTTGGCCCTGTACTGGTTCGGCCGCAATCTCGCCAACCGCCACCGCGTACTGCGTGAAACCGTGTCTGGCGGCGTGACGATCAACGATTGCCTCTGGCATCTGGCGCAGGAGAACCAGCCCTTTGGCGGCGTGGGTTCAAGCGGCATGGGTGCGTATCACGGCGAATGGGGCTTCAACGCGTTCAGCAAGCAAAAGCCCATTTTTCATCAGGCACGCTGGAACGGTACGTCACTGTTTCATCCTCCCTATGGCGCGACCTTCAACTGGCTGCTGCGCGCACTCGAAACCATAAGCTGAGCATTACATTCCTGAGACCGAAGCATGAGCAAGATATTCGATTACATCGTCGTGGGCGGAGGCTCGGGGGGGTGCGTAGTGGCGGGACGTCTGAGCGAAGACCCGGACGTGACGGTGTGCGTTCTGGAGGCTGGTGGAGGCGGAAACGACGCAGTTGTGAATATCCCGGCCGGTGCGGTTGCAATGCTCCCAACCCGGCTCAACAACTGGGCATTCGAAACAGTCTCGCAAGCTGGGTTGGGCGGACGCCGGGGATACCAGCCGCGGGGCCGAACGTTAGGGGGTTCGTCGGCGATCAACGCGATGGTCTACATACGAGGGCATCGTTCTGATTACGACGATTGGGCCGCGCTCGGCAATGCTGGATGGTCCTACGAGGACGTATTGCCGTACTTCCGTCTGAGCGAGCATAACGAACGCATTGACAACGCGTGGCATGGCCGGGATGGGCCGCTGTGGGTGAGCGACCTACGCACCGGCAATCCTTTTCATTCGCGCTATCTGGAAGCCGCGCGTCAAACCGGCTTGCCTGTCACCGACGACTTCAATGGCGCGCAACAGGAAGGCGTTGGCATCTATCAGGTGACGCAGAAGCATGGCGAACGATGCAGCGCGGCGCGCGCCTACCTGTTGCCGCACATCGAACGGCGCGACAACTTGCGCGTCGAGACGCATGCCCAGGTACAGCGGATCATCTTCGACGGCAAACGCGCGGTTGGTGTCGAGGTGTTACTGGGCGGCATCATGCAGACCCTTCGCGCCCGCCGTGAGATCGTGCTTGCCGCCGGCGCGTTTCAGACGCCTCAGCTACTGATGCTGTCGGGCGTTGGGCCGTTTCACGAATTGGATCGTTTCGGCATCCGGATGATTGCGCATCTTCCTGGGGTCGGGAAGAACCTGCAAGATCATCCCGACTTCATTTTCGGTTACCGAACGCGAAGCCTCGATACGATGGGCGTGTCGATCGGTGCGGGCATGCGGATGCTTGGGGAATTACGGCGTTTTCGCAATGAGCGACGTGGCATGTTGACATCCAACTTTGCCGAATGCGGCGCGTTCCTCAAGACACGTCCCGAGTTGGACCGGCCGGACATTCAGCTGCATTTCGTGGTTGCGCTCGTCGACGACCACGCACGCAAGTTTCATCTCGGGCACGGTCTTTCATGTCATGTCTGTCTGCTGCGTCCCCGCAGCCGCGGGTCGGTCACGCTGCGCAGCGCAGATCCGCAGGACGCGCCGCTGATCGACCCGGCTTTTTTCCACGATTCCCAGGACCTCGAAGACATGGTCGCCGGATTCAAATTGAGCCGCAAATTGATGCAGGCGCCCGCTCTCGCCGACTGGATCACGAAAGATGTCTTTACGGCCGGCGCGAACACTGACGACGAGATTCGTCAGCGCCTTCGACAGCGCACCGACACTGTCTATCACCCGGTCGGCACCTGCCGGATGGGGTCCGACGAAAACGCCGTAGTCGATTCACAACTGCGTGTACGGGGCGTCGAAGCGCTACGTATTGTCGATGCGTCCGTGATGCCAACTCTCATTGGGGGCAATACCAACGCTCCGACGATCATGATCGCGGAGAAGGCGGTAGACCTGATTCGAGGCCGCACCCGGGTCCAAGCCCAACCGGAATCCGGCTTCGCGACGCCGTTATCCACGCAATCCCTGCATCCGAAGGAAAGCAGCCATGCAGCCGTTTGACACCCCTCACCTCCAGCACGCAGAGAAACCGTTGACGGCCGTCATCATCGGCACAGGCTTCGCCGGCATCGGAATGGCCATCGCGCTGCGGCGCGCCAACGTGCACGACTTTGTGATTCTTGAACGCTCACATGACGTCGGTGGCGTCTGGCGCGACAACAGCTACCCGGGCGCCGCCTGCGACGTGCCCTCGCACCTGTACTCCTTTTCTTTTGAGCCCAATCCGGACTGGTCCCGAACCTTCGCGCCCCAATCGGAAATCCACACGTATCTGCAAAACTGCGCGCGCAAATACCAACTCGGGAGCCACATCCGGTTCGGCTCCGAGGTCGCGAGCGCCGAGTACGACGAACAGCGGTCGCTGTGGCGGGTCACGTTGACCGATGGGACTCAACAGAGCGCAACACTGCTTGTCACCGCCACCGGGCAATTGAGCCGTCCGGTTTACCCCACGCTGCGCGGCATGGAAACCTTCACGGGCCGAACCTTCCATTCCGCGCACTGGGATCACGGCTATTCGCTCGCCGGCAAGCGGGTGGCGGTGGTCGGCACGGGCGCCTCCGCGATCCAGTTCGTGCCGGCGATCGCGGACCAGGTACAGTCGCTGACGGTCTTCCAGCGTTCACCCGCGTATATATTGCCGCGCCCGGATCGCCCCTACAGAGCCTGGCAGAAGGCCCTGTTCAGGTGGGCGCCGTGGACAACAAAGCTGCATCGTACGTGGATCTATACGCGGTATGAATCGCGCGCATTGGCGTTTACGCGTTTCAAGGGGCTCATGAAGGCTGCGGTGGGCAAGCCATTCCGCAAGTTGCTCTTCAAGCAGGTCCCCGACGCCGCGCGGCGGGCACAGCTTACACCGGACTATCCGATTGGTTGCAAGCGCATCCTGCTTTCGAGCGAGTACCTTGCGTCGATGAGCAAGCCGAACGTCCAACTGATTACGGAGGGGATCCGCAGGATAACGGAAGACGGCATCGAAACGGTGGACGGTGTGCATCATCAGGTCGATGCGATCATCTACGGAACCGGCTTCGCAGCAACGGAGTTCCTGTCGCCGATGCGTATTAGTGGACGCGCGGGCGTCGATCTGAACGACGCGTGGCGACGCGGCGCGAAGGCATACCTCGGGCTCACTGTCCCGGGCTTTCCCAACTTCTTCATGCTGTACGGTCCAAACACCAATCTTGGCCACAATTCCATCGTCTACATGCTGGAGAGCCAGATTGCCCATGTCATTCGCTGCTACAAGGCAATGAAGAAGGCCGATGCGTCGGCTGTCGACGTCGACGAACGCCGCTATCAGCGCTTCAACACCCACGTACAGGATCGACTGGCGAGCACGGTATGGAACGGGTGTAAAAGTTGGTATATCGACGCGACGGGGCACAACAGTACCAATTGGCCCGGCTTTACTTTCTCCTATCGCTGGTTGACGCGATTCTCGAGCCTGCAGGCATACCGTTTCACGCATGCGCTGCCGGAATCGGCCGGACGGTCCAAGGGTGTCGTAATCGCGGAACCGCACGGCATGCTGGAATCCGCGAATGCGCGCTTTCTGCGCGTCTTTCTAAGAGCAAGTTTCCGCTTGCTGGTGGGGCCGCCGTTCAGCGCCCGCGCTCAGCGGCGCACCGTGAGCCTGCTCTCCCCGCTGATGCCCGGCGTGCAGGGCGTCATTCGCTATCGCAGCCGGGCAACGGAGGTACCTGTCGAGATCGTTGCACCGAAGCGCGGCGAGACGGGCGGCGCGATCCTGTATTTGCACGGCGGCGCATTCTGTTTGGGTACGCCGAACACCCATCGCAGCGTGACCACTCGCCTCGCCGTGGAATCCGGCATGCTGGTTTGCGTACCCGACTACCGGCTTGCGCCCGAGCATCCGTATCCCGCCGCGCTAGATGATGCGCTGGCGAGCTATGACACGCTTCGCAGGCAAGGCTATGCGCCGGACAAGATCGTCATTGCCGGCGATTCGGCCGGTGGCGCCCTCGCGCTGGCGCTAGCGCTCGCGCTCAGGGATCGCGGCGACGCTGTTGCAGCGGGACTGCTGCTCATTTCGCCCGTTACGGACGCCTCCCTGCGCGGCAGCACGCTGACATCCCTGCGCGATCTCGACCCGATGATTCGTCGAGGCTGGCTCGAGCAAGCGTTGCACTGGTATCGCGTCCCGCCCGGTGACGAGCGTCATCAGCCACTTGAAGCGAATTTGCGAGGACTGCCTCCCATGCTGATTCAGGTCGGTGGTCAGGAGGTCCTTCTTTCCGACGCTTCACGATTGGCGAATCACGCCGCCGCATGTGACGTGTTATGCCGTCTTGAGATTCACGCTGCACGATGGCACGTGTTTCACCTGCAGTCGTTCTATCTGCGCTCCGCCGTGACGGCGCTCCGGACACTTGCTGCGTTTGCGCGTGAACGGGTTGCGGCTGGGCCGAGTGTTACGCATGTCGACATGCCGACGTAACGCCGACTGCGGTTGAAGCTGCCAAACACCCGGTAGCACGCGCTTCCATTGCCTACACTCAGATTGCGCGCAAAACGCTTTTGAGTACTGCGATCGCAACCGCGTTCGCGGTCCGACTTGCGCGCTTGAATCCCGTCTCGTACCAATCGTAAGGGGAATCGCCATGGCGACTTATGTGGTTCTTGCACAATTCACCGATCAGGGTATTCGTAACATCAAAAACACCCCGCAGCGGGCCAGTCTCGCGGCGGAGTTGGCCAAGACCTTTGGCTGTGAAATGAAAGAGATCTACTGGACGGTAGGCAAATATGACATTGTCACGATCGTTGAAGCACCGGATGACCAAAGCTTCGCGGCATTCGGCTACGCGCTAGGGTCCGCCGGCAATGTCCGTACGCAAACGCTCCGTGCGTTCACCAAGGACGAATGCAGCGCGATTATCGGCAAACTCCCATAAAACACGCAACCATCGCGGCACACGAGCCGTTCTCTTTCCGCGACTCATTCTCAGGAGGTCACGATGAACGCAAACAACAGTGAAGACGTGCAAGCATTCGTGCAAACGGCCGAGCAGGCCGGCGAGTACGTCTGGGTCATTACGCTGGTTGATTTCGGAGCGCAAAAGGTTAAACGTTCACTGGTTTCGGACGACACATTCGCCATGCGCGCGGCGGCGCAAGACGCCGGTGAAGCCTATCTGAAGGGGCTGGCCGCAGACCGGTAGCGACGCGCGAGGCCGCCTTGCGGGGCTGCCTTGTTTTAGCGCGCGGACAGACTAAAGTTAGACCAAAGGCAAAGGGCCAGAAAGGGAGGTCGCCAATGTCCACGACGCAACACGCTTCTGGATCGCCTTTTGCGGTGTCTGTCGATGCAGGTAGCTTCCACGTCACTCGACCAGGAAGCGCGAACGACGTGATCGATCTGCTGGAGAAAACAAATATTCAGATCGTCGATCTGAAATTCACCGACCTCCCCGGCCTCTGGCAGCACTTCTCGATCACACTTCCGGAAATTCACCCGGGCCTGTTTGACGCCGGAATCGGCTTCGACGGCTCGTCAATCCGCGGCTTCCAGGAGATCCACGAATCGGACATGCTGCTCAGACCCGATCCGACTACCGCCTTCGTCGATCCGGTTTTCGACACACCCACTCTGTCGATCATCTGCGACGTGGTCGATCCTGTGTTGCAGCAGCGCTATTCACGCGACCCGCGCTATGTGGCGAACAAGGCGGAGGCCTATCTGCGCCAAAGCGGAATTGCGACTACATGCTATTTCGGCCCCGAACTGGAGTTCTTCATCTTCGACTCCATCCGCTTCGGTCAGGACCAGCACTGCGGCTTCTACTATGTCGAATCGGCCGAGGGCGACTGGAACACAGGTCGCGACGAGGGCGCGTACGGCGGCGGCAATCTCGGCTACAAACAGCGCTACAAAGAGGGTTATTTCCCGGTGCCGCCGCATGACACGCTGCAGGAGATCCGCTCGGAGATCGCGCTGACGCTCCAGCAAGCTGGCATACAGATAGAAGTGCATCATCATGAGGTCGCGACGGCGGGCCAGAACGAGATCGACATGCGGTTTGAAACGCTCACACGAATGGCCGACAACGTGATGATCTACAAGTACGTTTGCAAGAACGTGGCGCGCCGGCATGGGAAAGTGGCCACGTTCATGCCGAAGCCGCTGTTTGCCGACAACGCGAGCGGCATGCATTGCCATCAGAGCCTCTGGAAAGATGGGCAGAATCTCTTTTACGATGCAAACGGTTGGGCGCTGACCTCCGACCTGTGCCGCTGGTACATCGGCGGTTTACTGCAACACGCGCCCGCCCTGATGGCTTTTTGCGCGCCGACCACCAATTCATACAAGCGCCTGGTCCCGGGGTATGAGGCGCCCGTCAATCTGGCCATGTCGCAGCGCAACCGTTCCGCTGCGGCACGCATTCCGATGTATTCGGATTCGCCGAACGCGCGACGTGTCGAGTTCCGCTGTCCAGACCCGTCGGCCAACGCGTACCTTGCTTTCGCGGCGATGCTGATGGCCGGACTCGACGGTATTGAAAACCGGACTGATCCGGGCGATCCGCTCGATCGGAACATCTACGACCTTCCCCCCGAAGAAGCCGCCAACATACGGCAGGTGCCCGGCTCACTCGACGCGGCCCTCGCCGCGTTAGAAGCCGATAACGCGTTTCTGCGCAAGGGCGATGTTTTCACCGAAGATGTGATCCAGACCTGGATCGAATACAAGCGCAAACGCGAGATCGATACGATCAAACTGCGTCCGCATCCGTGGGAGTTTTACCTGTATTTCGATGTCTGAGATAAATAACGTGCGAACCGGTCGCAACCGAGGCGCAACCGGTCGCAATCGAGGCGGCAGACTTCGTATCGTCGCCTTGGACTGAGCGGCAATTACTCCCGATAGGAGGCCCGACATGCGGCGCATTTATTTTCTATTGCCCGATGTGCAAAGCGGGAAGTCAATCATTGACGAGCTGCTGCTGAAGCGGGTCGAGTGGCGGCATATCCACGTGCTCGCGCGTCCTGATGTGCATCTCGAGCAGTTGCCTGAGGCCACGCTTACGCAGCGCAGCGACCTGCTTCCCGCGCTTGCGCGCGGCACCGCCGCGGGTGGCGTGACGGGCATGCTCGCGGGCCTTGTCGCGATGGCTTTTCCGCCGGCCGGGCTGACCATCGCGGGCGGCGTCGTCGTCCTGATGACGCTGGCGAGCGCAGGATTCGGCGCGTGGACCGCGACAATGATCGGTGTCGGCATCCCGAACACGCGTCTGAAGCGCTTCGAAAGTGCGATCGAAAACGGTGAGTTGCTGATGATGGTCGACGTCGGGAAGGATCGCGTCGACGAAATCGAAGAACTGGTCAAGAGTCATCATCCGGAAGCGGACATAGAGGGAACAGATCCGACGATTCCGGCGTTTCCTTAACGGCAAAGGAGGCGGCTTTCATCTCGTCGACGGCTGAGCGGTTCTTTCCGGACTCTGCGTTTGGACTAAGCTATAAATTCTGACGACCAAAAAGGGGATCGCGATGAAACGAGATCAAGACCTTTTGTGGGGAATTCTCGCAGTCCTGGAGGCAAGCGAACGAGGTGACGAGAACGATGATTCGATTGCGGCAGCGCTCGGGAAAACTCACCCAGACGTTAGCTTCGAGGCCATTAGGCATCACCTGCTGCTTCTCGATGACAGAGGGCTCGCGGTGCCACATGGAGCCGGCAACTGGCGCATTACCGACATTGGGCACGATGCTGTCGCCTCGAATCCAGCGCACGTAACCCAAATGCACACCAAGCTCAATCAGTGATCAACACGCCAACGCGTCCGCTAGACGAGGGGTCCACGCTTGGACGCGGCGCCTTGGGGCGAGATCGAGTCGCCGTAGTCGCAAGGTGAACGCGTTGCGGCTTCGCTGCCGCCTATGCGTCCGAACGCACGGTCAGGTGAAAACGCATCACGACCGATAGCGGGTTCACGTCCGCCAGAAAGTTTGAAGAGGGCGTTGCGATCACTCCAGATTTTCAGGTTCCATGCTGTTCTCCAGATTTATTCGCAGTCTCATCATGACGTGGTGTGCTGCCTCGATGTCCTCGACAGATAACCCGTCAGAGAGGCGATTGACCCAAGCGGCCTGAAGTCCCATGGCAGCGTCAAATGCTTGCCCCCCCTTGTCCGTCAAAACGACAAGTTGCGCGCGGCGATGGTGGGGGTTGACCTCGAATCTAACTAACCCGTCCTCTTCCAGGTCGTTGACTATTCGTTGCACGTTCTGGCGATTGGCGCTCAGGTCCCGAGCGATCCACGCGACCGGCTGAGGCTGCTGTGCTGCGGTGATTGCACCAAGGATCTGCCAACGGGCGCTCGTGAGCCCGAGTTCCGCGACCAGGCGATCGCCCGCCGTCAGAAGTCGGCTATTTAGCCTGAAAAAGTCGAGTATGAAGCTCGTCAGGGTCTCGCCGGCTGGCGTTCTCTTCATTTTACGCATTTGTCACCATTGAATTAATTTGACATCATAGTGTCAATGTACTATACATCAGCCATGTCAGATTGACATTATGAAGCCAAACTAACGGAGTCACCATGCCGCAATTGCGCCCACTAGACCCTTCCTTCCCGATCGAACGTCAACTCGCCACTGACGCCGCCCCCGTCGTACTTGTCAATGTCTTCACACTGGATAAGGCCGACGAGCAGACTTTTCTCCAGGTCTGGCAGGACGATGCGGCGTTTATGAAGCAGCAGCCCGGCTTCATTTCGACACAACTTCACCGCGCAATCGGAGAAAGTCCGACGTACCTGAACTATGCAGTGTGGGAGTCCATCGCCCACTTTCGAGCGGCGTTCACTCATCCGGAATTCAGGGCGAAGCTCAGCGCGTATCCCTCGTCGGCGATCGCTTCGCCGCACCTGTTCCAGAAGATTGCAGTGCCGGGTATTTGTGTCGGTTAGGCGCGTTTCCCGTCGAGCGCCATCTCGGGGTATCCGGTACTCTGGTGAAGACCTGCTTTTCGCGATCGGCGGTTATGATGAATCTAGATTTTCGGCAGGCCGTACCCGAAGACTCGGAATGGCTATTTGACACCTATCGGCGAACGATGAAAGGTTTCGTTACCTCAGCGTATGGCTGGGACGACGACTCGCAAAAAGCGGGATTTGCAAAGAGCGTTCGCCAAGGATCTTGCCAAATAGTTACATGCAAAGGCAACCGATGCGGGTTTGTGCACTGGGACGTCGAACCGGATCTCGTATGGCTGAGGATGCTTTGCATCGTGCCGGAGCTGCAAAACAAGTCGATCGGCAGTGCAGCGATTGCCAAGGTGATGTCGTTGTCCAGTTACTTACAAAAACCGCTGTACTTGAATGTCTTCGTATGCAACAGAGCTGCGTACGACTGGTACAGCAGGATCGGTTTTGTCGAAATCGAAAACGACGGCAAGGTCTCCACTTTGGTGCTTGCTCCTTCGTCATCACCGGCCCCTATGGAAACGCATGTGTAGTCTCCCAAGCACTGTGTCCCCATCGCAAACAGAATCGGTCATCTGCGGAAGTCGGCCCACGCTTTCACGCGGACGGCAGCACGTGCTCGCGGAACATCTCCCGCAGCTTGACTTTGTGGAGCTTGCCAGTGGCCGTATGCGGCAATTCGTCGACGAAGACTACGTCATCCGGAATCCACCACTTCGCGACCTTGCCCTCGTAGAACGCGAGCAATTCATCGCGCGTCACCTCCGCGTTCTTGCGTTTGGAGACGACGAGCAGCGGTCGCTGGGACCACTTCCGGTGCGCGCAGGCGATGCAGGCCGCCTCTGCGACGGCAGGATGCGCGATCGCCACGTTCTCCACCTCGATCGAACTGATCCACTCGCCCCCCGACTTGATGAGATCCTTGCTGCGGTCGGTGATGCGCATGAATCCGTCCTGGTCGATCGTGGCGACATCGCCGGTTGGTAACCAGCCGTTGACAAGCGGCGAGTCATCCTTCTGGAAATACCGCTCGATGACCCACGGACCGCGCACGTGCAACTCGCCGAACGTGACGCCGTCCCACGGCAGATCGCGCCCATCGTCGCCGACGATTTTCATGTCGACGCCGTAGATCACATGCCCCTGCTTTTCGCGCAGCCTGCGCTGCTCTTCCGGCGGCCGCTGCGACTGTTCCGAGTTGAGCTTCGCGAGGGTGCCGATCGGCGACATCTCGGTCATGCCCCATCCGTGAATGGCCTCGACACCATATTCATCCTCGAACGTGCGCAGCATCGCCGGCGGGCACGCGGACCCGCCGATCCCCACGCGTTGCAATGACGAAAACCGCACGCCCGCTTCCTTCATATAATCGAGCAGGCCAAGCCAGACGGTCGGCACGCCGTTGGAACAGGTAACGCGCTCCGCCTCCATCAGTTCGAACAGGGACTTTCCGTCGAGACGGTTGCCCGGAAAGACGAGCTTGGCGCCCGTGAGCGGCGCGGCATGCGGGATGCCCCAGGCGTTCACATGAAACATCGGCACGACAGGCAGTACCGAGTCGCGCGAGGACAGACCGATCGCATTGGGCAACGACGCGCCGAACGCATGTAGTACGATCGAACGATGCGAATACAGTGCCCCCTTTGGGTCGCCTGTCGTGCCGGACGTATAGCAAAGATACGATGCCTGCCGCTCGTCAAGGAGCGGCCAGTCGAACGCGCCGTCGTGCGGTTCTAGCAACGTCTCGTAGCTGGTCAGCGGCGTCGATGATTGCATCGCCGGCAGATGCGAGTCGTCAGCGAACGCAATCCAGCCACGTACCCTTGGACAGCACTGCGCGAGGCCATCGACCAGCCGCGCGAGGTTCGTATCGAACATGACGTAGCTGTCGTCCGCGTCGTTGATGATCCATGCGATCTGCTCGGGGAAGAGCCGGGGGTTGATGGTATGGCAGACGGCTCCAAAGCCCGTCGTGCCGTAATAGGCTTCCAGATGCCGGTAACCGTTCCATGCCAGCGTGCCAATCCGTTCGCCCGGCTGCACATCGAGCGCGATCAGCGCCTGCGCCAGTTGCTTGGCGCGCTTTTCGCAGCTGCGATAAGTGTAGCGATGCATGTCGCCTTCGATCCGTCGCGACACGATCTCCGTATCGCCGAAGTGCCGCGCGGCATGTGCGATCAGCGAGGACACGGTGAGCGGGACATCCATCATCAGTCCCAGTAGCGGCGGCGTTGTCGTGTTCATGGTCCCCTCAGCAGTCGTATATTCGCCCCCTACAGTATGAGGACCGGCATGCAGCACTGCCCGCCAAGATCCTTGTCGATTCGGTTCCCACTCTTCCAGATGCCGCGCAGCGGGGCATCCTCCTGACCACGCTTTTGCATCGCCGGGATGATGGCTCTCGAACATAAGAAAACCCCTTTCAGGTTAACCGCCATCAGTCGGTCCCATTCCGCAACGGTCGTGTCGAGAACGGTTTTCGCGAATTCGATGCCCGCGTTATTGACCAGAATGTCCACGTTGCCGAATCGGGCTTCAGCGAGTCGAACCATTTCACTCACGTCGGATTCCAGCGACACGTCCGCACGAACGTAACAGGCTTCGCCGCCTGAGGCGCAAAGAGTGTCGGCTTCGGCGGTCGCGTCCGTTACGTCAGCAAGCACCACCTTTGCTCTTTCGGCCACGAACCTTGTCGCTATTGCATGTCCGATGCCCCGCTGGGCACCCGTAATCAGGGCAACGCGGTCTTTCAGTTTCATGGGGTTCTCTCACGCAAACAGGGTGAGCGTCATGTTACCAGCCGAGATTTTGAGCGCTTTCGTCGAACCTCAGGGATGAGCGTAGTAGCCCGGCTGATCGATGTCGGCGAGAAGGTCCGGGCCGAGCAGCAGGTTTGTCGAGAAGAAGGCGTTTCCAGTCATGTCTGGATCCAGAAAAAGTCGATGCCGCTACCGGCACCTGACGGGTCGTGCGGGCACTCAAGCGTCAGTTTGTGTACCCAAGAAAGAGCGCACCCATACTCGGGTGCTCAAGTCTAGCGGCTTGGGCAAATGCCGCAGCCACGCTAACAAAGCGACGGCGAGACGGTGATTGGGGAAGAATGTTGTCCGACATAAGTTTTCCGATTGGCGATGATGCCAGGTTCTCGATACTTAGGAGCTTGATCTCACGCGCTATGGATTGCGATTGCGATAGAACTGCGTCTGCAAGAATATGAAGGCGTTAAGCGGTGGTTTCACCACGAGTGAATTCAGCGGCATGGAGCTTCACGAATTCGTGCATGCTCGTCGGTGCCTTGCCAGTGAGGTTGAATAGATCGTCGGTCATGCGGTCGTATCTCCCCTGCGTGTGAAGTTCGGCCATCACGGCGAGGTGATCGACGAGATGCGCGGGCACGCCCGCTTCCCGGAGCGTGTTGGTCCACGCAGAAAGCGGCACATCGCGGTAACGGATCGTCCGGCCGAGCGCGTCGGAAAAGGCACGCGCGTAGTGTTCGAGATCAGCCGACTCGGAGCCCGTCAGGTTATAGACATGGCCGATGTGCGGCGCCGGATCGTCGAGGATGACGGATACCGCACGCGCAACATCGACGGCCGAGATCGGCGATGTGCGGCTGCTGCCTAGCGGCAACACCAGTTCATCGCGATCACGCACGCCTGCATCGGCGAGACGCAGAAAGAAGCCTTCGAGAAAGACCGTGGGCCGCATCGTGACGACCGGCAGCCCCGACCATGCCAATACCTGCTCGGCAAGCCAATGCAGCTTGTGCTGAGGGCTGTTGGTGGTCTGCGTGATGCTCATTTCCGTGACCGTCATCTGCGACATGTTCACGAAGGCTTCGACGCCATGGTGGCGCGCCACCGCAGCGACGTTGACCGTGGCTTCCAGATAGTTCGCCGAGATCGACATGCCGAAGTAAACGCGCGAGCACCCTTCGATCGCACGATGCATCGAGGCGAGATCGGTCAGGTCGCCGAGCATGACCTCGGCGCCAAGCCGACGCAGATCTTCAGCGCGTTCGTCTTCACGACGAACCAGGGCGCGCACTTTATGCCCCTTGGCGAGGAGCATTTCGGTAACGTTGCGACCGATGCCACCGATAGCGCCGGCCGCTCCGGTGACGAGAATCGGACGGTCGTGTGAAGCTTGAATATTCATATCCTTTACCTTTTCGAGGAGTAGAGTGCATTTATGCATATGCACACAAAGATGAAACGAGTCCCGACGGTGTGGCTGCTCAGATCAGCTTTTCAGTGCTCGCTGATAATCGCCTTGCAAGAAATCAATCATCGTTCTGGCCACAAGTTCGGGCTGCTCTTCCTGGATGAAATGGCCACTGTTCTCCACGTCCACAGCAGTCAGATTCGCCGCCTTTTGCCCAACGACTTTCTTCGACGGCGCAGACCATTCAGGAGCGCAGTGACCAATTTCACTCCCTAGTCAAAGAAAGAAATGCTTCCCTACCGCCGATGATACGACTCGATCCTTGAACCGCGTTGCCAGTGCGCCCATTGCCCGCCAACCGGTGCAATGCGCGGCGGCGATCAGACTAAGATTGAACTGTTCTAGCGCTTCGACAGTGTCTGGAATGATGCTTTCTGTTGCACCTGACAAATGGAAGCCGCCTAGTACCCCGTAGATCGGGACGTCAGGGAAGCGATTGCCTGCATGAGTTAATACGTTGATGAGACCTGCGTGCGAACAGGCTGTAAAAACAAACAAACCCTTGTTAGCGATATGCACGGCAACAAATCGTTCATCCACGAGGAGTTCGTCCAACTCCCATTCGCCGTCAGGCCCAAGCCTGTGCTGGCCAGGCATACCTCGCTCGAAGCTTGTCACGCGCGGGATTTCACCGCTAACGTAGAATGATTTCGACAGAACCGACTGTTCAACTCTCGTAATAATTAGTTCTGCACAGTTACCGGCAAGCACCTGCTGGCTTGGAATATCCTCCATCGGCATCATGCGGCCCTGCGGATTCTTGACCGCTCGCGATGCGAACATTTCTGGATGCATATAGGTTGGGACAGGCTTTCCACCGTTTGCCAAAGTTATCATCTGCAGTGCCCGTGGCATCGCTGCTGCATGATCCCAATGTCCATGTGAAAGCACCATCGCGCCGACCTTGCCGAGGTCGAGGCCGAGCCTGACGATGTTACGTTCGAATACCCACTCATCAGGCCCCGTATCAAACAGAAGTGAGTGCGACGTGTCGCCAATCCGGGCTGTAATCAGGCAAGACAAGCCATGAGCGGCGCAACAAAGACATTTTCCGCCAAGCCATGTCATCCCGCGCCGCCAGGCCCCGGCAACCTCCGTTTCGACATACTTTGGATTGGATGAAAGGTTATCGGTCACGTTATCGACTATGAACGTAATCTCCAGGCTGTCGATCGGCTCAATCATATCCGCCTCCTTAGTGCTGCTGTTTCCCAGTAGATTCCAAGCTCAGAAGTTTGTCGTTGCTGCTTGCTACCTAACGCCGACTACCCTTGAACTCCGAATTGATTTCGGTACCTAGCACCTTGCGTGGCGAACAGTCGCCGCAAGAGCCCTTACCTGATCAGTCCCGCAGTAAACCTTCCGCCAAAAGTGCTTCCCGGACTTGCGGGCGACCAGCCACGCCTTGCTGAAACGCAGTGATAGCGGGTAGCCGCGTTAAATCCAGGCCAACGTGCCTTGCCCAATTTGTTATCGTGAAAAGATAGGCGTCGGCTACCGAGAAATGCTCTCCCATCAGCCATTGCTGGGGCGTCAGGGTTCGCTCCAGTAATGCGTAATATTTGAAGAGTACTTCTTGCTTTGTGCTGCGGATCAGTTCGGGCGTCGCGGGATTGAAGAGCGGGGAGTAACTCGTGTGCACATCAGAATTAATGAAACCAAGCCATTCCTGCAGACGGTACCGCGCCATCGTCCCATTGCGAGGAACGAGATTGCGTTCTGGCTTCAAGTCCGCGAGGAACTGCATGATTGCAGGACCTTCCGTAAGAAAACTCCCGTCCTCCAGTTCGAGCACTGGCACGTTTCCCTTTGGATTGATTGTGAGAAAGTCGATTTCGCCTTGGGTGCGCTTCGACGAAATGTCCACTTTTTCGAGTTCAATTGCGATACCGGCTTCGCGTGCGACGATATGTGACGCAAGCGAGCATGCGCCCGGCGAGTAATAAAGCTTCATGTTTGATCCTGACAAGGCGTTAAAACAATTGCGCTACGATCGATCCCACCTTAATCGTCACGCGCAGCAGATGGTGACGGGCCATAGGACGCCATGAGCAGTCCGCGCCGATATAATCCGGTAACTTCCAGGTTACTAAACCACAACGGCGCGATAGTCCGCCCGCGTTGCCTGCCTCTCCAGGAAAACCGGCGGCGCAGCAGCCCAATACGCTCTAGCGCTTTCTACTGGGGAGACGGCGGATTCAAAAGCTTACTCAACGGCTTCAGTGGGCCGATTGGGAGCAGCGAGAATGTCATTAAGTGCGCTTTCCCCAAAGGAAGTGCCTCAAGCATTTCATGCGCTTGACTTACGTCGGTAACGTTCAGGATGAACGCCACCCCAGCCCGGTCTTGCAGTGAATACCACTGGTCAATCTTGCCCTCGAGGTAGAGTTGCGCCGTCTCGCGAACTTCGGTCGGAAGAATGCGTTGGACAAGTTGCATGTCCGTGCCCGGTGGAAAGGTGCCAATCGCCAATATCTTCGTGGTTGGCGTGGTTGGCATCGGGGTGGTTTGCGCCATGGAAACTCCAGCAGAAGCGACCAGCACAGAGGCTGTTGTCAAATTAAGAAGAAAGCGTTTCATCGAACGTCCAGCACCGACATGTCGGCGGAGATTCCGGCCAGTTGGACAAAATCGGCGGTGGCAGCAAGCCCACGCGTGTGAAAGTGGCCGAGGACGCCCGGTTGCCGTGGTGTGAGCGGCCGATCCTCCGGCCCAGGGACCGTGAGTGCGATCTTCTGCTGCCCGGTCAGGCCGGTCGCGCGATAGTGTTCGCGTACGCCATCAAGTGCATCAGTCATTGCAAAATCCTCACTGCTTCGATCGATAGATCGTTCGTTACGGCAACGCTTCAATACAAGGAGGCTGGCGCGAGGCCACACCAGATGCCGTATTCAGCGCTGCGGCTTCTGGTCCCGTCAGATAGCAATCGCGGAAGCGCTCATCGACGCGCTCCCACATCCGTTTCGAAAACAGCAGCGCTGCGTTGAGCGGGCGATGATTGATGACCACGGAATCCGTCTCGCCCTGTTCGTTCAGATGCGCGACAACCACCGTTTCGATCGGCACGCCCTGGATCTGCGACCGATAGGATTCCATGTACAAACCGTTGCCGATCTCGCCCTTGTAGCTGTGATGCTGGAATTCGTAGAGCGAGACCGCGTGTTTGATCACGGAGAGAATATCGGCTCGTCCCTCGATCGGACGCTTCAGGACGGTGGCTTCGAGCGTCGCGCTTTCGGCGAGCCTCGCCAGCCAGAGCGGCGGACCGCCTGCCGGCGCCAGCACGGGGGCTGTGTCGTTGAATTTCATGCTGGGCGCTCCAGTTACGGTTTGCTCGTCATGCCTGCGCTAGCGGCATCGAGCGCTGCTTCGAGCGTGATGCGCGCCTTTTCGAGGCGGCG
>NZ_WOEZ01000077.1 GCF_013177735.1 Paraburkholderia elongata | reverse complement strand
CCCCCTCCAAGCCAGGGGACCCGCTTAAGAATTAGCGGTTGGAGCCGCTTTCTTTGCTTACTTTCTTTGCGGCGGCAAAGAAAGTAAGTGCCTGCCCCGCACAGGGGCGAACGCTAATAGACCAATAACAAATCAAGGAAAGGCCAACACCGCAGGCATACAGACAACAAAGCGCCGCGCAGGCAAAAAAATCAAGAAGGCGCCATCCCAGCTCTGCGAGCCTTCCGCGACTCCCACCGCACCCGAATCCGATCCATATAGAGATACACCACCGGCGTGGTATACAGCGTCAGCATCTGACTGACAATCAACCCACCCACAATAGCAATCCCCAGCGGAGCCCGCAGCTCCGTCCCTTCCCCACGCCCAAAGGCCAGCGGCAACGCCCCAAGAAGGGCCGCGCAAGTCGTCATCATGATCGGCCGGAACCGCAGCATACAAGCCTGAAAAATCGCATCCCGCGACGACAATCCCTGCCGGGAGGCTTCAATCGCAAAGTCCACCATCATGATTGCGTTCTTCTTCACGATGCCGATCAGCAAGATCACCCCGATCAGCGCGATGATGCTGAACTCGGTCTGGAACAGCAGCAAAGCCAACAACGCCCCCACACCCGCGGAGGGCAGGGTGGACAAAATCGTCAGCGGATGGATATAACTCTCATACAACATCCCGAGCACGATATACACCGCCGCCAAAGCGGCCAGAATCAGAATCGGCTGGTCGGACATCGACTGCTGGAACGCTTGGGCCGTCCCTTGGAAACTGCCGTGTATTGTCCCCGGCATGCCGATCTGCGCCATCGTGTCGTAAATCGCCTGCGTCGCTGTCGATAACGACACGCCCGGCGGCAGATTGAACGAAATCGTCGAAGCCACGAACTGGCTCTGGTGATTCACCGACAACGGCGTATTCCCGGGGCTGAAGCTCGCGATCGCCGACAACGGCACCATCGTCTCCTTGGAGGTCGACACCGCCGCGCCCGACGAAGCACTCGATTTGCCGCTCGCCGCAATCGAATTGATCGCCTGGTTGCGCGCGGAATCGGCGGCGATGCTCGCCGCGCTCGACGCAGTCGTTCCCGCCGTGCCGCCAGTCGTCGCGCTCGTGCTAGTGGTAGCGGTGGTCTGCGCGGTCACCGTGCCGGCCGGCGCGTTGGTGGTTTGCGCGCCGCTCGCGCTGCCGCCCGAGGTGCTGATGTAAATCTGTTTCAGCATGTCCGGGCTCTGCCAGTACTTCGGCGCCACTTCCATCACGACGTGGTACTGGTTCAGAGGGTTGTAGATCGTCGACACCTGGCGCTGGCCGAACGCGTCATACAAGGTGTTATCGATCTGCGCCGGCTTGATGCCAAGGCGTGCGGCGGTGGCGCGGTCGATCGTCACCATTGCCTCGAGGCCGCCTTGCTGCTGGTCGGAATTCACGTCCGCGAGTTCGGGGCGCGCTTGCAGCGCCTCAGTGAGCTTCGGTCCCCACAGATACAGATCGGTGGTCGAATCGGCCAGCAGCGTGAACTGATACTGCGCGTTCGATTGCCGGCCGCCGACGCGAATGTCCTGCACTGCCTGCAGGAAGGTCCGCGCGCCGGCCACATCGCCGAGCGGGGCGCGCAGTTGCTGGATAACCTGGTCGGCGGATAGCTTGCGCTCGCTCTTCGGCTTCAGCGAAACGAACATGAAGCCGGAGTTGGTCTGCCGGCCGCCGGTGAAACCGGCCACGCTGTCCACGGCGGGATTCTTGCCGACGATCTCCATCATCTCCGAGAACTTGCCCTTCATCGCCTGGAACGACGTGCTCTGGTCGGCCTGGATGCCGCCGATCAGGCGGCCCGTGTCCTGCTGCGGAAAGAAGCCCTTCGGCACGATGATGTACAGCCAGATGTTCAGCCCGATGGTCGCGAGCAGAATCATCACGATCAGGCGCGGATGCAGCAGCGCCCAGCCGAGGGTGCGCTCATAACCGCGATGCATCGACGTGAAGCCGCTTTCGAGCCAGCGTCCAAAGCGTCCTTCTTCCGTCTTTTCGTGTGGCTCGCGCAGGAGGCGCGAACACATCATCGGCGTCAAGGTGAGCGAGACGAGCAACGATACGCCGATCGCGAGCGACAGCGTCACCGCGAATTCGCGGAACAGCCGCCCGACGATGCCGCCCATCAGCAGAATCGGCAGGAACACGGCGACCAGCGAAATACTGATCGACAGCACCGTGAAGCCGACTTCGCGTGCGCCGAGGAACGCGGCCTGCATGCGCGGCACGCCATTCTCGATATGCCGTGAGATGTTCTCCAGCACCACGATCGCGTCGTCGACCACGAAACCGGTCGCGATCGTCAACGCCATCAGCGACAGGTTGTCGATCGAAAAGCCCAGCATATACATCGCGGCGAACGTGCCGATGATCGAGATCGGCACGGCCACGCTCGGAATCAGCGTGGCGCGCCAGTTGCGCAGGAACAGGAACACCACCATCGTGACCAGCGCCACGGCGATCATCAGCGTGCGCTCTGTGTCTTTCAGCGACGAGCGGATCGTCGTGGAGCGATCGGCGGCCGGTGCGATGTCGACGTCGGCGGGCAGCGACGCGTGCAACTGCGGCAGCATCGCGGTCACGCGGTCGATGGTGTCGATAATGTTCGCGCCGGGCTGGCGGTACAGAATCACCAGCACCGAACGCTTGCCGTTGAAGAGGCCGAGGTTGCGCAGATCCTCAACCGAATCGACCACTTCCGCGACGTCGGAGAGCCTCACCGCTGCGCCGTTACGATAGGCAATGACCAGATCCTTATACTGCGACGCCTTGCTCGCCTGGTCGTTGGTATAGATCTGTACGCGGTTCGGACCGAACTCGATCGAGCCTTTCGGGCTGTTCGCGTTGGCCGCGGCAAGCGCCGCGCGCACGTCTTCGAGGCCGATACCGTAGTGGGACAGTGCATTCGGTTCCAGTTCGACACGCACCGCCGGATTGGCCGAACCGCTCACATCCACTTCGCCGACACCGTCTACCTGCGACAGCGATTGCTGCAATACGGTGGCTGCCGAGTCGTACAACTGGCCGGCGGTCAGCGTCTTCGACGTGAGCGCGAGAATCAGGATCGGCGCGTCGGCCGGATTCACCTTGTGATACGTCGGATTGCTGCGCAGGCTCGTCGGCAGATCGGCGCGCGCGGCGTTGATGGCCGCTTGCACGTCGCGCGCGGCGCCGTCGATGTCGCGGTTCAGGCCGAACTGCAACGTAATGCGCGTCGAGCCGACCGAGCTCTGCGAGGTCATTTCGGTGACGTCGGCAATCGAGCCGAGATGCCGTTCAAGCGGACTGGCGACGCTGGTCGCCACCGTGTCCGGGCTCGCGCCCGGCAACGTGGCCTGCACCGAAATAGTCGGGAAGTCGACCTGCGGCAGCGGCGCGACCGGCAGCTTGGTGAACGCAAAAATCCCGGCCAGCGCAATGCCGATCGCCAGCAGCGTGGTGGCGACCGGGCGGGAGATAAACGGACGCGACAGGTTCATCGCTCAGGTCCCTGCATCGGTGGCGGGCGGCACCGGTTTGCCGCGATTGAAGCGCTCACGCACACGGCGGGCGAGTGCGTCGAAGCCGAGATAGATCACCGGCGTCGTAAACAGCGTGAGCAACTGACTGACGATCAAACCGCCGGCAATTGCGATACCGAGCGGGCGGCGCAACTCCGAGCCTGCGCCGGTGCCGAGCATCAGCGGCAGGGCGCCGAGCAAGGCGGCGAGCGTAGTCATCAGGATCGGCCGGAAGCGCAGCAGACACGCCTGAAAGATGGCTTCACGCGGCGGCTTGCCTTCCTCGCGCTCGGCGTAGAGCGCGAAGTCGATCATCATGATGGCGTTCTTCTTCACGATACCGATCAGCAGCACGATACCGATGATGCCGATGATGTCCAGATCGTGCCCGGTAATTAACAGCGCGAGCAGCGCGCCGACGCCCGCCGAGGGCAGCGTCGACAGAATCGTGATCGGGTGAATGAAGCTCTCGTACAGCACGCCGAGCACGATATACATCGTGACGATCGCCGCGAGGATCAGGAACAGCTCGTTCGACAACGACGCCTGGAACGCCAGCGCCGCGCCCTGGAAGCGCGTCTGGAACGACGCCGGCAAACCGATATCCTTCTCCGCCTGATCGATCGCTTTCACCGCGGCGCCAAGCGACGCGCCGGGCGCGAGATTGAACGAAACGGTCGTGGCCGGGAACTGGCTCAGGTGCGTGACGAGCAGCGGCGCTGGCTTCTCGATGAACTTCGCGATCGACGAAAGCGGCACCTGTCCGCCCGTCGAGGTGGAAGAGGGCAGATAGATCGAGTTCAACGACTCGGTGTAGTGCTGCATCTGCGGCTGCGCTTCCAGAATCACTCGGTACTGGTTCGATTGCGTGAAGATGGTCGAGATGATGCGCTGGCCGAATGCGTCGTAGAGCGCGCTATCCACGGTAGCCGGCGTGATGCCGTAACGCGACGCCGTAGCGCGGTCGATCTCGATGTAGACCGACTGGCCGTTGTCCTGCAAGTCGGTGGCCACGTCCGCCAGTTCGGGCGACTGCTTTAGCCGGTCGACCAGCTTCGGCACCCACGTGGTGAATTCGCTGATGTTCGGGTCGGTCAGCATGAACTGGTACTGCGTCGGGCTGACAGTGGAGTCGATTGTCAGATCCTGCACCGGCTGCATGTACAGCGAGACGCCCGGAATATGCGCGACGTCCTGCTGCAACTGGCGGATCACGTCGCTCGCGGTGCTGGTGCGGTCGTCACGCGGTTTCAGGTTGATCAGCATGCGGCCACTGTTCAACGTGATGTTGCTGCCGTCCACGCCGATGAACGAGGTGAGGCTTTCCACGTCCGGGTTCTTGAGGATTTGCGCGGCGAGTTCCTGCTGACGCTCGGCCATCGACGCATACGATATCGACTGCGGGGCCTGCGTGATTGCCTGGATCACGCCGGTGTCCTGCACCGGGAAGAATCCCTTCGGAATGTACACGTACAGCACGCCGGTCAGCACCAGCGTGAGCACCGCGACGAACAGTGTGGAGCGCTGCCGGTTCAGCACCCAGGTGAGCGCGACCGCGTAGCGGGCGATCACCCAGTCGATAAACCGGTGGGCCTTTGCTTCGAATCGGTGGCTTTCATGCGGCGGCGAGTGGCGCAGGAGCTTCGCGCACATCATCGGCACGAGCGTGAGCGAGACGATGGCCGAAATCACGATCGTCACGGCCAGTGTGATCGCGAATTCGTGGAACAGGCGCCCGACCACGTCGCCCATGAAGAGCAGCGGAATCAGCACGGCGATCAGCGAAACCGTCAGCGAAATGATCGTGAAGCCGATCTGTTTCGAGCCCTTTAGCGCGGCCTCCAGCGGAGACTCGCCTTCTTCGACATAGCGCGCGATGTTCTCGATCATCACGATTGCATCGTCGACCACAAAGCCGGTCGCGATGGTCAACGCCATCAGCGACAGGTTGTCCAGCGAGAAACCACACAGGTACATCACGGCAAGCGTGCCGATCAGCGACAGCGGCACCGACAGGCTCGGGATGATGGTGGCGTAGATGTTGGCGAGGAACAGGTACATGACCAGCACCACCAGCACGACCGACATCAGCAATTCGAACTGCACGTCGCGCACGGAAGCGCGGATCGTGGTGGTCCGGTCGGTGACGATCTCCACCTCGAGCGCCGCGGGCAGCGATTGTTGCAGTTGCGGCAGCAGCGTCTTGATGCTGTCGACCACCTGGATCACGTTCGCGCCCGGCTGGCGCTGCACGTTCAGGATGATCGCCGGTGTGTTGTTGACCCATGCGCCGAGCTTGGTGTTCTCCGCGCCCTGCACGATGGTGGCGACGTCCGTCAGCATGACCGGGCGGCCGCCCTTGTACGCGACCACGGCGCTCTTATAAGCGTCGGCGTCGGTCAGCTGATCGTTCGCGTTGATCGTGTAGTTGCGCGTCGGGCCATCGAAGTTACCCTTCGGTGTGTTGACGTTCAGGTTCGAAATCGTGGTGCGCAAATCGTCCAGATTCAGACCGTATGCGGCGAGCGCGCGCGGGTTCGCCTGAATCCGCACGGCCGGGCGTTGACCGCCTGACAGGCTCACGAGACCCACACCCGCCACCTGCGAGATCTTCTGCGCGAGACGCGTGTCGGCCAGATCCTGCACCTGCGTGAGCGGCAGCGTTTTCGAGGTGATCGCGAGCGTGATGATCGGCGCGTCGGCGGGATTGACCTTCGCGTAGATCGGCGGCGCGGGCAGGTCGGACGGCAGCAGGTTGCCCGCGGCGTTGATCGCCGCCTGAACTTCCTGCTCGGCGATGTCGAGCGGCAGATCGAGGCTGAATTGCAGCGTGATGATCGACGAGCCGGCCGAGCTTTGCGACGACATCTGATTCAACGACGGCATCTGCCCGAACTGGCGTTCGAGCGGCGCGGTGACCGACGAGGTCATCACGTCCGGGCTCGCGCCCGGATAGAAGGTCTGCACCTGGATCGTCGGATAGTCGACCTCGGGCAGCGCGGAGAGCGGCAGAAAGCGCAGCGCGACGAGACCGACCAGCATGATCGCCGCCATCAGCAGCGCGGTGCCGACGGGGCGCAGAATAAAGGCGCGGGATGGATTCATGCGGTAGTTGCCATGCCTTTATTGCGAGGCTTGCGCCGCGTGTTTGCCGTGATGTGCGAGGGCGCCGGATGCACCCGATGCCGCCGCCGCGCCACTCGCGCCACTCGCCCCACGGGCGCCTGAAGCGCCGCGCGGCTTGTCGGCCGGAATTGTGATCTTCGCGCCTTCCTTCAACCGGTCCGAACCGTCGATCACGACGCGCTCGCCGACTTGCAGGCCGGATTTGATGCTGGTGCGCTCGCCATCCACCGGGCCCACCTTGACCGCACGCACCGTCACCGTGTTGTCCGGTTTCACGACGTACACGAACGGGCCGATCGAGCCGTTCAGCACGGCCGGCGTCGGCACGATCACCGCGTCCTTGATCGTATCCACGAGGAGGCGTGTATTCACGAACTGATTCGGAAACAGCACGTTCTTCTCGTTCTGGAAGATCGCGCGCAGCTTGACCGTGCCGGTGGTGGTGTCGATCTGGTTATCCAGGGTTTCGAGCGAACCGCCTTCGAGCGAAGTGGTGTTGCTGCGGTCGTACGCGGTGACCGAGAGCTTCGCGCCGGTTTGGGTTTGCTGGAGGATCTGCTGCAGGTTGTCTTCGGAGGTCGTGAAGATCACGCTGATCGGCTGCAACTGCGTAATCACGACGATGCCGTTGGAGAGGCTCGGCGTCACGTAGTTGCCCGGATCGACCTGGCGCAAACCGACGCGCCCCGACACCGGCGCGGTGATGCGCGCATAGACGAGGTCGAGCTTAAAGGTGTCGATGTTCGCCTGGTCGGACTTCACCGTGCCTTCATACTGCCGCACGAGCGAGGCTTGTGTATCGACTTGCTGGCTGGCGATCGAGTCTTGTGAGAGCAGAGTCTGATAGCGCTTCAGGTCGAGGCGGGCGGTTTGCAGCAGCGCCTGGTCGCGCGCGAGGGTGCCTTGCGCGTTTTCCAGCGAGATCTGATAGGGGCGCGGGTCGATCTGGGCGAGCACGTCGCCCTTCTTGACCATCTGGCCTTCCTTGAAATACACGTCCTGCAGCACGCCGCTCAACTGCGGCAGCACGGTGACGTTGGCGAGCGGCGTGACCGTGCCGAGCGCGGTCAGCACGACCGGCATTTCACCCTGTTTGGCAGTCCCCACGTGAACGGGCTGCGGCATGTTGGCCAGGCTGGCGGCGCCACCGCGGCCCGCGCGGGCGCTGCTCGCGCCACTCGCACCGGCAGCCGCGCTCGCGCCGCCGCCGGGCCCGCCCCACGGATGCCAACGCCACAACACGACCCCGAGGATGACCAGCGCCGCCACGATCAGAGCGATATTGCGCCCGCGATGGCTTTGGGCTGCGACCGGCACGGTGCCGGGACCGCCAGCAGGCTTCCCGGTGGCGGACGGTTGCGAAGCGGGTTGGGAAGCCGGAGCGGCAGGGCGTGAGGTTTCCGGAAGCTTTTGTTGTTCGTCCATCGGTTCGGTCAGGTGGCTGGCTTTGATGTGAGCCGCTTGCGCGGTCGTGCCGCTTCGACAGTTCGGCGGACCGGCACGCAGGCGGCATGACAGGCGGTTTCAACAGTGGACGCACCGCGAATGTTTAGCGCGATGCTACCCGATGCGCGGGACGACGATGTTAGCGCAATGCGCCATCTTGGCAGGTCGGCGGGACGTTATCGAAGGGTGGTAACGGCAAGCCGGGCGAGCGCACCGCGACTGGAAGGCATGATCCTACGTCGCGGGCTCTGTAACAGTCCACCCGTGTATTTTTCTTTTGATTACGAAGGTTACAGTACGCGTGGAGGACGGGTTGAAAATGCCGTGGCCGCCGATCGGCGAGCGTCTCTTGCGTTTCAGTTAGTTTCAGTTATCCAGGCGGCGCCCAGGCGTGCCGCCAATCTCGAGAACGATCTTACTGATGCATTCGAGCAGCGCCGGCGCCGCGTGCGATATCAGCCAATCGCGCGGGCACTGATCCGCGGAGCCGCCGCAATTGACTGCATAGCGCTCGCCCGAGGGGCCGATGAACCCTGACGCGATGGCGTTCAGGCCGTTGTACCATTCGCCCGTGGCGATCGCGAAGCCTTGCTCCGCGGTTTCCCGTAATGCGTTTGTCAGGCGGCTGCTGACGTGACCCCAGTCGTCGCCTTCGGCGGCCTGCAAGCCGATCAGTAATTTTTCACGTTCCGGTTCGGCGAGTGCCGACAGATAGGCGCGGCCGACTGCAGTGCGGCTGAGGTTCATGCGTGAGCCGATTTCGAGGCGCGACACCAGCACCGCCGAACGTGGCCGAATTGCGTCGATCACCACCATGTCGAGGCGGTCGCGCACGGCCAGATGGACGGACAACGCGGTGCGTTCGGCGAGTTCGATGAGGAAGGGGCGCGCTCGGGCCCGGATGTCGAAGTTGCGCAGAAAACCGTTGCTCAACTCCAGTACCGACGAGGTCAGCACGAATCGCTCGCTGTCGGGCAAGCGGAACAGGAACCCTGCGCCGACGAGCGTGGCGGTAATCCGCGAGACGGTGGGCTTCGGAATGCCGGTTAGCTCGGTCAATTCACGGTTGCTGAGCGGCGCGTCGGCTGCGGCGATCGAGCGCAGCACGGTCAAGCCGCGTGCCAGCGCGGTGACTTCGTCGCCCGAACCGTCTTTGTCTTTGGCTGGGCCTGCAGCAGCTCGGGAGGGCGTCGGTCGGTTCATATCGTTTTTCTGGAACTATATTTCAGTTTTCTGTCGGCTTGCCTGCCAGCAACCGTTCCGCAAGGGTTTGGCGGAGGCCCCAAAATAAGGCATGAAGGTCTTTTTTCATCTGAAGATTCATTGTATCGGAATATTTTGCCGTGACGAATGAAGCCTCTTTAGATTTTGCTTGACTTAGTCAGCATAACCATAAAAAATGGAACCTCATTTCGAAAGACGGTTTCAGGTTCTGCATTTTGAAGTTTCGAACCGACCGTGGCTCGCGGAGTGTGTGGTCGAGTGTCTTTTAACAGTCCCCCGTAACAGTCCACGCAGTGTCTGTCTCGAATCTTGAGTCCGGCCTCCAACATCGCGCACCCGTCCAACTTTCGAATCCCGTCTCTCAGGTTCTAGCACGGCCCTCGGAATGGCTAGAACTTTTTAAGGCGTCACGGCAACGTGACGCCTTTTTTTTGTGTGCTATTGGCGCACAACAAAGTCTGCGCCAAACAGCTGAAGCTGCCTTAAGGAACAACAAAGTCTGCATGGGACATAAAATGCGTTTTGCATTGCAGCATTAGCGATGGCTGAATCCTGCAACGTGGCCCGGTAGGCCGACCTCCATTCTCGCTGCTCGAAGAAGCCTTGAAGTTGCTCGAGATGAGTGCCGACAAATACAGCGCGCCTCGGCCGCTCAGCGACTGTTTTGTGGCTTTCATCGGGCGCAAAACGGGCAGCGAAATTCAGCCACTCGCACGTCTCGATATCCTCGCGCACAACGGAAGGGCCGAGGCCAGCATAACGTCTGCGGACTCTACACGGGTAGATACGGAAAGCGTCCCTTACACCGAGGACGATGACGTCGTCACGATTGCGTGCAAGATGTCGGAGGGCGTCGTCTGTGCTAAATGACGACTCGCCTTCGTCGCCGGCAGAACCGGCGCCACCTCTGGCGACAGTGTCGGTGCATGCAGGGGTGTACCTCGCTCATGACCTCGCGTCGGCCATGCCCCTTGTTTGCGCAAGTGTGAGACAGAGCGTATCCGGCGAAGCTCTGTGGGAGCGAACTGCGCTCGCGTTGCAACGCGTCCAGCCAGCGTGGCCCTACCCGAAATGTGATGCCCTGACGGTGTTTGTACGCGATAACAGCTGCCTGACGGCAAGATTCGACGTGAGCGTAACTTGGCATGGCGCGATTGCGTGGATTGTTGTCGGCAACATCCCGCGCATCAGGCATGCGCCAATTCCGGTGGACGACGGCGATGACGTAGTAGCCATTGCTCGCAAAATCTTTGCAACTGGACTGTCGGAATGAAAAACGAAACAGAAGTGCCCGACGACTTTCCGCCCGATGACATGCCGGCTGTGGTGTCGGGCGTGCAAACAAAAATAGGCGCCGTGCTGTCGAGGGGACGCTACATCGTAGGGCAGACTGACGAAGAGCGCGAGGTGCGCTGGATGATATGCGAGGACCTCGCGCAGCGGCTCATCGCTGTCGCCAGAAAAGACGCAGCGAAGCACCCGACCAACATCACGGAACGAACGGTGGAGCGTGTGCGCGTCTCTGTTGCTCGCAAAAATTGGGTGTCAGCCGATGAATTGACTTGGCTTATGCGTCGGCCAGGTGTACTGCTGGCGCAACGAAAGGCATCAGGTGGGTAACTATCCCAGTATGTAATGTGCCAGACACCTCAGATCATTGAGACGTGAGGCGCCTTCACTTTTGGGGATGGAGATAATCATGTTCGCGACGTACCTGCTTGACGACGACTACTACGCGCCGATGGATTGCTCGCTGGATAACGGGACCGAGACGGCGACGTCGCCGTATCAGCTGCTGCTTCAGGAACCGAAGGCAACCCTAATGCGTAGCACCGACGAGAATCCGCAGTCTGCTCATGTGGCAGTTCCGGGCAATAACTAGCTCGACGGCACAGACGCGGCGAGTCGAGGCCGATTTGCGCTGCAGTTCAACGAATTGCGGTCCGGTGGTCGCTCGCTCGAGGCGCAGACGTGCCCCCTACCCAACTCCAGCTTCCGTGTCCGTATCAATCGACGAGAAGCCAGGTGTCCCATTTCCGGCCGTCTCCGAGAGCAGGTTCGATGTTTTGTCATGGAAGCGCTGCTTGACCCGCTGGGGCGAACGAAGGCAGTATCAGAGACGCGGCGCATTGCCATACCGGCGAACTGGCAGTGGGCATGTGCCTGCCGGAACCCAACTCCATCGGTGAGGAGACGTCCATGATAGAGGTGACGAATACGTACGACCTGCAGCCAGGCGTGAATCTGGAGTCTTACGCCGAATGGGCCAGGAAGGCGGCGGAAACGATTGTGCAGCAGCCAGGTCTGGTCGAACTTCGCGCGAACCGGAATATGCTCGGCGCCCCGCAGATTCGAACGACCACCTGCTGGAGGTCTACAATCGACTGGGCGACGTTCGCAGACGGGCCATGGCGCGCGCTGGAGCAGGAATTACGGACCTTCGCGACCAATTTCAAGGTTGAGATGTGGGGACCGTCGCCGCTCCTGCCGACGCCACTCCGTCCGGACCCAACCGGCGGTGCTGGTGCGTGAGCAGACGCACGCGCGTCGTCAGCATCGAAACCGGTCGCGGCAGTCCGTCCGAAAGAGCTGTTTTTCTGGCCGTCTGCCTCACCTGACCCAGATGCTCGCGTGCTGTGCTCACGAATTGCAGTCGGTCAGACACCGACTGCTTTCGTCACAGGCGCGGTAACCGTCATGCGCCACGGGACTGTGTGACGATGCGAATTGCCCCCTGTTGAAAATTCAATTGTTGACTACGGGTTGCCCATTCCGCGCTTGCCTATACGCCGCCGCGTACCGCGCAAGGCGCATCGCGCGAGATTGCCGTCCGGACTGTTACTCGACTTCGCCGTCATCGGTGTCGGAACTCCCAGCGGCGTTTTCATGAGCCATCGCAGCCCGGGCCAGGGTGTTTGCCAGCTCGGGCGTCGCCTCCTTGCGTTCGCTATATCGGTCGGTCAGATAGTCTGAGCGGTCGCGTACGAGCAGCGTGAACTTGTAAAGCTCTTCGATCACGTCGACAACGCGGTCGTAGTACGGCGACGGCTTCATCCGGCCGCTGGAATCGAATTCCTGATATGCCTTCGCGACAGACGACTGATTGGGGATGGTGACCATGCGCATCCATCGTCCGAGCACACGCAACGCATTGACCGCGTTGAATGATTGCGAGCCGCCGCACACCTGCATGACAGCCAGCGTCCTGCCTTGCGTGGGACGAATACTGCCCAGCTCAAGGGGCAACCAGTCAATCTGATTCTTGAACACGGCGGTCAGTGTGCCGTGCCGCTCCGGGCTGCACCAGACCTGACCTTCCGACCATTCTGACAGCGTCCTCAACTCGACCACCTTGGGATGGTCGGCAGGCACGCTGTCCGCGATGGGCAGGCCATGCGGGTCGAAAACCTTCGTCTCCGCGCCGAAGTGCTGAAGGATGCGTTCCGCTTCGAGCGTGAGGAGCCGGCTATACGACGTCGGCCGGAGCGAGCCGTAGAGCAGCAGGATGCGCGGTGGGTGGGCTGAGACCGTACGTGGCTCGAGCTTTTGCAGGTCAGGCGTGTCCAGATGCGGCTCGCTAATGTTCGGCATGTCCTTTGTCATCAGAGAACCCTCCGGCCCTGCCTGTCAACGACGACTTCGCCATCTTCTTTCGTGAATGGTCCCTGCTGCGGTGACGGAAGGACGTCCAGCACGACCTCGGACGGCCGGCACAGCCGTACGCCCAACGGCGTCACGACAAATGGCCGGTTAATCAGAATCGGATGTTCGACCATGGCGTCGAGCAATTGCACGTCCGCCAGCGTCGGGTTATCGAGCCCGAGTTCGGCGTAGGGCGTACCTTTTTCACGCAGCGCACCGCGCACCGTCAGTCCCGCTTTGGCAATCATGTCCTTCAGTTGCTCACGACCGGGTGGGTGCTGCACATATTCGATGATTTCCGGCTCGATGCCGGCATTCCGGATAAGCGCAAGCGTATTGCGCGACGTCCCGCAGTCCGGGTTGTGAAAGATGGTGACGGTCATGTCGGTCTGCTCGGATGGGTAAGTGATGCCTGCGCTGCGGCCGGGCGGTGGAGAGCGAGGCGTCGCGCACGCTCAGGATATGCGTACAGCGCGCACTTCATTTTAACACTTCTTGAAATATTGAAAAGGCACGACTATCATTCAACGTATGGACTCAAACATCGCCATTCGCTCGCTTGCCGCGCTCGCCCACGAATCGAGGCTTGCGGTGTTCCGCATGCTCGTTACGGCGGGCCCTCAAGGGTTGCCGGCGGGCGAAATCGCCCAGCAACTGAACGTCTCGCCGTCGAGCCTTTCGTTCCATCTGAAAGACCTGTCTCACGCCGAACTCGTTTCAGCGCGCCAGGAGGGCCGCTACGTGTTCTATTCGGCCAACTTCGATGCAATGAGCGAACTCATTGGGTTCCTGACCGAAAACTGCTGCGCCGGTGCGCCCTGCGCGACGGTCAATGCCCTCAAGCCTTGCTGCGGAGAAGAGTCATGAAACGCATGCACGTACACGTATCTGTCGAAAATCTCGCGGACAGTATTCGCTTCTACTCTGCGCTCTTCAGCGCACAACCGGTCGTGGCGAAGGATGACTACGCCAAGTGGATGCTGGACGACCCGCGCGTCAACTTTGCGATTTCGCAACGCGGCCATCAGGTCGGCGTGGACCACCTTGGCATCCAGGTCGAGTCGGAAGAGGAACTGAATGAGATGAATACGCGACTGGATTCGGCCGCGCTTCCCAAAGAAACACAAACTGGCACGGCCTGTTGCTATGCAAGGTCCGACAAGTACTGGACCATGGACCCGCAAGGTATCGCCTGGGAGACGTACCGCACGCTGGACTCGATTCCGACTTTCGGCGAATCGCGGGCGAAGCCTGTCGAAGAGACGACAGGTGCATGCTGCGCACCCGCCGCGTCGACTGTCTCATTCCGGAGCCGTTCATGAACGACCGGACGTGCAACGTGCTCTTTCTCTGCACCGGCAACTCTGCGCGCAGCGTCATGGCGGAAGCGCTGCTCGCCACGTTGGGGAAAGGCCGCTTCCAGACATTCAGTGCTGGCAGTCATCCGGCGGGAAAGGTCAATCCTTTCGCAATCGAACAGGTGCTGAAGACGGGCTACGACACCTCGAATCTGCGTAGCAAGTCGTGGGATGAGTTCGCAGAACCGGATGCACCACACATGGACTTCATCGTCACGGTGTGTGACCAGGCCGCTGGCGAAGTATGTCCGCTCTGGCCGGGGCATCCGTCGTCAGCGCACTGAGGCTTCCACGACCCCGCCGCTGTGGACGGCCCGGATGATGTCAAGCGCGCTGCATTCGAGCAGGTTTTTCAGCAGATACAACACCGGGTCGAAGCGTTTCTCAAGGTGCCGGTTGAGACACTCGATGAAGCCGCCATTCGCGCCGAGTTGCATAGGGTTGTCGACATCGACGTCACTGCCATTGGTGCGACCTCGTAACAGATAGCGACTGGCTTTCCTCTGCATATCCGCCTGGGATTCGACATGAACGACAAAGTCTATAACGTGCTGTTCCTCTGCACCGGAAATTCGGCGCGCAGCGTGCTCGCTGAGGTCCAGTTGAATGCGCTTGGCGGCGGGCGGTTCAGGGCCTACTCGGCCGGCAGTCACCCGAAGGGCGAAATCAACCCGTTGACGCTGCAGCTCCTGCAGCAGATGGGGCTCTCGACAGAGGGCCTTCGAAGCAAGTCATGGGATGAATTTGCCGCCCCCGATGCGCCGGTGATGGACTTCGTCTTTACCGTATGCGACCAGGCTGCCGGGGAGCAGTGCCCTGTCTGGCCAGGGCAACCCATCACTGCGCACTGGGGCGTTCCCGACCCAGCCGCTGTCGAGGGTAGCGACGACGCGAAGAAGCGTGCATTCAAGGATGCGGCAGCGACACTCCGCAAACGGCTCGAAATTTTCAAGAGTCTGCCGATTGCCTCGCTCGACCGCCTCGCGCTGAAGAAGGAAGTGACCGACATCGGGAAATCACCGCTATGAGGTTACGTCATGCTGTCGCCGCCGAGTTCTTTGGCTCGGCGCTGCTTCTCGCGACTGTCGTGGGCTCCGGCATCATGGGCGAGCGACTTGCCGGTGGCAATGTGGCAATCGCGCTTCTGGCCAATACGCTGGCAACTGGCGCGGGGTTGGTCGCGCTCATCGCCACCTTCATCAGTATTTCGGGCGCACACTTCAACCCGTTGGTGACGCTCGCCGAGGTCTGCCTTGGCAAGCTGCGATGGAAGCACGCCGGAGCCTATGTCGCAGCACAAGCTATCGGCGCCATCGCAGGAGTCATAGCCGCTCACGGGATGTTTGACCTGCCGTTGATAGAAGCATCGCGGCACATTCGCACCGGCCCATCGCAATGGTGGAGCGAAGTGGTTGCGTCGTTCGGTTTGCTCACGGTCATTCTTAACGTCGCAAAACGACGCATAGAATTTGTTCCGGTGGCGGTAGGCGGCTATATCACAGCGGCCTACTGGTTTACAGCTTCGACCTCGTTCGCAAACCCAACTGTGGCTATCGCCCGTTCGCTCACGGACACCTTCGCAGGTATCCGTCCTATTGACGCGCCTGGATTTATTGTCAGCGAGTTGGCGGGCGGTGCCCTCGCAATTCTCCTGTTCCGTTGGATGGAGCGGTCACGCGACCCATCAGGAAGCGCACCTGAAGCAGTCAACAAGGAAGGTGCCAGCGATGACGCTGGGCGTCTGCGTGAGGAGACGGCTGAGCAGATTGACGTAGCCGGATTGGGTGGCGGGCAGAGACGCTAGTGCCCACCGGAGGTGAAAGCGCTCGTTCTTCCACCCTGGCGATTCGCCTGCTCTTACAGGGTGGGCAAGCGCTCGAAGATGTCAAAGCGAAGAAACGGGGGCGGCAGCTCGGTTACTTCAAGCTCTTCAACCAGCGCAGCGGACATGCCCTCGCTTAGCCAGGCGCACATGTTGGCGAGCTGCTCCGGCGAGCCCTGCAGCATCGCCTCAACTGAACCGTCCATCCTGTTACGGACCCAGCCAGTGACGCCGAGCAAATGGGCGCGGCGTACGCAGGCTTCCCGATAGCCGATTCCCTGCACGTCGCCACGTATCCGCACTAGCCGGGTTTCAAGCAGTTCGTCCTTGTCGCCAGATTTCATCGGCGTACTCCGTTGCACGTTGATACCCTTATGAGGGCGTTTCAGTGAAGTGGTTCGGCATGCAATCGCATGCTTGCGCATCTTTTCCAACCCATCTTGAGTCCGCCCTTTGACGGCCATGAAGCCGGCGCCCGCTCGAAACTCGAAGACGCTTTAAAAAATTGGCGCGTTATGAGCCCTGCAATAATCGGATGAAACTCAACGACTCACTCCGACCCACCGTGGCTTAGACGAGGGTCGCGTGAACGCCACGAGGTCCTTGTTCCGTAAGGATTTCAGCGACATTTTTGTTACCTGACTTAAGCGTACCGCTTTCTCAGTAGCAGGTTGAAATCCGTCAAATGCTGGCCTATCGTTTATTGACAAATAAATAGAAGTACTGCTCACCTCATCGTGGGCCTGCTTGGTGTCCGGGGCGGTGTAGTTAACCAAGACTAAACGGCGACTATGGACACCTGCTTCAAGCACACACTCTCGATACCCCGTCAGTAACGCCCTACAGCGCGCCATCTCCGGCGCACGTATGCGCTTGTCTCTACAGCTTCCGAAGCGCAGAGGCAGCGTGCCTTTGCGTTTGCTCGTCCCTTGGTCCATCCGGAGATGGAAGCTACACGGCGCGCCGTGCTAAGCCGGTTGTTAACCCGCCGAAGCCATTTTCTACGAAGGAGCACTGCCGTGCGCAGACCTCTTCTTTCCCTACTGGGTGTGCTGTCACTTTTGATGGGGCTGGGTGCAGCGTCGAGCGCGCTGGCCACGACAATCACACTGACTTTCGACGAGTTTCAAACGGGGACCGCTGTTACAAACCAGTACGAGAATCTTGGGGTGCTGGTGTCTGGCGCGACCGCTTTAGCTGCCGCAGCTTTGGCGGCCCCAGCTAGCCCTTGGCCTGCCAACACCCCGCCGAACATAGCCTACTCGCCACTTGGCCTGATGACGTTCACCTTGAACTCCGCCATCACTGGCAACGTTCAATCGGTGTCAGCCTACCTGTCGGAGGGCGTGGGGGTCAATGTCGGCATCTACGCCTATGACGCTTTAGGTGCCCTGGCTGGGTGGGCGATTGCGCCCGCCAATTCCGTTAATACGTTGGTGTCCGTCACCTCCACGGGCAACCCGATTGCCACGGTCCAGATTCATGACGGTCGAGGCGCCTTCTTCGGGGTCGATACCGTGACGTTCACCACTGCGGCCGATGTGATGCCGGTAGCCAATGGCGGGCCCACGCGGGAAGCAGAGGTAGGGCACCTGGTCACGCTGAATGGCGGCGAGAGTTATGACCCGGACACCCCGCCGCAGCCGTCGACGTTTCTCTGGACGCAAGTCTCGGGTCCGGCCGTGACGCTGTCGGGCGCACCCACGGCCAGACCGACGTTCACAGCATCGGCAAACTCGCCACGGCGAAGGTGTTCGGTGAGCAAGGAGACATTGGTTGCAGACTGTGCAATCCGCTGACGAAGTGACCCCAGAGGATGTGCACGACGGGCGTCACGACCTTCATCTGGACTGTCTGGCTTGAGGGGCGTGGCGCAAAGCGACTGAACAGGCTTTTCTTGCTCACAACAACGGCGGCCGTTTGGCCGCCGTTGCGCGGTATGCCCCGGCAAGGCGCACGCACTTAGTGGTGAAAGTCCGACACACGCCCGGCAAGGGGTAACGTTAGGCGGCGGTCGGAAATGTTGGCAAAGCAGCATGTCGGGGAAGGTACGTGGCGTACGAGGCATTGATGGCTCCGGCGCGTGTTCGTTTGACTGTGAATTGAACTGCTATGAAGCATGGAATCAAGGAGAGACTCATGTGCAAACGTAATAAGCTCGGCAGCTTTCCACCTAATCGCCTCCTACAGCGACGCATAGTTCCCGCTAATGTCACTATGAAGTTGCACATTGAGACCTTGGCGGCATCGCCGCCGATGGATAAGACAATCGGCATTGCCTCAGTGGTGGCAGTGCTCTTCTTGACATGGTCAATTGCGTCCGGTCAGACGGAAGGACACGTGGCGCTTCCGAAAGGAGGTTCTCCAGCGGCGCTCACAGTCTCCGAGGACGGTAACTACCGATTCGCACAGAACAGTGCAGCTCCACCCAGCCAGGTTCCGAACCCATATGCCGATGACAACCCGCAGGGAGGCATAAACACCATAATCAACTCAGAGCTGGGGTCCATCGACGAATGCTACAGGGGGGATGCACCCCTATTTCAACGACGACATCATAGGCAACATTCCTAGCAACTTAGGAGAAGCCGCCACGAAGGAATTGGTGATTGCTTGTGACAAGTTAGACGCGATGGGGGGCTCCCCCATTACTTTGAACTTTGGCTTGGTCTCCATTCCTTCCGATAAGCTCTGCCCCATTCTTAGAAGTAAGAAAAAGTGCTAGCGATGAACGATGCGCAGTAGAGAGAGCGACATCGAATCGATGGCGCGCTGCTTCAAGCCTGGGCCGCTCACAAGCGCTCTGTATCTAAGGTTCGGCGTGCCGATGACGATACGCCCCCCACCGAGGTGACTGCGGTGTCGCCGGAGATTGCAGCTGCAGGCCATGACCGTTGCATCATTCCAACAAAGCCAGAGAACGTCAACGCATGGCTCAACCCGAATGCATCAGACCTTGCGACTCAATTCGCGATACTTGATGACAGGGACCTGCCGTACTACGAGTATCGGCTCGCGGCATAACGGTGTGAACAATTTCGAACCGGTTCCAGCTCGATAAAAGCGGCTTCTAGTAACATTGCGACGTTGATTAAGCACCGCAGTGAACCAAGCATCGAATAGCAGGCATCGAATGGACATTTTCTACTACTGGCAGAAGCTCGAGCAGAACCTCAAGAACGGCCAAGTCGGCTACTTTGGCTCCAACAATACGAGAGTCATTCGACTCGCAGAGCGGTTGCCAAAGCGCATTTGGGTATTCAAAACACCGAAGGGGATGAAAGGGTCCATCCAGTTGGTCGGCTCGCTGCTTGTGAGTGATGAACCACGCGTAGCTGTGGCTACCGACTACCCCAATGTCATTTACTACGACCCGTTCTCGCCTGAATCCGTGATGTTCACGGACTCCGATACGCAAGAACGCATCCGGGGGGGCTCTGCCTACTTCCAGTATCGCTTCCACTCTGCGTTCAGTGCCAATTTCAATGGCGATGCCGGGGTGCAAGCTATGGAATCGAATGTCGTCCGCGGGTTTGAAGCGCTGGTTTCTGGTTGGAGCACATGCCAGATGCTGGAGCGCGTCAAGGACCGCCGGAAGGTTCAGCCCATCAATCCGTTTGCGCACCGCTCAACATGACATCAATCGCTTAGGCGCAGCGCTGCACGCTACAAAGACCACCGCGACCTATTGGTCGGCCCGGATGACGAGGTCTTATACGGCTCCCGTCGGAGCCGCTTCGGAAGCATTTCCCTCTATCGCATCTCAGGCCCCCAACGCCGGAAGCAACTCTACTGCGGGCAAGGGAGGTTCTGCGGGGGTAGTCTATTATTGCTATCCGTTTGCTTAGGCGCGGTTGCGGCGACTCGCCTGCGTTCACTGTGTGGCCAGCGAATCGCGCAGCCACGCGCCTCGAAACTACTCGACAGGGTCGAAGAAGTTAGCGATTCCCAGGTAGGTGACTGCGTCCATTTCCGCACATCTGTTTCCTTATAAGTAGCGGAAGCGATAGTGCGCCCGCGCATTGAACTCCCCCGACAAACGATTATTGATGCGGCGGTGGAAGCGGCGGAAGTGGCGGAACCGCTGGAGGCGGCGGACGATGTGGACGCGGCCGATGGTGATGGCGCCGTGGTGGTGGCAACGGCCTGCATCTCCGAACGAGGTGCCCGTGCACCCAAACACGCCGGCATTCCATGCGCGTCCGCGCGCTGGCCTCCGTAGGTAGGGCGAAGACCGTAGTTGCGACCAATAGTGCGGCCAGTACGCCTTTGTACATATATCTCCGATTGAGCAGCTGAGAACTGCGCGGGTAGCGAGAGGTAGGTCCAAACAGACGCCTTTTCGCTGAGCAATTGTTCTGCTTACATACGAAGACCACCGATTGACTGCAACAGTTCCCGTGCATGCAACGTGGAGGTCTGCCGCTGATTCAACTGGCAGGGAGGATGAAACATATCGTCTGGAACAGCATCAGATGCTGCTCTCGCTTTCTTCAAATCAACCGTTGCGGTGTCGCGACGTACCAGGTTAGACCAGCACAGTAGATAGCCTAGTCACCGTCCAGTCCAGAGTGTTGGTTAATAGCAAAATGCTAAAAACTGCTGCTTCTTTGTCCGATATTTCTGTTGGCGCTGGTCTATAACAGATTGAGCAACGCAATCTTATTGCCGTTGCGGACTCACAAGGTCACTACGCGCAGACTTCCGTGCGACTCTTCAGCACCTATCTGCCAGCGCTAATCGGCTACATACGTAATTAGCGACGCAGCATTTTCGTCCACAAGGTCGGACTCGGTCGCGGCAATCTCGAGTCGAATCACCGACGACATTGCTCCGCATTCTCCGAAAGACGACCGATTCCGCAGGTTGCTTCGCTTCCACCTACGTTGGAACGGAGCCTCGCTATTCGGGTGGGCGGAAATGATGCCGCAAGTATCCCGAGGCGGTCGTCCGGAAATTTGCTCACCAATCAAGGTGTCAAGATGAAAGTACTAGCGATGGTAACGGCAAGTGCATTGTGCCTATTGACGGCGGCCGGTGCCGCGTATGCGCAGAATGTGCAACAAACTCCGTCTGCGCAAATGAATCAGTCGGCCAAACAGCAGGGTGCGGCGTCCACGGAGGAACAGATGCGTGACACCTCGGTGGGTGGCGTGCCGATGTCGAGAACGCAAACTGGTACGCGCAGCCCGTATGGGACGCCGTGTACGGTTGGACTGTCCTGCGATATTTACCAAGGTAACTAATTGGAGCCGCACATATGGGTCGTCGCCGAGGCCGGGTCGAGAATATCTACAACGGCCTCTCCTGCCTGGTTCGAGAAACCGAACCACATTACGTGGAGTATGGAGAGATGAAACCACTCAAATTCGCAGTAGTTAGTGCCGCTGCTCTCGCGTTCGGGTACGTTCAGGCTCAGGATACGTCGCCTGGAACGCAGACCACCAGTCCCGCTGTGTCCTCGACAGACTCTTTTGGCGGTGTCCCTGCCACGACCAGCGATACCGGCATGTCAACGGGTAAAACACGGGCCCAGGTCTATCAGGAGTATCTGCGCGCGCGTCAGTCGGGTGAACTCGACAAGATTAACCAGCAGTATGGCGGGCAATAAAGGCAGAGGTGTGCGATTCCGGGGTAGCGGCCAGCCGCTGCCTTGTCACCGTCGACAAGTGTTGCAATCAGCTCCTGCGGATTGCCTCTGCGTTGTCCGGCTGCTTCTGCATGGCTACGCAGTGGCGTACCACGAGTCCGTGCACGTCGCTCGTCCGGCCGAAAAGGTGGCTCAGTAGCTACGGAGCAGTCCGCGTACCGCGCTGAATTGCGAGCGCCACGATTTAGCGCAGCGAAGTCGCGACCGTCGTCAAAACATGCCGACAGCCGCCTGCACGAAATGTTGCTCTGCGGTCGACGTCCGTCTGTTGGCAGTCGGCGGGAATACACACCAACTGCCGTCATCATGCTTGAAGAAGAACAGCGCGTGCGCTCCTGATGGCGACGATGTCTCGACGCATACGTAACGTCGGCCGCCCAATCTGGTGCGGCTGAAAGCGGTCACGCGAACTGGTGTCGCGGGCGCCGGCGCGAGCCATTTTTCGACCTGCGAATGCAGGGATTGCCCGTTCGTGCTGTTCATGTCGCTCTCCAGCAAGTCTGAAGGTCACCAAATTTAGATAGAACGCAGACCGCCGACGCCAGCGCCGGTCTTATCCCGAGTTGTCGCTGGCGCTAGCGATAGGCGTTATTGTCCGATTTGCCGGCTCACGCGGTTTTCCTGCTGGTTCAACGCGTAGTCTTCACGCCGGGTGATATGGCCGCCGTCCTGCCTTGCCATATCGCGCTCCTCCTGGCGAATCTGACGGTCATCGCGATGAAGCCTCGCCGCCTCGGCGTGCGACATTTCGCCTTCCCGTACTTCCTGATGAATGCGCCGGTCCTGATTCGCGAGGCGCTCATTGACCTCAGCGCGGCGCGGGTGCGTCGCATCCCAGTTTGTTTGAGCCGACGCTGTGCCCGCGAATGACAGGGCGAGTGCGGCAATAGCGGCGAGTTTGTAGGCAACGTTGTGCATGTTCGTCTCCGGTTCAGTTGAAGGGGCGGTTTCTGGCCGTTCATCTCCTCAACGTCTCGGGCGACCACGATGTTGACCGTGGAGTTGTGAGTTGTGAAACCGAATATTTCGTTTTGTCTGGACTCAGACAACGGCGCGGGAGCGTGTAGGTGTTTCAAATTACACGTCTAGTTACACACAAAAACACCGGTAATCTGCCGGCTCAATATAGTGCCTTCACAACTGACAAGTGAGGAGCGCTATGAAACGAATTTTTGTGCTGATGCTGATGGCCGTATGTCTCGGAAGTGCGCTGGGCGGCTGCATCGTTTTGCCTGCAGGCGGCTATTATCACCGCTATTGACCGTAGCTGACTCGCTGCGCATTCAACTGCCCAACTATACATATCTGACCAGGCAATTCATGACCATCTCACGCAGTCGCTGATTTGCGATGACACTGGTTGCCGGGTTCGGGATCGGCGCATCGTCCGTCGCCTTCGCACACGTCAATGTTGGAGTAAACATTGACATCCCCGGTGACTATGGATGTCTTTGGCGAGAGACGCAGTTGTCGTGGACGTCCGGATTTGCTATTGCGCTGGTGCCACCTGCAGCGAGCGAAATACCTCTCGCCAATGGTCGGCGGTCATCGAGCTGAACCAGTCATTGTGACCGGCGCCAGGCAATAACAGAAACTGCACATGCGGGTGCAGGCGGGCGAGCCGTTCGGCGTGCCATACGGGGATGAGGGTATCTAGCTCGCACCCGACTACGACGACCTGACCCGCGTAGTGCTTGAGCGCATCGACTGTATCGAACGGGGCATGCAGTATCCATCGCACTGGAAACAGCCGTAGCTTTTCCGCTGCAACGCTTTCCAGCGAATCCCACGGCGTGACAAGCAGCACACCGGCGACCGCTGATTCTTCGCCTCGGATAGATTGCGCTGCCATACCGGCACCCAACGACTCGCCAACCAGAAATATCGATTCTGCCCATTGAGCCCTGGCGTCGGACAGCGCACTTCGCGACGCGGCCAACGCAGCCTTCATCGTCCGCGTGCCCTGTCGCCTGCCATGGCCGGGATATTCGACGAGGACAACCCGGTAGCCAAAGCGCACGAACACTTCGGCGAGCGATTGTTTGTTCTCCGCAGACTCAGCGTTGCCGTGATACACGAGGAACGTTCCAATCGGCTGGCGGCCGGTTGGCGTGATGACGTATCCTGCGTACCAGCCTCTGGGGTACCAGGATTGGACGTCATAGTCCGCATGACGCCCCAACCGGATATCAGTCACGGTTGGCGCCGGCGGGAGCAAAAGCCGGTCCTGGAAAACATAAAGGGCGACCACCGCCACAACGTAGACGATGAACGCAAACCGCAAGCCAGAAAGTAACAGCGTCATATCTGTTTGAAGCGCGCACGCGCCGATTGGATGTGTGGCCCCGTGTCGACACAGTCTCACTGTGCCCCGTTGCCCAGAAGCGCAACAAACGCTTCACGAGCCTCTTTCAACTGTTGCATGGCAGCTTCGAACCTGACAAACCCGAGAGTCGTTCGCTGTCCGTCGCTGCCCGATGCGCAGTGTCGTTCAGGAGCGGTAGACGCAGCCTGCACGTCGCGAGCAGCGCTCACGACTCGCTCCAGAGCACTTCCCTCCATGGACCGGGTCTTTTCTGCCGACATGGAGTTCGACTCCGTTACCTCGCATGCCATCGATACGCGTATCGTCGACGACGATTGCGAAGGCTGCTCTATCGCGAGGAGTCATTCCCGGATGCATACTGACCAGGTTGCGCTTGCAACGCAGAGGCTCCATCGAATGTCTGTTGAAGTCTAACGCCGGCGGCCTATAACAGAACTTGCAGCGCGGACCTTATCTGCGCAAAGGGTTACGAGGCTTTGGTTAAGCAACCTTCCAGTGCACCGCCCTGCACCGCCCAAAACCTAGGGCGTGCTGTTCGTCAGTAGTTACCTAACTACTATGGCAGCCCGGCCAGCAGTGGCCGGTGTCCGACCTCTCCCGCTCGCGCCCATCGACCCAGTCCGGTTGACTGTGAACGTATGTCTTGCGAGCAGGTGTCCAGATTAACAAACTGTCGAGAAAAGGACGCAGGCAAGTGGCAATGTATTGAAGGAGTCTTGAAATGAAATCACGTTTGGTGTTGACGGCAGCTATCGCTTTGCTTCTTGTGGCGGGTATGGCGACCGCAAAGGAGGCGCGGGACGTACGGCCATACGCTCACGAGACGATGCAGGATACCGCCAGCGCGTCTGCTCAATCCAGCAGTGACATGTCGTATGGCGGCGTTCGCGACACACATAGCGCATCTGGCGGCGCACGCACTCGAACTTGCTCTACCGGACCTCAATGTGACGTTTTCTTTGGTCAGTGAGGCAGGTCGCCTGTGAGGACCGCCGTGGTGAAACAACGCGTGTGGCGGTCCTCTCAACAGAAAGCTGGATTTTAACTTTGCGGTTGACCGAAGACAGCATGCTGACCAGGCATCGCTTGGCGACAGCACGACGAAACGTGAAGAGGCTGTCATGGAACAAGATGAGTTCAGCGCTTTCGAACACCGAGGCTGGGAGAAGGTCGCGCAGCCGTACCACTCGAATTTCGGCGACTTGACCACGCAATTGCGTATTCCGGTGAACGTGACCGCCAATTCCGGCGCAACGTGACCGTTGCGCACGGGTGGGTGTTACGCGGTTCAGATTGTAGACGGGGCGGTCACGATGAGTTGTTTTTTCCCTCCTATTTTCGT
>NZ_WOEZ01000076.1 GCF_013177735.1 Paraburkholderia elongata | reverse complement strand
GGCGCGGCATCCGGTCAGCGACCGTCGACTGAAGCACTTCGCGAGGCGGGCACAACGCGCGGTCGCACGAGTCACCATTGATGCAATAGTTGCTCGAGCTGAAAGTCGTGCTGGCTCAATTCCTGTGCTCAACCCTCGTTTGGTGCCAGTAGTCGCGCGAATCGCAGCAAACCGTCGTTACCAACCAAGAGGTTAGCCGTTGTCGCAGACCACGCATGAATGGGTTGTTTGCCATTCGGAAGGCGGGCACCGTGCGGTGTTTCCCTTTCGAACGGTCGACTCGATTGACCATAGCGACAATGCTCTAACCAATTGAAGGTATTTTTTGGGGAGATTGAAAATGGATGTGCCTGTTACCGAGGAGCAAATTCGTACGCTCGCGTTCTATCTTTGGGAGAAGGAAGGAAGTCCCGACGGGCGCTCCCAGGAATATTGGGAAAAGGCACGGCAGCAGCTAGGCGCAGATGGCTCGCTGGCAGAATTGGGTTGAGATACTAGCTCGGCGTGACTGGACCGGCTCGTTGGCCGGCGTCCGCACCCATCAAAAAAAGAAGCACGCACGGGGCCGGCCAAGGCTGATGCACCCGCAGAGGAGACAATGCGGGCCCATTCACTATCCGACTCAATAGAAGCCTTCTTACAACCGAAGCGTTTTTTAGACATATAAAGCCATAAGTTGGATGGGACTCTTTTTGCATGAGGCCTCCGCATCAGTAGAGGTCTTTCGCAGGCACGCATCAGAAGGAGAATGAAGCGCCACACCTCAAGGACGCCATCTCACAGAAAGCCGGAGCTACGACGCGGTTGACGCCAGCTGCACATCGCGAAGGGCCAGGGGGCAAATTCGCGACCGGCAACGGCTTCGCCAAAGAAGCGCGGATTGCGAGCATCTGCGTTGCGGCCGAGGTCATCACGAACGCGATGGCAGCCAGCGTGGGCACCACCTTTCGCGCCGACGTCCATTCCTGGCGTTATGACGTCCGGAACGACTACGCCCGGTCGCTTTCTGCGGTGCGATGTTAACGAAACGCGGATGCCTGCAATGCGGGTGTGGACTTGCATGGTATCGGTAACTATCAATGCGGGCTTCGACGACTGCAACAGCAATGGCGTTCTTCGGAGCAGGATTTTTCGTTGTGTGCAAAAATCGGCGCGCGCGGCTTACCGCCCATAACAACGACAGTTGGCCGCATCTATATAGGTGACGAGGAGTAGACAATTGATTCAGCGTATCTCCGCTTTTTTCACTCAGGTGGTGCATCGGGTGTTGCCCGACCCCCTGATTTTTGCCATTTTGCTCACCGGCGCCACCTTCGCGCTCGCGTTTGGTTTGACGCCGAACGCTCCTGCCGACCTCGTGATGCTATGGGGCTCCGGATTCTGGAACCTGCTCGCATTTTCGATGCAGATGGCGATGATTCTTGTAACGGGACATGCGCTGGCTAGCTCGGCACCCGTCAAGCGAGTGCTTGTCGCTCTAGCGAGCTCCGCCCGGACGCCCGGTCAAGGGGTTATGTTGGTGGCGTTTGTCGGCGCCGTTGCCTGCGCCATCAATTGGGGATTCGGTCTCGTTCTGGGGGCGATGCTTGCTCGAGAGGTTGCGCGACGCGTCAAGGGAACCGACTATCGGCTGCTCGTGGCGAGTGCTTACATGGGTTTCCTGACGTGGCATGGTGGCCTATCTGGCTCTGTGCCGCTCGTCGCCGCCACCAAGGGCAATCCGATGGAGAAGACAGTCGGTCTGATTCCGGTTTCGCACACCATCTTTACGGACTACAACGCGTTTATCACCATCGGCCTCATTATTCTTTTGCCAATCCTGGCAAGGCTCATGATGCCGAAACCCGAAGACGTGGTCACGGTAGACCCGGCTCTATTGCAGGACCCGCCGAGTGTCGAGCGCAAGCTTTCTCCCGATGCGACGTTCGCTGAGCGAATGGAAGAAAGCCGTGTACTGGCCGTCCTCGTGGCAGCACTCTGCGCCGTCTTCCTGGTAATCCGGTTCATCAACAAAGGGTTCGTACTTGATATCGACACCGTCAACCTGGTGTTCCTCGCAGCGGGCATTGTTCTTCACAAGACGCCCATGGCGTATGCGCGCGCGGTAGCTGCGGCAGCGAAGGGTGCGTCCGGCATCATGATTCAGTTTCCCTTTTATGCCGGTATCCAGGCGCTGATGGACCATTCGGGCCTGGCGGGCGTAATCACGAAGTGGTTTGTCGATATCGCCAACGTCCACACATTCCCGCTGCTCGCCTTCCTCAGCTCGGCACTTATCAACTTTGCCGTGCCATCCGGTGGTGGTCATTGGGTCGTGCAGGGCCCATTTGTTATGCCGGCCGCGCAAGCGCTTGGCGCGGACCTTGGCAAATCTGCGATGGCGATTGCTTACGGTGAGGCCTGGACAAATATGGCGCAACCGTTCTGGGCCCTTCCGGCGCTTGCCATTGCAGGGTTAGGCGTTCGTGACATCATGGGCTACTGCGTCACGGCGCTTCTGTTCTCGGGCGTTATTTTTGTGGCCGGGATGTACCTGTTCTAATGAAAGGTGGTCCGTCTCGAAGTGAGGAGGACCGCCTGGCGAGGTTCGTCAGGAAGCCTCGTGGATGCCTTGCGAACAGCCGAAAAGCGAGTCGCGCACGGCTTCGACCTCGGACAGTCCCTGCGCTCCGTTTCGCTTTGCCAACCGCTGCAAAATAATGCCATGGTTCAAGCCAACCCGTAAGGGACCCGGCGAACTGCAGAAATAGGCGACGTCGGTGTCGGCGCTCGCAGTCCGATATTCCGGCACACGCGGAAGAGGTGCATCTAAATTTTAGATGCCGCGTCGGCTAAGCCATTCGCTAGATATGTCTTTAACATCTTCTTCAAATCAAAAGTTTCTTCGACATATAAAGCCATAAGTTGCATGGGACTTTTTTGCGCAAACAGAGTCCCGCGTGAGCGCAGGTTTGAATCGCAGAACGGTCTCACCTGCGAACGCGATGGACTGAGATTGAGGCGAGCGAGAGTTTCAGCCTGAGACAAATTTCACCCACGTGGAAATGCCCGACCATGCGCACATGGTGCGCTGGACGTCAAGGGGCAGTCTGTCCATGGGTTGCGGTCTGATTTCGTCCGAGCCGCTTTGCCTGATACAGCGCGGAGTCCGCCTCGGCCACCAGTTTTCGGACGCTCACGCCCGTGCCGCTCGCCGCAGCGGCCAGCCACACGCTAACGGTCACTATTCCGCAACTGCTCGTGGCATGCGGAATGGCCAATGCTTCGACTGAAGTACGAACGCGCTCGGCGATGGCCTGAGCTTCGGATTGGCCGCTGGCGGCGAGGATGATGCCAAACTGCTCTCCACCGTATCGTGCTGTCACCCAGGTGCCCGGCACGGCCAACGCGATGGCGCTCGCTACCCTTCGCAGACAGTCATCACCGGCCGGGTGACCGTAGCAGTCGTTGTAGACCTTGAAGTTGTCGATATCCACCAGCAGAAGGACGACTGTTGCCCACTGTGAAGACGGACTGTGTGACGATAGGCGGCGTTCAAGTTCGATATCAAAATGCCGACGGTTGTATAGCCCGGAGAGTCCGTCAATATAGGCAAGGCGTTCCAGTTCGAGGGTCGAGCGCACACGCACCCAACGGCTTTCGAATCACCGCCCTGCGGCGACTGACTTGCCCGACGCATCTTTTATCCTCATGCGCCATTGCGAGCGGATTTCGGTCACAACCGGGTCCGGCAAGACTCGCTTCGCGTCGACCGTTTCGCTGGTCTCCAATGTACGCGGTCATGTGATTGACCATCTCGGTAGCCGATGCCTGGTTCGTTTGTACCACGAGGTCGGTTACATCACCCGGCGATGCGAGCATCCTATAAATTTCAGCGACTTCTTGAACACCAGTAATGGACGTTAAGGCTAAAAAGCGAATAAGCCCAGACTGCTCCGATACTCGAAGGTCGCTACGCGGATGCGAGTTAGCGCTTATCCCGTTCGTCATGGGGAAGAGAAAATTCAGCGCTGCGGTGGCTGACTTCCGTTCGGCGGAATCCTCTGGTAGACACGCTTGCCAGCGTGTCCCTCGTTCTTCTTTCGACCCTCCCATGAACATCGACCAGTCCGTCGACGCCAATTCGTTTTCTATTGACCAATAAGAGCCAGTGAAATGTTCGGGATTCTGCAGATTGCTTCGCGGATTTCAGGAAACCTTTGGAACAGCGCTTCAGCGACGACGATGTCGGCGGCGTTCACATCTCGTGTCGTGCTGGCCAGGCTGAGGGCCAATCGATTGGTCAGCCTGACGATGTCGCGTGGGGTGCGCGTGACGATGGGACAGAGGCCTTTTCCGGATAAGTCGGCGACTAAATTGTTCGGCTCGCTCGGGACCGCCCCGCGTTGCCTTGATTCCCGGCGCGGTGCGACCTATTTTTATGATGTGTCCCCCGACACGTTAAGGAGTCTAAAATGCCATCCCCCAGAAAGTCCACGCCGAGTCCCGAAGCCGACATGTCGAGCCGGAAAAAAGAGGTAGCCGGGCCCAAAAAGGCCGCTGAGAAGGCGCAAAGTCATAAGGCCACGCAAGTGGCGAAGCGCACCAAAAGCAGGCAAAAGGCTGAGTGACCCAGACGCCCGTCTACGCAACTGGGACACATAGCTTTCGCCGCCATACTCGCTGGGGCTTGCCGTACCGAGGTGCGGTAGAGCGGGTCAGCGACCAACGGCGGCCGGCACCAATTTCGTCGTGTGGAGGCAATTTTTTTGCAAGTTGCAAGCGAGAAATATAGGGTTTATGCTTATCTCGTCTCCTCCATGTCTCCTCCTGATATGGATTCAACCCGCCGCTTGGCGGGTTTCTTTTTGGTGCGCCGAGCATGCGCAACGACTTGGGGGTGCACCCGCAGTTCAACGCGGCGACTCGGGCGTATGAATGCCTGGCGCAATCATCGTTCGACGAAGCAACTGAGCGGGCGTGAAATTGGCTGCCGGTGAAGCAATGAACGGGCTACTCAGGTACGCGCACGCGTTTTTAATGACAAATCGAAATCCACGCCCTATGGGCGTGGTCATCGCCTAACTGGCTATGCCTGTTAGAGCACCTGCCCATGCAGGTACCTTTCTGTGTGTTGTCCCCACAACGCATAAAAAGGAAAAC
>NZ_WOEZ01000075.1 GCF_013177735.1 Paraburkholderia elongata | reverse complement strand
CAGTTCCCGAAGCTCGACCGATGGCGCGAGCTGCTGCGCTATATCTGCGCACGCATTACCGCATCTACACCGCTGCAACGGACTCCGATCGCTGCGATTGCAACTGGGTAACTGCGGTTTTTAGGATGAAAAAAGATCAGGAAATGTGGCGGCGAGTTCGGCCGCAAGCATCCCTCCAAACGATTGCCCGACGACAACCGGATCGTGAAGCCCGAGCGAACGAACCAGTTCTTCGTAAGCTAGTACGACGTCCGCAAGATTGTGAATGGAGTGGATGGCGTAAGGATCGCCAACGCTGGTGCCGGGAAACTCTGGAGCGTAGACGGTATAGCGCTGCGCGAGATAGGACAGGAATGGATCCCACGCAAGCCCGGCCGACGGGTGCAAGTAGAGTAGCGGGGCGCCATTCCCGGCAACCTTGACGCGCATCTTGAGGCGCCCGTTCCAGACCAACAGCGTTTGTTCGGCAATGGCAGGGCCCTGGGGATGAGTTTCTGTAGGCATGGGTGATCTCCTTTAGCGATTGGCAGTTGCAACCGGGCGCTCGACGTTGGGCTTTTTAGCCTCTCCGTTCGAGGCGTGCACGGTGGCAGAGGCGCCTGCGGTCACGGGCTTCGGAGTTCCACCAAGCCGTTCTGGCCACCAGTGGTGGACATGCTCGCTGCCGGCCCAAATGTTGCGAAGGTATGGCGCAACCTCGTCTGCGAAAAGTTGTACGTTCTTCATCGCAAGATGCTTCGGGAGTGAACCAAACGTCAGCATGGCATGAAGGTTTCCGATACCGTAGAGCTTGAGATATTCTCCGAGCTGTTCGCGTACAGTTGCCGGACTGCCGGCGATCACGCACCCTGCATCGACGAGCTCGCGATAAGTTGCCGTTCGAAGACGGTCAACCATGCCGAAGTCGCCAGGGTCTTTAACCAGCGCTTCGACACCACGAATGTCAATACCGCCTGGCAGTCCGAGCTTTTCGACCGGGATACTGCCGAGACCTTTGCGGAAGCTGTATTCGAGATGCTTCGCATAGTCCTCTTCGGCCTGCGCATCGGTCTCGGCAACGGCGATAGTCTGCACAAAACCCATGCGGTAGGGATTGCGGGACACACCGAGCTGGTCGGCCGTTTCCCAAAACCTGTCAAAAATGCGCTTGCCGGTGAGCTTTGCACCAAACCAGCTTAGGTAGTTGAAAGCCATATTCCGCTCCAGGCACATCTGCATCGTGCGCGGATTTCCCGTGCCGGTGATATACACGGGCACGTCGCGTTGCAGAGGCCGGGGCCAAATGTTGACCTGAGAGTACTGACCGAACCTTCCGTTGAAGGCAAACGGTTCGGTTTGTTTCCAGGCGCGCAGGATCAGTTCGAGGCCTTCGTCGAAACGCGGTCGGATGTCGATTGGGGGAACGCCATTGTTGATCGCTGCATCATATGAGAGACCGATCGGAAAGCCGGCGACGAGGCGTCCTCCGCTCATCACGTCAATCATGGCGTATTCTTCGGCGACGCGAAGGGGCTCTCGTGCCTTGCCCAGCGAACGACCCATCGGGACGATCGCTACGTCGAGCCCTTCGGTCTCGGTCATATACGCCAGCGCACTGGCGACGAGGTCTGGGTTAGGAACCATGTCGTACGCCGACTGGCTATGCTCAGTCACTGCGAGTCCGTCAAAGCCTGAGCGCCCGGCGAACATCAGTACGTGAAGGAAGTCGCGCATCGAAGAATAAACGCCGTCGCGCGTAGTGAGCGAGTAGGGTGTACTGCAGACGGATTCGTGCTGTCGTTCGAAATCATCTGGCAGGCCCTGGTAGAAGGGGGCTTGCGAGAAAAGCGTGATTTTCATGTCTCCTCCATAGGTATCGTCAACCGTGTGTTGTCGTGAAAACGACGGATTCAACCCGCCTCGGTATGCTGTTGCAGTCGGTGAGCGGCGCCTATCCAACCGGGAAGAGGCGGGTTGTCGAGGCTCAGGACCATCGGCCCGTCGAGCATTGGCAGGCCGATGCCGGTAAACCGACCGTCACTGAACAGCAGTGGGGCACCCTCGCGGGTCAGACTGCTTGTCACCTCGCCAACCTGCAACACGTGATCGCCACCGTCATAGCGTTGCCAGGGCTTACAACGAAAGACGGCGATCGCCTCAGACAGGCTAGGCGGATCATCACCACTTGTAGCGTCCCATGCGATAGCGCTGCCTGACTGGGGGCGGCCGGCAAAATGCATCGCTACGTCCATTTGATCGGCGCGCAGCACGTTGATGGCAAAGGGCAGTTGATCGATGGCAGCGCTGATCCTGGTTGTGCGCGATAACGAGACCAGGACCAGCGGTGGGTCAAGCGATACCGACGTGAACGAGTTCAGCGTTGCCCCGCGAACGCCCTCGGTGGTCTGGTAGGTCACTACCGTTACACCTGTAGCGAACCGGCCAAAGCACTGACGCAGATTGCGAGCATTTGTCTTCGCGTCCATCTTTTCTCTTCATAGTGCCGATGTCACGCAGCGCAAGTTGGGCACCGCCGGTGTAAGCAAGATCGGAAGCACCGAGTGATGCGTCTACCGTGCTGAATTCGTTAGTAATGCGATTCATTGTTTCAGAAACTTTAGCGGCCACGTCGAGTGACGTCGTTCTGAAGACGTCGTCACTCCCTTAACCTCGACTGAGGGGCATCAGTCCAGCGTCGCTCGAGCCAGGAAGGGGGCGAGGAGTTCCCGGGCGATCTCCGGCGTCACGACGTCGGCGGGTGCAAGCTTTTCATAGGTGTAGCTCTCCGGGTCGTCGTAGATACGCTCCGCGATGAGCTTTGGTTTTGGCTCGTTCGTGTACGTGAAGATCTGGAAGAGGTGGTGCGTCATCAGGTAGTGCGCCGCGGGGTCGGCATTGATGCCGTGGTCCTGCAGGCACGCCCCTGGCACGACGTGGGTCCATACGGCTTCAGTGGTGATGCCGTAGTCGTCGACGCCCATGTTCATGGTCCGGGCGCCCATCACGTTCTGGCGCGTTTCGGCGGCTTCGCGATAGAAGCCTTCGACAGCTGCCTTGCCTGTCAGAACGTGCATCTGGCGCCGGTCACCGACGCGGTACATGGGCTCGTCGACGGTGAGTTCGGGAACGATGATTTGATCCCAGTAACCTGCTACTTCCAGGAGCAAATGGCGGAAGTAGTTCTTTAACATCGCCCGATGATGAGGGTCGGTGGTCTTGTGGAGAAACGCTTCGACTTCCCGGGGCCATTTCGTTACGTCGAACTTTGCGGGGACGTGCATCAATGTCAGCGCGTCCGACGTGGGCATTTCTCGGCCTGGCGCCGCCAGGGTGGCGTAATTCATGTCTAGCTCCTATCGGTTGTGAGGATGGAATTCAAATGACGTGTGGGCTTGCCGTCCTGTTTCAGACGTGCGGGTCGCGAAAGCATGTGACGTTCTGCCTCTGCGGACATGCTCACCGCACCTTCACGCTCAACTCACCCAGGCCGGCGATGCCACCAGTCATGGTGTCCCCGCGGTGGACCGGCCCTACGCCTTCGGGTGTGCCGGTGTAGATGAGGTCGCCAGGCTGCAGTTCGAAATACGTGGACAGGTTGGCGATAATTTCCGGTACCGACCAGATGAGCTTGCTGAGGTCCGTACGTTGGCGATCCTCACCATTGATTTGTACCCAGAGGGCGCCACGGTCAATGTGGCCGACTTCGCTAACCCTGCGGAGCGGAGCGATGGGCGCCGATTGGTCGAATGCTTTGCCCAGTTCCCACGGTCGTCCCTTGTCACGCAGCGCAAGCTGCAAGTCGCGCCGGGTCATGTCGAGACCGACCGCGTATCCGAAGACGTGGTCCAAAGCATCCTCTACCGCGATGTCACTGCCAGCGCGTCCGATCGCTACCACCAGTTCGATTTCGTGGTGGTACTCGCTGGTCCGCGGCGGGTAGGGAACTTCAACGGTCGTACCAGCCGGAACGTTCACGATGGCATCTGCGGGCTTGCAAAAAAAGAAGGGCGGTTCGCGGTTCGGGTCGAAGCCCATCTCGCGAGCATGGGCGGCATAGTTGCGGCCCACGCAGTAAATGCGCCGAACCGGAAAGACGGAGTCGCTGCCTTGGATCAACACTGTCGGCGTGGGTAATGTGAACTCGATGCGCATAACAACAACTCCTGTTTATTTCGAACCCGCTGGTTTTGATGAGCCGGGCTCACGACCGCAACGACATCATCGGACTGTCAACGACCAACGGTGTAGTTGCGCCCGCGTCAAGTGGTAGGAAGTATGGTTGTGCGCTGCATCCGCGTCCAACGACGAATACTTACATCGTGATCTCGAAGTCAGATCGCAACGCCTCTATTCGGATTGCCTGCCAGCCTGTTTGCAGCGCAACGCCATGACCGTCGGCGGCCAGGCTGCGGATCGGGAGTGACATGGGGCGGCGAGGAATAGGCATGAAGCATGGGCACGAAGTATGAAAATCTCCTTCGGTGACGACATGACTGAAGCTTTGGCACTTGACACCACGCTCGAAAGGCTATATTTCTCGACAAATTCCATCCGGAAAATCGATATATGCTCGACGGCGTATCCATGGACCAACTGCGCACCTTTATCGCTGCCGCAGACGAAGGAAGCTTCTCTGCGGCAGGACGTAAGCTTCGCAGGGCACAGTCCGTCGTGAGTCAGACGCTCGCCAATCTTGAAGCTCAAATCAATGTGCCTTTGTTCGACCGGAGTGGTCACTATCCACGATTGACGGATGAAGGTGCTGCATTGCTTTCGCAGGCGCGTCTCACCGTCAACTGCATGGATGGTTTCAAGTCGAGGGCGCGAGCAATCGCGGAGGGACTTGAGCCAGAGCTTTCCGTCGTGGTGGACGTCATGTATCCGATGGCCTCACTCACACGGGCGGTTGGAGAATTCCGTGACGCGTTTCCTGACACGCCAGTGCGCTTGTATGTCGAAGCCTTGGGTGCGGTAGTGCAGCGAGTGGTGGAGCGGGCGTGCAGGCTCGGCATTAGCGGTTCCATGCCGGCCGTGCCCGAATCGATTGATGCCGAGAAGCTGCTCGACGTGCCGATGGTCACCGTTACCGGTCCGACACATCCCTTGGCATCGCTTGAAAGAGTGATCCGATCGCGCGAACTGGAAGAACATGTGCAGCTTGTATTGACTGATCGCACGCCGCTGACTGATGGTAAGTCATTCGGGGTGTTCTCTCCGCAGATCTGGCGATTAGCCGATCTGGGCGCGAAGCATGCGTTTTTGCGAGCTGGCTTCGGGTGGGGGCATATGCCTGCGGCGATGGTACACGCCGATCTTGTTTCGGGCGATCTGGTACCGCTGCGAATCGAAAACTTTCAGCCCCAAACGCCGCCGATTGCCATGCTTGCAATCTATCGCAAAGATACGCCGCCAGGCCCCGCGGGCCGTTGGTTTCTCGGTCGACTAAAACAAACCTCGAATGAAGAGTGACGGTCGTGGTCGACCTGACATTTCATTACCCCGGTTGTAATCCATCCAGGAACTCGATAAGCAACGGGTTCACCGTCTCAAACGCTTCCTCTGTACAAGCACCAGAACCGAAGAGGCCTCCGCGAACTGCCACGCGGAGATGCTCGTCGCAAAAGTTCATCGGTTGAGGCGATAGACTTTATCCAAATATATAGGCTTCCGCTGGGGTTCGCCAGCTTCTAACCTTCAGCCATGTCATCTCCACAAGGAAATCGTCATGGCTCCCGCCACTGATCTACTCGAAGCAGCCACGCCCGTTGTCCGGCCAGCAGTCCTTCGCGCACCGTTGTGGCGCGTACCCAAGGGCGCCGCCATGGCCCGGTCACGCGCATCGTTAGCCCCGCCGAACTGGGCGAGCTGATCAAGCCGTTCGTGTTCCTGGACTACTTCGATTTCACGCCGTCGAGCGACGCACTGTTTCCAATGCACCCGCATTCGGGCATCGCGACGATCACGGTCCTTCTCTCGGGCAACCTGAGTTACGAAGATACGACGGGCGCGTCGGGCGTGTTGTCCGCGGGCAGCGTCGAGTGGATGAACGCGGGCAACGGTATCTGGCACGACGCCAGTCCAGCGGACCTGAAGCGCTTTCACGGTTACCAGATGTGGGTGGCGTTGCCGCCCGAAATCGAGAATGGGGAACCGCAAACCCAATATCTTCCCGCGCAGGCCATCCCGCATGTGGGTCCTGCGCGCGTCATTCTCGGCAGCTATAGGGACGCACACAGCCCGGTATTGGCGCCGGAAGGGATCAACTATTTGCACGTACGGCTCAAGGCAGGCGAGCGCTGGCGCTATGTGCCGCCCGCTGGACATACCGTGGGCTGGGCCCACGTGCATCGGGGCGCGCTTCGCGTCGCGGGCGAGCGTCTGCGCAGCGAACTCGCGGTCTTCAGCGAGTCCGAAGACGCTCTCGACTTCGTCGCAGACACCGACGCCGAATTCATTTTCGCGTCCGCAGTAAAACACCCGCATGACCTGGTGCTCGGCTACTACTCGGTTCACACGTCAGAGGCCGCGCTGCAAGCGGGAGAGGCCCAGATCGCACGAATTGGCAAGCAGCTTCGCTCTCGCGGCCGCATCCGTTAGTCGCACAAGCAGTCCACTTAATCTTCGTCTCTTTTTACTTAACTTAAGGAACTCGTCATGAACTCAACCTCTGCAAATTCTAACCAGGCCCTTCCGCTGATTGGCCGCATTCTCATCGCTGCCATTTTTCTGGTGAGCGGCTTTAGCAAACTCACTGCGCCCGGAGCGACCATCGGCTACATCGGGTCGCTAGGATTGCCCGTGCCGCTGCTCGGCTATCTCGGCTCGATGGCACTTGAGCTGGTTGGCAGCGTTCTGCTGATCGTCGGCTATCGCACGCGGCTCGTTGCCGTGCTGCTGGCAGCGTATTCGATTATTACCGCGCTGATCTTCCACCACGCGCTCGGCGACCAGAACCAGATGTTCCACTTTCTCAAGAACGTCGCGATGGCCGGCGGTTTGATCCAGGTCGTGGCTTATGGCGCAGGCGCATTCAGCTTTGATAACCGTCGCGAAGTGCTGGTCGCAGGGACCGCTCAATAACGACGTTCGGGATGGCCGTGGGTCGTCCTGGCAAGTCATCGAGTGAGCTGGGCATCATCGCCCAGCGTAACACCACAATATATCGTTATGCTAACTATAAATGCGCTTAATAGCACTGCGTGAGGGATGCCATGACTGAAGATTTCAACGGAAAGGTCGTGCTCGTGACGGGCGCTGGCTCCGGCATCGGCCGGGAGGCCGCACGAGCCTTCTCCAGCCGCGGCGCGTACGTCTACGCTGCCGACGTCAACGAGAACGGTCTCGCTGAAACCGAGGATCTGATTGTCAGGGCCGGCGGAAAGGCCGCCATCGCACGAGTCGATGTGGCGAGCGAGGAGGATGTTTCCACGCTCCTCGCACGTATAGAAAGAGACGCCGGGCGACTCGACGCGGCGTTCAACAACGCCGGCATTACGGGCGGAACTTACCGGATCGAGGATTACCCCACGGACGACTTCGACAGGGTCCTCAGGGTCAATCTTCGCAGCGTGTTCCTCGGCATGAAGTACCAGTTACCGCTGATGAAGCGAAGCGGTGGCGGCGCCATCTGCAATACAGCGTCCGTCGCCGCGCTGACCGGCCCTGGCGGGATGAGCGCCTACGCAGCATCGAAGCACGGCGTCCATGGTCTGACCCGCGTCGCGGCGATGGAAAACGCCGCGCACGGCATCCGCGTCAACGCGTTGGCCCCCGGATGGATCGAGACGCCGATGGTGGTCGCAAATAGCGCGCAGAACCCGGCCTTCGCCGAACTTGCCCGCACCGCGATCCCGGCGAAGCGGGGCGCCCAACCGGCCGAAGTGGCCGCCGCTGCTGTCTGGCTCTGCTCGTCGGCGGCGAGTTATGTGATCGGGCAGATGCTCGTGGTCGACGGTGGGATGACCATCGGTGGCTTCGAGTTGCAGTGACCGACCCGTATCGTTGTGAACTGAAACACTCGCATTTCAACCGTTCTGGAGCATGACATGACCCGTAGCAACGCAAGCGAAGAAGCAAAGGCTGTAGTTCGTCGCAATACCGAAGAGGTTCAAGGCGGCGGCAACTTTGAAGTATTCGAAGAATTATTCGCGGACGATTTCGTCGACCATACGCCGCAGCCGAACTGCTCCCCGGACAAGGATGGTGCACGCGGCCTCTACCACGCACTGCGTGCCGCGTTCCCCGACTTCCACGCGGACATTCATTGGCAGGTTGCCGATGGGGATCTGGTGACGACCTACAAGACGTATCACGGCACACACGAAGGCACCTTCCTTGGCGTGCCGCCCACCGGTCGAAAGATCCATTTTGAAACTGTCGACGCGATGCGCGTGCGCAACGGCAAGATTGCCGAGCACTGGGGTGTCGCCAATCTCTTCTCGCTGATGCAGCAACTCGGTGCTTTTCCTGCCGGTGCGAAGGAAGCGTGAAAAATCGACTGCGCTCACGCGGTGGCGTCTTGACATCCACTACGCACCACTAGACTGTTGGTCCAGTACATGCGGTTAAGTTGACTTATTTATAAGGATACCAAAATGAGCGATATTCTTAAGGACAAGGTCGTGCTGGTCACCGGCGCGGCCAGCGGCATCGGTCGAGCCATTGCGATTAGTGCGGCGCGGCACGGAGCGAAGGCAGTGATCGTCTCCGACGTCACCGAAACCCCGCACGAGGGCGGTACGCAGACGACTGCCGAGATCGAAGCGCTGGGTGTGCTCACGCGATTTCAACGCACCGACGTGACGCAGCATGCGGAAGTCGACGCGCTGGTCGATGCGGCGGCCGAGTTTGGCGGTGTCGACGTAATGGTTTGCAACGCAGGCATCACGTTGCGCGAGGACGGTCCCGACGTCGCCGAAAGCGACTACCGGCGGTTGATGGCGGTCAATCTCGACGGCGTGCTGTTCGGTGCGCAAGCCGCGGCACGCCAGATGAAGGCGCGTGGCAAGCCTGGCAGCATCGTACTGATGGCGAGCATGGGGGGTATCGCGGGCGCCGGTATGACTGTCGCTTACTCGACCAGCAAGGGTGGTGTCGTGCTGATGGCCAAGGCCCTCGCGGACGCGCTCGGTCCCGACGGGATCCGCGTGAATGCCATCTGCCCCGGCACGATCGACACACACTTGCTGCGCACGAATCCCGGCATTGCCGCAGCCTCGGAAGGTTTTCGACAACGCACTCCATTGCGCCGTCTGGGGAAACCGTCCGAAATAGGCGACGCTGTTGCGTGGCTCGGTTCGGACATGTCGAGCTATGTCACCGGTATCGCCTTGCTTGTTGATGGCGGCCTGCTCTCGGTGATTTGACACATCAAGCTCAATCAGGAGTAACTCATGAAAGCAATACGTGCCTATGTCTACGGCGGCCCCGAAGTTCTGACACTGGAAGATATCCCTGACCCGGTACCGGGAGAGGGCGAAGTATTAATCGACGTTGCGGGGAGCGGCGTCAACCCGGTCGACTGGAAAATTCTTGAAGGCAGGATGAAAGCGTTCCTGCCGCTGTCACTACCTTACACGCCTGGCGTTGAGGTGTCGGGAAAGATTTCGGCACTGGGCGCCGGGGTCAGGGGCTTCGCCGTGGGTGACGAAGTCTTCGGTTACATCGGGATCGTCGGCGGGTACGTCACGAAGGTGATCGCCTCAACGGATCGCCTGGCTTTAGTCCCGAATAAACTTTCCCTGCTTGAAGCGGCAGGCGTGCCTGCGACAGCATTGACTGCATGGCAGGCGTTGCATGAGCACGCTGGCGTCAAGCCGGGGCAGCACGTGCTGATTCACGGCGCGGCAGGCGGCGTTGGCAGTATGGCGGTGCAGCTGGCGAGAATCGCCGGTGCAAACGTAATCGGAACGGCGTCGTCCAGCAATCTTGACTATGTCAGACGGCTTGGCGCGACGCAGGCCATCGACTATCAGACGGAGTCCTTCGAACAGATCGTGTCGTCCGTGGACATCGTCCTGGATCTCGTTGGCGGTGAAACACAGGATCGTTCCTGGTCGTTGTTAAAGGCCGGCGGTACCCTGGTGTCACCGGTCAGTCCACCGGATGCCGAGCGCGCGAGGCTAGCGGGTGTGGTGGCGAAACATTTCGCAACCCGCTCCGATGGCAAGCAGTTGGCTGCGATCGCTGCGCACTTCGATTCGGGCGAGCTCAGAGCCGAAGTCGAAGCGGCCTTTCCGCTGTCGCGTGCGGCCGATGCCCTGAAAAAGAACTTGACCCGTCACGCTCGCGGCAAGGTCGTGCTCGACGCGACCCGATGATGCCAATTGGCCGGTCTACCGAAGCATGGCTTTCGTTGATTGCCTGGCGTACCGCCGCCGATGGGCCGTGGTTCAGCTCGTGAAGCAAGCACCTGATGGTGTGGAACTTCGACGGGACTTTCGCAACCTTATGGCGCTCTCTCATCATGGACCTGCGTAGACTTCGGTATTTCACGGCAGTCGCCGAGGAGTTGCATTTCGGTCGGGCCGCGCAGCGTATGCACGTGGTGCAGTCCGCGGTGAGCCATCAGGTGAAACTGCTTGAAGAAGAGCTGGGATTTTCGCTACTGGAGCGTTCACGCCACAACGTTCGGCTCACTGTTCCGGGCGAGATATTTTTACCTGAAGCGCGTGATCTGCTTCGTCGGGCAGATGAGGCCATGCGCCGCGCCCGCGCGTCGGCGGATGGTACGGTCGGGCGGCTCGCGATCGGCTTCGTCGACAATGTACTTTGGTCCATACTGCCGCCGATACTCCGAGATTTTCGCCAGAGGTGGCCGCAGGTCGAATTGACGCTGCATCCGCTCGATCGAAGCGCACAGATCGAGGCGATTCGGACCTCGGTCATCGATATAGGGATCATGCCGTCGCCGTCGCCTGGTCATGCGCTCAAGTCTGCGGAGCTTGCTGCGGGCCCTTTGATGGCGGCCATCCCAGAGGGTCATCCGCTCGCCGTACGGTCGACCCTTTCAATCGTCGAACTCGCGAGCGAGCCGTTTGTTCTGTTTCCCCGAAGAATGAACAGCCGGATTCTGGAAATCATCGTCGCGTGCTGCGCTTCGGTCGGGTTTGCGCCGCGAGTCGTTCAGGAGGCCGAACAGCTTCATACACTACTTGCACTCGTTAGCGCTGGGCTTGGCGTTACGTTGGTGCCTCATTGGGTTGCGCGCGTCCAGCAACTCGACGTCATCTACATACCTCTTGACGACCAGCTCACACCTTATGAGCTGATCGCCGCATGGAATTCCAATACAGACAATCCGGCGGTCGCGAATTTTCGTGAGGTCGCAACCGGGATCGCCGGCCCGATGCTTCTCCAAGCACTGGTCCAATAGTCCACATCGGCTCTTTTCTCCGAATTCGGGACGCGGGTGATTACGTATCGAGATCGCGTAGTTATTTTTAATCGTTAGACAGCGATCACCGCTGCCCCGATAGTTTGCAGCAATGCAAAACGCAAGTCCGGAGACGACGATCGGCAGCCTTCCCGTGATTGACGCAATGGTTCTGGCTTGAACCCTTAGCGCAACAAATTCCAGAGTCCTTACGTGCCGGCATCTATCAATGCCCGGAGTCAGGAGCGCCCGACGACGCGTTCCATAGGATGTGAAAGTCAATCATCAGATTAGTACTGCTACTAAGTGATGTACGAACGGATTCCGTCGCGACCCGTGTATGTGCGGCAGGAATCGCGGTTGGCCGTTTTGCCTTCGTCTGAAAAGCAAGGTGCCCGCTACAAAAAACACGAATAAGCGGAAATGCGAAGAGTTTCGAGCTGGCAATTCTAAATGGAGGGGACTTTTGATGAAGAGGCAGTTGTTCGCCGGCCTGGTGGCCGGGACGTTTGCGGTTTGTGGGCATGCTGAATCGAGTGTAACGCTCTACGGCATTCTCGACACCGCAATCGAATTCACCAATCATTGGCCGACCAGCCCCACCCAGTCTGCAGCCACGGGCAACCGCTGGGCAATGGCGGACGGGGCTCGCTCCGGCGGCTCGCGCTGGGGTCTCACAGGCAATGAGGACCTTGGAGGTGGACTAAAGGCGGAGTTCCAGTTGGAAGATGGTTTTCTGGTTCACAACGGCCATCTGATGCAGGAGTTTTTCGGTCGTAGCGCGTGGATTGGTCTGACATCACCGAAAGCCGGCACGCTTCGTTTTGGCCGGCAGTACACGTCGCTCGTGGATGCGCTTTACCCGTCGTCGCCTACAGACCTGTCGGGTACATACGAGCCAGTCGTCGCGGAAGTCGGGGCCAACCTTTGGGAGAGCAACGTCGTCAAATACAAGAACTCTTTCGGGCCGGTGACGCTGATTGGGCACTATTCCTTTAGCAACCTTGCAGGGCAGTTTTCGAATGGTTCTGGTTACGGCGGTGCTGCCTCGTACGACAATGGCACGGTCTCCGTAAGCGTGGGTTACGACAACCTTCATCGCGCGGACGGTGTCGGCAGCAGCTATGCGCGGTTCGAAAAAGCGGCTATCGGTGTCACCTATTCGACCGCTGCGCTCAAGCTCATGGGAGGGTATCGGTATGGAAAGAACGATCCGCTCGCCGGGTACGCCGCTCGCGACGATTACTTCTGGGCGGCTGCGCGCTACCTGTTCGCGGTCGACAAGATACTGACCATTGCGTACTACTACGACCGCATTCGCACGGCAACCGGAGTCAACGGCGAGGTAACAAGGCCGGCCAGTCCGCAGCAGGTTATGGCCATCGGCGACTACCTGTTATCAAAGCGCACCGATCTGTACGTAGTAGTGGGATATTCGCGCCACTCAGCGCTTAACTTCGACTCGTACAACGGTACGTCTGCTGCTTATAGGACGGCGTCTGCCGATAGCAGTCAGACCGGTGTGCAGATCGGCGTGCGGCATTCGTTCTAGGGCAAAAGGACGTCAGACCGGCCGCTTGACAAATGGCCATCTGTATCGGGGAAGGCGCTGCATTGGCGATGCCTCCCTCGCGGAAGATACCGACATTGACTCGCGAGCTGCTGGGTGAATCCAAGCCGGTCTCTAACATCTCCGACATAGTGAGAAGCAAAATGAGAGCAGTCGTACAGATTGGATTGGTGGCCGCATTGGCAGCTACCATCGCACCGTTGGCGGCATTCGCGCAGGACCGCAATAGCAGTGCGGTTGTGGCGTCCGCGGATGCGGGCAGCACACCGAGCGCAAAGTCGATCAGGATCGCTAACCGTAAACTCGCCAAAAGTGTGCGAACCACGATGGCAAAGGCAAAGGGGATCGATATGACGCAGTTGTTCGTCTACGCGAAAGGCGGCGTTGTAACGTTGTCTGGTTCTGTGCCGAAGAGTGATCAGGTGGTTCGCGCTGGAGAGATCGCTGGGAGCGTGCCTGGGGTCTCGTCAGTCAACAATCGGCTCAGCGTATATGCGATAGAGCGGTAATCGCGAACCGAGCCTCAGCGGCCTGACGGTTCGCGGGGTAGTAAGGGCCGTTGTTTTTTTAATATAGTTAGCTATGCGAAGATATCATTATGAGTGTGCGTTGACCGCGAGTAACTGGTAATCACTTATCGAGATCATGCAGTCGATTTTTATCGTTGGACAGTGATCACGGCAACGCCGATAGTTGGTAACAACACAAAAGCGAGCAGGAGACGAAGATGATCGATGAACCCCCGGCGTCGAGTGTAGATGCTCACGCATATCACACGGACGCGTCCAAATTCGCGAACCGTTTTGCGAAGCTCTTATATGACATGGTCTGCCAGTCGAATGCAGAATCCGCGAAGCTGGGATATACGCAGGTCGGCGTTTTTCTGCATTTGACGGATTCGATCTCATGACGACAATCTGCGCGTTCTCAACTATCTGCGAAAAACGCTTCATCAACCAGAAGGACTTCGAATGAACGTCACCCCTCCGCTGACGCCATCAACGGTAGCGCCGTCGCACGTCGAACCGTCAAAGAGCTATGAATGGAAGGCTGTCACGCTGATGGCCCTCGGCATGGGCCTGGTCGGTATAGATCGCTTCCTGATCGTGCCGTTGATGCCGGTACTGATGCGCGACCTGAAGCTCGACTATCAGGACCTCGGCCATATCACGGGAGCTTTGGCGATCGCATGGGGATTGTCTGCACTCCTGACAGGCAATCTCTCAGACAGGATCGGCTTCAAGAGAGTCATCGTACCGGCGATGATCGGATTTTCTTTGCTTGCAGGTCTTGGCGGACTCGCGACCGGCGTCGGCAGCCTGATTGCCATCCGGGCATTCATGGGGGTAGCTGAAGGCGCCTTCACGCCTGCGAGCATCATTGCGACCATGGATGCGTCACCGCCGAGCCGGCACGGACGCAATGTCGGAATCCAGCAAATGATGCCCGCTCTGCTCGGGCTTGGTCTCACACCGATCGTGGTGACGCAACTTCTCAAGGTGATGAACTGGCCGTGGATTTTCCTGCTGGTGGCATTTCCGGGGCTCATCGTAGCGTTCCTCGCGCAACGGGTATTGCGCCGGCCGTCGCCGACTGAAATTGCGAAACACACGGCGACACACGATACGGCCCAACATCGCTGGTATGAGGTGTTTCGTTATCGCAATGTGCCGCTTGGCATCATCTGCATGCTGTGCTGGCTCGCGTGCCAGATCGTCATTGCTGCGCTGTTTCCCAACTATCTTGTCGACTATCTGCATCTCGACATGCAGCAGATGGGTTTCATTCTTTCGTCACTAGGCTTTGGCGGAGCGATCGGGGCTCTCGTGCTGCCGGCGCTTTCAGACCGCGTCGGCCGCAAGCTCGTCATGCTGTTTTCAACGGCGGGCGTATTTCTTTCGCTATGGATTTTTCTGCGAACCGGGGCGTCGCCGGTTCCCTTGTTCGTTTGCCTGATGGTCGCGATGGGTTGTCTGTATAGCCTGATCACACTGACCGTCGGTCCGGTCGCGGCGGAAGCCGTGCCGGCTCAACTGATGTCCACGGCATCGGGCATGATCATCGGTATTGGCGAGGTCTTTGGCGGCGGCGTGGCACCTGCTTATGCCGGTTATCTGGCCAAGCATTTCGGCATCGAGCATGCGGTAACCATGCCGCTCTGGACAATCTGCGCTGGAGCGATCGCAGTCGCAGCGTTGAAGGAAACGGCTCCTGCGCGGATTTTCAATAAACGCGGGATTAAGTCGGGAGAGAACGGGGGAAATGATGCCCGATAACACTGGCAAGGTGGGCGTGATGGAGACGCCCGAGCGCGAGGCCTTTTACGAGCGGATCGGCAAGAAGAACCTCGCGCCACTTTGGACGTCGCTTAATGACTTGATTACCCCCGAGCCGCGCAGCAAATGCGTGCCGGCACACTGGCATTTCGCAGACGTCCGCGCGGCCATGATGGAGGCGGGCGGCATCATTTCGGCAAAGGAAGCCGAACGGCGTGTGCTCGTGCTGGAGAATCCCGGCCTGCGTGGTGAATCGAAGATCACAACCGATCTGTATGCGGGGGTGCAACTGGTCCTTCCCGGCGAGGTCGCGCCCGCGCACCGTCACGCGCAAACAGCCCTGCGTTTTGTGTTGGAAGGCGGTGGCGCTCACACATCGGTGAATGGCGAACGCACAATGATGAACGAAGGCGACTTCATTATCACGCCGCCGATGGCGTGGCACGATCATGGCAACGAAAGTGATCGGCCTATTTTCTGGCTGGACGGTCTGGACATACCCGTGGTGCAGTTTGTGGACGCCTCGTTTGCCGAGCATCTTGGCGAGGACGAGCAAGCGACTACACGCCCCATCGGCGACAGTGACGTCCGCTACGGCGCCAATCTGCTTCCGGTAGACCATCACCCCGGCGGCGGAACCTCGCCGATCTTCAACTATCCCTATGCACGGACACGCGAAGCGCTGGAACGGATGCGCCGCGCGAACGCCTGGGATCCCTGTCATGGATTGAAGATGAGATACGTCAACCCAAACAACGGGAAGTATGCGATGGCGACGATGGCTACCTTCACGCAGTTGCTGCCTAAGGGGTTTTCGACGGCAGCGTACCGTTCCACCGACGCGACAGTCTTTGTGCCTATCGAAGGGCGGGGCCGCTGCCGGATCGGAAACGACGTCGTCGTGGAGTGGAGCAAGCGGGATATCTTTGTCGTCCCGTCGTGGCATCGCGTGCAGCACGAGGCAGACGAGGACAGCGTCCTGTTTTCTTTTTCCGACCGCCCCATTCAGGAGGCGCTTTATCTGTTCAGGGAGGAAAGGGGCGCAACCTGAAGTGTGCCGCATCGTTGCACCATCTGACACCTAATACCCCAGCCGCCGTAGCCTTCGTCTGAGTTGCCCGAAGCATACTTTGCGCTCGCGAAAATCCGGGAACTACGGGATTGGCTTTCGTTGGCGCACGCTTCGATTTTTTCTAAAGACGCTTACATAGCGTCAGCTTCGGGTAGACAGCGCCAGGAAGGAGCACAGCAGTGTTCGTGCGGTAGCGCTCATGCGCGCGAACTCCGGCGCGTATACGATATCTGAATGAACATGGAGGGCGGTCATGACCACGGCTGCCAGTTTTCATATCGGCTACACGCAATACCTTGGCCCCAGCGGCGAGCCTGCTCAGCCGTTGCCTGCGTTTGCGCGGGACCCGGCGGCGCTGATTCCGCTCTATCGCGCGATGGTGCTGACACGGGCGTTCGACACCAAGGCAGTCGCATTGCAGCGCACCGGCAAGCTCGGCACCTTCGCGTCGTCGGTCGGACAGGAGGCGATCGGCGTCGGCGTCGCCAGCGCGATGCAGTCCGGCGACGTGCTGTTTCCTTCCTATCGCGATCACGCCGCGCAATTGCTGCGCGGCGTCACGATGACGGAAAGTCTGCTGTATTGGGGCGGCGACGAACGCGGCAGCGACTTCAGCGTGCCCCGCGACGATTTCCCGAACTGTGTACCGATCGGCACGCAGGTATGTCATGCCGCCGGCGCGGCCTATGCGTTCCTGCTGCGTCACGAGCCGCGCGTCGCGGTGGCGATCTTTGGCGACGGCGGCACGTCCAAAGGCGACTTCTACGAAGCGATGAACATGGCCGGCGTCTGGCAGGCGCCGCTTGTCCTCGTGGTCAATAACAACCAGTGGGCGATCTCGGTGCCGCGCAGCCACCAGAGCGCTGCGCAAACGCTCGCGCAAAAAGCGATCGCTGCGGGAATCGACGGGCTGCAGGTCGACGGCAACGATGTGATCGCAGTGCATCACGTAGTCCACGCGGCGCTCGCCAAAGCTCGCCGCGGCGATGGCCCGACGCTGATCGAAGCGCTCAGCTATCGTCTTGGCGATCACACGACAGCCGATGACGCGACGCGCTATCGCGACTCCGAGGTCCTCGGCAAGCAATGGGAATACGAACCGTTGCTGCGCTTGCGCACGTACTTGATGCGCATGAACGTCTGGGACAAGGCGCAGGACGAGCAACTCGGCCGCGCTTGTCTTGCGCAGGTCGAGCAGGCCGTCGACGCGTATCTGGCGGTACCGCAGCCGGACACATCCGCCATGTTCGATCACCTGTACGAAACCTTGCCGCTGCCGATGCGTGAGCAACTGGCGATGGCGCAGCGATTCGCGCCCCCTACGGGGAACCGTCATGGCTGACCTCAACATGGTCGAAGCGCTCAATCAGGCGCTTGCATACGAACTGGCGCACGATCCAGCCGTCGTGCTGCTCGGCGAGGATATCGGCGTGAACGGCGGCGTGTTCCGCGCGACGGTCGGGTTGCAGGCGCGATTCGGCGTAGAGCGGGTGATCGATACGCCTTTGGCTGAAACCGCGATCGCCGGCACCGCGATCGGTATGGCAGCGATGGGCCTGAAGCCGGTCGTGGAGATCCAGTTCAGCGGGTTCATCTATCCGGCCATCGATCACATTCTGAATCACGCGTCGCGTCTGCGGCATCGAACCCGCGGACGGCTGACGTGTCCGCTAGTGATCCGTGCGCCGTGTGGCGCAGGGATTCACGCGCCGGAGCATCATTCCGAAAGTCCTGAAGCGTTATTCACCCACATCCCCGGATTGCGTGTCGTGACACCGTCGTCGCCTGCACGCGCATACGGTTTGCTGCTGGCGTCAATTCGCGACCCGGACCCGGTGATCTTCTTCGAGCCGACGCGACTGTACCGGCTCTTCAGGCAGCCGGTGGAGGATAACGGTGAAGCGTTGCCGCTCGACAGTTGCTTCACGCTTCGCGATGGGTCCGACGTCACCCTGGTGAGTTGGGGAGGCGCGGTGCAGGACGCGCAGGCCGCGGCCGATCTGCTCGCGCAGGAAGGCGTGATGGCCGAGGTGATCGACGTGGCGACCCTCAAACCGCTCGACATGAACACCATTCTCGCGTCGGTCGCGAAAACCGGACGCTGTGTGATCGTGCACGAGGGCTCGCGCACCGGAGGGGTGGGGGCGGAGATTGCCGCCAACATCGCCGAGCACGGACTGTACTCGCTACTCGCGCCGGTGCAACGCGTCACCGGATATGACGTGGTGGTGCCACTGTACAGACTCGAAAATCAATATATGCCAGGCACGGAGCGCATCGTTGCCGCGGTCAGGCAGACTCTGGAGGCGTCGTGAAGCCATGAAAGTCTTCAAACTGCCCGATCTCGGCGAAGGCTTGCAGGAAGCGGAGATCGTCGAGTGGCACGTCAAGAGCGGCGACGAGATTCGCGTGGATCAACCGCTGCTATCGGTCGAAACGGCGAAAGCGATCGTCGAGATTCCGTCGCCGCAATCCGGCCGCATCGCGAAGCTGTTTGGCCAGCCGGGCGACGTCGTGCATCTGGGCGCGCCGCTCGCCGCATTTGAAGGCGAGGGTGACGAAGCCGATGCCGGCACCGTGGTCGGGCATATGGAGGTCGGCCAGCACGTCGTGCGGGAAGCGCCGGCGGCGCCCGGCGGCGGCATGGGCGCGGGTGCCGGCGTGATCAAGGCAATTCCGGCGGCGCGGGCGCTCGCGCGCAAGCTGGATGTTGATCTGGCGATGGTGACGCCATCGGGGCCGGAGGGCGTCATCACGGCGGCAGACGTGCAGCGTGTCGCGAAGGTCCTCGCCGAACTCGGGCCGCCCGAGGTGCTGCGCGGCGTGCGGCGCGCGATGGCGCAGAACATGACGCGCGCGCAGAGCGAAGTGGCGGCGGCAACCGTCATCGACGATGCCGACATTCATGCGTGGCCGCCCGATACCGATGTCACGATCCGCCTGATCCGCGCACTGGTGGCAGGGTGCCGGGCCGAGCCGGGGCTCAACGCATGGTTCGACGGACATACGGGCCGGCGCCACGTGCTGGAGAAAATCGATCTTGGCATCGCGGTCGATCTGCCGGATGGCCTCTTCGTGCCGGTGTTGCGCAACGTCGCGCTGCGCGATCCGGCAGATCTGCGCGGCGGGCTCGATCGGATGCGTGCCGACATCCGGGCGCGCAAGATTCCGCCGGAGGAACTGCGCGGCAATACGATCACGCTGTCGAATTTCGGCATGATCGCAGGTAAATATGCGGCTCCCATCGTTGTGCCGCCCACTGTCGCGATTCTCGGCGCCGGGCGCATTCACGAGCAGGTTGTGCCAGCAGCCGGCGTTCCCGCCGTGCATCGGATCTTGCCGCTAAGTCTGACATTCGACCATCGGGTCGTCACGGGCGGTGAGGCAGCGCGTTTTCTTGGCGCGACGATCGCGGATCTGCAGATGGCACGGTAGCCGTGCTCGTATCCGGCATGCCACTCATGGCGCCGCGCTGTCGCCCTGTTTTTTGTGCTGCGACGCCATCCGCTCCTGCTGCGCGGGGGACACCGGATCGTAGTGGCTGAGCTGGATGCTGTAGTTGCCGTGCCCGCCGGCAATGGCGTTCAGACGCGACTGATAGTCGTTGAGTTCGGACAACGGCACCTGCCCCGCTACGACCACGGCGTTGCCGGCGGCCGTGCGTGTGCCATGCACCTGACCGCGCCTCGCGGACAGGTCGCCGATGATGTCGCCCATCGCGGCTTCCGGCGTCATCACCTCGATGTCCACAATGGGTTCGAGCAGAATGGGCTGGGCTTTCAGCACAGCATCGATGAAGGCCTTGCGCCCGGCGGAGACGAATGCCACTTCCTTGGAGTCGACTGGATGGCTCTTGCCGTCGAAGACGGTGACGCGCACGTCCTGCATCGGGAAGCCGGCAAGCGGACCGCTGTCGATGACCTGCAGGATGCCTTTCTCCACGGCGGGCATGAACTGGCCGGGGATGGCGCCGCCCTTGACCACGTCGACGAACTCGAAACCCGTGCCTCGCGGCAGTGGCTCCACGCGCAGCATCACTTCGCCGAATTGCCCGGCGCCGCCGGTTTGCTTCTTGTGGCGACAATGTCCCTCGGCCTTGGCGCCGATGGTTTCCCGATAGGCGATCTTCGGCGGCCGGGTCACGACCTCGAGCTTGTACTGCTCGGACAGGCGCTCCAGCATGAGGCGCAGATGCAATTCGCCCAGACCTCGCACCACCGTCTCATTGGTGCCGACCGGGTGTTCGATGCGCAGGCAAGGGTCTTCCGCACTCAGCTTTTGCAGAATCTCCCAAAGGCGTTGCTCGTTGCCCCGGCGCGCGGGTTCAATCGCGAGACCATAGATGGACGTGGGGAAATCGAGCGGGGTCAGGTGGATGTTGCCGTCCTCGGGGGCGTCATGCAGCACGGCATCGAAGCCGATCTCGTCGACCTTGGCCGTGGCGCAGATATCGCCTGGACCGGCCTGCGGGACGTCCACGTGCTCTTTGCCCTGCAGCATCATCAGATGGACGACCCTGAACGGCTGGCGCCCGTCGCCGATATAGAGCTGGCTGTCGCGCCTGATCGTGCCCTGATGGATGCGAAACACGGCCATTTTGCCGATGTAAGGGTCCATGACGATCTTGAAGGCATGGGCCAATACATGCTTGTCGGCGACCGGTTCGGCGCGCACGACTTGCTGGCGTCCGTCGGCATCGCGGAAGAAGAGCGGCGGGTTGCCTTCCGTGGGATTGGGCAGGAGCCGGACGAACACATCGAGCAATTCCGCGATGCCGGCGCCGTTGGCCGCCGACGTGAAGCAGACCGGCACCAGATGACCTTCGCGCAGCGCCCGTTCGAAGGGCTCGTGCAACTGCTCCGGGCTGATGGCCTCGCCCTGCTCCAGGTAGAGCTCCATCAAGGCGGGATCGATCTCGACCACTTGATCGACTAGCGCATTGTGCGCGGCAGCAACGGACAGGAAGTCGGCGTCGCCGGCAGGGTTGAAAAAACAATCCACCACTTGGCGGCCGCTTTGCGCCGGCAGGTTGATAGGTAGGCACTCCTTGCCGAAGGCCTCCTGGATTTGCGTCAGAAGCCCGGGAAGATCGACCTTTTCGCCATCGATGCCGTTCACGACGATCATTCTGCAGAGCTTGCGTTCCTCCGCCCACGCCATCATGCGCCGGGTGGTCATTTCGATGCCGGTCTGTGCATTGATGACAATGGCGGCAGTCTCCACAGCAGGCAGGGCACTGATCGACAGCCCGGAAAAATCCGGATAGCCGGGTGTATCCAGCAGATAAATGCGGGTATCCCGGTAGTGCAGGTGGGCGACCGCGGAACTCAGCGAGTGGTGATATTTGCGTTCGAGCGGGTCGAAATCGCAAACCGTGGTGCCACGCTCCACGCTGCCGGGCGCGTGTATCGCGCCGCCCTGATGCAGCAGGGCTTCGACAAGCGATGTCTTGCCGCATCCGGCATGCCCGACCAGGGCGATGGTGCGGATGGCGTCGGGGCTGTAACCCATGGCCGCCCTCGTCCAGTAGTGGATGTGGGGCCATTATTGGCGAAAACGGACCCGCGTGCCATACGGATGATCGTTCCATTTCGTCGTCATGCGCGCGCAGTCACGGCGCTGCCGTCTGCATGTTTTCACACGCGAACTAAAGCGACCTATCCTTAAGGGATATCAAGCGAAAGTCTCCCGTTCCCTTTCTTCCGGAGGAGGTGCGTCATGTCGATGTCTGCCACTCTTGAGGAGTGCCTGCGCAGCAAGGGCTCCCAGTACGAAATCGTGCATCATCCGCACAGCCATTCCAGCATCGAAACCGCGGCGGCAGCGCATATTCCCGGCGATCGCCTCGCCAAAACCGTGTTGTTTGAAGACGAACACGGCTATGTGGCGGCTGTGCTGCCATCGACCTACGCCGTGCGGCTGTCCGAGCTTTGGGCACAGACCGGACGCCACCTCCTGCTGGCCAAAGAGGTCGATCTGCGGGAGCTGTTCAAGGATTGCGACGTCGGAGCGCTTCCGCCAGTGTGTACAGCCTATGGCATGTACACCTATCTTGACGAGAGCCTCGCCCATCAGCCGGACGTCTATTTCGAGGCCGGCGATCACGAAGCGCTGATTCACATGGACACGGATCAATTCCTTGATCTGATGGACCGAGCCGAGCGGACACGCTTCGCCCGTCGCATGGCGGGCACGCCGAGTTGACCGGCGCCCGTCGGGTGCGGCAAGGCTTGCGCAGCGCAGCATAAAGCGCGCTGCGTTACCCAACCTTTGCGCGAGGCAGATCATGCAACGCAGCGATGCGGTCCTGAAGCAGGTGATGGCAGCCTTCGAACGTGAATCACACCTGAAGCTCCGGAATCATCCCATTCATATGAGCTTCGACGACGGCGCCCTGACCGTGGCGGGCGAGGTGCCGGATATCGCATCCAAGAAACGCCTTCTTCATTTGACCCAGTTGCACTGCGATGGAACGCGTCTGGTCGACCAACTGCGTGTTACCGCCAACCCGTCGGTCGGTGATGGCGAGCTACGCACGCGTCTTTGCGAACGGCTGGCGCAGACGGTGGAGTTTCGCAACTGCGTGATCTGTGCGCGCGTCAAGGGCCAGCTGGAAGTGCTGCACGGCACCATGGACGACGCGGGCAACGACGGCAGCGGCGTCGTCGAAGTGACGGTCGAGGACGGTGTAGTGACCTTGACGGGGCAGGTGGGCAGCCTGTCCCACAGGCGCCTCGCGAGTGTGATTGCCTGGTGGGTCGGCGGCTGTCGCGACGTGGTGAACCTGCTGGAGTTGGTGCCCGCCGAAGCAGACGGCGATGATGAGATTTCCGAGGCTTTGCACCTGGTGCTCGAAACCGATGTGCGTGTGCGCGCCGAGCAGATCACCATCAATGTGGAAAATCACAGGATCACGCTAGCAGGTTGGGTGGCGACCGAAGCAGAAAAACGGCAGGCGGAACAGGACGCCTGGTGTCTGGATGCGATCGATGGCGTCGTCAATCGTATTCAGGTGGGGGCCTGATCTGACTGCAGGCTCGTTTTGTAGTCCGGACGTTACTGCTTTCCATAGAACGGCGGGCGTGACGGGAAATGGGTGCGCGCAAGATTTTGTCGGGCGTGACAATGGTTGCGTTGTCCGTGGGATGCCTCGCTGCGGACGCGGCGAGTTCGTGTTCTCCGGCGTTCTCCGAGGTCGATGTCAAAAACGGCCTCAAAGTACAGGCGGATTGCGGACTCCCCGGTCAAACCCTCAATCGTCTGACCATCCAGTTGAATCGCGTGGTGAAGGGCGCCAAACTTACCGACGCCCAGATAGTCTCGCTTGCGAGCGCGACCAACGTGATACTAGGCGCGGCATATGCGCAATCGGGCCGTGCTGGGCGCAAGACCGATACCGCGTTCGCCAACGTCGAACCGCTAGTCGAGCGCCTTGCCGGGCAAATCAGGGCGCAGCCCGACGCAGCGCTCGCGGCAGAAGCCCGGCAATGGGCCACACGTTACGAGGATCTGCTGCGCAGATCCTCGATCGCACGGAGTCCTGATCCTCTTGAATTGCACATCGACGACGCACTCGAGCGCTTTGATCTGGAGAGTGCATCACAGTTGCTGACCCAACTGCTTGCCGAAAAACAGGGAACCCCGCAAGTAACCCCGCAGGTGTTCGCGGCGCGTTGCTATCAGGCTGGCGAGATCGAATTGCTGCGCTTCGCGCCGCAGAATGCGCTCCCGTATCTGGAAAAAGCCCATGCGTTGCAACCGGAAGATAGCGACATGGCGACCGCGCTTGCCGACACTTTGCAGGAGCAGCGCGAGTTTGAACGTGCGGAACCGATTTACCGCACGCTCTTGTCGCGCTATCAGGTGCTTGCACAGGAGAAGCCCGCCGCCTACCAGCCCCAGATTGCGCGCACATTCGACAAGCTTGGCAACCTCTACGTTGGATTGCAACGACCCAAGGAAGCGGAGGCCGCCTATCTGCGGGCGCTGGAGACCTATTGGGCATTGGCGAAACAGAACCCGGTGGCTTACGGGCCCGCTGTGGCAGAAACTTTCGACAACCTCGGCGTCCTATATCGCGATACACAGCGCCTGAAAGAAGCGGCGGATGCTTATCGCGAAGCGCTGGACATCGATCGTGCGTTGGCCTATCGCGACCCCGCGACCTACAAACCCGATATGGCGACGACGCTCAACGACCTCGGCATCCTGTACGGTGCCACACAACGCATGAGCGATGCGGAGCAGGCGTATCGCGAGGCGCTGGACATCCAGCGGGCTCTTGTGCGAAGCAATCCCGCGGCCTACCGCCCGGCACTCGCTCGTACACTGAACAATCTCGGGAATCTTTATAGCGCGATGCAGCAACTCCGGGAAGCCGAGCATGCCTACAAGGAAGCGCTAACGATCCGGCAGCAGCTTGTCCGGGAGAGTCCAGCACTCTATAGGCCCGATGTGGCGCGCACGCTGACCAATCTTGGCGCGCTCTATCGCGCCACACAACGGCCGAAGGAGGCGCAGCAAGCTTATCAGCAGGCCTTGCAGATCTATCGTGTGCTCGCGGAGGAAACCCCGATGGTCTACCAGCCGGACGAAGCGCGGACGTTGAACAATCTAGGTGTCCTCTTCAGTCACAGCGGGCGCCCACGCGAGGCTGAAGACGCTTACCGGAACGCGCTGGACCTTTACCGGACTCTGTCGCGGGATACTCCCGCGGCCTACCGCCAGGATGAAGCGCGTACACTCGGCAACCTGAGCTCGCTCTTCAGCCAGACTCAACGACCGCTCGAGGCCGAGGAGAGCCGGCGTGAAGCAGCCCGTCTTCTCGACACAACGGACGCGCCGTAGCGCCGTAGATCGCACCCACGATAAAAAGCGCGATCAGTGCGTGTATGACGAGCACCGCATCGGCGAGCCAGATCACGAGTTATCTTTGGCCATCCACGGAGGCCATTCGAAAGACTGAGATGCCCTCCATAGGGTCCAGTGTTTCGCGCCAGGGGGCACGCTCCAGTAAGCGGATCGTGTCTTCATAACCTACGGCCCAGCGCCGCTCGATGCCATTCGAGGAAAAATCGATATCCCTGTTCAAATCGTTGTTATCGAATGCCGGCGCGTCGAGTTCCAATACTTGCATCGTCGTGCCACAGCCCCAGCCGAGGAGCGCCTGAACCTCCGACGTATCGCGTTTCTCTTCGGGGATGTGCTGGCTGAGTTCGCGAATCACGTGACGCAGCCGGTGAATCTGCTTCTGTCGATCGAGATGACTTTCCGCGCGACTCGAATACTGAATGTCGCGCTGCCGGCTCATGACCTGCAAGATGGATTCGGGTTCCGGACCGCTCGATGGCCACAACTGCACCGAAAAAATCACTGAGCTGCTTCGCGGCCGATCATCGAGCACGGCTTCCAGCGGCGTGTTCGAGTAGATGCCGCCGTCCCAGTACGATTCGCCTTCCAGTCGCACCGAAGGGAAGCCGGGTGGAAAAGCGGCGGATGCCATCACGTGCTCGACGTCCATCGGCGCGTCGCGATTGGTGAAATACCGCATACGTCCGCTGCAGACATTGACCGTGCCAACCGTCAGCCGCGTCTCCTTGCGATTCAGGTAATCGAAATCGATCAGTGAAGACAGGGTTTCACGCAGTGGCTGCGTCGAATAGAATGCCGCCCGCTCCGCGCCGACGCGCGCCTGAATATTCGCCCATGATCCCGGCTGTGGGGTGAAGAACGACGGCACGCCTTGCGTGACGATCGCCATGTCGCGCGACCAGTTTGCGAGCCCAGGCAACAGCCAGCTTGCCGCATCGACGCCACGACGCGCCACACCGTTCCAGAACTGGGTTAATCGCGCAACGCGGTTCTCGGGCAGATTGCCGGCGATGATCGCGCCGTTTATCGCACCGATCGACGTGCCGATCACCCAGTCGGGTGTGACCTTGCGGTCATGCATCGCCTGATAGACACCCGCCTGGTACGCGCCGAGGGCACCGCCTCCCTGAAAGACAAGGACAACCTGTCCGGGAATGTCCGGTGCGGCCTCCGACCGGCCGGCCGCGTTAGCGTTGCGTTCGCCGTGCGTCTTGTTGCCCATTGCAGGTCTCCCGGACGAATGCCGCGATGCCGGTGATTTTGCCACGGGTGGGGGCGGCCTGGCGCTGCGGTGGTCTTTTTTACTGCCGTGAGGGGCTTTCGGGCAGCTTTAGGACTCTGCTGCCTGAAAGGCATCGAGCTTTATCGTTAGGGCGTGACGGACTGGACCCGATTGCGTCCCGCACGCTTCGCGTCGTAGAGCGCGGCGTCCGCTGCCTGAACGAGTGCGTTGGGCGTGCTCAGCGTGTTCGGTTCGTTCGTCGCGCACCCGGCACTGACGGTGACCTGACCGCCAGGTATTGGCGCAGTCATGCCCAATTGCATGACTGCGAGCCGGGCCTGCTCGGCAATGACCAATGCTTCTTCCGATCCAGTGTCGGGTAACACCAGGGCGAACTCTTCGCCGCCGTAACGGGCGACGAAATCGCTTGACCGACGCGCTGTTCCTGCCAGCGCTTTCGCAATTGCGCTAAGGCAGACATCGCCCCGCAGATGGCCGAAGGCGTCGTTGTAATCTTTGAAATTGTCGACATCGACCATGACGAGCGAGAGCGACTGACCGTTGCGCGCCGCACGGTCGAATTCCCTGCGAAACTGGTCGTTAAAGTAGCTACGGTTATAAACGCGCGTCAGGGCGTCGTGTGTGGACGTGAGCAACAGGGAAGCGTGCGCCTCGGACAATTCGCGGTAGAGCACGGTCACTTCCCAGACCAGGACGCATACCAGGACGCCGGGCGCCAGCATGCTGAAGACCCGCGCGACGTACCAGCCAAGCGTGAACTGGTCCATGCTCAATAGATTCAGGCAGGCGTCCGCAAAGGACGCCAGTAGGGCAATGGTGACCCATAGATCGAGCACGGTCCGCAGTCGCCCTTTGAGCAGGACCACGACGATCGCGAGAACGTCAAGCGAGCAGATGACGAATCCGGTTCGGCCGCCTGAAAGCGCGTTCGTCTCGGGCGCCGTATGAAAAGGCGTCGACAGATTCGCATGAATGGCGAGGATCCCGAGCGCTGCGGCAAGCACTATTGGAACACCGATCAACGCCCACGCCCAGCGATCGATATCTGGTAGTTCGATCGGCTTGCTCGGGAAGCGGTCGCGTGTGAGCGCTGCCAGAATGACGAGCAGCGGAAATCCCGCATGCCAGAAAACCCACATCCAGGCCGCACTTTGAGGCCCGGCGCCGAACAGGCCGGTGCGCGTGAAAACACCCGGGAACATCAGCAGTTGCAGAGCGACGGTAATTGCCGTGAATGCGTACGCGCCGCCGAGCGCGCCGAGCATCGGTTGTGGCGTCACGGTAAAGCGGGCGCCGAGAAGGAACGCGGCGATGCCCGATGTGGTGAACACCGTGAGCGCACACATCGGCATGAAGGGAGTGATGGCCGGCAACGTCTGGTGCGCGCGCGGACCCGCGATCATCAATGTGAGCAAAACGAATAACGCGCATGTACCTGCAAAAACGACCTGTTTGCGCGTCGCCGGCCCTATAAGCAAGCTGTCCATTTTGACCCGTTCGGTTGGTATTCGGTCGTCTCAATGCATCCGCGTCGCCGACTGCCTAATGTGTATGCCGTGTCGGGCAATACATGGCGGAGTTCGCTACGGAACGCGTTGATGCTTTTATTTTTCGGCAAAGCGCGATGGAGCGTCGCGGCCGCCTGGAGCATATTGTGCTACAAATCGGCCCCGATAATCGGGTGATTACCGTTCGCGATAGTGCTCGGCCATATGGTCGACGAAGGCTCGCACCTTGGGCGCTACATACCGCGTTTGCGGGTAAAGGGCGTAATAGTGGCGTGCCCCGAGGGAGTAGCCGGGAAGGAGTTGAACCAGTTGGCCGCGAGCCAGATCGGTCTGAACGATGTGCCGCGTGACTGGGAAGGAACGAAGTCTAGGGGCTGCAGGTTGTCGCTACGACGCCGCGTGCGTCACAAGCTCTGTGCATGATGTGCACAGGTTGTCAGTCGTCAAGGGCGGTGGCGCGGCGAACCCGCGGCGATCGACAGGGTCGCCACGGCGAAGAAAGATTTCAGCAGGCGGAGATAGCTCAGGCAGCCGGTGCAGCAGGTGCATTCGGCGTGTATTTCCGTAGTCGCTGGGAAATCAGATGAGAAGGCTTTTCGATCATCCGGTAAAACACATAGCTGATGGCGAACGCCAACGCCACCTGCACGAACCATGCGAATCGGGATGTGTCGTCGAATCCGGTCATTTCCAGCAGCGCAAGCGCCATCTTGTGGCAAAGATAGAGGCTATAGGACCACGCTCCGAACGCAGCCAGTCTGGACCACACGCGACCTTTGGAAGGCGTGGCTGTCTCCGCCGCGATCCAGATTACCGCAAGGAACTGAAATAGCGGAAGCGTGATATCTGGGGTAATCAACGGCACAACGGCCGGTTTGAGATTCGATTCGGACAGCAAAATCATAATTGCTGCCCCGCCCGCGACAACTACCACTCTCAGTGCAACCAGATGGTTTGCCAGGTAACGAGTGCTCCGATCAAGGCCGCGCTTGAGCATCAGGGTCAGCGGGGAATACGCGCCATGGATGTGGAACTGCTCCGCGTTGCGTTGGGTCTCCGCGATCAGGCAGCCGAAAATCCATCCAGCCGCATACAGTAAAGCCGTACCGGGAACGCCATACGTCTCTATGACGCAGCCGTGGCAAACCGGGTGCCCTACCAGACGAACCACGGCCACCATCACGCCTGCCGCAACTGCGCAGCCAACGATCATTTCGCCGATGTAGCGAAAGCGGGCGCGCAAGATCGGATAAGCGGCGTAATACACCATCTCGCAGTAGAGCGACCAAAGCACGGACTCCAGATAATTTTGCCCCGTCGGCAAAGGTTGAACGAGGCAAAGCAAGATGACCAGCGGCAATCCAATGCGGATGAATCTGGACGCGTAATAGTTGATTGGCTTGAGCGTCACATCCTTTTGATATGCGTTGTGGATGCAATAGCCGGAAATGACAAAGAATACGATGACGGCGGCGGGACCTGCGAACAGGGCTGTCGAGCCTGACCACAATGCGTCGCCCAGGAAGGCCAGCCGATGTGGCAGAAGTTCTTTAAACTCGGGTGGCCGAAAGTGATACATCAGGACCCAGACAGCCGCAAGGAATCGAATGGCGTCTATCTTTAACGACTTGTTCAGATTTGCTGACGCCGACTGATTCAAGGTGATCGCCATTTTTTGCCCCTTCTTCTATTCAGGCTGCGGCGATCTTACCTCCGTGGTCAATAATAAAAATAACAACAAAAATCGAAAAAAATTGAGGAAATTAATACCCCTTCAGCCCATCCCCTTATACACATCTTCGACCGGCAAGGTAGGAGCGTGAAAGAGCGTGTTTACTATCAATGACATAGCGCTGCGCTTGTAAACTTTCGGCGGATCGCGTTTACTCTCGCTTTTTGAGTGGACGCATTGGTCACCGAATCGACGCCCTGGACCCAGACGGAATTCACGCAGCTCGAGCTCGGCGATGCGCGCCTGAACAAACGAGCGAGGCTTTTGATGGAAAGAATGGCAGCCGACCCGATGGCCAGCGTGCCCAAGGCATGCCAGGGTTGGGGCGAGACGATGGCGGCGTACCGCTTCTTCGACAACGACAAGGTCGAGTGGCATGCGATTTTGGAGCCGCATTGGCAGCAGACCCAAGGGCGGATGCAAGCCCATCGGGTCGTGCTCTGCGTGCAGGACACCACGGAACTGGATTTCAACGGGCAAGGCGCGATTGGACTCGGACCGCTGACTTACGAAGCGCAGCGCGGGATGTTTCTGCATCCGACTTATGCCGTCACGCCGCAGCGCGAGCCATTGGGCGTTCTGGATGCGTGGATGTGGGCGCGCGAGAAGAAGGACGGATCCGGTAAGCGCGGGGGTCCGAAGGAAAGCGTGCGTTGGATCGAAGGTTACGAGCGCATTGCCGAGATGGCGCCGAGCCTGCCGTCTACGCGCCTGGTGTATATGGCTGACCGCGAAGCGGATCTGATGCCGCTGATGGAGCGCGCGCAAGCGCTGGGCACGCCGGCCGACTGGCTGGTGCGTGCCGCTCATAATCGCTGCCTGCCCGAAGGAGACAAGCTGTGGGAGCGCACGACCGGCGGGGAACCCGTCGGGCAGATCGCCTTCACGATGGCTGCGCGCCATGGCGTCAAGGCGCGCACGGTACATCAGCGCCTGTGGGTGCAGCGTGTGGAGTTGCCCGCGGGCAAAGGCAAGTGCATCGCTGCGACGTGCCTGGTCGCACGCGAATTCGATGCGCCTGCGGGCGTCAAGCCAGTCGAATGGCGCTTGCTGACCAACCGCACGGCCAGCACGGTGGAGGAAGCGCTCGAACTGATTGAGTGGTATCGGGCGCGCTGGGAAGTGGAGATCCTGTTCAACATCCTGAAGAACGCGTGCCGTGTCGAAGCGCTTCAATTGGGCACGATCGAACGACTCGAGCGCGCGCTGGCGCTGTTCCTGGTGGTGGCCTGGCGTGTGGCTTATCTGATGCGGCTGGGCCGAACCTGCCCCGATCTGGACGCCCATCTGTTCTTCGATCCCGATGAAATTCGCGCCGCCTACCTGCTCACGAAGACCCGAGTGCCGGCGCAACCGAAGCTCAACGAAGTGCTGCGACTGGTCGCGCGCCTGGGCGGATTCCTCGGTCGCAAGGGCGATGGCGAACCCGGCGCAAAAACGATCTGGCTCGGACTCAGAGAAGTTCATGTCGCTGCAAAAACATTGCGCTTGTTAAGCGACGACGGCGGTGACGACATTTGTGTATAACGCCATGGTTACAGCGAGGCCTACCAAAACGTCGCCAAGCACCGCAAGCACGGGGCGATCTATCACGGACTCATTGTTGAAGGTGTCAGCTGACGGAGAAGAAATGCATGCCCAATGACGCCATCACCCCCTTCACCCTCATCCTGGACCGGGGACCACTTCGCCGCCTGGGAGGAGCCAGCGAGGAGATTCGCGACTGCTTCGCCGAGGTGCGCTCACCCCGGCAAACTAACTTGCCGGATGAGGATTTAGCAGAGCCCTGATCGGGGCTGTCAAAGTCAAACGAAAAGAGGAAAGCCATGATTGACCATATTTATCTCCCCGTCTCTGACCTGGAACGGTCGAGCGAATTTTACAAGAAGCTGCTTGAGCCGCTTGGCATCGACATGCCCTACAAGTTCGATCAACTGCACGGTTTCGCGATCAATAGCAATCCGGGTTTCTGGCTGAAGAATGGCGAAGTCGCCAAAGACCTTTACGTCGCATTCACCGCCAAGAGCGCGGACGCTGTCAGGGCCAGCTACAAGGCGGCGATAGACGCGGGAGCTACTTCAAACAAGGAACCGAGCCTTCGGCCCGAATGGCGTGCCGACTACTTCGCGGCGAACATCGGCGACCCGGACGGATACAACATCGAGATTGCCTATAAGCCTTGGCTCTACAAATAAAAGGTAAGAGATCTATGATCCCGTCGTCGCGGCAATCCACAAGCAGCAGATGAGATAGATCGCGATACTGGAATTACCTTCGCTGATATTGCGTTTCGTCGCGGCCAAAGGTCCCGACAAGAACCGCCAACGAACATCGATCCTGCGAGGATTCTTTGGTGCTCTGAGCAGTCTTGATCGCAGCTAAGGCAAGACAGCGAATGACTGCTTTGTGCAGCCGAGTTGAGCGAATCGACCGTCTCAAACTGGCCGAACCCTGTCCCACGACGACGGGCTCAACTCGACCCTGTATAGCGGACTCTCGCGTGCGATCAAAGCGGCCATTGACGTTCCTGTTTGAGGCAGCATGGCGCTTGCACAACCGTGACTCGTCACGCTATTTCTCCATCGACACAATCGCCGCCAACTTTGGCCAGCGCATTCAGCAACCCTGCGCGCAGCGCGGTTAGCGCGTGGCTCTTTTCGTCGAGTTCCGCGAGCTTTGCTTGCAGGCACGCGACCTTTTGCGCTACTCCGAATGTCGGGCTATCCCATACATGAACGACGTCACCGATTTCCGCCAGCGTGAAACCCAACGCCTTCGCGTGGACGATCAACCGTATCCGCTGTAACGAGAGTTCGGAATAGTGCTTGTAAATATTCGTCGCGTGAGGTTGCGTTGCTTTATCCAGCAGACCCATCCGCTCGTAGTAGCGGACGGTATCGCGTGAAACGCCCGCCCGCTTGCATAGCTCGCCAATGCGCATGCTGCCTCCAATCAATGTCGTGGAGCGTCATTTACGCTTGACCGTTGCCTATAGTCAACGGTTTAGAGTGCAACTCACCTTTCACTCCATCAGCAGGCCATGAGCAAATCATTTGATTTTGGCAGAAAAACAGCACTCGTCACGGGCGCTTCGTCGGGTATCGGACGGGCGTTCGCCTATGCGTTGGCCGAACGCGGTGCGCAACTCCTGCTGGTCGCACGCTCTCACGACAAACTGCGTGATCTGGCCGTCGAACTGCGCCGCGACTACGCTTGCGACGTCGATTTCCTCACGGTCGACCTGAGCTCGACCGATGCCGTACCCATGATCGATCGTCACCTGAAGGCGACCGGCACCATCGTCGACGCACTTATCAACAATGCAGGCTTTGCCGCCTACGGGCGCTTTGAATCGATTCCGTTGACGCGCCAACGCGATGAAGTTCTGGTGAACTGCATCGCCGCGATCGAGCTGACTCATCTTCTGCTGCCGGGGATGCAAGCGCGATCCAGTGGCGCGGTCATCAACGTCGCTTCAACCGCGGCATTCCAGCCAGATCCGTATATGGCGGTCTATGGCGCGACGAAGGCTTTTCTTCTTTCATTTTCAGAGGCGGTTTGGGCCGAGAACCGGCATCGCGGCATCCGGGTCGTCGCACTGTGTCCTGGCGCGACGCAAACGGCTTTTTTTGACGTTGTTGGCGCGAAGGAGGCCGCGGTCGGCGTGCCGATGCCGGTCGCGAACGTGGTGCAGGATGCTTTGTGGGCGCTCGATCGCAATCGGAGCTATCGGGTTGTGGGGGCGCGAAATCGACTGCTTGCGAACTTGCAGAGACTATTGAGCCGCCAGATGTCGGCTCGGCTGGTTGAAAAAATCCTTCGGCCGAGAGAAGTTCAGGATCTCGCGGTAACAGATGTCAAGGCGTAGGGTTGCGCTCAATGAGCTGACTGAATCCTGATCCGCTTGCGTCACAGCCATTTTTTGGACGTCTCTTCGAACGGCTGCCTGTGGCCGCTCTTTGTCTGATTCCGTCGACCGTAACCGATCGTCGACGCACGCTCGGATTTCCGCATGGTAGCCGCTTAACGTTGCGATCCGCCGATCGTCTTCGGTGGATAGCTCGCCAGCACGACTGAGGTCGTCACTGGCCCGAATCTGGCCAGCGAATCGATTGCCACTTCGAGCTGTGTCATCTCTTCGACCAAAATGCGAACCATGAAGCAGTCTTCGCCAGTGATCCGGTGCGCCTCGACGATCTCAGGCATCGATTCAAAGGCGCGCAGGCAACGCCTTATCTCAGCGTGGGTCGTGCGGATCCGCACGATCGCTGCGATGCCACGGCCCACAAGACCAGGATTGATCCGCGCCGCGTAACCCTCGATGACGCCTTGCTCTTCGAGTCTTTTGATGCGGGCGGTGACGGCCGGTTGTGAAAGTCCAATCTGCTTTCCGAGCTCGGTATTGCTGATGCGCGCATTGCACTGGAGCGCCTCCAGTATCCGCCAGTCAAGCCTGTCCAACGTTACCTGCCTTTGTTTCATTTGTGCGAACTCCCAACTTCAGTTGATTTGATTGTGCGGCGCCGTCAATTCATTTGATTAGCGATGTTGCCTGAATTCGCTCGCTTTTACACTGGATGCTCATTCAATGATGGAGAGCTGGCAAATGGACCACCCCGTTTTCGTTGTTCCCGGCATCGGCAATTCCGGTCCATTGCACTGGCAAAGCGTGTGGCAGGCGGCGCATCCAGACTGGCGGCGCCTCCTTGTCGAAGATTGGGATCATGTCGTATGCGACGATTGGGTATCGGCAATCGAGCGACAGGTAGCAGAAAGCGGCGAGGACACAGTCATCGTGGCGCATAGCCTTGGATGCCTGGCGGTCGTGCATTGGGCGGCTCGCCATTCGACCCGGATCCGCGGCGCGATGCTTGTCGCCGTGCCGGACCCGGCCACATCGGCATTTCCCGCGGCGGCTGCAGCCGGATTCGCGCCTTTGCAATCGGAGCGGCTGCCGTTTCCTACTATCGTCGTATCCAGCTCCAACGACCCCTATGGCAGCGCAGACTATGCGCATCGCCGCGCTAAAGCCTGGGGTAGCGAACTCGTCGAAGCTGGAGCGAAAGGGCATCTCAACGCGGATAGCGACCTGGGCGATTGGCCTGAAGGATTCAGATTGCTGCAAACGCTGGCCTAAGAGGGATATCCAGCTTACGTTCGCGAACGCCCTGCTCATCGCTAGACCCGAGCGTTGGACTGGGGCAGACAGCGACTGGTCGACGAGAATGTCGACGATCCTGGCCGCTCAGCGACGATCGTGACCGGGCGGTTCGACCTCACGGAATCCGTCGGTCCTCTACAAAGTCGCCGATCAAAGCGGAGACCCAATGTATTCTGGCGGAAGGATCGACATTTATATTCAGGCAGCGCTTCGCTGTCACAATGCCGCACATCAAATTTGGGAGCACAGCTATGTCTTCTGAGCCGCCTGACGGCTTGCCACGCTATCGTCTTCTTACTGGAATGGATGACGCTGCTTTCTGCCATCGGGTTTC
>NZ_WOEZ01000074.1 GCF_013177735.1 Paraburkholderia elongata | reverse complement strand
CAGCGCCAGATACCCCACCGCCAGATAGTCCGCGAGCCTCGCACCACCGGGCAGCGTTGCTTCCGTTCTTGCCATCTTCAAGCTCTTCTTGTCGTTGCAGGCGCTTGAAAGTTAACACAAATTCGACATTGTTAACAGTATTGGGCTTAAGCAGCTTTCATTTTGCTCGTGTGTTCCGCCGCGAGACCGGAGAAACGCCTCACCAGTTCGTCACGCGCTTGCGACTCGAAGAAGCCGCGAGGCTGCTGCGCGCCACCGATCAGACGGTGCTGCAAGTCGCGATTACGGTCGGCTTCGAGAATGCCAGTCATTTCTCCGTGCAGTTCAAGCGTGGCTACGGAGTGACGCCGCTTGCCTACCGGCTGCGCGGCTGAGAGTCGGATTGCGCGGCTGGATCGTGTGGGCGGCTCACCCCGCCAGGCAATACCCGAGCGGCAGGCCGACGCTTGACGACATGCGAACGTTCGCCGCCCGCGATATGCTGTGCTGCTGTGCAGCGCGGGAGTGCCCGATTGCCACTTGGCACAGCGTATCGCGGCCGGCCGTGGTGGGTCGTCGAGGGCAAGGTTCAATGAAGCGCCGAAACGGCAATCACGCACCTTTCGCAGTTTGCTGTGCATTGCACGGCTTGCAAACTACGAAGTTTCGTGGCGCGGCGGGCGATGGACCTGGCACGTCCGGGCCCGGATGCTGTTCCGGCCGGTTTGCAGCCAGTGTGTTCTATATGTAGCGAAGCGAAAAACGGGGGCACCCGTTGTACCTGTTGGCTTGTAGAGGGTTGCGTCGGTTCGTGGCGGTTCGCCGTTGGGGCGCGGCGACCTGCTTCGTGCGTGGCAGCCGTCGCCACTGGATCAACTGGCCTGACCAGATGGACGGCAACTGTATCTGTCGAAGCCTTGCACCGATAGACAGAATGTTGCGCCTACAGCCTGGCCCCAGCCGGCGTCTGACCGACCTTCCACCCAACCCTTCATACCGGATACCTAGCGATGACCCGACTTCGAATCACCTCCTGCGGCCACGTCTTCACCGCCGAAACTCATCCCGACGCGCCACAAACAGTGGCCGCCTTTCTGAAGCTCCTGCCGTACCGCCAGAAGATCATCCACGTGCGCTGGAGCGGCGAGGGCTGCTGGGTCCCGCTGGGCGACTTCAAACTCGAAAACGACGGCGTGGCGGTCGGCTTCGAAAATCACACAAGCCATCCGTCGGTGGGCGACATCCTGTTCTACCCGGGCGGTTACAGCGAAACGGAGATCATTCTCGCGTACGGTTCGTGCTGCTTCGCGAGCAAGCTTGGCCAGCTTGCGGGTAATCACTTCCTGACAATCGTCGAAGGCAAGGAAAAGCTGCGCGAGCTCGGCACCAAGGTGCTGTGGGAGGGTGCGCAAGAGGTGTTGTTCGAGAAGATCTAGGCGGTTGCTGTGTTGGGCCCGCGTGGAGGTGATGTGCCGCGGGCCGATGGTCAGGGCGCTTTGTATGCGGCACTTCTAGCCGCGTAGCTCCTGGTCGCACCCGCGAACGCGCCGGTCGCTTCCCATGGCGGCTGATAATAGCGCCTGCGCGTCCACGTTCGAGGGCGCGCGCCCGGTCGCCGTAGTCATCCGAAGTGCTTGGTAAATTCCCGTCGTCGCACCGACACTGCGGACCGTTGCCACTAGCCGAAGCCCAAAATTACGCGGCATAGGAGCCGCAATCTCCCGCTGCCGGCGGGCAAAACCCACTCTGTGCTTAATGTGGCTTTTGTTTGGTTTTGGGCAGGTCCTATCCATTCGGCCAGGTCGAATTCCGCGTTAGCGTTCGATACACTTCTTTGAAGCATCTCCGATGCGCTATGACCTCGGCTCGAGCGAGCACGGCGCCACGTGGCAGCGTCCTACAGAACGACGAGCGTTTTCCATCCACGGGTAAAGCTCGCTTCGTTTACGGCGTCTCAATGAAATTTAGGAATTTTCGTATGTTTTATCTTCCCTGTTTAGCGTAAAACAGAGTTTTTTTAGCGTGAGTAGGCTAAAAATTCCTGTTCAGGTTTCGGCGAGAGCTAGGGAGTGTTTCGTTGCGCGGCAGGGTTTCAGGTGTTGGCGAGGTGTGAAAGGCTCTTAAATATTTTTCAGATTTCGAGTACGTATTTAGGAATCCATAAGAAATATCTGTCCTGTTTTAGGATGCGTTGTTCATATAAGAGGAAGGGATAAATCTTGAACCAGTCTTATAAAACTGTTTGGAATGCGTCTGCCGGCACGTTTGTAGCTGTTGCAGAGACCGCAAGAGGGCGCGGGAAGAAGTCGTCCGGGCGCGGTGCACGGAATGTGGCGCTGCTTGCTGCTGTGGCGGCGACCGGCATCGACGCGATCGTGAACGGCCAGGCGGCGCTCGCCTCAGACCTGCAGTCGTTTGCGGCAGACAGCCACGCAATGTCCGAGGGTTTCAACTCGGTGGCAGGGGGATCTAACGCCATTGCGGGCAACGACTATAGCGTGGCGCTGGGCTCCGGGTCGATCGCTGACCGCGTCAATACCGGTTCGGTCGGCTCGTATGGCGCAGAGCGGCAGATTACCAGCGTTGCGGCCGGCACTGCGGCGACCGGCTCGGTTAACGTCGGCCAGTTGAACCAGACAAACCAAAACGTGACAAACGTGGCGGGTAACCTGGCCAACGTAACCAACAACCTCGCCAACGTTACCAACACGGTTAGCAACGTCGTGAACAACGGCGGGGCGGATTCGCCTTTTGTGGCGTTTGGTGTGCCTACCGACAACGCTATGGGCGGTTCGAATCCTCGTACCGACACTGCGCCTGCCAATGCGGCCGCTCGTGGCAGTACCGCCGTCGGCCGTGGCTCTTTCGTTAATGCTTCGGCTACGCAAGGGACAGCGATTGGCGAGCTTGCCGAAGTCGACGGAGCCGGTGGAATTGCGCTCGGGACCGCAGCTGTGTCCGTGGCCCGGTTTTCAACAGCTTTGGGTGCGGCAAGCAGTGCTACTGGATTTAACTCGGTGGCGCTGGGTCAGCGGTCGGTGGCTGACCGTGATAACACGGTGTCGGTGGGCAGCAGCACGCTGCAGCGCCAAATCGCCAACGTGGCCGCAGGTACGCAGAATACCGATGCGGTCAATCTGGCCCAGATCAAGGCGATGGGCGCGAACGTGGACAACAGTGGCAACGTGTGGAGCAACTTCGTCGCGTACGATGACATGACGATGGGCAAGCTCACGTTGAAGGGTGCGAACGGCACGAAGATCACGGGTCTTGCCGCGGGCACAGTGGCAGCGGGCAGCACGGACGCGGTGAACGGCGCGCAGCTGTACAACACGGCCAACAGCGTGGCGGCAACACTGGGCGGTGGCACGGCGGTGAACAGGGATGGCACGATTTCGGCGCCGGGTTATGTGATCAGCGGAAGTACATACGCCAACGTGGGCGATGCACTGCAGGCGATCAACATTGTCGCCGGGGATCCGACCGACGCGTCGAAGTATGTCAAGGTGGTCTCGGTCGCGAGCGCGGCGACTGCGTCGGGCGGCGAAGCGGTCGCCATTGGCGGTAGTGCCTTTGCCAGTGGTAACGGCGCGGTTGCGATCGGTTCGCGCGCGGCAGCCGGGTACGCCAACTCGACGGCTATCGGTACGAACGCGATGACGTACGCTGCCAATACCGTGTCGGTGGGCAGCAGGGGGGCGGAGCGCCGCATTACCAATTTGGCAAGCGGCAGGGACATGACCGATGCGGCAACGGTCGGTCAGGTGTACGACATCCTGATTGGTACAAATTCATCAACGGCCAGCCAACTCAACGCGCTGCAGACGCAAGTCACGCAGAATGCGCAGCAAACGAGTGGTGTGAAGTCGATGCTGCTGGGCGCGCCATCGGTGACAAGCTATATTGCGGTGAGTGAGAACGTGACGCCAGGCGGTACGGCGACGACTACTTCGGGTGACATGAATGCGATGGCGATCGGTCCAGTGGCGGATGCAGAGGGCATCGATGCGCTGGCTGTGGGCGCGGGCGCGTATGCTGCCGCCAACGAGGCGACGGCGGTCGGATCGAGCGCCAATGCAAGGTCGCTGAACTCGACCGCGATTGGTGCGGGCGCGTCGGTCGGGGTCATGTCGGACAACTCGCTGGCGATTGGCTACAACGCTAACGTGGTCGCAACGAACGCGATGGCGATGGGCACGGGCGCCATTGTGCAGGAGAGCGGTGGCGTGGCGATTGGCTACAACGCGAAGATCCTCAAGGGCGCCACGAACTCGATGGCGTTTGGCGTCGGTGCGACGGCGAGCCAGGCGAATTCGATCGCGCTGGGTAACGACTCGGTCGCGGACCGGGTGAATGCGATTTCAGTGGGCAGCACTGCGCAGCGTCGCCAGATCATCAATGTCGCAGCCGGCACATTCGACTCCGACGCAGCGACGGTGGGTCAACTCAAGAGCGTGAACGCAGCACTTGGCGGCGGCGCAGCAATCAACCAGGACGGTTCGATCACCTCCCCGGCATACGTCATCGGCGGCACGACCTACAACGACGTCGGCGCGGCTTTGGCGTCGATTGCGACAGACAGCATAGCCGCCAGCGCCGACGCGCTTCAGTACGACACCGCGAAGCATGACGTGGCGACGCTTGGCAACGCCGGCACGCCCGTCAAGCTCACCAACGTTGCGGACGGCGCGCTGAACGCCGGCAGTTCTGACGCTGTCACCGGCGCGCAGATGTATGACACCAATCAGGCGGTCGAGAAAAATACTGCGGATATGGCCAGTATGACCACCAACATCGACAATGGCGCAATTGGACTGGTGCAGCAAGACTCGGTCTCGCGCGACCTGACCGTGGCGAAGGGCACGGACGGCAAACATGTCGACTTCACCGGAACTGCAGGCTCGCGCGAGTTGCTCGGGGTGGCAGCTGGCACAACCGCGGGTTCCGCGGTCAATCTCGGTCAGATCAGTCCGGTCGTCTCATCGCTTGGCGGTGGGGCTACCGTCAATGCCGACGGTTCGGTAACCAGGCCCACCTACCATGTACAAGCTGGCACCCAAACCACGGTGGGCGGCGCGCTCAGTTCGCTCGACACCAACCTGTCGCTGCTCCAGACGCAGATCAACGCTGGCGGTATCGGATTGGTCACGCAGGATCCGGTTTCTCATGACCTTCTTGTCGGCGCAGCAACCGACGGCATGCACGTCAACATGGCCGGCACCAGCGGTAACCGTGCGATATCCGGTGTGGCGCCCGGTGCGATCAACGCCATCAGCGATCAGGCGGTAAACGGTTCGCAACTGTTCGCGACCAACGAGGCGGTGGCGCAGAACGCCAGCGATATCGCCGCCAACACCGGCAGCATCACCAACCTCGATCAGCGCGTCACAGACAACACCACCCAGATCACTAATCTCGACGCGCGCACCACAACTATCGAAGGAGATGTGAGCAACATCACGAATCAGATCACGAACGGCGAGATCGGCCTTGTCCAGCAGGATCAGACGTCGCGCAATCTCACGGTCGCCAAAGATACCGACGGCGCCAGCGTCGATTTCACCGGCACTAGCGGCGTACGCGAACTGACGGGTATCGCAGCGGGCACCACGGATACGTCCGCGGTCAATGTCGGTCAGATCAAACCCATGGTGACCGCACTCGGCGGCGGCGCACAAATCAATGCCGACGGTTCGCTGACCGGTCCCACATACCACCTGCAGGGAGCCACGCAAACCACTGTCGGCGACGCACTCGGCTCGCTCGACACCGGCCTCACCACCTTGCAGCAAAACATGGAGACCGGCGGGATCGGCATCGTCACGCAAGATCCCGTGTCGCGCACTATCAACGTCGGCGCGACGACGGACGGCAGTCTGATCAACCTGGCCGGCACGTCGGGCAACCGGGTGCTCACCGGTGTGGCGCCAGGTGCTGTCAACGCCGCCAGTACGGACGCTGTTAACGGGTCGCAGCTCTACACGCACGCGGCGAGCACGGCGGTGGCGCTCGGCGGCGGCTCGACGGTCAATCCGGACGGTTCGGTGACTGCGCCGTCGTACAACGTCGGCGGCACGGTCGTAAGCAACGTCGGCAGCGCGATCACCAATCTGGATGGCCGCGTGACGCAGAACACCAGTGATATTGCCGGACTGCAAACCACGATCGGCAACATCAGCGGGTCGGTGGCGAATGCGCTCCAGTACGACAGTTCCGCACACGACAAGGTCACGCTTGGCGGCACGGCAGCCAATGCGCCGAAGGTCACGCTCACCAACCTGCAGGATGGCGAAGTATCGGCCACCAGCACCGATGCGGTCACCGGCGCGCAACTCTGGAACACCAATCAGCAGATTGGCAACCTCGGCCAGCAGATCGGAGACCTCGGTCAGTCTGTGAAGAACACTCAGGTCACCGGCAGCTCATATGTCGCCGTCAACAGCACAGGCAATGCGGCGCAGGCGATCGGCAACGGTACCGTGGCGATCGGCGGCGGCGCAAAAGCGAGTGCGCCGAACTCGGTTGCGATTGGCGAAGGCTCGGTTGCCGATCAGTCGAACACGGTTTCGGTCGGTTCGACCGGCAACGAGCGCCGCATCACCAACGTCGCGGCGGGGCAGGCGCCCGGCGACGCCGTGAACATGCAGCAGTTCCAGGGCGGCATGAACGATATCGCGCGCAATGCGTATTCGGGCACGGCGTCGGCTATTGCGTTGACTATGGTTCCGGAGGTCGATGCGAACAAGAACCTCGCGATCGGTGTCGGGACAGCCGGCTATAAGGGTTATCAGGCGGTCGCAGTGGGCTTGTCGGCGCGTGTCACGCAGAGCCTGAAAGTGAAACTCGGCGCTGGCATCAGTTCTGCCGCGACAACAGTCGGCGCCGGTGCGGCGTACCAGTGGTAGCCGGGGAAAGGAGGGTAGCAAAGTAGGAGAGCGCGCGCGGTTCGCGCGCGCGTCGGCAAGCCTGTACCGGCACCCCGCACAGTGCGGGGTGCCGTTCAACACTTACTTGAACAGCTTCATCGCTTGCGAGAGCGTATTGATCACGCCCCATGCCAGCGGCAGCGTTACATAGAGCCAGAAGACGGCGAGCTTGACCTTGTTGGTCGGATGAACGGCTTGAATGGTCGACATGCGAGTCTCGTTAGGCGCCTTTGGCGAGTTGTGCGTCAGTCATGTGGTGTTTGTCGTCGACACGCTTGACCAGCAGGTTGCAGACGAAGCCGATCACCAGCAGCACGACCATGATGTGGATCGTCATCGTGTAGGCATCCGCCTTTGCGACGCCGTGCGCCACTTCATATGCGCGGATGTAATTCACCAGCACGGGACCTGCAACACCTGCCGCGGCCCAGGCGGTCAGCAGGCGGCCGTGAATGCCGCCGACGAACGCAGTGCCGAACATGTCCGCGAGATACGCGGGCACCGTCGAGAAGCCGCCGCCGTACATTGACAGGATCACGCAGTATGCGAGCACGAACAGGGCGATCTGGCCGGAAGCGGCGAAGCCGGGCACGAGGTAGTACAGCACGGCGCCGAGTGCGAAGAAAATGAAGTAGGTGTTCTTGCGGCCGATCCAGTCCGAAGCCGAGGCCCACACGAAACGGCCACCCATGTTGAACAGCGACAGCAGGCCGACGAAACCAGCCGCCGCGGCGGCCGTCACGGTGTCCTTGAAGCTCTCCTGAATCATCACCGAAGCCTGGCCCAGAATGCCGATGCCGGCCGTCACGTTGAGGAACAGCACCAGCCAGATCAGATAGAACTGCGGCGTCTTCAACGCCTGATCGATGTGCACGTGGTTGCGCGAAATCATCTTCTTCTGGTTCGTTGCGGGCGGCGTCCAGCCGGCCGGCTTCCAGTCTGCCGGCGGCACGCGAATCGCGAGCGCACCGATCGCCATCGAGATGAAGTACGCAATGCCGAGCACAACGAAAGTCTCGGCTACACCGATGCTCGTCGCGCTGCGGAAGTGGTTCATCAACGCCACCGACAAAGGCGCGGCAATCATCGCGCCGCCGCCGAAGCCCATGATCGCCATGCCGGTCGCCATGCCGCGACGGTCCGGGAACCAGCGGATCAACGTCGACACCGGCGACACGTAACCGAGGCCGAGTCCGATCCCGCCGATCACGCCGTATCCGAGATAGAGCAGCGCGATCTGATGCAGATGCACGCCGAGCGCGGAAACCAGGAAGCCGCCGCCGAAGCAGCACGCGGCGGTGAACATCGTGCGGCGCGGGCCGACTTGCTCGAGCCACTTGCCAGCAAACGCGGCTGACAAACCCAGGAACACGATCGCCAGCGAAAAGATCCAGCCGAGCGAGGTCAGCGACCAGTCGTCAGCGGCGGATTGCGTAATGCCGATGACCTTGGTCAGCGGACCGTTGAACACGGAGAAGGCGTACGCCTGGCCGATACAGAGGTGAACGGCGAGGGCCGCGGGCGGAACCATCCAGCGCGAAAACCCCGGTTTCGCAACGGTGGCCTGTTTGGAAAAGAATGGGGCAGAACCTGAATGCCCGTTCGGCTCGGTGATGCTGCTCATGGTCGGTCTCCGGTGAGGAATTCTTTGTTATCGGCGCTTCATACACAATGCTTTAGTGTCCCTGCGTAAAAATTGCAGGTCGATAAGTCATCGATATATGTATTAGAATCTCATATGAGATGGGCAGAAATCGATATGAAACCCGCTTCGACGAACGATAGAGCGTGAATTTGGCCTTTGCAATATGAGATAAAAATGCATAAGGCATTAGCCTGATGAAATACGACCGCAATCTGTCGAATTGCGGCAACGCGGCATAAAGCCTTGGGATGGACTACCGGATGCGGGGGAGTTGGACGCCGGAATCGGCAAAAAGGCGGAGATAAGAGGCAAGTGGGCCGGCATTGGCACCTTCGCCAAGCCGGCCCGCCGCATAGTCAACGGTGAAAATCAGGCAAGAATCAGTCGACTGTGCGCCCGGTCTTCATCTTCGCCGCCACCAGCACCGAGATCAGGCAGCCGATTGCCAGATAAGCAGCCACCGGGTGCCACGAGCCGCCGGCAAAGCTGACCAGCGCCACTGCGATAAACGGCGTGAAGCCGCCGCCGACCACGCTTGCCACCTGATAACCGACTCCGGCGCCGCTGTAGCGATACTCGGTGCCGAACAGTTCGGTGAACATGGGTTGCTGCACGCTCACAACCATGTCGTGGGCGACGTTGGCGAGCATGACCGCGAAGATCACGATCCACACCGTCGAGCGTGCCTCGAGAGCGAGAAAGAACGGCACCGCGCTGAACATGCCGACCAGTGCGCCGACGATATACACGCGCCGGCGGCCGAAACGGTCCGCAAGCCAAGCGAAACAAGGAATCGTCACGCAGCTCACCGCGCCGACCAGCAGGCCGATCGTGAGGAAGAACTCGCGCGGCATATGCAGATTTGCCGTCGAGTAATTCAGTGCGAACGCCGTCACGATATACATCGTGAACAACTCGGCAAGGCGCAGCGCGATGATCAGCAGGAAAGCCTTGGGGTGCTTCAGCAATGCCTCGACGATCGGCAGCCGCACGCTGCGTTCACCGTGCTCGCCGACCTTCTCGACGAACTCCTTCGATTCTTCCATGCTCGAGCGGATCCACAGCGCGATCAGCACCAGCACCACACTGAACAGAAAGGGCAGGCGCCAGCCCCAGCTCAGGAACGACGCGTTGTCCATCGAGCGGCTGATGATCGCGACCAGGCCAGTCGAGAGCACGAGACCCACGCCATAGCCGACCTGCACGCCGCTGCTGTAGAACGCCTTTTTCTTCTCCGGCGCGCTTTCGACCGCCATCAACGCCGCGCCGCCCCATTCGCCGCCGACCGCGAAGCCCTGGATCGCGCGCAACGTCACGAGCAGCACCGGCGCCCACCAGCCGATACTGGAGAAGGCCGGCAGCAGGCCGATCGCCGCGGTAGAGAGACCCATCATCATCACCGTAAGGACCAGCATGCGCTTGCGTCCAAGCCGGTCGCCGTAGTGGCCGAACACGAAGCCGCCGAGCGGCCGAAACAGAAAGCCGACGCCGAAGGTTGCGAATGCAGCGAGCGTGCCCATCGCCGGGCTGACCTTCGGGAAGAACTCGGCATTGAAGACGAGCGCGGCGACGATGCCGTAGAGCAGAAAGTCGTACCAATCGACCACGGCGCCAACGAAGCTGCCAAGCGCCGCCTTACTGGCCTGGCTGCGCGCCGTGCGGTTGTCGGCGGTGGCCGTTTTAGGCACTTTTGGGATGGTGATACTCATGACGGTGTCTCCTTCGGATTCTCGGGGTGCTGTCTGGAAGCGCGCGGCAGATATGGGGCAGTGGCCGCTGCGGGCCCATCACAGGATTCCCCGAAGGTTAATGATGAGAAGCCTTTCCCACAATCCGCATTCGAGTGAAATTGCGCGATCATCGAACGCGGCTGCGCGCATAGCGCGCGTTTTGCGCGTTTACACTGAGCTTCGCCTGTTTCGAAAAGGAGAGGAACCGCCCGCCGGTCGCTCGTGCTACCTTGAGCATGCAATCCTAAAAACAACATCGACTGATATACTACATACTGAATATTGATTTTTGCGGCGTTGCAGCATATGATTGAGTCATCTATTCACTCAATCATTCGGAGTTACAAATGGAATTTATTCCTCTCGCGCTGCTTGCCGTTGCTGTCGTGGGTTTAGGCTCTGCCGCCACCGTCCTGCTGACCCGCTGGATCCCGCAGCCGGTTGCGCAGCTTGCAGCGCAACATGGCCGGTTCATCGGCCTGGGCGAGCAAGACGGCGGAATGGCTGCGGCGGTGCCGTATCGTGCGCATGTTCAACAAGAGGCGATGAATGTCGTCAGAATTTCAAACTGAAGCAGTGGCCACACCCTTGATGTTGTCATTGCAGCCGATCGGCGCGAGCGCGAGCTTGCGCGATCAGGCGTATGCCATGCTCCGCCAGGCCATTGCCGACGCGGATATCTATCAGACTCATGAAGAAATCCGCCTCGACGAGCGCGTGCTGAGCGAATCGCTGGGCGTGAGCCGCACGCCGGTGCGCGAGGCGATGACGCTGCTCGAACAGGAAGGTTTTCTGCGCATGGTGCCGCGGCGCGGCATCTACATCGTGCGCAAGAGCAAGCGTGAGATCGTCGAAATGATCCAGATGTGGGCCGCGCTCGAAAGCATGGCGGCGCGCCTAGCCACGCTGCACGCCACGGACGAGGAAATCGCCCGCCTGCGCCACATGTTCGACAATTTCCGCGACGCCACGCCGGCTGAGCACATCGCCGAGTATTCGGACGCCAACATCGCGTTTCATCAGGCGATCGTCGAGTTGTCGAAGTCGCAGATCATTCTCGACACGATCAAGAACATCTTCATCCACGTGCGGGCGATCCGCCGCATGACCATTTCGCAAAGCGACCGCGCGTCGCGTTCGATCGTCGACCATCTGCGCATTATTGAGGCGCTGGAGCAGCGCGATACTGAACTGGCTGAACGGCTGACGCGCCAGCATTCGCTCGATCTGGCGGCGTTTGTCGAAGCAAATTGCGATTTTCTGGATTGACGGCGACTTAGGCGCCGGGTTGGCGCTACGGATGGAAAAGGCCTGCGGTGATGTCATCACCGCAGGCTTTTTTTTAGCTGTCGTCTTGCAGTGCGGGTTAAGCCCGCTTGACGGTCTTTAAAATATGGTATGTGATATATCAAACCTGATCGCAGATGGCCATAACTTAGTGTTTTCCCTAGGGTGAGCGTCCGCAAGCATGGGCATTTGCCCACAGCGCAGACCACCAGGCAGCCATTCAATGTGGACATTCTGGGAACAGTCGCATCGAAAACTTAACTTTGACCGCATGTGATATATCACATGCGGTATGTATCGGGGCGAGAGATCCGCGCAAGCGGACGTTATCGAAGCGGGCGCGTCGGTCGATAACCGTTGCACACAACTGACTGAACAGGAGACATGACATGAGCAAAGCACTCGACGGCGTGCGCATTCTCGATTTCACGCATGTGCAATCGGGCCCGACCTGCACGCAGTTGCTCGCGTGGTTCGGCGCGGATGTGATCAAGGTGGAGCGGGCCGGTGCCGGCGACATCACGCGTGAGCAACTGCGGGATATTCCCGACGTGGACAGCTTGTACTTCACGATGCTCAATCACAACAAGCGCTCGGTCACGATCGACACCAAGAACCCGGAAGGCAAGCTGGTTCTCGAGGCGCTGATCCAGAAGTGCGACGTGCTGGTGGAGAATTTCGCGCCGGGCGCGCTCGACCGGATGGGCTTCACGTGGGAGCGGATTCAGGAATTGAATCCGCGCATGATCGTGGCTTCGGTGAAGGGTTTCGGCCCTGGTCCTTACGAGGATTGCAAGGTCTACGAGAACGTCGCGCAATGCGCGGGCGGTGCGGCCTCGACCACTGGTTTCGACGATGGCCCGCCCGTGGTGAGCGGCGCGCAAATCGGCGACAGCGGTACGGGTTTACATCTGGCGCTAGGCATTGTCACTGCACTGTATCAACGCACGCAAACCGGGCGCGGTCAGAAGGTGCTCGCCGCGATGCAGGACGGCGTGCTCAACCTGTGCCGCGTGAAGTTGCGTGACCAACAGCGGCTCGAACGCACCGGCACGATGAAAGAGTATCCGCAATATCCGAACGGGACGTTCGGTGAAGCGGTGCCGCGTGCGGGGAATGCTTCGGGCGGTGGTCAGCCAGGCTGGATTCTGAAGTGCAAGGGCTGGGAGACGGATCCGAATGCGTATATCTACTTCATCACGCAGGCGCCGGTGTGGGCGAAGATCTGCAACGTGATCGGCAAGGAAGAATGGGCCACCGATCCGAACTACGCCACACCGGCCGCGCGCTTGCCGCATCTGAAGGACATCTTTGGCGAGATCGAGCGCTGGACCATGACCAAGACCAAGTTCGAGGCCATGCAGATTCTGAACAAATACGACATACCTTGCGGGCCGATTCTCTCGATGAAGGAAATTGCCGAAGAGCCGTCGCTGCGCAAAACCGGCACGATTGTCGAAGTGGATCATCCAACCCGCGGCAAGTACTTGACGGTTGGTAATCCTATCAAACTGTCGGACAGCCCGACCGAAGTCAAGCGCTCGCCGCTGCTGGGTGAGCACACTGACGAGGTGATGGCCGAACTCGGCTACTCGCACGAACAGATCAGCGCATTTCGGACCGCCGGCGCGATTTGAGACATCAAGGAGCGACGTATGGATACGTGGATGCGTTTCATGTCGAGCGACGGTGGCGTCGTGTTCGGCCGGGTGGAAGGTGGCTATCTGCACGAGTATGAAAGTCTCGATCAACCGGTGCCGACTGGCGTTGTGTTGTCGACACGTGCACTCACGCCGCTCGCGCCTTGTGCGCCCGGCAAGATCGTTGCGTTGTGGAATAACTATCACGCGCTTGCGGCGAAGCTCGACAAGCCTGTGCCTGCGCATCCGCTATTTCTTCTGAAGCCGGCGGGATCGGTGATCGGCTCGGGTGAACCGGTCCAGCGGCCGCTCAGCTACGCGGGCAAGATCGTCTACGAAGGCGAACTCGGCATTGTGATCGGGCGGCGCTGTCGCGATGCGAGTGCTGAAGAGGCTGCGAAATCTATCTTCGGCTACACGCTGGTCAACGATGTGACCGCAGCCGACCTGCTGAACGAGAATCCCCACTTCCCGCAATGGTGCCGCGCAAAGGGCTTCGATACGTTCTGCTGTATCGGACCCTCGATCGTCTCCGGTTTCGACTGGCGCACTGCGCGTCTCGTGACGACGCTCGACGGTGTGGAGCGGCAGAACTATCCGCTCGCCGATATGGTGTTTTCGCCTGCCGAGCAGGTGCGTCTGATTTCACAGGACTTGACGCTCGAGCCGGGCGATGTGATTGCGTGCGGCACGTCGGTGGGCGTTGGATCGATCAAGGACGGTGCGACCGTGACGATCACGGTCGAAGGGATCGGCACGCTAAGCAATACGTTGGCCGCTGCGTGTGAGCTAGCGATATGACACGACGGCCCAGGCTCGTTGCGTTGCTTGGCAGCGCCATGGGGCTCGCAGTCATGTTGGGCGGGTTTGCTTGCTACCTTTCGGCGAAGGCGCAGGCGAATGTCGAGCGTATCGAACTCTATGCCGCGGTCTTCATCGGTGCACTGGTTTTCGCCACATCCGCAATCGCGTTCTGCACACTGCGCGGCACGTTGGACCTGAGCGCGGCGGCGCGTCCGGGCCACGGCATTGTCAATGTGTCGGCGCTGCTGCTGTGTGGATGGCTTGGCTACGGCTTCGTCACTGAACAGGCGCAGCCGCTCGGGCTCGCTGCGCTGCTTGCGATGAGCGTGCTGGCCGCTGCGCTAGGCACGCATTTGATGACGAACCGCGCATACCCCAACAATCCCGGCGCCCACGTGTTGGCAGGATGCTGTCACGCGCGCCGTCACACCCGCTGTTACACATTAAAGCTCAAGCGGCAAAGACTACTGGCGCGCATCGAATGGCACGGTGGCGAAGAGCAAACATGGGCGCTGCGTGAGATAGCGCCCGGCATGGTGCGCGCGGCAGCATACCGGCACCGCCGCGGCTTGAATAACACTGGGAACACGAGCGCACAAAAGCGCGGCTTTGTCCGCCAACGCGCCACTCACCGCGCGATGTGCCGTCAAAGATGAATGCACGGATGCGTCGAGAGGAAAACGCGGAAAGCCGGGCGAATGGCGTGACCGTTCCGCCGAAGCACTTATTCGTTGGCTTCACCCGATGCCGCGAACTCGCTGTAATACCAGGCCTTCTTGCTCAGGATCATCTGGGCAAGAAACTCGGCTTCGTATGCCCTGTGAAGATGCGCGTGGAATCGCTCTATGTAAGCAGTAATGCGTGCCGCTTCACTGTTGAATTCCTTCAGCACCTCGAGTGTGGCCTGGTCCCAGCGGAACCGCAGGCCAAGGTCGCTGAAGGCTGCGTTGTACGCGCTCAGATGGGCGTCGTCGGGGCGGTCCACGATAGCGCGTGCAGTACGCGTGCTGGTATGGGACTCAACCGAAGCGTGATTCATGATCGGCCTCCTTGGCTGACAAGTAAGGGAACTCACTTGCAGCATAGGGATACTGATCAATCGGCAATAGTTAAAGTTTTAATGGCTTGCCATAACTTATTGCTTATAGACGCTCAATTCCTTCACCCGCGTGATTTTCTCGATGAGACTCGCGCCTTCCTCCATCAGGAAGCGTTTGAACGCGACTGCAACTGGCGGCAGGCGCTTGTTCTTCCGATGCACGACGTACCAGTTGAGCATGACTGGAAAGCCCTCGACGTCGAGCACGACCAGATGGCCGAGCTGCAACTCGAGACTGATCGTATGCGCGGACAGGAAGGCGATGCCCATGCCGGCGATCACGGCCTGCTTGATCGTCTCGGTGCTCTTGATCTCCATGGCGATCTTGAGATTGGAGAGACGGCCGGCGAAGCCTTCCTCCATCGAATTCCATGTGTCCGAGCCGCGTTCGCGCACGATAAAGGCCTCGCTCGCCAACTGGCTCATCTTGATGTTGCGTTTGTGCGCGAGCGGATGCGTGGGCGCCGCCACGATCACGTAAGGGTGCGGCGCGAACGGCTCGTTGGTCGCGTCAGTTTCGTGCGGCGGGCGCACCATCACCGCGAGATCGGTCTGGTTGGTCGCGAGTTGGTGCAACAGTTCCGCGCGATTGTGCACCGCGAGATTGAGCTCGACGCCCGAGTAGCGCCGCGTGAATTCAGCCAGCAGGCGCGGAAAGAAGTAGTCGCCGGCGCTGATCACCGCGACGTTCAGCTTGCCGCCGGAGACGCCCTTGAGCTGACCCATCGCCTCGTCGACTTCGTGGAACTGCTGAATGATCGCGCGGCTGTAGTGAAGCATCTCGGTGCCGGCCGGCGTCAGATAGATTTTTTTGCCGAGCTGCTCGAACAGCGGCAGCCCCGCGTGTTCCTCGAGTTGCCGGACCTGGGTGGAGACGGCGGGCTGTGTCAGATGCAATTCTTCCGCGGCGCGCGAGAAGCTCAGGTGGCGCGCCACTGTTTCAAAGACCTTCAGTTGCCGCAGAGTGGCATTGCGCATCGTCATGGCCAATGTATAAGCAAACGTGAATCAACATAGTAACAAACTTTAATTATTAGTAATTCAGCAATGACCCTAGCATGGGTCTGTATAAGAAGCGGAATTGTTGGCGCAGTACTCGGCGCGACACTCGGGTTAACGCTTGGATTCGAGGCGCCGCGCGGGCGGCGGCGAAAAGTCGAGACAATGCCGACGCTTAATTGATCGGAATAAAGAACTGGCCTGTAAAGCAATGATTCAAGCAAGACAGTTTTTAAATAATGCAAATTAAGACGAAAATATTAAATATTCCCGAATGGCAGGGATATTCGGGTCATAACGATAAGGTGAGACGCATACAGTGCGGCGCGACGGCCGGTCGCACTACATAAATAGCGGAGACAAGGTTCATGGACGATATCACTCGGCAGACCACGGCTCGCGTATTCTGGGCGAACCGTTGGTGGCAGCTCGTCATCGGCATGATGTGCATGGCCTTGGTGGCCAATCTGCAATACGCATGGACGTTGTTCGTCACGCCGATGAATACGCGGCATCACTGGGGTGAAGCATCCATTCAACTCGCCTTCGCTATCTTCATTCTCACTGAAACGTGGCTCGTGCCGGTAGAGGGCTGGCTGGTCGACAAGTTCGGTCCGCGCCCGGTGGTTGCCGGCGGTGCGGTATGCGCTGGTCTCGCGTGGGTCATCAATTCGTATGCGACCACCTTGCCGATGCTGTACGTGTCGGCGGTCATTGCCGGAATCGGTGCGGGCGGTGTGTACGGTACGTGTGTCGGCAATGCGTTGAAGTGGTTTCCGGATCGCCGCGGTCTTGCGGCCGGCCTGACTGCAGCAGGTTTTGGCGCCGGCGCGGCTGTCACCGTTATTCCGATTGCCAACATGATCACGCGCTCGGGCTACGAGCACACCTTCTTTTTCTTCGGCATCCTGCAGGGTGGTTGCATACTCGCGCTCGCGTTGCTGTTGAAGAAGCCGAATTTGCGCCAGCAAGCCGCACCGAAGAAGAAGTTCGCGGTCACCAAGGTCGATTTCACGCCGGGGCAGATGATCAAGACGCCGGTGTTCTGGGTGATCTACGTATCGTTTGTCGCGGTGGCGGCGGGCGGCTTGATGGCGACCGCGCAAATCGGTCCGATTGCGAAAGACTGGGGGCTCGCACGCATCCCGATGACGATCTTCGGCATGACCCTGCCGCTGCTCACTGCCACGCTTTCCATCGACAATATCTGCAACGGCTTTACCCGTCCGCTGTGCGGTTTCATCTCCGACAAACTCGGCCGTGAAAACACGATGTTCGTGATCTTCATCGGCGAAGGCCTCGCATTGCTCGGCCTCATGCAGTACGGCAGCAACCCGTATGCGTTCATGACGTTCGCCGCGTTGATCTTTCTGTTCTGGGGCGAAATTTTCTCGATCTTTCCGGCGATTTGTGCCGACACTTTCGGCAGCAAATATGCGACGGCCAATGCGGGCACGCTTTACACCGCGAAGGGCACGGCGTCGCTGCTGGTGCCGATTGCTTCGGTACTGTCGGCCACAGGCGGTTGGACTCTCGTCTTTATCGTCTCCGCCGCCGTCACGATCGTCGCGGGCATCTCGGCGAAGTTCATTCTTGCGCCAATGCGTTCGCGCTGGATCGAAGCGCACAACGAGCCCCAGGGCGTGCTGGCCGTTGCCGGCAGCAAGGCCTCGCGGCTTAGCCACTGGCCTGAGCAGACAGGGGAATAGGGTGGCCGGCCCACACCCGGTAATGACGTTATGAATGTTTCTTTGCAGCAACTCAAGGTGTTCGTCGCCGTCGCGCGTGAAAGGAGCTTTACGCGCGCGGCGCGCGAGTTCGATCTGACGCAGTCTGCGGTGAGCCGTTGTGTGCGCGAACTTGAAGACGCAGTCGAATTGAAACTGTTCGACCGCACTACACGCCAGGTAGAACTGACTCACGCGGGCGCGAGTCTCGAGCGCAGAATCGGCCGCCTGCTCGATGAAATCGAATTGACGCTGCGCGAGGAGCGTGCCGCTTACGACGGACACACCGGCGTGGTTGCGCTGGCGAGCAATCCTGTGCTGTCGTCGAGTTGGGTGGCTCAGGGGCTTGCCCGTTGTGCATCGGCGTTTCCCGAGCTGATCGTGTCCGTCGAGGATCAACCGCAAAGCAATGTGCTCGCGAGCGTCGAGCGGGGGGAAGTGGACTTCGGCGTGGTCTCGGTGGCGGAGCCCCTTGCCACCGATCAGTTTCACGCACAAGTGGTTTTCACGACGCCACTGCACGTGGTGATGCCGCCCGCGCATCCGCTGGCGCGGCAAGCCGGCGTCGCATGGAGCGCATTGCAGGAATGGGCGCTCGTCACGCTGAATGCCGATGCGGGCATGCGCGCGGCGCTTGAACTCGCCTTCAGCGCGCACGGCTTGAAGCGACGGCCGGAGCAGGAACTCGGACACGTCGCAGCGGTGTCGCGCATGGTCGAGCTGGGTATCGGCATCGGCGTTTTACCCGTCGGTGGGCATTGGCCCGCGCCCGCCGCGTCACTGGTGAGCCGGCCGCTGGTTCCGGAGATGAATCTGACGACACTGCTCGTGCATCGCCGCAATCGCTCCCTCAGACCCAACGCTGCGACGGCGTGGGCGCAGTTCGCGGCCCTCTCCGATCCGCTACTAGTCAGCCCACGCGACATTCCGCACAAGGAGCTTCATGATGGAAACTGAAACCGACCTCAGGCGCCATGACCTGCTGATCGACGGCAAGCGTTTGCCGCCCGGCACCGGTGAATATTCCGTCGACATCAACCCGGCGACCGAAGAACCGATTGCGCTGGTTGCACAAGGCAGCGTTGCCGATGTCGATACCGCGGTACATGCGGCGCGTGCCGCGTTGAAGGTGTGGAACGCGATACGGGCAGCCGAACGAGGCCGCATCCTGGCGCGTCTCGCCGGCCTGATGCGCGCGAATCTGGAGGAGCTCGCCGCGCTCGAAAGCCTCGACGCCGGCAAACCGATCTCGGCGGTGATGCGCCAGGATATTCCTGCAGCGATCGATACGCTCGAATACTACGCAGGCTGGTGCGACAAGATCAACGGGCAGGTTGTGCCAGTACGTCCCGACGCATTGACGTACACGCTGCGTGAACCGATCGGCGTGGTCGCCGCGATCGTGCCGTGGAATTTCCCGCTAATGATCGGCATGTGGAAAATCGCCCCCGCGCTGGCGTGCGGTTGCACGCTGATCGTCAAGCCTGCGGAGATTACGCCGCTAACCGCGTTGCGCATCGGCGAACTCGCGCTCGAAGCGGGCGTGCCTCCGGGAGTACTGAACATCGTCACCGGCAAGGGTAGGGTGGTCGGCGATGCGCTGGTGGCGCATCCCGGCATCGATAAAGTGACTTTCACAGGCTCGCCTTCTGTGGGGCGCGGCATTCTGCAGGGCGCGGCCGGCAACTTCAAGCGCGTCACACTGGAGCTCGGCGGCAAGTCGGCGAACCTGATCTTCCCGGATGCGAATCTCGACAATGCGGTGCGAGCCGCGGCGTCAGGCATCTTCTTCAACACCGGCCAGGTATGCTCGGCCGGCTCACGCATTCTGGCGCATCGCGATGTCTACGACGAAGTGGTCGAGCGTCTCGCGGCGCGTGCGAAGGCGATCAAGGTCGGCGATCCGGCGGCGCGCGAAACGTCGATGGGGCCGCTCATCTCCGCGGCGCAGATGAAAACCGTGCTCGGCTATGTCGAGACAGGGCGCTCCGAAGGGGCGTCGCTCGTGACCGGCGGCGCGCGGGTGGGCGAGCGCGGCTTCTTCGTCGAGCCGACGGTGTTCGCCAACGTCGAGCATGAAATGCGCATTTCACAGGAGGAGATCTTCGGACCGGTGGCGAGTGTGATTCGCTTCAACGACGAAGCCGACGCGATCCGTATCGCCAATGGAACGTTGTATAACCTCGCGGCCGGCGTATGGAGCGCGGATATCGGCCGCGTGCATCGAGTGGCGCGTGATCTGAAAGCGGGCACCGTGTGGATCAACACCTACGGCTATACCGACGTGCGCTTGCCGTGGGGCGGTTCCGGCGATTCCGGTTTTGGCCGCGAACATGGCGACGTGGCGATCGAAAATTTCACCGAGCCGAAGGCGGTATGGCTGGCTATCGATCAATAGCGGTGTGAAAGAAAAGGATCGAACGCGTGGCGTTCGATCCTTTGCTGAGGCTTGCGAGCGAGACGTTGGTCGAGGAACGAACTGACGCTCAATCACCCTGCAATGCCATCCGTTCGCGTAGTTTGATCAGGGCGAGCACGACGTCGATAGTCGGCGTGGGCTCGGCAACGAGCCGGCCCATTTCCTGCACCACCGTTAATAGCGGATCGATCTCCATTGGACGGCGGTTCTCCAGATCAACCAGCGTCGAAGTCTTATGTGCGCCGACCGCGCCCGCGCCGTCGATGCGTTTTTCCACATCGACGCGAAAATGCACGCCGAACTGATCCGCAATGCGCTTGGCTTCGAGCATCATTGTGCGTGATACCGCGCGCGTGCCGGGGTCGCTGGTGAGAACATCGAGCGTAGCGTGGGTCAATGCGCTGATCGGGTTGAAGCACAGATTTCCCCACAGCTTGAGCCAGATTTCGTCGCGGATGTTGTCGCGAATCGGCGCGTCGAATCCCGCTGCCTGCATGATCTCGTGCAACTGCTGAATGCGCGGCGTGCGTTCGCCGCTCGGCTCGCCGATCGGGAATTTCTTGCCGTACACGTGCTTGATGACGCCCGGTTCGACGATCTCAGCAGCGGGGTACAGCACACAGCCGATCGCACGTTCGGGGCCGAGCTTGGTCCATTGGCTGCCGTCAGGGTCGATGCTGGCAAGGCGCGTGCCGGCAAATTTCCCGCCGTGCTGGTAAAAGTACCAGTAGGGAATGCCGTTGACGCCGGTGACGATGGCCGTGTGCTTGCCGAGGAGCGGTTGCATCGCATCGACCACGCCGGGCAGCGAGTGCGCCTTCAGCGTGACGATCACGACATCTTGCACACCGAGTTCGCGCGGGTCGGATGTACAGCGCACCGGCGCACTGTAGGTTTCGCCGTCCATGATCAGGCGCGCGCCGTGTTCGCGCATCGCCGCAAGATGCGCACCGCGTGCGACGCAACTCACATCCGCGCCGGCACGCGCCAGTTGCACGCCCATCAAGCCGCCAATCGCTCCTGCTCCGAAGATACAGATCTTCATGATGCCGCCCCTATGACTATGAGAAGTCGCTTGCCCGATGCCGCATATCGCATTGCCGCGGCGGCGGGTCATTCTTCGAGCATAGGGGGGCAGGACGATTGCTGATAGTTAAAGTTTCTGCGGAAGTGCATTACCTATCGTTTATGGTTGCGCCAATGAGCCGGCTACCATGCGGCATTCGACGATGCGAGAGGGTGCTGTACAGCCGGAGCGTTACCGGAGAGATAGTTCGGTAAGCTTAGTATTGTGCTTCGGATCAGGCGTGTTATGTCCGCCGAACCAGCAGAAAGCTCACGCCGATGGCCGCCAGAAACGTTCCACAGCAGCGATTGAACCACCGGCGAACCTTGGCGCGAACCAGCCACTTTCCAAGGTGCATGCCGGCCCAGGAATACAGCGCGATCGCTACCCATTCGAGTACCAGAAAGCTCGCGCCGAGCACGGCGAACTGCGGCAACATCGGTTTGGCGATATCCACGAACTGCGGCAAAAATGCGGTGAAAACCAGAATCGCCTTCGGATTGCCTGCCGCCACGAGACACTCCTGCCGCGCAATCCGCCAGAGCGATGCGTCGTCCTGCTGGGTCGTTTCGATGGCCGGAGCGTCGCTGCGCCACAACTGGATGGCAAGCCAGATCAGATACGCGGCGCCGGCCAGTTTGATCGCAAGAAAGAACCACTCGGATGCGTGCAGCACGACGGCGAGGCCGGTCGCGGCCAGCACCAGCATCAACGCGAATGCGACAAGCCGGCCGGTGCCGCCGACGAAGGCCGTCATGAAGCCGTGACGCGCGGCTACGTTGATCGATAGAAGATTGTTTGGACCGGGCGCGAGGTTGATCGCGAAGCAGGCGGGCAGGAAGAACAGCCAGGTGGTGATAGACATGACGGCTCACACGGAGAAGGGGACGGTGTTGCAACGAGTCGGGCGCGCGAGACCGTCGGCGCCAGTAACGCCTCGATTCTGCTTTTTCCCGATATTTCCCGATTGTAGCGAATCGGCGGAACGTGCCGATTCGGTCCGTCCGCTTAATTCACCGATTTAACGAATCCCGGGTCGCTGATCAACGCATCGACGCTCAACCTGACCGTGTCTTCGATAGCGACGGTGTTACTGGTAAATTTAGGCGACTTCTGCCGGACTGTCTTGATGGTTGTGAACACAACTTTCTGGGTCGCGGGATCGGTCACGATGTAGCGCATTTTCAGTGTCCAGAATGCCGGCGACCGCGAGTCGTCTACCGTGAAATTCTCGATGCTGCCGCTCAGAACCTTCCCGCCCTCAGCGAGATGAAAACCGGCGATCCGCAAACTGCTCGCGATGCCGTTACGCACGGTCTCGTTGATATCGTTTTTTAGCACGATGCCGGTCATCGCCGTGTTTTCGATCCGGTTCGGCGAAACCTGCCCGTTGAGAGCCGGCATGTAGACGAAATCGCGGGCGGGGGCCACGCTGAGCCAGCCGGTTGAATGCGCGGCCGCGCGTGGTGGGCTATTCAGGCCGAACCACGACCAGGAGCAGGCGGACAGCATCAACGGCAGTGCGACGGCGCCGCAGCCCTTGAGCACAGCGGATCTCAGGGCCGGACGCCGGGGGCCGAGCGATTGCCGCAGAGACTGACTCTGTTGCGGCGACTCGGGCGCTGTGCTGGAAAAAGCGGCGGTCGAGGTCAGAGGAGTTGCCTTTTAAGTTGAGTCATCGCGGTACAGAGCAGCATGGTAACAGCGAGCCGATCCCGTGCATCTTCTTAACAGGGTCAGGGGCCGAAATTCTCGAACGATTAAACCAGTCCCGCTCAGAGGGCAACACGATCAAAAGAAACCGGCTTTGCCCTGAGTCATATCCACCAAGGCTAGCCGGGCATGATCTACTGCGTTGACGGGTAGCCGGACAGTCATCTTCACCAGCATCCCGTAGGCGCTGTCGACGAGTCCGTAACCTTCAGCCTCGATCCACCTGCGCACTTTCGCTTCGTCGGCGTAACTCACTTCGACGACCAGCGTAACCTGGGCAATCCTCTCGACCCGCGGCGCGTCCAATAGCGCCGAGGCAATCGCATCGGTATACGCTCGCACCAGCCCGCCGGCGCCCAGCTTCACGCCGCCGTAATAGCGCACGACGGCCGCCAGCACGCCGTCCAGATCGTGATGCCGCAGCACTTCGAGAATGGGCCGGCCCGCGGTTCCGGACGGCTCGCCGTCGTCGGACATGCCTGACTGGCCACCTGCCAGCAACGCCCAGCACACATGCGTCGCGCCAGGATGCTCGTCGCGCAGACGCCGCAACTCGGCCATCGCGGCGTCGCGGTCGGCGACCGGTATCGCATGCGCGATGAAACGGCTCTTGCGAATCTCGAGTTCCGCGCAGAGCGGCGCGGGCAAGGTATAGGTGGGCAAGGCAAAGACTTCAGTGGATGAAAAAATGCGGGCCTTATGTGGGTCTCATTTGAGTCTCATGCGGCCCTGTGCCCGCAATGGTAACGGATCGCCGACGGGTAATCGGCGAATGTCTATAACCGTCCGCTAAACGCGTGCCTGTCTGCTGAATCGGACACGCGGCAATACGCTGGCACGCTCGAGCTAGATATTCCGGCGTTGCCGCCTCAGGCGGCCTTCACGTGCGTATTCCATCTGACCCTGGGTGCGCACGGCGAGCCTTTCCTGTTCGGCGCGGCTTATCTGCCGCGTATCGTCGATATCACCAACACGCAGCACTTCCTGCGCGATCCGTATGCGTAGCGGCATTAATGGTTCGCCGCGCTCGACCAGCGTGCGGTCGGTGGCGCGCGCCTGCTGGACGCCGCTGTCGATCAGGTTGCGCAACTCCAGCAGCGTGAGCCGCTGGCGCTGGATCTCGAGGATGAGCCGCTGGATGGCCTGCTCGTCGCGCGTGCGCCACCAGGCGCGCAGTTCGGCGAGCGTGGGAGGGTCGAAGGGAGGAAGACGCATTGCTCAGGCGAAAAGTACTGTATATACGTACAGTATATCCCGTCTTTTTACGAAACCGCGTAGCGCGCGTTGACTGGCTCGCAACCTCTGCAAGAGGAGGCGTTACAACGCTCAACTGAGCGCGAGCATGATGGAGGTGGAGACCACGATGATGAAAAGACACGTCGCGGTAATCAAATCGTACGGATAACTCATGTCGAAGCCATAACGTGTCGAGCGGATGAAACCATCATAGGCATAACCGCTCTCCGTGAATGTCAAGCATTGCAAAGGCGCTGCTATCCGGCTGCCTATGATCCGGGGGAAACTGAACGACGCGGACGAAACACCTTCCGTCTAGCGTCCACGTCCCTTCGCTGCGGTTTTGCCCGTTGCAGCCACCGGTGACTCGCCCACATTGCCGCATATCAACGCGACCCCCGCAACCGCTGTCGCCCGCAGTGACGCACGCGAGTCGCCCGCGCGGGCGCGCAACGCGAGACTGTGCAAAATCGCCGACGCGAGCTTCGCGAGGAGGGGGGGCTGCGCATCGGCGGCCAGTTCGCCCGTGGCCTGCGCCAGCTTGAAGCGTTTCTCGAAGGCCTTGTCATAAGTGCGCAGTCCCTCGGCAAGCGCTGCGCGGACCTCGGCGTCATCCACCGCTTCGACCGCGGCGGTGCCGATCATGAAGCAGCCGAGTGGATCACCGTCGGCGGGCAAGTACCACGCGAGTGCGCCGTCATAAACGCGCAGCAGCGCCTGCGGCAAGGGTAGGTCCTCGCCGAGCGCATGAACCATCGCGAGCCGGCCGGCCTCGATATAACGTTCGAGCGTGGTCAGATACAACGCATGTTTGTCGCCGAATGCGCCGTACAGGCTCGGGCGGTTCATGCCGGTCGCGGCGCTCAATTGATCCAGCGAGGTACCCGCGTAACCGCTGCGCCAGAACACGTCTGTTGCATCGGCGAGCGCCTGGTCGGAATCATAGGCACGCGGGCGGCCACGAGGGCGGATTTCTTTTTTTGTACTGGTCGGCATAAAAATGTGGCGAAAGTGATTTATGTGCAATATAGTACAAAAACACCAACGACAGGAAATTCCCCATGGATCTGTACTTTTCGCCGCTCGCATGCTCACTGGCCACCCGAATCGCGTTGTACGAGGCGGGGGCGCAGGCTGGGTACATTCAGGTCGACACGAAGTCTAAACAGCTGTCGGATGGCTCGGACTTCTATCCGATCAGTCCGCTTGGGCAGGTGCCGGTGCTGCGCACGGACGAAGGCTGGCTGTTGACCGAAAACACGGCGATTTTGCCGTATGTGGCCGATCATTTTCCGGCCGCACGGCTCGCGCCGGCCGCCGGCACGGCACAGCGTGCGCGCTTGCAGCAATGGCTGGGTTTTATCAGTACGGAGTTGCACAAGGCGGTGTTCGTGCCGCTACTCGATGCGCGCGCGCCCGAAGACGTGAAGCGCTATGCGCGCGACAAGGCCGCGTTACGGCTAGGCGTTCTGCAAGATCATCTGGCGCAAAACGAGTATCTGCTCGACGCTTTCAGTGTGGGCGATGCCTATCTGGTCACCGTGCTGAACTGGGCGTCGTATGGCGGCGTCGATCTTTCGCAATGGCCGGCAGTTGCTGAGTACTACAAGCGGTTGATGCAGCGGCCGAGTGTCGCGAAAGCCGCTGCGGAAGAAATCGCCTTGTTTCAGGAAGAAATGGCGAAGCGCGCGAAAAGCTGAGGGCAGGTTGCCGTCTGCGCGATTAGTCGTCGTTGTGCTGGCAAAAGCGGCGCCCCGGAATGTGCGATACGACCGCTTGTGCGATTTCGAGTGGCGTGCTTTCCGCGGGCACCACACGGCGGCTCGACTCGGGGGTGTGCTTCATGGTCCATTCGACGAGTCTGTACGAGCGTCCCCAAGGGGGCTGCAAGGGGTCCGAGACCTTGCACGAGTGGATCTGGCGCACCCATTCGTTGCCGGGCATTGCGCGCAAATGCTCGAATACCGTGTCTTCAACCATCGTTTGACTCCTTCTTCGCAGGCATGCTGTCCATCTATCGGCGCGTCGGCGACACCCCCGGAGAAAAAAAACGCCGCCGATGTTCTGGCGGCTCAACAGGGGATGTTGTGCGTCATAGTTACAGGTAAGAATTAAACCAAACTTAAGATCGCGCTCAAAATCCCCGCGCTCGATCTTTCTCTTGTTCGCCTCGTTAAGCCGCTGTTTTGCGTGCGCGGTGATCCAACCCTCAAGACCTCTCGGAATTGGCCGTTATTAAAGCGATTGGGGCCGCCGACCCCGCTCCGCCTCCGGGCCCGCATCGATAACGTGACGAATCTCGCTCAAACGCCGCTTTCAGACCGCCTTCGCTCGCTCGTCGATACTGTGCAGCACAACGAGCGCACGCTGCGCCGCTTCCAGAACGTCGAGTTGAGGTTGATCGGCGCGCAGGATTTCGCGTCGTTTCTCGACACGCTGTTCAGCCATCTGCCGCAAGAATTCTCGCTGGCGCGCGTGGTGGTCTGGCTCGACGACCGTGCGCCGATGTTGCTCGAGCTGCTCGAGCCGGGCGCTTTGCATGCGCTCGACCAACCCAATCTGAGAACGTCGCGCGAAGGCGGCCTCGCCGCCCAGGGTCTGTGCGACGAGGGACGGCCGTGGCTGGGCAAGCTGGGCGAGCTGGATGAAACGGCGCGCCGCGCGTTCTTCGGCGACGCCGACACGCCGGCGAGCGCGATCTTGCTGCCGCTTGCCGCTGGCGACACCGTCAGCGGCTATCTATGCCTCTGCAGCGACGACCCAGGTCGTTTCGCTGAAGGCATGGCGACGGATATTCTGGAGCGCTTTGCGAGCATCGTTACGGCGAGTCTCGACAATGTCGCGCATCGCGAGCGGCTCAAGCAACTTGGTATGACCGATTCGCTGACCGGCCTCGCCAATCGCCGCTACTTCGATGAACGGCTGCGCGAGGAGATCATGCGTGCCGTCCGGTATGGCGTGCCGGTCGCGTGTCTTTTCATCGATATCGATAGTTTCAAGCGTATCAACGACACCTACGGACATCAGACCGGCGACCGCGCTCTGGCGGCGGTGGCGGCCTGCGTGCGTCAGCAGGTGCGGCTGGGCGATACCGTCGCGCGCTACGGCGGCGAGGAGTTCACCGCGCTGCTGCAAGGCGATCGGGCCGACGCGCTGACGGTCGCCGAGCGCGTGCGGCTGGCTGTCGAAAAGCTGGATTTGCAGGACGACCACGGCGAACGCATCGCGTTGACCGTGTCGATCGGCGTGGCGGCGCGCACGATTACCGGTACGCCGGCCGATGCGGCCGCGCAAGGCCACGCGATGATGGAAGAAGCCGATCGGGCGATGTACCAGGCCAAACGCAACGGCCGCAACCGCATTGAGGCGCTGGCGAACGCGGGTAGCGATAAGGCGCCACGCTAAGCCTCGCTTGGAATGGCGTGATGCGATTCACGGAGTAGCGGGACAGAGGCGGGTCAGACGCGATGCAAACGCGATGCGCGCGCACCCACGTCCCGCGTCGGCGTCTTGCCGAGTTCCTTCTCCTTAGGCATCCGGCGGCACCCCCAGCAATTGCAGCGCTCCCCCCGTCACCGCGCCGAACACCGGGCCGGCCACCGTCCCACCATAGAACGCCTTGCCGGCCGGGTCGTCGATCATGACGGCGACGATCAGCCGTGGGTCGCTCATCGGCGCCATGCCGACAAACAGCGCGCGGTAACGGTTTTTCGCGTAAGTGGCGCCGACCTGTTTGCGCGCCGTGCCGGTTTTGCCGCCGATCCGGTAGCCTTCCACCGCCGCGGCGCGCCCTGTGCCGCCCGGGCCGGTGGCCATTTCGAGCATCGAGCGAATCGCGCGCGCGGTGGCGGGCGTGGTGACCGCATGGCCGTTATCCGTGGCCTGCACCGCGCCATCCGCACCCGCGCTCCCATCTGTGTCTTTAGCTTTACGCAACAGACTCACTGGATGCAGGGTGCCGTCGCCGGCATAAGCGGTGTAGACCTGCGCGATTTGCAGCAGCGAAGTGGACAGTCCGTAGCCATATGCCATGGTCGCCTGTTCGATCGGACGCCAGCGTTTGTACGGGCGCACCTTGCCCGACGCGACACCCGGAAAGGTCAGATCGGGCCTCAACCCAAGCCCGTATTCCTGATACTTGTTCCAGATCTTTTCGGCGGGCAGATTCAGTGCGAGCTTGGCGAGTGCGATATTGCTCGATTTCTGCACGGCTTCGGCAACCGTCATCGCGCCATGATTCGACGTGTCGTGAATCACGGCCGGGCCGATCTTGTACCAGCCCGGCGCGGTATTGATGACGCTTTGCGGCCGCACCTTGCCTTCGTCGATCGACAGCGCGACGACGACCGGCTTGATCGTCGAGCCCGGCTCGAAGGTGTCTACTACCGCGCGGTTGCGCAGTTGCCGTCCAGTGAGACGCGCGCGGTCGTTCGGATCGAAGCTCGGATAGTTGGCGAGCGCGAGAATCTCACCGTTGCGCGCATCGAGCACGACCACGCTGCCGGCTTCGGCCTGATGTTTGGCAATGGCGTCCTTCAGTTGCGCGTAGGCGAGCTGCTGAATGCGCCGGTCGATCGTCAGATGGATGGTGTCGCCGTTCTGCGCGGGCACGAGCGGCCGCGTTTCGGACACCACCCGGCCCAGACGGTCGCGGATCACTTCGCGCTGGCCCGGCACGCCGAGCAGTTGCTCGTTGGCGGCGAGCTCCACGCCTTCCTGGCCGTTGTCCTCGATATCGGTGAAGCCGACCACGTGCGCCGCCGATTCGCCTTCAGGATAAAAACGCTTCGAATCCGCAATCTGTGTGATGCCGCCGAGGCCCAGTTTGTTCACGTGATCGGCGGTGTCGGCATCCACCTGGCGCTTGAGCAGCACGAAGGTCTTGTCGCCGGTCAGACGCCGGCGCAGTTCCGCCAGCGGCAAGTCGAGCAGCTTCGAAAGCGGCGCGAACGCGGCTTCGTCGAGCAGCTTGGGCGAGGCCCAGATCTCATAGGTCGCGAGGCTGACGGCGAGCATCGAGCCATTGCGGTCGACGATGCGCCCGCGCGTCGCGTCGAGTTCGAGGGTGCGCTGATAGCGTTTTTGCCCCTGATCGACGTAGAAGTTCTGATTGACCACCTGGACCCAGAACGCGCGCGCCGCCAGCGACGCGAACGCGCCGAACACCAGCAGGACGACAAGTTTCGAGCGCCACATCGGCAGGCGCGCGGCCAGCAGCTGGTTCTTCGCGACGGGCGCGTACGGATCGTGCGACTGCGATTTCTTCTTCTGGATCATGAGTGCGGTGAGCGAACAGCGATGCGGGGCGAGAAACCGGCAATGCCGGCGGCCTGTCGCGCGTGGCTGACGAGCGTGTTCCTCGAGTGAAAGCCCCACGCGTGTGGCGTGCAGCGGGATTAGCTTGCGCCGCCCGAATCGGCGGCGGTGAATACCTTGAGTTGCCAGTGACGCAGCCATTTGGCGCTGGCCGCGGCAATCGACGCTGCCTCGATTGTAATCAGAACGTAATCTGGATGCGAGATCGATGCAAGGGGATAGTGGCCGGGCAGCACGTCGCGCACCGTGCAGCCGCCGAGCGCGGTGACGGTGCCGACGAGACACAGGCCTAATTCGGCTCAATCGGGTTGCGGGATCGGGCGTGGCAAGCGTTTGCTGAGAACGGCGAGGCTTCGCCTTCGCAGAGCAGACGCGGCTGTGGTCGTAACCGCAAGACGTAGCCACAGACACAGGCGGCCACAAAAAAGCCGCGCGGACTTGAAAAATCCGCGCGGCTGGTTCGTTCGATTGATGCGTCGACTCCGACGCGGCGTGTTAAAGAGGCGCTCGCTGCCTGTAGAGCGCCTTCTTTTTCGCTGCCTCTCTTCTGCGAGAGTCCCCGCTGCCTAAAGGGAGCCGGCGACCTCAGGCCGGCAAGGCGAAGCTCGAGATCGCCTCGCGCAACACGCCCACCTGATCCTTCAGCGAATGGGCCGCGGCGGCGGCTTGTTCGACGAGCGCGGCATTTTGCTGCGTGACCTGATCCATTTCGCCGACTGCGCGATTGACCTGTTCGATGCCCGCGCTCTGTTCGCGCGACGCATTGCTGATCTCCTCGAGGATTTCGTTCACGCGGCGCACCGACTGCACGATCTCGCCCATGGTCGAACCGGCGTTGGCGACCAGCGACGCGCCGGCTTCGACGGTATGGGTGGACGTTTCGATCAACGCCTTGATTTCCTTCGCGGCCGTGGCCGAGCGCTGCGCGAGGCTGCGCACTTCGGCGGCGACCACCGCGAAGCCGCGTCCCTGTTCGCCCGCGCGGGCCGCTTCGACGGCGGCATTGAGCGCGAGGATGTTGGTCTGGAACGCGATGCCGTCGATCACGCCGATGATGTCGCCGATCTGCCGCGAGCTGCTGGTGATTTCGCCCATCGTGCGGACCACGTCGTCGACGACGCGGCTACCGCGTGTGGCCACATCCGCGGCCTGACCGGCGAGTTGCGCTGCTTGCAGCGCGCTGTCCGCGTTCTGCTTCACGTTGACCGTCATCTGATCCATGCTCGACGCCGTTTCGACGAGCGCCGCGGCCTGCTCCTCGGTGCGCTGCGACAGATCCGTGTTGCCAGCGGCGATTTCGGTTGCGCCGATATTGATGTTTTCGGTGCCGAGACGCACGCGCGAGACCGTATCGACGAGACCGGCCTGCATAGTGTGGAGGGCGTGCAGCAGACTGCCGTTGTCGTTCGCTTGCACCGGCACACGTGTCGCGAGGTTGCCACGCGCCATCAGTTGCGCCGCTTCGACCGCGACTTCGAGATCGCCGCCGAGCGTGCGGCGGATGCTGCGCAACACCAGCAGCATGACGACAGTGGCGATCGCGCCGAGCGTCACGATGATGACGAGCCAGCGCAGCAGATTGGCGTAGAACGCGCGCTGCACGTCGTCCATGTACATGCCGGTGACGAGATACCAGTCCCACGGCGCGAAGTGGAGTGAGAAGCTGGTTTTCGCCACGGGTTTGTCGCTGCCGGGCTTGGCCCATAGATAGTCGACATAGCCGCCGCCGTCGTGATTGCCTGCGTTGACGATATCGACGAACAGGTGATTACCGGCTGGGTCGGTGAACTGCGCGAAGTTCTTGCCGACCAGTTCCGGCTTGATCGGGTGCATCAGCATGACCGGTTGCGAGTCGTTGACGGAGATGTAGCCGTCTTTGCCATAGCGCATGGCAGCGAGCGATTCGAGCGCCTGCTTTTTGGCTTCGTCTTCGGTGATCGTGTGTTGCTGGGCGAGGGTGTAGTAGCGGTTGACGATGTGATTGGCCTGGTCGATCAGCGAGGCGAGTTGATCGCGGCGGTCCGAGATCATCGACGCGCGGTTTTGCCATGCGCCGAAGCCACCGATCAGGATCAGGCCGGTCCAGAGGACCGCGATCATTGAGGCTAGTTTTTTGTTCAGATTCATGGCAATGGGGTTTGCTTTCGCTGTTGCTTTCGCTTTCGCGAGGTGGTCGGTCAGGGTGGTGCTCTTTCACTCTTTCAATCTTTCACTTTTTCGCTTGCAGCGATTGGCTTGTCGCTCGCCGTTGTTTACGGCTTCTCGGTCTTTGCTCCGCAGGGGAGGGGAAACCCGCTGTGTTTTTGTCTGACTAATTTGGGGTGGGTTTGCCTGTTCGGCGCTTGTTCGGTTGTTTGCCTACAGCGTTGGACTTTCCTTGATTTGTTTGCCCGTGCGGTGTTTTTTTTCTGTGCGCTTGCGGTTTTGGCCTTTCCTTGATTTCTTATTGGTCTATTAGCGTCGCCCCTGTGCGGGGCAGGCACTTACTTTCTTTGCCGCCGCAAAGAAAGTAAGCAAAGAAAGCGGCTTCACACCGCTAATTCTTAAGCGGGTCCCCCGGCTTGGAGGAGGTAGTGGTGCATCTGGAATCTGTGTTCTCGCACATTCAGCGTGAGTGACAAGGCCGTCATACTTCCGGCGGCGCTGCGCGCGTCGAAACGTAATTCTCTTAAAACCAACTACTACGTTTTCGCACTCGCATTTTGCTCAGCACCGCGGCTCGCCGTAGCATTGCCATTGCCATTGCCATTGCCATTGCCATTGCCATTGCCATTGCCATTGCTACATCCCGGTGTTTAATTCGAACTGCGAGTTCGCGCTTTCATTCGCTGGTGGCACTTGTCCTTTGAATGCTTGGGCGCTTCGCCGAGGCGAAGCCGAGGGCTCTTGTTGCGCCACATCGGCTCCGCTTAAGGAGTGTGCTCATGCTGCTGCACAATCCCGGCCCGGTGACGCTCACCGAACGCGTCCGCATCAGCCTGTTGCAAACGGATCTGTGCCACCGCGAAAGCGAATTTTTCGACTTGCAGGAAGAGGCGCGCACAAGTCTGGTCGATCTGTACGGCCTCGACGCAAACGAATGGCAAGCGGTCTTGATGACCGGTTCCGGCACGGCGGCTGTTGAAAGCATGACCGCCGCACTGGTGCCGCAAAACGGCAAGCTGCTGGTCGTGGAAAACGGCGTGTACGGCGAGCGTATTTCGCAGATCGCCACGCAATACGGCATCGCGCATGAGTCGCTGAAACACGACTGGATGCAGGCGCCGGATCTCGCGAAAATCGCCGAACGCCTCGACGCGGAGAAAGCGTTCACGCACGTCGCGGTGATTCATCACGAAACAACGACAGGCCGTCTGAACGATCTGCAGGCGCTCGGCGCGCTGTGCTGCGAACGTGGTCTGCGTTTGCTGGTGGATGGCGTGAGCAGCTTCGGCGCGGAAGCGATCGATTTCACCGACGCCAGCCTCGACGCTGTCGCGGCGACCGCGAACAAGTGTCTGCATGGCGTGCCTGGCGCGTCGTTCGTGCTGGTGCGGCGCTCGCGCAGGCGGCGAGCCGCACGTATTACCTGGACCTCGGGCGCCTCGCGCGTTTGCAGGATCAGCGCAATACGCCGTTCACGCCTTCGGTTCATGCGTACTACGCGCTGATCGAAGCACTCGCGAACTCGCCGGCGAGGGCGGTTGGGGTGCGCGCCACGCGCGCCACGCGCGTTACGCAGCGCTCGCCGAGCAGGCGCGCACGGGCCTGGCCGAGCGGGGCGTCGGCAGTGTGTTGCCGCCGGAGCACTCGTCGGTGGTGCTGCGCGCGTATCGCCTGCCGGACGGCGTGTCGTATCCGCAACTGCACGACGCGCTGAAGGCGTGTGGTTTCGTCACCTATGCCGGTCAGGGCGGGTTGTCAGCCGAACTGTTCCGCATCTCGACGATGGGCAACATCCACGCCGCCGACATCGACCGTCTCCTGCAAGGCTTTACCGAGCTGACGCGCTAAAGCACGCGTTTATTCGCGCGTCCGGTAAAAATCCGGCAACGATCCGGCAACGATCCGGTAACAAGCGCACGGCGGCGTCACACCGGGTCTTTGTCCGGCGGTCCCTCGGGCCGCTGCGGCTCCTCGGTGTGATGACCCGGCGACGGCGGCACTAGCGGATCGGCTTCCGGGTCCCGGTTCGGATCGGCATTCGGATCGGGAATCGGGCTGGTATGCATGTCGTAGCTCATTGCATCACCTTTTAGTTGAGACGCGAACTGAAAGCGGGCGATACGGCCGCTGGCGGTCGAATCCACCTACACGCTGGCCGTTTCCTTTTAGCGTAGGCGATCCAGCACGCCGCGCGCCCCTTACTTTTTCCTGCGACGGCCCACGCTCAATTGCCAGTAGCGCTCGGCGGCGAAAACGTCGTCGTAATTGCCCGCGCCGAAAGCGCGCAACTGGCTTTCGTAGGCGTTGACCGCTTCGCGTTTGAGCTGGGTGCGGCGCGCGAGATCAATAGTATGGCTCGCGCTCGGATAGGCGGGTGTGGCGACGATGCCGCGTTGCGCGAGGTCGGCGAGGCGCGCCTGCACGACACCGGGTGTGCAGCGGTGAATCGCGTCCTCATAGGCGAACCACGTGAGATGCGACAGGCGCGGCAAGATTTCGCAGCAGGCTTCGAACACCCGTACGTGATCCTCGTGATGCAGGCCGAGCGGCATCAGCAGCGTGTTCGCGGTCGTGCGGTAGATGGTCTCTTCAAGCGCCGCGGCTAATCTGGCGATCGACGGCGAGTCCATGTATTGGTCTTCGCGAAACGGCATGCGCAGTGGAATCGCGTCGAGCACCTCTAGCGCGAGGTTGTCTTCGAGCGTGCGGGCGTGGATCGCCTGATGGGCGCTCGTGAAACCCGACTTTTCATCCCATTCGGTATGCATCTCCTGCTCGGGCGGCGCGGCAAACACCGTGCAGACCGCGGCGTCTGGATGGGCGGCGAGTAATGCGCCGCAACTGAAGACGGCGTCGTCGAAATGGGGCGAGACGATGAAAAGGCGTGGGCTGGTTTCACTCATGGGGCATGTGGTGGTTTCGAAACGCGCGAGGCCGCATTTGACGCTTCAATGTTGCGGAATTGGCGGCGTCACATCAGCTTAGGCGGAATTGGCGCGGCTTGTGTAATCGTTGTGATCGGCGCAAACCGTGTGCCTGGCTGGGCCGGTTCTGCCGTGGCTTCCCGCAGAGGTTCACCTTTGGCGGGTGCGCTGCCGTGCTTGCATCGCGCACTCGCAACCGCTCAGATATGAGCGGTTAGCCTGATTAATCACTCACCTGTGAGCGGTTACGTTTTTGCTCCTGCTGGCTACGCGCTATCGCCCGCCATTGTCCGCCAGCGCCGCTGCGCGGCCGAACGCCGCCGCAATGGTCGCCACGATGTCGTCGCGCAACCTGGCGTCGGCCATTCCTAGCGCATACGACGGATGCCAGGCCGGCACGATCAGGCGTCCGTCGTGGGCGATGGTTTGACCGAGGTATTCGGACAGATTGACGTGCGCGCCGGTCAGCGCTTTCAGTGCGGTCGCGCCGAGCGTGACGATGACGCGCGGCGTGATCCGCGTCAGTTCTTTTTCCAGCCAGTACTGGCAAGCCTCGACTTCGCGCCGCGCGGGCGTGCGGTGAACGCGCTGCTGGTCAAGCGTTTCCCATTTGTAATGCTTGACGGCATAAGTCAGATACAGCGCCTCCCGTTTCAGACCGGCGCGCGCAAGCACGGCGTCCAGCAGTTGACCGGCTGGGCCGGTGAACGGCTCGCCGTGCTGGTTCTCGTACTCGCCAGGCTGTTCGCCGACCACCATGATCGCCGCTTGTGCGGGCCCGGCGCCCGCAACCGCCTGTTTCGCGTTTCGCCATAACGCGCAGCGCCGGCAGGTGGCGAGCGGGCCAGTGGGCTCCTGCAAGGGCGGCGTCATTGCCGAAAACTCGACCGGTGGCGCGGGAGAAACGGTGACGGCGGCGCTTTGCGCGCCGAGACGGCTGCGCTCGCGAGCAAGGCGTGCGGGCAGCGGTCGACCCGCGGGCGGCATTCTCCAGTAGCGCAGCGGCACGGACGACGGCTCGCCATTGAAGGCGCTGGCGTAGTACGCGAGCCAGAGCGCCTCCGTGGGCGTGCTGGTGATGGCTTCGCCGGTCATGGTGCTGGCCGGTAACGCGTGCGCGGCTTGCTCGCGTTCCCCCGCTGCCGGCCGGCCGATGCGCAGCAGCATGCCGTTCCAGAACGACGCGCCGTGCGGCGTGGCCAGCATCCACGTGGAATCGCCCATGCGAGCGGCGAACAGCGCGGCGGCACGCTCCAGCAAGTCATGATGCGGCTCATACCAGCCGACGAATTCGGGTGGCCCCATCGACGGATCACGCCGTCTGAACAGCGTAAGTGTCACCAGATCCTCGGTTTCGTGTTCAATAGCCTGGATGCGTTGATCCAGCAGCGAGCCGTCGGGGTCGTTCAGATCGAGGACGTCGCGCTCGCCGCGGGTCCAGCGCCATAGGACGCGGTACAGCAGCGCCCAGCGGTCCGGCGCGCGGAAGCACGCAGCCGTTTTCAGCCAGGAGAGCAGTTCGCGGGGAATCGCGGGAGCGGACAGGACTGGGGCAGGGCCAGTAGCGATTCCTGTTTCGGAGGCACCTACAGTGGCGAGCGCGGATTCAGTAGCCAGCGTGTTTGGAGCCGCCGCTTCACCTTCAGACTCAACCCACTCGATCTGCGCCGGCTCGACACCTTGCCGCAGCAGCGCCCGCGCGGCGCGCCGCCATACGGCGAAAGACGGTTCGATCGGAATGCGTTTCATGCTGACGCGCCGTGGATACGCACATCGTGATGCGCGTACCTATGCGGCCAAAATACTGTATAGATATACAGTATGCGCCCAATCGCCGGCCTGGATCAAGTCCGCCGGTTCGCAGACGGCGCTGTCGCGCGAAACCTAAACGTTGCGCAGATCTTCCGGCGTGTCCACGTCCCGCAGAATCCCGGGGTCGTCGACGTCGAGCCGCATCACTCGCTGCGAAGTCAACAGCGCGCGCGCGCCGGTGTCGCCGTCGAGTGTCATCAAGGCGTCTCGATGCTCGACGCCGAAGCCGACCGGATGGCCGCGCTGTCCCTGATAAAACGGCGCGACGATCGAAGCGCCGCCGTCGAGCGCAAGGGCCACCGCTTCGATCGTCGTGACGGCGATGCGGGGCATATCGGCGAGCGCGACAATCCAGCCTTCGGCGTCTTCGCTGGCTTCAATGCCGGCTGCAAGGCTCGCGCCCATGCCGCGTTCGGCGTCCGGGGCGAACATGACGTCACAACCGGCGTCGTTCAAGAGGCGGGCTAGGGCGTCCGAGCCCGGCCGCACCACGGCCAGGACACGCGAGACGACCTGGAGCAGTCGGTGCGCGGCTTCGTGCGCGACCGGCGTGCCGTCGGGCATGCGCGCGAGCAGTTTGTTGTGCCGGCCGTCCGGGTCGAAGCGAGAGCCGAAGCCGGCGGCGAGCAACACGCCAGTAGCGAGCGAGGCGTAGGCCATGGGCGGGCACCGGTAGAAAGGATGAGGCCGATTGTGCGATGCAACGCACTGGCAGGCAAGCGGCAATGCATGGGCCGACGTGTGCCGCGATTCGCGGCAGTGCCCGTACAATGAGCCGCTTCCCACACATCACAGCGAAACTTCATCGCCATGAAGCGTCTCGACGACAATGCCGCGCTGATCCTGATCGACCTGCAAAAGGGTATTCAGCTTCCCAAGCTCGGCCGCCGCAACAATCCTGACGCCGAATACCATCTCGCGGCCTTGCTCGCCCATTGGCGCGAAACCGCACGGCCTGTTGTGCACGTGCGCCACATTTCCCGTGAGCCGGGTTCGGTGTTTTGGCCGGGGCAGAGCGGCGTCGAGTTTCAGGTGGCGTTCGAGCCGAACGGTCACGAGCATGTCGTCGAAAAGAACGTGCCGGATGCGTTCATCGCGAGCGGACTCGAGCGCTGGTTGCGCGCACGGCAGATCGCTCAAGTGGTGATCGCGGGCGTGATCACGAACAACTCGGTCGAATCCACCGCGCGTACGGCGGGTAACCTCGGCTTTGCCACCTTGGTGGCGAGCGACGCAGCCTTCACGTTCGACATGTGCGATCTGAACGGTCGCGTGTGGGCGGCCGAAGACGTGCATGCACTGTCGCTCGCCAACCTCGCGATGGATTATGCGCAGATCGCGACCACCGCCGAGATCGTCGGCCGCGCATCACGCGCTTAGCGCGTCCTCGGCGATTCGTTCCGCGCATGCAGCGCAACCGCACCGCATGCGTGGCGGATCTTATCTACATGCGCCCATTACACCTGCCTCACCCTCATCACCTTATCGAGCGTTACCGGCAGATCGCGCACGCGCATGAACGAGAAAGTAAATACGCGGAAGGGCCTTCTTTCTGGGTACAAATAGAAAGACTGTTTTGCGTGGGATGAGGAGTCCGTTAAATCAAGAGTCGGCCCAGCGGCGTAGCAGATTGTGATAAATACCGGTGAGACTTACCACGGTTGAATCGTTGGAACCTTTTTCGGCGGCGAGGCGCTGCAAGTCGTTGTCGAGTTGAAACAGCATGGCGCGTTCGCCGTCGTCGCGCACCATGCTCTGAATCCAGAAAAAGGACGCGACTCGCACGCCACGCGTCACCGGGCTCACGTGATGCAGGCTCGAAGCCGGGTAGAGCACCATGTCGCCGGCCGGCAGCTTCGAACGGTGCATGCCGTAGGTGTCTTCGATGCAGAGTTCGCCGCCGTCATAACTATCCGGTTCAGCGAGAAAGAGCGTGGCCGACAGATCGCTGCGGATGCGGAAGTCGGTGCCGCGCAACTGGCGGATCGCGTTGTCCACGTGCGTGCCGAAACCGTCACCGCCGGCATAGCGGTTAAAGAGCGGTGGAAAGACTTTCAGCGGCAAGGCAGCGGAAAAGAAACGCGGATTGCGCCCGAGCGCGTCCTGAATCGCATCGCCCACCGCGCGTGCGGTGGGGCAGCCTTCGGGCAATTGCTGGTTGCGCTTGGCCTGCGCCGACTGTGCGCCGGAAGTCGCATTGCCGTCGATCCATTGGGCCGCGTCGAGGACTTCGCGGCATTGCGCGACCTGTTGTTTGCTAAGTACGCCTTGCAGATGCAACATCATGCGCGCGACTCTTCATTGACGTCTTCAGCCAGTGCACGAAATGCACCAACCGGCGAAGCGGCTAGCCACGCCCTCATTTTCTCGACGAACGCCGCCGTAGCCGTCAGCGGCACGCGCCGCAACCACGTCAACGCGGCGTCGATCTCGCCGCGCCCGGCCAGTAGCCTCGCATAGTTGAACTGGCCGCGGAAGTCACCGCCCACCGCTGCGCGCCGGTAATAGTCGAGTGCGATGCTTGCGTCTGCATCGACTTCCCAGCCGTCCTCGTAAAAGCTGCCGATAAAGTTGAGCGACTTCGCGTGACCCATTTCGGCGGCGCGCCGAAACCACTGCAGAGCCTGCGCACGATCGCATTCCACACCATTGCCGAGTGCCAACGCCGACGCATAGTTGTACATGCCCCAGTCGAGTCCCGCCCGTGCCGCGAGCCGGTACCAGTAGACCGCGACCGGCGCGCACGCGGTGGTTCCCCAACCGTGTTCGTAGCATCGGCCCAGCATGTTCATCGCCATCGGATGATCCTGGCGGGCCGCGTGCTTGAACCACGTCAACGCTTCTTCGGCATTGCGCTCTACGCCGTGACCGTCGAGCAGATACTGGCCGTACACCGCCTGGGCTTCGACGATGCCGTTATGCGCGGCTGCGGCCACCCACGCGGCGGCTTTGGCGGGCGGCCCGGAGAGAATCGCGGCGAGCTCGTCATGCGACACGCTCGCCAGCGCCTTCAGCGTCACCTGTTCCATCATGCCGTGCTTAGTAATGCGCGTTGAGCGTCAGGAAGGCAGTGCGGCCGGCTGCGATCGACGCGTAGTGCGCCGGATACGCCTGGTCGTAATACGTCCGGTTGAAGATGTTCTGCACGTTCAGTTGCAGATCGACCTTCTTGTTGATCCGGTACGTTGCCATGCCGTCGAAGCGCCAGTACGAGGGCACCGCACGCAGATTCGCCGTGTCGCCGTACACCTGCGACATGTAGAACGCGCCGCCACCGATCGTGAACTTCGGCAGCGCGTCGTAGTTGGTCCACAGGCTGATGCTGTTCTTCGGTGTGTTCGGGAACTGGTGGCCGTTATCCGAGGTGGTCTTGCCGTTGTCGCGCAACTGGCTCTTCATGTAGGTGTAGCCGCCGAACACCTGCCACTTGTTCGTCAACTGACCGGCTACGCCGAATTCGAAGCCTTGCACGCGCTTGTTACCGACCATCGCGTATTCGTTGTTCGGCAGCGTGACGCGCGCGTTCGTCGTGTCGATCTGGAACAGCGCGCCCGTCAGCGAGAGGTGGTTGTTCAGCACATTCCACTTGGTGCCGAGTTCGATGCTGCGGTTCTTTTCCGGGGCGAGCTGATCCGCGTTCGCACCGACACCGCCACGGCCCGGCGTCAACGATTGCGTTTCGCTGCCCTGGCCGAGCAGCGCGCCGGCCGGCGTCGACGACGTCGCGATCGACGCATACACGCTGCCGTTGGAAGCCGGTTTGAAGACGAGGCCGAGCTGGTAGTTGAACAACGTGTCGTCGCGCGAGGTGCGCTTGCCGCCGTTGGCCACCGTGTTGCGGAAATCGGTCGAGTAATCGTCGACGCGCAAGCCGACGTTGGCCTGCCAGCGCTTCGTGAGTTCGATCGTATCGAACGCATACAGCGATTTGGTGGTAGTGCGCTGCTCGCTCGGATCGTTCGCTTTGCTAACCGAACCGGCCCACGGGTCGTTCGGATTCGGTGACCACAGGCTCGTGCAGTTATAGCCCGACGCCGCGCCGATACCCTTGGTTTTGCAGATCGCACCGGTGGCTGCGGCCACGGCGTACGAATCGTTCACGCTGGTTTCGCGCGACACTTCGAGGCCGGTCGTGAAGCTGTGCTTCAGGAAACCGGTCTTGAATTCGCCGAACAGTTCGGTCTGGTTCGCGAGGCTGTAGACGTCGCTGGCGCGGGTATTCGCGCGGCGCCACACCATGCCGTTGACGACGTTGCCCTGGCTGTCGTCCGGCTGCGTCCAGATGTAGTCCTGGGTGGACTTCGTATAACGCGTGGTGTTGCGGATCGTCAGATTGCTGTTGATGTCGTGTTCGATGCGCACCGTGCCGACGTCTGAGGTCGTCTTGCGGAAATCGCGGTCGATCAGGCCGTAAAAGTTGTGGCGGTCCACCTTGGCCGCATAGATCGTGTCGACGTTGGCCGGCTTGTTGGTGGTTGTGTAGAAGTACGGAATACCGCTGTCAGGCAGGTCGTCGGTCGAGAGGTGGTAGTAGCTCGCCGTGACGCGGGTCGGCGTGCCGAGACCGTAGGTGAACGACGGCGCGATGCCCCAGCGCTCGTTGTTGACTGCATCGCGGCCGGCCACGTCGTTGTTGTGGCTCATCACGTTCAGGCGGAAGGCTGCGTGATCGGCCATTTGCCAGTTGCCGTCCGCAGTGAAGCGGCGGTAGCGGTCGGTGCCGAGGCCCGCGCTGCCGTCGGCGGAATTGCCCAGATGCGGGGTCTTGGTGATCAGGTTGATGCTGCCGCCCGCGCCGCCGCGGCCGCCGTACGCGCCGTCCGAACCCTTGGTCACTTCCACGCTTTCGATGTTGAACACTTCACGCGTGGTCGCACCGATGTCGCGCATGCCGTCGACGAAGGTGCTGCCCTGCGCGTCGTAGCCGCGAATGAACGGCCGGTCGCCGAGCGGATTACCGCCTTCGCCAGCACCGAACGTGATGCCCGGTACCGTGCGCAGCGCTTCAGTCAGCGTCGAGGCGCCCGTGCTCTTGATCAACTCCTGCGGAATCACGGTCACCGACTTCGGCGTATCGACCAGCGGCGCCGTGAATTTGACCGACGCTGAGTGGTCGGTTTTGAAGCCGTCGTCCGGCTGGCCTTGCACGGCGATCGGCGCAAGCTGGCTTTCCTTGTCGGGCGGCGCCGTGCCGACCGTGCCCTGCGCGAGAGCGGGACCTGCCGCCAACATGCTGCACAGCGTCGTGCTGATTTTGCCGAGCTTCGGTTCGTCGGACCGCAACTTCATTTTTATCCCCGTCGTTGAGTGCTGGTGGCCGGGCAGGTAACGCGTTCCTTACCCGGATATTCCATGTTTATTACAAAGTGTTTGCGGCATGCATTCTATGCAACATGTTTGCAATTGAGAAGCGTTCTCAACAAAAAATCTCGGAACGTGGGGTTGAGTGCGTGAGCCGCCGCCTGGAATTGGCGGGTTGATGGACGGAGATGGATGCGAAATACGTGGATTTTGAGGCTGCAGAGGCATGGTGGTGACTGTGCGCCCGTCGCGCGAGAGGCTCTTGCAGCGCGTGATGCTTCCTTTCTGATCGAACGGCAGGCCGTGCCTCGCTCGATGTCCTACCGTGCCGCCAGTTCGGCCAGCGCCTCCCGCAGCCACACGAGTGCCGGATCGGCCTGGTTGCGCGGATGCCACCCGGCGTACAACGTGAAGCCGCGCGCGTCGAACGGCAGCGCAAAGGTGTCGAGCCGGTCGGCGTAGCGTGCCGCGAAGCGCGATGGCAGGGTCGAAACATAGTCGGTATTCGACAGCAACTCCGGCACCAACGTGAAGTGCTGGACCGACAGCGCGACGCGCCGCTCGCGGCCGAGTTCGTCGAGATGCTCGTCCATGAAGCCGTGAAAACTGCCGCCGCTGGTCGACACCAGAACGTGATCGAGCGCGCAGTAGGTGTCGAGATCGAGCGGGGCGGTGCCGCGCGGGTGGCCCTTGCGCTGCACGAACACGAAATGCTCGTCGTAGAGCTTGCGGGCTTTCATCGACGGCGGAATCATCCGGTCGGAACCGAGCAGCAGGTCGATCTCGCCGCTTTCGAGCCGCGACGCGGCGGTGGGCTGATCGCCGATCACGAACGCCACGCGCACACCCGGCCCAGCCAATGCCGGCAAGCGCTCCATCAGGCGCATGCCGAGCACCACGGTGGCGTTGTCATGCGCGGCGATCACGAAGCGCCGCGTGTCGGTCAAGGGATCGAACGCAGGTCGGTGGCGCACCACTGCTTCGAGATTCTTCAACGCTGCATGCAGCGGCGTCATCAACTCCAGCGCCCGGGCCGTGCGTGTCATGCCGCGGCCGGTTTCGGAGGGCAGCAGCAGCGGATCGCCGAAGATCTGCCGCAAGCGCGCGAGTTGCGTGGAGACGGCCGGTTGCGTCAGATGCAGCCGCTCGGCCGCACGCGTAACGTTCGACTCGGCGAGCAGCGCGTCGAGTGAAACCAGCAGATTCAAATCGATGCCGCGTAGATCAATCATGTTGATAGGTCGCATATGAGCAATTGATTTCTAGAATACGTACCGCGCTTCTACAGTTCAAGCACCGAAACGAACTGAAGGAAGACCGAAATGAAAGCCTGGATGCTCGATGAACCCGGCAAGCCTTTGGCCTTGCGCGACGTAGCACAGCCGCAGCCGCGCCGTAATGCCGTGCTGGTACGGATGGAGGCGGTACCGTTGCTGAGTTACACGCGCGACTATGTCGACGGGAAGTTGCCGTACGCATACCCGCCGGGACCGTTTTCGCCCGGCACCAATGGTGTTGGCCGGATCGTCGCGGTCGGCGAGGGCGTGGTGGCATTTCGCGCCGGGCAACGGGTCGCCGTGAATCCGTACTGGATTGCCGACGAAACGGTGCGTGAGCCCGCGCAGGCGCTTTTAGGGCTCACCGGCATCAGCGCCGACAGTGGTGCGCTGCTGGCTGAGTTTCCGCACGGTACGTTGCGCGAAGTGGCCGAATTCCCGGCCTCGACGCTCATCGCACTGGACGGTCTGGACGAGATCGATGCCGCGCGTCTCGCGGTGCTGGGCAAATTCTCGGTGCCGCTCGGCGGCTTGCGACGCGGCCGTCTGTCGGCGGGCGAAACGGTGGTGGTCAACGGCGCGAGCGGTTACTTCGGCTCGGCGGCCGTACTCGCGGCGCTGGCGCTCGGCGCGAGCAAGGTCGTCGCGCTCGGTCGGCGTCTGGAACCGCTGCAAGCGCTGGCCGAGCACGGGCGCGGGCGCGTGGTCCCCGTCGTGCTGAGCGGCGACGCCGCGCAAGACATAGCGGCGATTCGTGCCGCAAGCGGTGGCGGCGTGGACCTCGCGTTCGACATGGTCGGCCAGGCCACCGACGCTAACGCGACCCTGGTCGCATTGCGCAGCCTGCGCCGCGGCGGGCGGCTCCTGCTGATGGGTAGCATGCAAGTGGACTTGCCGATTACGTACAGGGAGATGTTGCTGAACAACTGGGAATTGATCGGCCACTTCATGTACACGCGCGCCGACTATCTCGCGCTGGTTTCGCTGGTGGCGTCGGGGCTGATTCCGCTCGATTCGGTCGAGTTGAAGTCGTATCCGTTTGCTGAACTGGAGTCGGCCATCGACGCGGCTGGCCGCATGTCGGGTCTGCAATGCACGGTCGTGGAAGGCAAGTCGCCGCAAGCGTGGGGGTGAGCGTGTAACGGCTCGATCGCGGCAGCGTAAAAAAGCGGCCTTGCTGATTCACAGCAAGGCCGCTTTGCATGAGCGAATCGTGGTCGCTCAATCAATCGATGCCGTGAAACACCGCATCGTCCGGACCGAGATAAACGGGCGGGCGCCACGCGGCGTCGCGCATCGAATGCTGGACCAGTTTTTCGACACCCAGCAGCACCGCGAAAATCGCCATCCGCACTGGAATGCCGTTATCGGTTTGCCGGAAAATCGCCAGCCGCGAATCATGATTCAGATCGACGCTCAGATCGTTCGCGCCCGGCCGGCTGTCGCGCGGCAGCGGGTGCATGATCAGCGTGTCGGGGCCGCATACGCTATCCATCAGCGCCTGATTGATCTGGAAATCCGGCGTATAGCCTTCGAACGATTCGTCGGTGAAGCGCTCTTTCTGGATGCGCGTGGCGTACACCACGTCGGCGCCGCGCAGCCCGGCGGGCAGATCGTTGGTTTGCTCGATCACGTGGTCGTTGCGCGAGATCTGCTCGATGATGTAGCTCGGCATTTCAAGCATGGGCGGCGAGATCAGCGTGAACTTGATGCCGCGATACAGCGCCAGCAGCTTGACCAGCGAATGCACCGTGCGGCCATATTTCAGGTCGCCGACCAGCGCGATATGCGCACCGTCGACGATCTTGCCGAGCCGCGAGAATTCGCGCTGGATCGTGTACAGGTCGAGCAGCGCCTGGCTCGGGTGTTCGCCCGGGCCGTCGCCGCCGTTGATCACCGGCACGTTGGTGGCGCGCGCGAATTCGGCCACCGAGCCTTGCTCCGGATGGCGGATCACCAGCGCATCCACATAGCCGCTCATCACGCGGCTGGTGTCGTAGATCGACTCGCCCTTTGCCATCGACGAAAACGTGAAGCCGGTGGTGTCGCACACCGAGCCGCCGAGCCGGCAGAATGCCGCGCCGAAACTCACGCGAGTCCGCGTGCTGGCCTCGAAAAACAGGTTGCCGAGCACGGCGCCTTCGAGTACGCGGGAGATTTTCCGGCGCCGCGCGATCGGCTGCATGATGTCGGCGACGCGGAACAGCGCCTCGACCGAGTCGCGCGAGAACTGATCGACCGACAGCAGTTGTGGCTTGCCCTCGAACAGCATCTGGCTCGCCAGCGACTGCGAGTCTACGCTTTGCGTATGCTTTTCACCCGGCTCGCCATGCACCACGATTTCCGACACGAAACGCTCCACGATCTCCGGCATGGCCCGCGATTCCTGCGAATCGTCCGGCAGCAGCCATGTGTCGAGCGCGCGGCGCGATACGCCGATGCGGCTTGCGAACGTCTCGCGGGTCATGTTCAGGCGACGCATCGCATCGCGTAGGAAGGCTTGTTGCGGGACGCTCATGCGGGCACCTGTCGGGAATGGGTTACGTACCGGATATGTACGCGCTGCGTATATTAGTTTCCCTGTCGCAGAAGTCAAGTAATTTTGCGATGAGTTTTGCAAACTCGTGCCGGACGCGGTTACACTGCGTTTCATGCATTCCGGCCAAACGCTCCGACTCCGCCCGTCAACCACCGCACGTCTCGCTTTTGCGAGCGTCGTGGCCGCGCGCGCGAATGTCGCAAGCGTTAGCGCCAAAGCCAAAAAACAGCCGCTCATCTGACCGGAGCAGCTGTTCCGTCAGATGTGCGACGGAACAGCCGGTCAACGCCCACCCGCGGCATTCCCTGTTTTTCCTCCCTCGCACCGCTGATCGGAATCGATACGGTCGTCATCGAGGTAAAGACATGTCTATTTTTTCGGGTATCTGGGTTCCGCTTATCACACCATTCGCCGACGGCGAGGTGGATCATGCCGCGCTGCGCGCGCTGGTGCGCCGCTATGCCGACGCGGGCATTGCCGGGCTGGTCGCGCTCGGCACGACCGGCGAGCCGGCCGCGCTCGACGCCGCTGAGCAGGACGCCGTACTGGCGACGATTCTCGACGAAGCGCAAGCCGCCGCCCGCGGCGCAGACGCACAAGCGCTGCCGGTGCTGGTCGGCGTGTCGGGCAATCACACGGCGAGCATGCGCGAGCGCATCGAGCAACTGAACGCACTGCCGATAGCCGGTGTGCTGATGGCTGCGCCGTACTACATCCGGCCTTCGCAAACGGGCATCGTCGGGCATTTCATGGCGCTTGCCGATGCGAGCGACAAGCCTGTCGTGCTGTACGACATTCCCTATCGAACCGGCGTGCGGCTCGAACTCGACACGCTTCTGACGCTCGCCGCGCATCCCCGAATTCAGGCGGTGAAGGATTGCGCCGGGTCGCTCGACACCACGCTCGCGTTGATTCGCGACGGCCGTTTGCAGGTGCTGACCGGCGAAGACATCAACATTTTCAACACACTGTGTCTGGGTGGGAGCGGGGCGATCGCGGCCTCGGCGCATCTGCGGCCGGAGCGGTTCGTCGCGCTGTATCGCGCGCTATCGGCGGGCCGGCTCGATGAAGGACGGCGTATTTTTCAGGAGCTCGCGCCACTGATCCAGGCGCTGTTCGCCGAACCGAATCCGGCGCCGCTGAAGGCCCTGCTCGCTGCGCTTGGCCTGATACGCGACGAGTTGCGCATGCCGATGACGCGTGCCGGCGATGGGCTGGTCGCGCGGCTCAGGGCATTGGAAGGGCTTGATCGGATAGCGCCGGACGAGGCGGCATTGTCAGCTTGAGTGCGGATTCGCTTGCGGCCATTTTCTGCCATTTGTATTTGAGATGATGGTTCGCGATGCCAGGCGATAATCGGCGCCCTTTGTATATTATCGCCACCGGTATGTTGTCCGGTCGATACCGCATGCAGTCAATCTTGTCCGCCGATCTCCGGTCCCGCTTTAGCAAGCTCAGCACGCTGGGCGCGCCCAGCACGTTCAACACGCCGAACACGCTGAACGTGCGTTGTGCCGCCCGTGCGCGGCCTTGCACGCGTCGCACGGCGCGTGCCGGGGGCCGCTGATGTCCTCCGTGTTTCGCGCCGGCAATCAGCTTTCCAGCGGCTCGGTCAGCTTCGTCACGCGCCGCACCGCGCTGACCATCGCGGTTGCGACAGCGTTCGGCGCAGCCGCGCTGGCGCTCGCAGCAGGCATCGCGATCGGCCTGCATTGGCCGGCGCACGGCGGCTCCGGCGACCAGGCGGCGAACCGTGTCGAGCACGACTATGCAATCGATCAACTCGGCAAGCTGAACGCGTCCGTGGCACAGATCGAACCGCGCATCGCGCGCCTGACGATGCAGGTCGGCGCGTGCGCGATTTCGAAGCACGTCTGAATACACCGCGGCCGGCGCCGCGCGCACCGGGCACGACAGCCCCCCCAGCTACGCCGGGCGCCGCCTCTGAACCCGACACGTCCGCTACCGACGGCGAAGGCGAGGGCGGTCCTTCCTTGCCACCGCGTCGCTGTTACGGATGTCATGCCGCAACCGGCCGGCCATGCCGATGCCGAGCACACCCGGCAACAACTGGGTTGCATCGCCGCGACGCTATCCGCGCTCGAGCAACAAACCGCCGACCACGCGATCGCGTACTCCGCCTTTCCCGGCCGCATGCCCGCCGACGGCGCGCGCTTCGGCTCGCCGTTCGGCAACCGCACCGATCCCTTCACAAATCGTTTGAGTTTCCATCCGGGCATCGACCTGGTCGCCAAAACCGGCACGCCGATTCTTGCGGCAGCGGGCGGCCGGGTGATCTTCGCCGGCCAGAAATCGGGCTATGGCAACGCGGTCGAAATCGATCACGGCAACGGCCTCGTGACCCGTTACGGCCACGCGTCGCGCATCGTCGTGCATGTCGGCGATCTGGTGCTGCCGCGCCAGTATGTCGCCGATGTCGGCTCGACCGGCCGCTCCACCGGCCCGCATCTGCATTTCGAAGTGCTGGTCAACGGCGCGCCGGTCGACCCGGCGGCCTACCTCGCGCTATTCGCGCCCGTTGGTGAAGAAGCGGTCGATCTTCAACTGCTTGACGCGAAAGCGTTGCAGATAGGCGAGGCTGGAATAGCCGGTGCCGAAATCGTCGATGGCGATTTCAAAGCCGCTTGCCTGGAACTCGCGGATCATTTCGATGGTTTTCGGCGCGTCCTGCATCGCGACGGTTTCGGTGATTTCGAACATGATCTGTTCGCATTGCACGCCTTCCGCTTTGACGATCTCGAGCATCGTTGCGACGAGGTTCGGTTGCGACAGCTGGCGCGGTGACAGATTGATCGCCACTTTCATCGACGGCAGGCCTTGCTCGACCCAGCGGCGAATCTGCCGGCAGGTTTCGCGCAAGACCCAGTAGCCGATCTGCACGATCTGGCCCGAGCGCTCGGCAATCGGAACGAACTCGAGCGGCGCCAGCGCGCCGAGCTGCGGATGATGCAAGCGGATCAGCGCTTCGGCACCCGCCAGCGAGTTGCCGCTGCCGTGAAACTTCGGCTGGAAGTGCAGCGAGAAATGGCCGACGCTGAGCGCTTCATGCAGTGCACTTTGAATTTGCAGCGTGCGCGTCGCGGCTTCGTTCATGCTTTGTCCGAAGAAGCGATAGGTGCTGCGGCCGGCGCGTTTGGCCTCGTACATGGCCGCGTCGGCATGCTTCAGCAGCGTGTCGACGGTGTCGCCGTCGTTGGGATAGAGCGCGATGCCGATGCTCGGCATCACCTGCAGCGGTTGCGAATCGGTCCATATACCCTGACGCATCCGATCGAGCACGCCTTCGGCCATCGTGCCGGCATCTTCACGTGAATCCAGGTTCTCGGACAGCACGACGAATTCGTCGCCGCCGAGACGCGCGACGGTATCGCTCGTCCGCACGCACAGCAGAAGACGCTGTGCGAAGGCTGACAGCACTTCGTCGCCGGCCGAGTGGCCGAGCGAATCGTTGATGGTCTTGAAGCCGTCGAGATCCATGAACAGGATGGCGAACAGCGAGCGCTGTCGGCGCGCGCTATGGATCGCGCGTTCGATGCGGTCGGTGAGCGTGCTGCGGTTGGGCAGGCCCGTCAGCGTGTCGAGCGTGGCGAGCCGCACGATCTGACCGTTGAGACTCGATACTGAGCCGATCAGAAAGCTGGTGCGCGCATCGAAACGCGACAGTATCAGCGTGACGATCAGAATGGCAAAGGTGAACAGGATCACCGAAGTCGCGAGCCACGTGGCGTTCACACCCTTGGCCGCGCCGCACACGGCGCCGAGCGGAAACTCGGCGGCCGCCATGCCGGTGTAATGCATGCCGCTGATCGCGATGCCCATCACCAGCGCCGCGCCTAAACGCTTGTGCACCACGTGGCGTTCGCCGTCGTTACTGAGCGCGCGCGCCATCCACAGCGCGGCGGTCGACGCGCCGATCGCGATCGCAAGCGAGCCAGCGAACCAGGCCGGCTGATAGTGGATGCCAGGCTCCATTTCCATCGCCGCCATGCCGGTGTAGTGCATGCCGGCGATGCCGAAGCCCATCAGCACGCCGCCAGCCACGAGCCGAAGCGGCGTGAGCCGCGCTTGGGTAGTCACGACCAGCGCCAGATACGACACGCCGATCGCGAGTCCAAGCGAATAAGCGGTCGTCGCGAAGTCGTAGCCGAGAGGAATCGGCAGTGAGAAGGCGAGCATCGCGATGAAGTGCATCGACCAGATACCGACACCGAGCGCCGCGGCGCCGCCCAGGCGCCACGCGCGCCGCAGACCTGCCGACGCCAGCAGGAAGATGCGGCCCGTCAAATCGAGCGCCGTGTAAGACGCCAGCACCGCGACGGCGAACGAGATTGCGACCAGCCAAAAATTGTATGAGCTCTGCATGTTAAGTCCAACCGCGGGGGAGAAGCGGCTGAACTTGTTATCGACAGTTGGCGGCGTTTATTTAATTGATTTCCAAGATGTTAGGTATTGGCATTGAGCATCTCCCGGCTGGCCGTGGCTTGGGTCAGTGTGAAGCCCTCGTCGAGCCAGCCCGCGACGCCGCCGATCATCAATTTGACGGGCCGCCCCAGTTGCGCGAGGCGCAATGCACCGCGTGCAGCGCCGTTGCAATGCGGGCCCGCGCAGTAGGTGACGAACAGCGTGTCCTGCGGGTACGCCGCGAGCTTCGACGCCACGATCTTGCCGTGCGGTAGGTTCAGCGCGCCCGGCACATGGCCTTGCTCGAACAGTGCCGGGCTGCGCACGTCGAGCAGCACGAAGCCGGGCGAGCCGCTCGCGAGTGCTGAGGACACGTCCGCGCAATCGGTTTCGAAATGCAGTGACGCCTGGAAGTGGGCGAGGGCGGCGGCGCTATCGGCAGCGGGGATGGCGGTGACGGCGTTCATTGCATTGATCGCGTTGTGAGTGGGCATGGCAAGGTTCCTGTAGGACAGCGAGTGTGATTGCGTGGCGAAGCGATTCTGGAGCCTTCATTGTCGCGACGCCGCACGCAACGGGTAAGTGGCGTAATCGTCAATCTCCGGTAACATCACGCCATGCATAATCATCTTGTCGTTGCGCTGGCTTACGACCGGCTCTGTACGTTCGAATTCGGCTGCGTGACCGAATTGTTCGCGCTCGAACGTCCTGAGCTCGGCGTGGACTGGTATCGCTTCGCGGTATGCGCGAGCGAACCCGGTCCGATTCGCGCAGCCGGCGGCATCACCGTCGCCGCGCCGTACACGCTCAAGCTCCTGGATCGCGCCGATACGATCGTCATCCCCGGCTGGCGCGACGCTGACGAGTTGCCACCCGAACCGCTGCTGAAGAAGATTCGCGCCGCCTGCGATCGCGGCGCGCGCCTCTGTTCGATCTGCTCCGGCGTGTTCGTGCTGGCGGCTGCGGGTGTGCTCGACGGCAAGGCTGTCACGACGCACTGGCGCTACGCCGAAAAATTGCAACAGCGTTATCCGCAATTGCGCGTGCAGCCGGATGCGTTATATGTCGACGAAGGACAGATCATCACCTCGGCGGGATCGGCGGCAGGGCTCGACATGCTGCTGCATCTGGTGCGGCGCGATCACGGCAGCGCTGTAGCCAACCGCGTCGCGCAGCGGCTCGTGGTGCCGCCGCATCGCGAGGGCGGTCAGGCGCAGTTCGTGCCGCGGCCGATGCCGCAAGACGAAGGCGGGCGCCTCGCGAAGCTGATGGACTGGGTGCGCCGCCATCCCGGGTTGCCACACACCTTACGCTCGCTGGCCGAACGGGCGGCGATGAGTCCGCGTACGCTGCAGCGGCAGTTTCACGACGCCACCGGCATGGCGCCCTACGAATGGCTGGTGCGTGAACGCGTGGCAATTGCGCGGGAACTGCTTGAAGCGCCGGTCCCATTGGCGATGGCGCGCGTTGCGGAGCTGGCGGGCTTCGGTTCCGAAGAATCGCTGCGGCGGCACTTCCGGCGTATCGCGTTGACGAGCCCAGGCGCGTATCGTAAGAAGTTCGGGGTGCAGGTCGGGGCGCAGACGCCCGCGTAGATACGCGTCATTGTTCGCCTTGCCGTTCTCGCATGCGTGAACCGTTTCAAACGGGCGCTTGCCGATGTGCAAAATCGTACACGGCTCGTGCATGGCAAGCCATTCGATGCGTGCCGCATGACGTGCCGAATGCGTTTCATGCATGCTCAAACGTCACGGAGCGCCGCGTGCCGGGCGTTGCGATTGAATCGCACGATTGACTGCTCGCTTCGGCGGCATGCAAGGGTTCGCGCAATCGCCGGTTTTCTGTCAGCATCACGGCCAGCGTCCGTGGCAATCCACGTCAAATGTGCCACGCATACGGCTGCTTGAAGGCGTCACCGAAACGCATCATCGCCATCGTCCTCTCTTACTCATGAACGCCAAAACCGCCGTCGTCGCTGCTGCCGTTGCCGTCACTGCTATTGCAGCGCTTACGCCCGCGCTCGTCGCGGCGCAAACGGAAGCCGCCGATTCGCGCGCCGAACTCTATCGCCGCAACCTGCTGGCGGGCAAGGACGTGCCGTGCCGCACGAACGCGTCATGCGCGGCGTTGGGCGTGGCCGCGCTTGAAGCCGGGCGCATCAAGGAAGCGCAAACGCTGGTCGAGATGGAAGCCGCGCTCGCCGAGGCCACCGCCATGCAGGCGGGCGAGGAGAACTCGCCGAAAGCGACCAGTTCGGCGCGGGCTCGCGTGGCGATGGCGTTGGTCCATCAGGGCGATGTGCAACTGAAGCTGGGCGCGTTGCCGAATGCGCGCGCGTACTACCGGACGGCGGTGAGCCGTGGCAACGATTATCCGAACGACGCGCTGCTCGGCCGTGCCGTAGCGGCTGCGCGCCAACGCCTCGAATCGATCGCCGGCAAAGCAGTGGTGAACGGCGTGCCGCCGAACGGCGCGCGCTTCTCCAGTTATATGTTTTTCGGCGCGTGGAACAGTGTCGAGGTGAAGCCAGTGAAAGGGCGGCGCGGCGTCTATCGGATCGACGGCGACTTCGTGTATCCCACCGTTAGTGCCGACGGTCAACCGAGCGCGAACATGGGCAGCCTGTCGGCCTACGTGCGTTTTTACGACGGTGTGGCGCGCGTGCCGATGACCGATGGCGTCGGCGATGCGCCGCTCGACGCCACCGCGAGGATCACCAACCTCGCGCCTTATGACAAACCAGCGGACAAGCCATCGGACAAACACACGGACAAACCAGCGGATAAATGCCTGATCGAATTCAAGCTCTCCGCACCGGAGACGCTCGACATACGGACGCATGGCTCGCCGACGGAATGCGGTTTCGGCTTCAATGTCAGTGCGGACGGACGTTACTATCTGATGACAGGCTCCTGACGCCCGGCATGCTACCGGCCACGTGCCAATTCAGCTTCGCCCGCATGCTTCCCCATCCGCGTGGCGTCTCTTATGATGCAGTGGCTGTGCACGTTTAATCGCCATCCAAAGCGTTCCCGTTAACAAATCTCCGATAAGAAAAACGCTCGCCCATGCAAACCCTATTCGACCATCCGCCACTCGTCTTCATTATTTGCTTTGTTGCGATGTGGTTGTCGGCGCGCATCGGCGCGTCGGTGTTGCGGAGATTCAGAAAAATCGACGAGGCCGCACGCGACGACTTCAGCGTGATTCAGGCCGCCACGCTAACGCTGCTCGCGCTGATCATCGGTTTCACTTTTTCGATGGCGGTAGGCCGCTACGATCAACGCAAGAACTATGAGGAAGAAGAGGCGAACGCGATCGGCACCGAATACGTCCGCGCCGATCTGTTGCCCGCCGCCGATGCGGCGACCGTGCGCGGCTTGCTGAAGACCTATCTCGACGAGCGCGTGCTGTTCTACACGACGCGCGACACCGGCGAACTCGCCCGGGTCAATGCCGAGACATCGCGCCTGCAGGACGCAATGTGGTCTACAGTGAGGAATGCCGCTGCCGCGCAGCCCACGCCCGTGGCCGCGCTCGCTGTCGCCGGAATGAACGACGTGCTCAATACGCAGGGTTACACGCAGGCCGCGTGGTGGAATCGCATTCCTTTCGCGGCGTGGGCGCTGATGGTGCTGATAGCGGTGTGCGCCAACGTGCTGGTCGGCTACGGCGCGCGCGGTTTGAAAGCGGGAGCCGGATTGTTGCTGATCGTTCCGCTGATCGTGTCGCTGTCGTTCATGCTGGTCGCCGATATCGACAGTCCGCGCGGCGGTGTGATTCGTGTGAAGCCACTCAATCTCCATGCGCTCGCGGATTCGATCCGCTCGCATTGAACCTGTACCGAACCCATACTGAAACCACATTGAGCCGCATGAAGGAGAAACACATGTCCGATATCGCACAGACCATCGCCAGCTTCAATACCGGCCGCGATCCTGAACGGCTCGCGATGAAATACAAGCTTATGCGCAGCTCGCCGTTCGTGTTTCTGCGCGGCGCCTGTCATCTGTTTTACGCGCGTCTGCCGCGCGACAAGGTGCTCGACGATGCACCGCCGGTGTGGATTTGCGGCGATATGCATCTGGAGAATTTCGGCAGCTACAGGGGCGACAACCACCTCATCTATTTCGACAATAACGATTTCGATGAAGCCTGCCTCGCGCCAAGTCTTTACGAACTGGTGCGGCTGCTCACGAGCGTGCTGGTCGGCGCGAGCGACCTCAAACTGAGCCGCGCGGAGGCACTCGCGCTCTGCCACACCGCGGTCGACGCTTATAGCGCGGCGCTCGCCTTCGGCAAAGCGCGCTGGATCGAAGCGGAGACCTCGGTCGGCATGGTGCGCGATCTGTTCGACGCACTGGCAAGCCGCACGCGCGCCGCGTATCTCGACCGGCGCACCACGCTCAAGGGCAAGACCCGCGTGCTCAAAGTGGACGGCAAAAAAGCGCTGGCGATCAGTGACGAGGCGCGCGCCGCCGTCACTGCGTTCATGCATCAGTTTGCCGCCGGTCAACCCAATCCGGACTTCTATCGCGTCATCGACGTGACGCGGCGGATTGCCGGCACCGGCAGCCTGGGCGTGGATCGCTACGCGATTCTCGTCGAAGGCAAAGGCTCGCCGGACGGCAACTATCTGCTTGACCTGAAAGAGGCGCTGCCTTCTTCGGTGACGCCGCATGTGCGCACACCGCAGCCGAAGTGGCAGAGCGAGGCACAGCGAGTGGTTGAAGTTCAACGGCGCAATCAGGCGGTCTCGCAGGCGTTCCTGCATGCGGTCGAATTCAATCAGCGCTCGTATGTGCTGCGCAGCTTGCAGCCTTCTGAAGACCGCGTCGCGTTGAGCGACTGGGACGGCAAGCTGCCGCGGCTCGAAGAAGTGATCAACAGCATGGCCCAGTTGAGCGCGTGGGCGCAACTGCGCAGCGGTGGCCGGCAGAAGTCGTCGATTGCGGACGAGCTGATCGCGTTCGGCAATCGCAAGGATTGGCAATTGCCGTTGATCGAACTCGCGGCGCAATGCGAAGCGCAGGTGGGGGTTGATTGGAAGGCGTATTGCGAGGCTTATGACCGGGGTGCGTTTAATCTGCCGGCGCAGAAGTCTTAACGGCGGGTCACGCTGGGCGCTTAACGCGGCGCTCAGCGTTTTGTATCGCTCTTTTGGGGCGGCTGCCGCCGCACCCCGTCATTTTCCTTCTAGCTGTCTCAGATCGGACCCTCGGTCCCCATCAATCTTCATGCAGGTATATCTCGCGTCAAACGGGACCGCGTGCAGCCGGTTCACGTCTGACGTTCGGGTTTTCTTACTGCGATGCGTTGATGGCTGACGGGCTCTTGCGTAACTCCATACGGATTACGTAGGAAGTCTGAAAGAAGCGTGTACGGGAATTCTGGAAATTGTAATTTTAGGAATTATTGGATAGTGGGGATGGAATGCTCCTTATAGGGCGCTTGTGATTAAACCAAGTAAAACCAATAAGGATGACTATGAAAAACAGGAAAATTACTGAGAGTCAAACGGGCATGGCGGCTCGCCTGCTGGCCGCATTCATGCTGCTTATAGTCGCGTTTGGCGCCAACGCGGCAGATTACATGCAATGTATGCAGGCATATCAGAAGTCTCTCGGGACGCCCGGGACCCCGACCTGCGCTATCCAGGTGGCCGGCACGACACCTATGTCGAGGGGCGCAGACGATCCGTACAGCAGCATGAATTACTATAACTGTCCCAATGCTTCGGACTGGATAAAGGACTATTGCGGTGGCGCACCGGTTCCCCCTTCTCCAGAAGGTTCGTGCCCGGTGGCGGACCCGGTATTGCCGGCGGAGGGCATCGTCACACTTTCCGAGACTGATTTTGCGAGCGGCGATGCGCTCCCACTCGTCTTTGGGCGCACGTATCTTTCGAGGCTTTATGACACCTCGCAGATAGCGATGGGCCGCAACTGGGTCAACAACTGGCAGCGCAGGATTGATCTGACGGCGGTTAATGCGAGCACGCCGCAAATCGTTGTTTATCGGGGTAACCAGCAACCGCTGACATTCAAGTGGAACGGTAAGGCGTGGGCCATGCTGGGAAATCGCGGGCTCTCCCTGACGAAAGATGGCGCTGGATACTACTACCTGAAAGACGACCTGCTCGGTACAACGGAAGCGTATTCGGGCAACGGCAATCTCTATTCCGAGACAACCCGCACGGGTATGCTCCGCAAGTTTCTGTTTGACTCCAGACAGCGGATGGTGCAGATCAACCAGTGGCCGGTCGATCAGATAGGACCGAACGGATTCAAGATCAATCTTCAGTATGACGATAGCGATCGCATCGTTGGCATGGTAGATCCCTTGGGCAAGGTCACGCAGTATGCGTACGACGTAAAAGGTAATCTTGCTTCGGTAACCCATCCAGACGGATCCATTCGTCAATATTTGTACGAAGATGCACGCTTCCCCAAGGCGTTGACGGGCGTAAAGGACGAATCCGGATCAAGGATAGCGACGTGGACTTACGATGCCAATGCACGCGTGATATCGGTCAGCCATCCCGACACGACGCGTAATACATCGCTTAACTATGGTTCCGGCAAGACGACACTCAGCGACATGTACGGCACGAGCACGTACAGTTTCAGTTTCCCGGACGCCTGGCGTCCTGGTTCAATCGTTACGCCAGCCGGAACGATATCGCGCAAGTGGGATATCGCAGGGAATCTGACGCAGAGAACGACTCCAGAAGGCGATACGCAGTACACGTGGGACAGCGCCAATCGGCCAACGAAGGCGATTGCAACGGTCGCTGGGAAGAAGACGGTAATAACGATTGAGTACAACGATGCCAGCTCGCTGCGTCCGAATCTGGTTGCTACACCGGGCAAGATCCGCGCGTTCATTTATGACTCGAGCGGCAACGTCACGGGCTACGCAGAACGGGAAACGACGGACCTGACAGGCGAACAGGGGCTGCAGGCGGTCGGGACGGGGAGCCAACTGACGGTCGGCGCACGCTACGACAATGCGGGCCGTCTTCTGTCGGCCACGACATCCCAGAATGGCGCGAAGATTGAAGATTGGACCTACACGTACGACGCAAGGGGCAACATCGCAACGACGCGGGATGCCGTGTCGGGTTGGTCGATGCGAACGCTTAGCCGTGACGCCGCGAATCGTGCAACAGCTATAGCAGGCAATAGCGGTCAGGCGGACATCAGTTACGACGAGCGCGGGCGCGTATCTGTTTTTCGGTACGACGAGAAGGCAGGTGTGGTCAACGGCGGACTCGCCCGCAAACTGGTGGTCCGGTATGGCTATGCTGCGAACGGCACGGTGTCGACGCGTACAGCGGCGGTGGCAACGAATGGCGGCGTTCAGCAGCCGATCAGCGATGCTGAACTGGGTGTGTGGCTCACCAACTGGGCGTTGGGTAACGATCCTGTTTCGCCACCTGCCAACCTCACAGGTCTTCAGTCTGACTCCAAGGCTTTCGTTCCAAGCCTCTGCGTTGAATGTTACATGGCCTGGAAAGCCAAGTTGACGGGGAAGCTTTTTGGTAGTGAACTGAGCGAACCGCTGCCGAAGTGGGGCGAGACAACGGAGCTGATGCTGAGCGATCAGTTGCAGGTTCCTTATCCTGCTCTTGTGCCGGACCTGACGGATTCTGCGAAGAGATCGATGCTTTATAGCGCTCTCTTTGGGACCGGAAGTGGTGATGGTGGAATGGTAAAGTGCGGTGGCAGGGAAAGTCGCGAGAGTGAATGCTTCGCGCGGTATGAAAACGATTTGGATCTGTGCGATCTGCTTGGTGGCCCAATGGGTGGCCCAATGGGTGGCCCGAAAGGTGGCCCGCGGGCCCGCGCGTTGTGCAAAGAGAACGCATTCCAGAGGTATCAACAGTGCAGAGGGTTTTGATGGCCAAACATTCGCCGTATTCCGTGGTTCTGACCTACAACGAAGATCTGCAACAGTTAATCGTTCACGCCATTGATCCAAACAGGCTGGCCCTGCTCATGGCTGAAGCACTCGAAATGCCGATCCTGCTGGACGAATACGATTTCAAGCTTGACGATGAATTCGCACGACGGCTTGGAGTCGCAATGCTCAATCTGATTGGGGCAGGTCAACCTAACATCAAACGATACATGACCGTCACGCAAGAGCCTATCGACAAGCCGTAGAGGGTATCGATGACTAGTTTTTCGCCGTGTTCCGTGGTTGTAACCTACGACGAAGATCGTCAACAGTTGATTTTGCAATCAGTTGCCCCAACCCGGCTGGCCCCACTCTTGGCTAGAGCAGTTGAAATGCCGATCCTGCTAGACGAATTCGATTTCAGGCTTGATGACGAATTCGCGCAAGGGCTTGGCGCGACCATGCTGAATCTGATTGCGCTTGGTCAGCCGGGCATCAAGCAATATATGAGCGTGACACAACGGCCGGATGACAGACCGTCAGAAGAGTAATTGGCCAGAGGTTAAGTGGTATGACCGACTGACGTTTGGCCATTGCACTGAGGGGGCGCGAACGGGCCTGATGGGGCCCGTGGGAAAAGCGCGAACTGCTCTCTTGTCAACACCGTCCGGCGGCGCGGATTGCGCGCCGCCGGAGATCTCTAGGGCGAATGCTTTGCGCAGTATGAAGCTCAATCGAAATGTGCAATGCGATTGCTCTCCACATGGGCGACGCGCGGGCAGATCCGCTGTGTAAGCAGAGGGCATTCAAAAATCTATCAAGAGTGCAGGCGGTATTGATGGTTAGGCATACGCCTTATTCCGTGATTGTGACCTATGTCGAAGATTGCCAACAGTTGATTGTGCAAGCTGTTGAACCAGCCAAGTTGACCACGCTCGTGGCCGGAAAACTCGAAATGCCAATCTTGTTGGACGAGTACGATTTCAAGCTTGACGACGAATTCGCGCGACGGCTTGGAGTCGCAATGCTCAATTTGATTGCGCTGGGCCAGCCTAACATCGAGAAATACATGAACGTCACGCAGCAGCCAATCGAGGACTAGCAGGACAACGAGATAGCGAGCCTCAAGGTAAGTGACTTGAAGCTACCACGAAGGATGGGCAGAGGACGACCCATTGCCTATTCGTATATCAACAGTGCAGAGGGTATTGATGGCTAAGCATCCGCCGTATTCCGTGGTTCTGACATATATCGAAGATCGTCAGAAGTTTGCCGTGCAGGCTATTGATCGAGCCAGATTGGCACCGGTCATGGCCGGGACGCTCAAGGCACCGATTTTGCTGGACGAGCACAATTTCAGCCTTGACGACGCGTTCGCGCGACGGCTTGGAGCCGCGATGCTTAGTCTGATTGCGCTGGGTCAGCCGGACATCAAGCAATACTTGAGCGTTACACAACGGCCAATCGACGAGCTGTCAGGACAGTAGGGTACGGAGGGTATCGATGACTAAATTTCCGTCATGTTCTGTGGTAGTAACTTACGACGAAGATCGTCAATGGTTGATTGTGCAATCTGTTTCACGGGCTAGGGTGGCCCCAGTTCTGGCTGGAGAACTCGAAGTGCCGGTCCTGCTGGACGAATTCGATTTCAGGATTGACGACGAATTTGTTCGTCGGTTTGGTGGTGGCGTGCTTAATCTGATTGCGCTGGGGCAGCCGGAGATCAAGCAATACATGACCTTTACGCAGCATCCAATCGACAGGCCGCCAGAAGAGTAATTGGCCAGAGGGTTGAGCGCCATGACCGACCGACGTTTGGTCATGGCGCCGAGGGGACAGGAACCAGCCCGGTGAGGCCTGTGGGAAAAGTGCGAACTGTCCTCTTATCACCACCGTCCGTCGGCGCGGGCCGCGCGCCAACGGAGACCTCCAGAGCGAATGCTTCGCGCAGTATGAAGCTCAAATCGAAATGCGCAATGCGATTGCTTTCCGCAAGGGCGGCGCGCGGGCCGTCGCACTGTGTAAACAGAGCGCATTCCAAATCTATCAAGAGTGCAGAGGGTATTAATGGCTAATCATCCGCCGTATTCCATGGTTTTGACCTACACCGAAGATCCTAAGCAGTTGATCATGCAAGCTGTAAATTCAGCCAGGCTGGCCCCGGTCGTGCGCGGAATTATGGAAGTGCCGTTTTTTCTGGACGATGAAGAGTTCAAGTTTGACGACGAATTAGCACGACAACTTGGAGTTGCAATGCTCAATACGATTGCATTGGGCCGACCGGACATCAAACAACACCTGAACGTCACGCCGCACCCAATCGACAAGCCGAACAGTGCAGAGGGTATTGATGGCGATTGATCCCCCGCGTTCCGTGGTTCTGAACTATGACCAGGGCAGTCAACGGTTGAACGTGCAATTGGTCGAGCCAGCCAGGCTGGTCCCGATCTTGACTGGAATATTCGCAGTACCGATCCTGCTAGACGAATTCGATTTCAGGCTTGACGACGAGTTCGCGCGTCGGCTTGGCGTCGCAATGCTCAATGCGATTGCGCTGGGTCAGCCTGACATCAAGCAATACATGACCGTCTCGCAAGAGCCAATTGACCGGCCGTCAGCACAGTAAATGGCTAACGGTTGAGTGCCATAACCGACCGACGCTCTGTCATGGCGCAGGGCGGACCCGAGGCGCGGCGCATCCCAGCCCCCTCTCCAGACAAACCCTGATTGCTGCGGTGAATCCGCCACTGCTATCGTTCGCTGGTCATTGTGGAAGCGCTTCCACATCTGCTGTCAAGCAGGTTCCGCGTAACTTCTACATCGAGTTTCGCCGTACCCGGTTCAACGACCTCAGCGCAGGAGAATCCGTGGCAAACGACGCATCCGCTGTATCCGACGCTCTATCCCCTGCAATTTCCAACGACCCGCTCGCCGACCCCTTCACCCCGCCCGCTGACTCCGCGCTGTGGCGCAAAAACTTCCTGCTTGGCGCCGCCACGGCTTCGTATCAGATCGAAGGCGCGGTGGATGAAGACGGCCGCCTGCCTTCGATCTGGGACACCTTCTCGGCGACGCCCGGCAAGGTGCTGGCCGGCGACACCGGCGCCGTTGCCTGCGATCACTATCACCGGTGGGAAGCGGACGTCGACATGCTGGCCTCGCTCGGCCTCGAAGGCTATCGGCTCTCGATTGCATGGCCGCGCGTGATGGACGCGGCAGGCGTGCCTAATCGCAAAGGGCTCGACTTCTACAAGCGCCTCCTGAACCGCCTGAAAGAGAAGGGCATCACGACCTTCGTGACGCTCTATCACTGGGACTTGCCGCAGCATCTGGAAGATCGCGGCGGCTGGCTCAATCGCGACACCGCTTACCGTTTCGCCGACTACGCCGACCTGATGAGCCGCGAACTTGCCGGCACGGTCGACGCATGGGCGACGCTCAACGAACCGTGGTGCTCGGCGTATCTCGGCTACGGCAACGGCCACCACGCGCCGGGCCTCGCCGACGGACGCTTTGCGACGCAGGCGATGCATCATCTGCTACTCGCGCACGGTCTCGCGGTGCCGGTATTGCGCGCCAACGATCCCGCTTCGCAGAAAGGTATCGTCGCCAACATTGGCCGAGGCACGGCCAATAGTGGCAGCGCGGCGGATCAGCGCGCGGCGCATCTGTTCGAAGTCCAGCACAATGCGTGGATTCTCGATCCGCTGCTCAAGGGTGCGTATCCGCAGGACCTGTTCGAGTTGTGGCCGGGAACCGAGCCGCTGGTGCTCGACGGCGACATGCAGACTATTTCCGCGCCGCTCGATTTTCTCGGCATCAACTATTACTTCCGCACCAACGTTGCGAGCGACGGCGCGCATGGATTCCGGGACGTGCCGCTCGCAGGCGTCGAGCGCACGCAGATGGGCTGGGAGGTGTATCCCGATGGCTTGCGCGATCTGGTGACCGGTTTCAAGAGGACGTATCACAACCTGCCGCCGATTTACATCACCGAAAACGGTATGGCCTCGGACGATCAGGTGACCGACGGTCATGTGGAGGATACGCAGCGCATCTCGTTCCTCAAGCGCCATCTCGCGGCGGTCGATCAGGCGATCAAGGCCGGCGTGGATATTCGCGGCTATTTTCTGTGGTCGTTGATGGATAACTTCGAGTGGGCGTTTGGGTATGAGCGTCGCTTTGGTGTCGTACATGTCGATTACAGTACGCAGAAGCGTACGATCAAGCGCAGCGCGGAGTGGGTGGCGAAGTTTTTGAAGGAGCGTAAGGCACGGGTTTAAGGCACAGGTCTAACGGCAGGTGGAGCTGGTTTGTATGTCGACTTGAAACACGGGCGCAAAGCCTGGCGCAACTATCGTGCATGGGACCAGAGTAAGCGCTAAAGCGCTAACTCTGGTCGACAGGAGACGGAATGAACAGCAGAAAAATGGTCTTAAGAGGCGTGGTTGCGGCACTGGCGTTGTATGGCGTCGTCGCGCAGGCGGAGCCCTTGAAAGCCAACGTGATTCACTGGTGGACCTCGGGCGGCGAATCGGCCGCGATTCGCCAGTTTGCCGATGCATATAACAAGGCCGGTGGCCTTTGGATCGACAATGCAGTGGCCGGCGCCGATCAGGCGCGCTCCACCGCGATTAACCGGATCGTCGGCGGCGATCCACCCACCGCTGCGCAGTTCAATACGTCGAGGCAATTTCACGACCTGATCGACCAGGGCCTGCTGAACAACGTCGACGACGTTGCCGCGAAAGAGAACTGGAACAACGTGTTCCCGCAGTCGATCATCGACAGCATCAAGGTGAAGGGTCATTACTACGCCGCGCCGGTCGATATTCACATGCCGGCCTGGTTCTTCTACTCGAAGCCGGTGTTCCAGAAGGCCGGCATTGCCGCCGAGCCGAAGAGCTATGACGAATTCATCGCCGATCTCGGCAAGCTGAAGGCCGCGGGCGTGATCCCGCTCGCGCTCGGTGGTCAGCCGTGGCAGGAAAAGATCACGTTCGACGCGGTATTCGCCGACGTCGGCGGTCCCGATCTTTATCTGAAGGTGTACCGCGATCGCGACATGAACGCGGTCAAGTCGGATGCGTTCAAGAAGGTGCTCGCGTCGTTCAAGCGCTTGCATGATTTCGTCGATCCGGGCTCGCCTGGCCGCAACTGGAACGATGCCACCGCGCTGGTGATTTCCGGCAAGGCGGGCGTGCAGATCATGGGCGACTGGGCCAAGGGTGAATTCTCGGCGGCCAACCAGAGTGCCGGCAAGGACTTCGGCTGCTTCCCGGGTTTCGGTCCGCACTCGCCGTATCTGGTCGCGGGTGATGTGTTCGTGTTCCCGAAAACCGACAACGCCAACGCGATCAAGGCGCAAAATCTGCTTGCCACGGTGATGACCTCGCCGGCCGCGCAAGTTGCATTCAGCGCGAAGAAAGGCTCGATTCCGATTCGTCCCGATGTGGACGCCAGCAGTCTCGACATCTGCGCGAAGGAGGGCATGGCGATCATGAAGGACAAGTCGCGTCAGTTGCCGAATCCGGAAATGCTGCTCTCGCCTGACACACAGGGCGCGTTGATCGACGTCATCACGAACTTCTGGAACAAGAACCAGTCGGTCGACGACGCGCAGAAGGCGTTTGCCAGTGCGTTGAAGAGCTAGGCGCTCACCATGCACGCGCTCAAGTTGCAAGCCACCGATTCCAAGCCTCGCAAAAGGCCCTTGAAAAAGCCGCTAAGAAAGCGTTTGCCGATAGCGGCATGGGTGGCGTTGCTGCCGATGGTCCTGACCGTCGTGTTCGCGTATCTCGGCACGATGGTCTGGACCGCGCGCGTGTCCCTCAGCAACTCGCGTACGTTTCCTTCCGGCGACTTCGCGGGTCTCACGCAATACACGCGGCTGTTTAACAACGACCGCTGGTTGCTCTCGCTGCAAAACATCGTGATCTACGGCGCGTGCTTCATTATTGCGTGCATGGTGATCGGTTTGTTGCTGGCGATTTTCATCGATCAGCGCGTGGTGGCCGAAGGCGCGTTGCGCACGGTGTTTCTCTATCCGTACGCAATGTCGTTTGTCGCAACCGGTTTGGTCTGGCAGTGGATTCTGAATCCTGAGTTGGGTGCGCAGGCCGTGTTGCACAAGCTTGGTTTCGTGCATGCACGCTTCGACTGGATCGTCGATCAGGACTGGGTGATCTACACGATCGTCATCGCGACGGTATGGCAGGCATCCGGCCTCGTGATGGCGCTGCTGCTGGCCGGCCTGCGCGGTATCGACGACGAACTGTGGAAAGCCGCGCGTATCGACGGGATTCCGCGTTGGCGCGTGTATGCGAGCATCGTCGTGCCGATGCTCGGGCCTTCCATGTCCACCGCCTTCGTGCTGCTCTTTGTGATGGTCGTGAAACTCTACGACGCCGTAGTCGCCATGACGCAAGGCGGCCCAGGCACGGCGAGCGAAGTGCCGGCGAAGTTCATCATGGATTACCTGTTCGGCCGCGCGAATATCGGCCTCGCGTCGGCAGCGTCGATCGTGTTGCTGGCAACGGTGCTGGCGATTCTCGCGCCGTTCTTCTATGCCCGCAGCCGCGCTGCGTTGCGCAAGGAGGTGTGATGAACACGCTCAGCCCTCCGCTGAAAGGCGGCACGCCGAGCCGTAGCCGCCGGCGCCGCCGGGCTTTTACGCCCGCACGTCTCGGTGTCTACGCGTTTCTGCTCACGGCCGCGTTGTTCTTCCTGCTGCCGTTGTACGTGATGCTCGTCACGTCGGTCAAACCGATGAGCGAGATTCGCCTCGGCAATCTGCTCGCTTTCCCCACGCATTTCACACTTGATGCATGGAGCGCCGCGTGGCAATCCGCCTGTACGGGGCTCGATTGCAATGGCATTCAGGTCGGCTTCTGGAATTCGGTGCGTATCGTCGTGCCCAGTACGATCTTCTCGATCGTGATTGGCGCGGTGAACGGCTACGCGTTGTCGTTCTGGCGGCCGCGCGGGGCCGGACTGCTGTTCGGCGTGCTGCTGATGGGCGCCTTTATTCCCGTGCAGGTGATGGTCTATCCGCTCGTGCGCGTGCTCGCGAGCGTGCATCTGTTCAGTTCGCTGCCGGGCATCGTGGTGATCCATACCATCTTCGGCATGCCGGTGATGACGCTGCTGTTTCGCAACTATTACGCGTCGATCCCGCAGGAGTTGTTCAAGGCGGCGCGCATCGACGGCGGCGGTTTCTGGCGTATCTTTTTGCAACTGATGCTGCCCATGTCCACGCCGATCATCGTCGTCGCGGTCATCATGCAGGTGACGAACATTTGGAACGACTTCATTCTCGGCCTGGTGTTCGCCGGCACGAAAAACCTGCCGATGACGGTGCAATTGAACAACATCATCAATACGACGACCGGCGAGCGGCTCTATAACGTCAATATGGCGGCGACCATTCTCACCTCCATGGTGCCACTTGCGGTCTACTTCATTTCGGGCCGCTGGTTTGTGCGCGGCATTGCGTCCGGCGCCGTCAAGGGGTAGGTCAAGGGATAAGGGATGGCAAACCTGGTGAATGGGGCAAATGCGTTGACAAATGCGGGGGTAAACGACGTGGCAAATGCGATGCCAAACGCGGCAGCAGATGCGGCAGACGTGGCGAACCTCGGCAACGCGGCGGATGCGGCCGGTCTGTCGAATCCGGCCAACGTATCGGTGCGCAATCTGAAGATCCAGCTGGGCGCGAATACGGTGATCGAGAATCTCGATCTCGACGTGCGAGCCGGTGAGTTCGTCGTGTTGCTCGGGCCATCGGGTTGCGGCAAATCCACTTTGCTGCATAGCATTGCGGGCTTGATCGACGTGACCGACGGCAGCATCGAAATCGCCGGCGAAGACATGACCTGGGCCGACCCGAAAGATCGCCGTATCGCGCTGGTGTTTCAGTCGTATGCGTTGTATCCGACCATGAGTGTCGAGCGCAATCTGTCGTTTGCGTTGCGCATCAACGGCACGCCGAAGGCGGAAATCGAACGGCGCGTGGCGCGCGCGTCCGAGATGCTGCAACTCGGCCCGCTGCTCAAGCGCAAGCCGGCGCAACTCTCCGGCGGGCAACGGCAGCGCGTGGCGATCGGCCGGGCGATCGTGCGCGAGGCCGACGTGTTCCTGTTCGACGAACCGCTGTCGAATCTCGACGCCAAGTTGCGCACCGAATTGCGTCGCGAACTCAAGCAACTGCACCAGCGTCTGGGCGCGACGATGATCTACGTGACCCACGACCAGGTTGAAGCCATGACGCTCGCCACGCGCATGGCGGTGATGCGCGGCGGCGTGATCCAGCAGTTCGGCACGCCCGCCGAAGTCTATGCGCGGCCGAACAATCTGTTCGTCGCAACGTTTCTGGGCTCGCCCGCAATGAATCTGCTCAAGGGCACGCTCGAGGTGCGCGACGGTACGCTGCACTTTTGCACAGCGCATTTGCGGTTCGATGTGTCGTCATATCCTTTCAAAAGCCTGCCGACGGATCGTCTACCTTGCGTACTCGGCGTCCGGGCCGAAGACGTGCACGTGGGCACGGGCACGAGCACGACGATGAACGAACGCGCGAACATTTCACTGATCGAGCCGATGGGCAACCACCGTGTCATTTGGCTCGACTATCATGGAGAGCAAATCGCGTCGATCGATCAGACGAAGACACCGTTGGCGATAGGGGATGCCGCGGCGTTCTCGTTCGATGGCGCGCATATCTCGCTGTTCGAGGAAGAAGGCGGCGCGCGTCTGTAGTGACTGGATGCGGCGTCGTTGAATTCAACTGTCTTGACGGAGACCCGCGTGGCAACACTCAAAGATGTCGCGGCACTGGCCGGCGTTGGCATGTCGACTGCGTCGCGAGCCATTTCCGGTAAGGGACCCATTTCAGCCGATGCCGCCGCCCGTGTGAAGGCCGCGATCGAAGCGCTGAATTTCCGGCCGTCGTCCATCGGCCGGGCAATGGCGACGCAATCGCTCGGCATGATCGGCATTTTCGTGCCGACCTTCTTCGGCTCCTACTACGGCACGATTCTCAAGCAGACCGACGCCGAACTGCGCGCGGTGCGGCGCCACGTGGTGGTTGCGACGGGTTGCGGGGAAGTGTCGCCGCGCGAGCAGGCCATCGAGGCGGTGTGCTTTCTGATCGGCCGCGATTGCGACGGCGTGGTGGTGATCAGCCACGATCTGCACGACGAGGATCTGGACATGCTGCACCGCATGCATCCGAAGATGGTGTTTCTGAATCGCGCGTTCGATCAGTTGCCGGAGGCGTCGTTTTGCGCGGATCATCGGCGCGGCGGCGAGCTGGCGGCACGCACGCTGCTCGATCATGGGCATCGGGATATCGCGGTGATATCCGGGCCGTTCAGTGCTTCGGACAATCAGACCCGGCTCGAAGGCTTCTTTGCCGAACTATTGCGCGAGGGCATTGCGCGCGAGGACGTCACGCTGATCGAATCGGACTTCTCGCCGGAAGGCGGTTACGCTGCCGCGCAGAAACTACTTGATTCGAAGCGGCGTTTCACGGGGCTCTTCTGCGCGAACGACACGATGGCTGTGAGTGCGCTGGCGCGCTTCCACCAGGCGGGCATTGCCGTACCGGACGAAATTTCGGTGATCGGCTACGACGATGATTATTCTGCCGCCTATGCCGCGCCTGGGCTCACCTCGGTGCATATCCCGACGGCGGAGTTGACGCAGAATGCCGTGCGCTGGCTGGTCAATCAGTGCTACCGGACCTCGTGGGAGATCATCCGCGAGTTTCCGGTGAGCGTGACGATGCGCGAGTCGGTGGGGCAGGCACCGGGAGCGCTTAAGCGGAGTGCAGGGTCGGCTTAGGTACCGCTGCGCAGCGACTGTTCGTAGCGCAGGCGCGCTTCTTCGTCGAGCCGCGTGTCTTCGAGTTCCTGTAGCACGCCTTCGAGATCGATCGGCGTGGTGTCCAGTTCGACGCGGCCGGTCAACTCGGCATCCACTTGCAATGCGCCCGCTTCATACAGCGACCAGATTTCCTTGCCGTAGCTCGTGTCGAGCAACGCGGGCGCGAAGCGGCCGAAATACGTGGCGAGATTGTTCACGTCGCGCTCCAGCATGGCTGGCGCTTCCAGATTGCCGGCGGCGTCCACGGCTTGCGGCAGGTCGATGATCACCGGGCCGTCTGCCGCGAGCAGGATGTTGTATTCGGACAGGTCGCCGTGAATCATGCCGGCGCACAGCATGCGCACCACCTGGTTGAGCAGCAGCGCGTGCAATTCGAGGGCGCGCGTTTCGGTCATCTCGACATCGTTCAGACGCGGCGCGACGTTGCCGTCCGCATCCGTCACTAATTCCATCAGCAACACGCCGTCGGTGCAGATGAACGGCTGCGGCACGCGCACGCCGGCATTGGCAAGCTGGAACAGCGCATCCACTTCGGCGTTTTGCCACGCCTGTTCCTGCACTTCGCGGCCATAGCGGCTGCCTTTTTCCATCGCGCGCTGCTGGCGGCTGTTCTTGACTTTGCGGCCTTCGCGATAGGACGCGGCCTGGCGGAAACTGCGCTGTTTGGCGTCCTTATAGACCTTCGCGCAGCGCGTGGATTCGCCGCTGCGGACCACGTAGACGGTGGCTTCCTTGCCGCTCATCAACTGCGAGATGACTTCGTCGATCAGGCCTTCTTCGACCAGCGGGAGCAGACGTTTGGGTGTTTTCATGCGGCCACCGGTGAGCGGTGGGCGGCTGATCGGCCGTGTGCGGCCGATTGCGAGGGGATATGGTGCGGGATTCGGGTCATGCCGGATTATAAGGGGTATGGCGACATGTGCCGGAACGCGAGCGCGAAGGTGACCGATGCGAGCGGCACGCCTCGGACGTGTGGCTGCCATGCGAGGGCGTCACGCCTGAAATACAGACTCCATTCGCTGTATTTCGGTCCGGGACAGATTCAGCTCGGTGGCTTCTTCCCGCCATGTATTGATGGCGTCTTGAACCTCCGCAACGATACGACGCACCTGCGTGTCGTCGAGTCGGTAAAACTCGGCAGTTTCGATCGCGGTTCCAAGATTGGGCAGGGCGCTCATACCGTCGAGTGTGAGCGCGTGTTCCCGCTTGCTCGGGTTTGGATTCATATCGAACGCTGGCGAAAGCCGCCAGCCCGAAGCCTCGCGAATGAAGCCGTGATTGCGAAGATGATCGTCCCGGTTTCCCACGAGTACGTTGAAAACGACTCTTCTGAAGAGTTGTGCGAGATCTTCGTCGATATGACCTTGTGCGCCGTTGCCGGCGAGGTACTCGGCAATGTCTAGATAGCTTGCCTCCGATTCGCCGTCCTGACGTTCGAGCAAGGTCATGGCGGAGGTGTACATGCGCCGCCGGCCGCCTTCACGGCGATCGAATCGTTCGACACAGAAGGTGCCATAACGTGTGCCGACGTACTTGAGTTCGGACTGCGGCACCCAGATGCCGGCTTTTTTGGCTAACCGGTGAGCGATGTATTCCCACGCGCCGATGTCGTAGCGGTCGTCTTTCGCGGGAAATTTGGCGATCCAGAGATCGTCGCCCAGGCTGGTGAAGTTCGTTTTGGGGCGAGCGCCGCCGAGCGAGGTGCCGGGGGCGATCAGCATGGCGAGCCACTGCTCGTACTCGGGCAGTTTTTCGATGTCCGCCTCTTCAATGCGCAGGCTGATATACGCCAAGGTCGCGAGGTCGGTGACCGGTGGCGCGGCATCGGCGCTGTTGTCGAGAAAATGTCCCCCCATGTCTTGAAACCGCAGCGCGCCGACTCGCGTTAGATCGTGTACGCCCAGCAGGAAATCGATTTCCTGCAAATTACGCATGGGCCGGTCTTCGCGATCTGCCGCCGCGGCCTCGCGGCGCTCCATCAGCACGCGGCCCCAGCGATCCGGCGCTGAATCCATGAAGACACCGAATGCGGCGGATTTCGCAGGCGGGTATTGCTCGTCGGTCCATAACTCGAGGCGCGGGTCGAGCATGAATGCGTTGCGCCCGTCTACCCAGTTCTTCGCATAGGCAAACGAGGCAGGCAAGTCGGTGCGTGCAGTCTGGCGATACAAGGTCCCGACCTGTTGCGTGGGGCTCAGTTCGGCTGCGTCGAGGAATACCTTGAACGCGTCTCGAGGTTTATTGCTGACCATCAGATTTCTTCGGGTGTTTTTTTGTCGGCTGCCCGGTTTTGATAGGAGCAGCACCGGGCGTGTTCGTACGCGGTTTTCGCTGACCCGGCAACTTGAGATCCTGTAACTTGCGGCCGAGTTCGTCGTCGCGGGCGACGGCGTCCATATCAGTGTCGAGGCCCAACACGCGAAGCGCTCGCATATAGGTGCCGAGCGCGATATTCGGATCGCCTTTCTCGAGGCGGCTCAATGTGTCGCGCGAAATGCCCAGCCTTTCGGCGAACAGCACAGTTGGGAGTTCGCGCCGCAGACGGGCGAGCTTCAGCCGTTCGCCGAGAGCGCGCATCTGCTTCTCGACCGACGGAAAGGAACGTTTAAAGGTGCGAGGCATGTCCGATAGATTAGGCAAATATCTTTAATATGTCAAAAGTATCGGACAAACAGGGTGGATCTGGGATGGCAGGTAGGTTGATGATGTCACAAAAACATCGTTAGTTTGTCCGATACTCTAGTCAAAATATAAATATTTGCCTGAAGTATCGGGCAAGTTGAAGAGGAAAACGACGGGCGAAAACGCCCTGCGAACCCCATCAATCCCCTTCGCGCGCCGCCGGCCCCTTCAACAACGGCCCGATCGCCTGCTCGATGCAGTGGACGAAATACTCCGCCGGCCGCGTCAGTTGCGATTCCTGTGGTGACAGCAGATACAACTGCAACGGCGGCGGCGCGACCGGCAGTGCGAGGCGCACGAAGCTCTGCCCGAGCGCGGTTTCTTCGAGCGAATGCGTGGTCCACGCGAAGATCGCGTCGGTGCTGATCGTCAGGCTGTAAAACAGCGCGTACGACGTGCAGCGCGTGATCCGCCGGGGCGGCGTGAGCCCGGCACACTCGAACATCGCGCGGATAAAGCCCGGGTAGTTGTGCGTCACGTCGGTGTGAATCCACTCGGCTTCCTGCACCGCCTCGAGCGAAGCAGCGTCTGCATAAGGACTCTGCGCACGCGTCACGAATACGGTCTCGAACGAGACCATCTGCTTCACGCTGCCCAGATCGCTGACCGGTCGCGCGAATGCGGCGAATGCCAGATCCAGCGTGCGATTACGGAGTTGCTCGTGCAACTGGTTGAAACCCAACTCGCGAAACTCCAGCGTCACCATCGGCCAGCGTTTACGAAATTCGACGAAGGCCTCGGCAAGCCCCGTGGTGCCGACAATCGGCGTGATGCCGATCACCAGGCTGCCGTCGCGCAGCCCCTTCAGATGCGCCATATCCTCCTCGGCGCGCTCCATCTCGCGCACCACCGTGCGCGCCCGGCTCACCAGCGCCGCGCCTTCGGCCGTGGGCACGACGCCCCACGGGTTGCGCTCCAGCAGGCGCACGCCGAACTCCGTCTCCAGTTCCCGCACTGCCTTCGTGATGGCCGGTTGCGTCACGTACAGCGCTTTGGCCGCGCCGTTGATGCTGCCGGTCGAGGCAATTGCAGCCAGCGCTCGCAGATGATGAATTTTCATGATGCGGAATATAGCACTGGCAGTTATACGCATCAAAATTTGTGCTTATTTGTTTTCGGGCCGGATCTTTACGCTTTGCTTCGACGGTTGCGAAACAGCAGCCGGCTTAATCGGAGCAAAACGAATGACGCAGTCTTTTCCCCAGCTTCTCGCCGAACTGCGCGAGACCGAACACGAATTCATCTCGATTCGCCACGACATCCACGCGCATCCCGAACTCGGCTTCGCTGAAACGCGCACCGCCGAACTGGTCGCGCGCAAGCTCGCCGAATGGGGCTATGACGTGACGACGGGCATCGGCGGCACCGGCGTGGTCGGCCAACTGCGGCGCGGCACATCGGGCCGCACGCTCGGCCTGCGCGCCGACATGGACGCGCTACCGATCCAGGAAGCTACCGGCCTGCCGTACGCGAGCACCGTCGCGCAGACCATGCATGCATGCGGCCACGACGGCCACACCGCGATTCTGCTGGCCGCCGCGCACCGGCTCGCTAGCCGGGGCGAATTCGACGGCGCGCTGAACGTGATCTTCCAGCCCGCGGAAGAGGGCCTGGGCGGCGCCTCGAAGATGATCGCGGACGGTCTTTTCACGCGCTTTCCGTGCGATCAGGTGTTCGCGCTGCATAACGCGCCCGGCCTGCCGGTCGGTCACTTCGCGCTGCGCCACGGCTGCATGATGGCCTCGTCCGATACGGTGACGATCACCGTGACCGGCAAGGGCACGCATGGCGCGATGCCGCAGTTGGGCTGCGATCCGATCGTCGCGGCGGCCAACATCGTGCTGGCCTTGCAATCGATCGTCGCGCGCAACATCGAGCCGACCCGCGCGGCCGTGGTGACGGTCGGCGCGATCCATGCCGGCACCGCACCCAACGTGATCCCCGAAACCGCGACGCTGAAACTCTCGGTGCGCGCCCTCGACTCGGAAACGCGCGACAAGGTCGAAGCGCGGATCCGCAGCATCGCCCAATTGCAGGCGCAAGCCTATGGTGCCACGGCCGAAGTCGACTACCGGCAGATCTCGCGCCCGCTCGTCAATCATCGCGGCGCGGCCGACCTCGCGATCGAAACCATCGAAGCCCTGGCAGGCCCAGAGGGCTACACGCTAATGCCCGATGCGGTGATGGGCAGCGAAGACTTTTCGTGGATGACCGAAGTGGTGCCGGGCTGCTATGTGGTGCTCGGCAACGGCGTCGACTCGAAAGGCGGTTGCGCGGTCCACAACCCGGAATACGACTTCAACGACGCGGCGATCAGCTGGGGGGGCTGCTTACTTCGTCGGACTCGCCGAGCGCTGTTTGAGCGTGGCCTGAGCACGGCCTGAGCGCTACCTGAGCACGGTCCGCTCGCCCGGTTTCGATCCGGCGTCCATGGCGCCGGAATCTTCAGTTCAGTTTTGCACTTCGTTTCTAGACATTAATTGCACGCGAGGAGTAGGGAGACCCATGAAAAAATGCATCGCAATGAGCGCGGCACTGCTGACGCTCGGAACTGGCACGGCGCACGCCGAGCCGTATCAGGTGACCTTGCTCGCCGCACTGCCGGAGTTCAACGGCAGCCTGCGCGAAGGCGTGGCGCTGTACGGATCGATCGATATGGGCATCAACTATCAGACCGTGGGCGGCAAGTCGCTGGTGCAGACCCAGAGCGGCGGCGAATGGACGTCGAAATTCGGCTTGTTCGGACGGGAAGATCTGGGCGGCGGACTGCGCGCCGAATTCAATCTGGAAAACGGCTTTCTCGCCAATAGCGGCGCCATGCAGGACAACACCTCGTTCTTCAATCGCCAGGCATGGGTGGGGCTGAATTCGTCGACTTATGGCCGCGTGCGTTTCGGCAAGCAGATCGGCACGGGCCTGCCGCTTTTCGTCGACGTGTTTGGCACCGTGGGCACCAACTCGGCTTACACGTGGCTCGGCACCGCCGTCGTGCAGACGCCGAAGGGCTTCGGCTACAACTGCGACCTCGGTGCGGGCGCGACGCAATTGCCCGCGCGGGTGAACAACGCGATGACCTACCTGTCGCCGAGCTTTGCGGGCTTCAGCACGGAGCTGATGTACGCGCCGAGCAACGTGGCCGGCCAGTCGCCTGCCGCGGCGGCGCAGGGCGCGTTGCTGCAATGGTATGACGGCACGACTTACGTGACGGGCACCTACAACCAGGTGTGGGGCTTAAACGGGACAAGCGGGACAAGCGGCACAAGCGGCACAAGCGGCGCGGGTGGTACAGGCGGCACGAGCACCGTGCGCAACGATCTGTACGGTTTCGGCGTGGTGGTCGACACCGGCAAGATCGTGCTGTCCGGCGCGTTCAACCAGTACGCGCCGAAGCTCGCCAACGACGGCATCGCGCGCGTCTATACGCTCGGCACGATCTGGCCGGTCGGGCGCAATGCGTTCCGCGCTTCGGTGGTGTATCGCGATACGTCCGGCGTGCACGACTCGGCGAAGAACCCCGCGAAAGATTCGGCATTCGGCGTGATGCTCGGCTACGACTACACCCTCTCCAAGCGCACGGGGCTGTATGCGCGCGCGGGCTTCATTCGCAACTTCGGCATTTCCACGGTACTGCTGAACAATAATCCGCTGCCGACCCAAACCGGCAGCACCGCACCGGAACTCGGCACGACACCGGTCACCATGTCACTGGGCATGTACCACAACTTCTAGGCGGGACTCTCCCATGAATACCATCCAACACACCGCCAGTGCCGCTGTACCCGACGTGACCGAAGCGACCGACGTGAAAGAGCGGCATGCGTCGCGCCGGACCGTCTTTGCCGCTGCGCTCGGCAACGGTCTCGAGTTCTTCGACTTCACGGTCTATAGCTTCTTCGCCGCGCTGATCGGCAAGCTGTTTTTTCCGGCCGGCAGCGAGCTGGGCGCGCTGATGATGTCGCTCGCAACCTTCGGCGTCGGCTTCGTCGTGCGGCCGCTCGGCAGCATTGTGATCGGCGCGTATGCCGACCGTGTGGGCCGTAAGCAGGCCCTCGTGCTGACTGTTTCGCTGATGGCGCTCGGCACCGGCATGATCGGCCTCGCGCCGACTTACGCCACGATCGGTCTGGCGGCGCCGGCGATCATCGTGCTCGGCCGTTTGCTGCAAGGCTTTTCGGCCGGCGGAGAAGTGGGCGCGGCGACCACCTTGCTTATGGAGTCGGGCAGCTCGGGTCGGCGCGGTTCGCTGGTGAGCTGGCAGATGGCCTCGCAGGGCGGCGCGGCGATGGCCGGCGCGCTGGTGGCGGCAACGCTCACGCGCAGCCTGTCGCACGAGGCATTGCTTGCATGGGGATGGCGCGTGCCGTTTCTGATCGGGCTTCTGATCGGTCCGCTCGGTTTCTATCTGCGCAAGCATCTCGACGAGACCTTGCCGGCCGCGCATGCAGCGAAAACAGGGTTGCCAATCGCGGCTCCGCCCAAGGCTCGGATCGAATGGCGGCAGATCGTGGCGGGCACGATGCTGGTGATCGGCGGCACCTCGTCGATGTATGTAATCGTGTTTTTCCTGCCGTCGTTCCTGACGATGACGACCGGCATGCCAGCCGCGGTGTCGCTGCTGGCCGGTTGCACGGCGGGCCTCGTGCTGCTGATCGGCTCGCCGTTGGCCGGCCGTCTCGCGGACCGCATGCCGCGTCGCAAGACTCTGCTGTACGCGGTGTCGGTGGTGTCGCTGGTCGTGCTGCTGCCGGCGTTTTACGCGATCAAAACCTGGCCGTCGATCTACACAGTGGTGCTGGTCGTCTTCGTGCTGATCGGCTTGATGACGCTTTCGAGCCCGGCGGGTTTCGTGCTGATTCTCGAAGCGTTCAAACCGGAAGTGCGGGCAACCTCGCTCGGCATCATCTACGCGCTGGGCGTGACGATTTTCGGCGGCTTCGCGCAGTTGATCGTCAGCGCGTTGTGACGCATGACGGGTAGTTTTTACGCGCCGGCCTGGTATGTGCTGACGTGCGGACTGGTGAGTTTCGCGGGCGTGGTGTTGTTCAAGGAGGCGAATTAGGGCGGTGATTCTAAACGCAAGTTCACGCATTCGACGCCCCCGGCGCGCAACGCTGTTGTAATACCACGCAACAGTGTTTTGCGTTTTCCCTCATTCAATTCGCACGGCAATCGCTTAAACTTGGCAGTAACAAATTGTTACGGGGTGCGAGATGTTGGCCGTGTTCATCATCGCTTGTCCGATCTGCATCGCCGCGCTGTTCGGTTTCGCGCGGCATGTGGATCCGCTGACGGGGCAGTTCAGGCGTTAAGCCAAAGTGGGACGGTTTCAGTGGCGAGTTCGGAGCCCGCGTTCGGGGCCCGGGTTCGAGGCCATTAAGCCGGTTTTAGCCATTTTCTTTAGCCGATCGAAGCCCCAATCCTTGCCTTTCTGTGCCGAGTCACGGCACGATGCGCGATAACCTAAGTTTGGGGCACTATCGCGCATGCGAGATTTTCTGGCAAACATCACCACACGCCTTGGCTTACTGAAAGGCATCCTTCCGTTGAACCGTGCTGCGGCGGCGCGCGATGCGCTGGCCGGCGCGCAACTGGCTTCGATGGATATCCCGCAGGTGCTCGGCTACGCGCGCATTGCCGGCATGCCTGCCGTTACGGGCCTTTACACCGTCTTTCTGCCGCTTATCGCGTTCGCGTTCTTCGGCGCGTCGCGGCACCTCGTGGTGGCTGCCGATTCCGCCACCGCCACCATTTTCGCCAGCCGGCTCTCGACCATGGCGCCGGCATCGAGCGCCGAATATGCGGCGCTCGCCGGGATGGTCGCCTTGCTCACCGCGGCGCTCCTGTTCATCGCGCGGATCTTCAAGCTCGGTTTTCTCGCTGACTTTCTCTCGCGCACGGTGCTGGTCGGCTTCCTCGCCGGGGTCGGCGTGCAGGTCGGCATCGCCATGCTGGGTGACATGTCCGGCGTCCCCGGGCATGCCGCGAGCAGCGTCGATCAACTCGCGCTCGTGGTGCGCGAGTCGGCGCAGATCAATCTGCCGACGCTCGCCATCTCTGCACTGGTAGTGGTCTCCATTCTGGTTTGCAAGCGCTTTTTGCCACGCGTGCCGGTGCCGTTGATCGCGGTGGTGGCGGGTATCGCTGCAAGCGATGTTTACGGTTTCGCGGCGCACGGTATTGCCGTGCTGGGGCCGGTGGCAGGTGGACTGCCGCCGCTGCGCATGCCCTCGGTCACGTGGCACCAGATGCTCGATCTGCTGCCGGTCGCCGCCTCGTGTTTCGTGATGATCGTCGCGCAAAGCGCCGCCGCGAGCCGCGTATTCGCCGAGCGTTATCACGAAACCGTCGATACCAATGCCGATCTGCTGGGTATTGCCGCCGCCAACGCCGCAGCAGCGTTTTCCGGCGCCTTCGTGGTGAACGGCAGTCCGACGCAAACCGCCATGGGCGATCGCGCCGGTACGCGCAGTCAGTTCGCGCAGGTTGTGTTCGCGCTGGTGGTGGTCGTGGTGCTGCTGTTTTTCAGCCGTTTTTTGCAGTACCTGCCGCACTGCATTCTGGCCAGCATTGTGTTTACGATCGCTATCGGCCTGATCAATCTGCTGACGCTGTTTTCGATTCGACGCGAAAGTCCCGGTGAATTCACGCTGGCCGTGTTCACCGCGGCGGCCGTAGTGCTGATCGGTGTCGAGCACGGCATTCTGGTGGCGGTGGCGTTATCGCTGCTGCGACATGTGCGGCATAGTTACCGGCCGCACACCATGGTGCTCGTGCCCGGCGAAGGCGGCATCTGGGTGCCGGTGCCGGCCGCGGCCGGAATCCAGACCGCGCCGGGACTGATCGTCTATCGCTTCGGCGCCGACCTGTTCTACGCGAACGACCACTTTTTTGTCGAAGACGTCCGCAGCCTGGTCGATCATGCGCCGGGCCCGGTGCGCTGGTTCGTGATCGATTCCGGCGCGATCACCGACCTGGACTATTCGGCGGCGCGTTCGGTCGGCGAGTTGTTCGAGACGCTCAAGCGCAGCGGTATCGAAGTGATCTTCTCACGCGTGAACCGCTATTTGCGCTCGGATATGGACCGGCATGGAATCACCCCGATCGTCGGCACAAACTGCATTTTCAGCACCTTGCATGAGGCGCTGCGCATGGCAGGCGTGGCGCAGCCTGGTACGCACGTTAAAGACGCGTCGTAGACGCCTGTTTGGCCAGACGCGGTGGATTGCTTCAGGTCTGCGGCTCTTCGCCGGCAAAGAAATACCCGATAAAAAAGCATGCGCCCGCGAGCAGGGCGCCAAGCACGGCCACCGTATAAGCGAGCGCCGTGCCGTGCCAAAGACCGTCGAACCATTGATGAAACTGCGCCATCAACACGGCCGCGTTGCCGCCGATGCGCTGCAATTCGATCTGATAGCGCGGGTCTGCGATGCTGTACATGGCGACGGCGCTGTCTGGCGCCGGAGCCATTGCATAGATGATCGCCGCGGCGATCAGACCGGCGAGCAGCACAACGGCGCCTGCCAGATAAAGCCGCTTTTGCAATGGCGAGCGCTTCGCTGCCGGATTCAGATCATTGCTACCGCTCATCGTGTTCGCTTACCCGCTCGAGTCATCAAAGTGACAGTATCGCAGAGCGGGCGCGCCGCAAAGGCGCGGCTAGCTTTTCGAAGTCAGCAGCTTGATCCCGGCAATGCCGAACATGATCGCCAGCGACCCGTCCAGCCAGCGACGGATCGCGACGTAGATGCGCCGTGCGGACGCGGTCGAAAACAGCACCGCGTAGCTGCTGAACACGGATACGCCGATCACCATGCAGCCGAGCACCACCGGCGCGGTGTGCGACGTGCCGCCTGCGGGCGACATAGCCAGCGAAACGATCGAAAGCCACACCAGAATTGCTTTCGGATTGGTGAGATGCAGCAGCAGGCCGCGCAAATAGAGCCGTTTGAGCGGTTCGCCTTCGCGTGCGGTATTCGTGGGCAGTTTCTCCGCGCTGAATGCGGAGCGCGCGGACTTGAAGCCGAGCCACAGCAAATAAAGGCCGCCGGCAATCTTGATCGCCACCAGGCATTCCGAGTAAGTGGCGAGTACCGCCGACAAACCCAGCGACGCCAGCAAGGCCCAGAAGAACGAACCGGACACCACGCCGAGCGCGAAGGTCAGCGCGGATTTCCGGCCGGCGCTCATGGCGAGCGACATGATCGCGAGATTGCTCGGCCCCGGACTCGCCGTGCCGACGAAGTAGGCGCTATAGGCGAACAGGACATCGGCGGTGAGGAATGTGCTGGCGGTCATGGGCTGATAAACCTTGGAGGCAGGCAAACCGTGCCGCTCGTTGCGGCACAGGCGAATAGCGCGGATCGATGCGCGAACAACGATTCTGCTCGCCCGCGTGCAGATCTCACAGATACAGTTGATGGCCTGTGCAGCGGCACAATCGGGCGTTTGCGGGGCTGTTCGGGCAGCTCGGACAGCTCGGACAACGCGGGTAACGCCAGGCACTCAGCCAACTCAGAGCCCTGCGGCTGTACCGATGCAATCCGCCAGTGCACCCGCCACCGCTTGCCGGCTATGCCGCGGACGCTGCACGAGCCCGATTTCACGGTGAAACGTCGCGTCGCCGAGCTCGAGTGCGGTGACGTTGGCGGGCCACTTACCAAGTCCCGCGGTATTCGGAATCAGCGCCACGCCGATGCCGCGCGCGACCAGTTGCGCGATACCCTGCAACTCGTCTAACTCGATCACGTCGTGCACGTTCAGCCGCGCGCGCCGTAGAAAGCGGTCGACCAGCCTGCCGCCGAACGATCCGCGGTCATAGCGGATGAACGGCTCGCTTCTGAGCAGCTCGCGCCAGGACCGCTTGCCACGCGCGAGCGCCTTGGGCGCCAGCAGCACGAACGGTTCGGTGACGAGGGTGCGCCATTCCAGTTCAGACGGCAGCGCGAACGGCGGTTTGATGATGACGGCGAGATCGAGCTCGCCTGAGTCCACCTGCCCGAGCAGTCCCAGCGACACGCCGGGCACGACGCGAATCCGCCAGCCGGGGCGGTCGTCGCGAAAGCGGGCCAGCGCGTCGGCGAGAAACGACACCTGCGCGGACGCAATCGCACCCACCCGCAGCATGCCGCTTTCGGCCGCGCCCGCGCCGCGTTCCGAGAGCCGGTTGTACAGCGTCATCATTTCTTCGGCAAGTGCGAGCGTTTCGCGGCCGGCGTCGTTGAGCGTGGCGGAGCGGCCCGTGCGATCGAACAGCTCGAAACCGAGTTCCTCTTCGAGCCGCTGCATCTGCGCGCTCACGGCGGATTGCGTCAGGCCGATGCGCGCGCCCGCGCCGGAAAACGTGCCGTACTGGCTGACGGCGATAAAAGTCTTGAGTTCGCTGAGCATCGTCGATTGATCGATTTTGGTGTTGGTCAGGTCAAATATATATCGTTTTTCACCATTTTTAGTCATGGTTAAAATTGGTCTCGCACGTGCGCTTTCATGGACCGCTTTACGGACCGCTTCATGGAGCAATGCGCGAACCACTTTCCCCTCTGCGAGTTTTCCGATCATGAGCGTTGCCGAAACCGTTTTGCCGCCGTTCCATCTGGCGTTTCCTGTGCATAGCCTCGCCGCCGCACGCGAGTTCTATGGCGAGTTGCTCGGCTGTCCGGAAGGGCGTAGCTCACCGGACTGGGTCGACTTCAATTTCTACGGTCATCAGATCGTGGCGCACCTCGCGCCGGAGGAGATCGGCCACCGGCAGACCAGCAAGGTTGACGGCGACGCGGTGCCGGTGCGCCACTTCGGCGCGGTGCTCTCGATGGCGCAATGGCAGGCCGCCGCGGACAAGCTGCAAAAGGCCGGCATCGACTTCATCATCGAACCGCATGTACGCTTCAAGGGTGAGGTCGGCGAACAGGCGACGATGTTCTTCCTGGATCCGTCGGGTAACGCGCTGGAATTCAAGGCGTTTGCGGATATGTCGTCGTTGTTTGCGAAGTAATACTTGTGCAAGGCGCTGGCGGCACACTCCGGCGCTTCGAAACGAGAAAGGCCGGTCAACCACCATGGTTGACCGGCCTTTTTTGCGCGACGCCAAAGCTCAGCGATTCACCAGCCGCGCCGGAATGAACACCAACACCAGAATCAACGCCCGAGCGTAAGGTATTTGCATTGCGCAATTTAATCTCAAGGCATGTTTCGCCGCAGTTCGGCGAAACATGCCTTTAGCAATTCCCTTAAAAGAGCTTATTTCCCTCTCATCAAACGTTTGCGCAACATGAACTCGCACGTGTTTGAAGTGGCGCCAATCCTTACATTAGCCTTCCTGACAAATTCGCCATTTTCGCGCCATGCAGGCGTTGGTGCTACCGATCTAGCATACGTGCTGATTCACCCATCCCTTATCGGCATTCTCTCGGGCGCGTTTCATGTGGATCGTCAACGTTGCGCTAAAGCGGCCATACACGTTCATCGTGATGTCCATTCTGATTTTGCTGGCGACGCCGTTCGTGCTGTTGACCACGCCGGTCGACGTGCTGCCGGAAATCAATATTCCGGTGGTCAGCATCATCTGGAATTACACGGGCTTGTCGGCCGAAGACATGGCCAATCGCATCACGTCGGTCAACGAGCGCAGTCTGACCACCACGGTCAACGACATCGAGCACATCGAATCGCAGTCGCTTGCGGGCATTGCGATTATCAAAGTGTTCCTGCAGCCGAACGCCAACATCCAGACCGCGATCGCGCAGACGGTGGCCATCGAGCAGGCGCAGCTCAAGCAGATGCCGCCGGGCGCCACGCCCCCCTTGGTGATCAGCTACTCGGCCTCCAGCATTCCGGTGATCCAGCTCGGCTTGTCGAGCCCTAAGCTCTCCGAGCAGGCGCTCAACGACACCGCGCTCAACTTCCTGCGCCCGCAACTAGTGACGATTCCAGGCGCGGCCGTGCCCTATCCGTACGGCGGCAAATCGCGTCTGATCTCGGTGGACCTCGACACGCGCGCGTTGCTGGCGAAAGGCCTGACGCCTACGGATGTGGTCAGCGCATTCAATGCGCAAAACCTGATTCTGCCGACCGGCACGGCGAAGATCGGACCGAAGGAATACACGATCAATATGAACGGCTCGCCGGCGACGGTGGAAGGGCTCAACGACATTCCGGTGCGCACGCTCAACGGCGCGACGACCTATCTGCGTGAAGTGGCGCACGTGCGCGACGGCTTCTCGCCGCAGACCAATATCGTGCGGCAGGACGGACACCGCGGCGTGCTGATCTCGGTGCTGAAGAACGGTAGTGCGTCGACACTCTCGATCGTCAATACGCTGCATGGCATTCTGCCTGCCGCGCGCGCTGCGTTGCCGCCGGACCTGAACATCACGGCCTTGTTCGATCAGTCTGTGTTCGTGAAAGCGGCGGTGCAGGGCGTGGTGCGTGAGGCGCTGGTCGCCGCCGCATTGACCGCCGCGATGATTCTGCTGTTCCTCGGCAATTGGCGCAGCACCTGCATCATCGCGATTTCGATTCCGCTGTCGATTCTGTCTTCGCTGATCGCATTGCACGCGCTCGGGCAAACCATCAACATCATGACGTTGGGCGGCCTCGCGCTGGCGGTCGGGATTCTGGTGGACGATGCGACGGTGACGATCGAGAACATCGAACGGCACCTGCATTTAGGCACGAATCTGCACGACGCGATTCTCGACGGCGCCGGCGAAATCGCGATCCCGGCGCTCGTCTCGACGCTCTGTATCTGTATCGTGTTCGTGCCGATGTTCTTCCTGACCGGCGTCGCGCGTTATCTGTTCGTGCCGCTCGCCGAAGCGGTGGTGTTCGCGATGCTCGCTTCGTACATTCTGTCGCGTACGCTGGTGCCAACTTTGGCGATGCTGCTGATGGGCCACGCGCACAAGCCCAAGGCCGATGCCACGCCGAGTCTGTTCCGGCGCCTCTATCTGCGTTTCGATCGCGGCTTCGAGCGCATGCGGTCCACCTACATCATGATTCTCAGCAGCGTGCTGGTGCGCCGCAGGATGTTCGGCAGCATGTTTCTCGGTTTCTGCGTGCTGTCGATGAGTCTTGTTTTCGTGCTCGGCGAAGACTTCTTTCCGAGCGTCGATGCTGGCGACATTCGTCTCCACATGCGGGCGCCGACCGGCACGCGCATCGAGGAAACCGCGCGTCTCGCGGACGAAGTCGAGAAGGTGATCCGCGAGGTCGTGCCGCCTGCGGAGCTCAGCACGATTCTCGATAACCTCGGCTTGCCGTATAGCGGTATCAATCTCTCGTATAGCAACGCGGGTACGATCGGCACGCTCGACGGCGAAATTCAGGTGGCCTTGAACGAGGGCCACAAGCCGACGCAAGGCTATATGGACCAACTGCGCGCGATCCTGCCGCAGCGCTTTCCGGGTGTCGAGTTCTTCTTTCAACCGGCCGACATCGTCACGCAGATTCTCAACTTCGGCCTGCCCGCCGCGGTGGACGTGCAGATTGCCGGCGCGGATCAGCAGGGCAACTTCGACGTTGCGCGAAAGCTGATGAAACAGGTGCGGATGATTCCAGGTACCGTCGACACTCACATCCAGCAGAAACTGGACGAACCCGCGATCAATCTTCAGATGGATCGCACCCGGCTGCAACAACTCAATCTGAGCGCGAGCAATGTGGCGCAAAATGTGCTCATTTCCTTGTCGGGCAGTTCGCAGACCTCGCCGGGTTTCTGGTTCAACAACAAGAACGGTGTCGAATACAACGTCGCGGTGCAAACGCCGCAGTATCAGGTGTCGTCGATCGATGAGTTGTTGCGCACGCCCGTCTCGGGCGCGGCCAGCGGTCCGACGCAACTGCTCGGCAACCTCGTGCAGGTCTCGCCGCAGAATCAGTTCGCGGAAGTTACGCACTACAACATCAGGCCGGTGATCGACCTGTACGTGAGCGTCGAAAAGCGCGACCTGGGCAGCGTGGCCACCCAGGTCGACAAACTGGTGAACAACGTGCGGGCCTCGCTGCCGCGCGGTAGCCAGATCACCTTGCGCGGGCAGGTGCAGACCATGCGCGGTTCGTTCTTCGGTCTCGGGCTCGGCGTGGCGATGGCAATCGTGCTGGTGTACCTGCTGATCGTGGTGAATTTCCAGTCGTGGGTCGATCCGCTGATCATTATCAGCGCGTTGCCCGCGGCACTGGCGGGCATCGTATGGATGCTGTTCCTGACCGGTACCCATTTGAGCGTGCCCGCCTTGACCGGCGCGATCATGACGATGGGTGTGGCCACCGCCAACAGTATTTTGATGGTGTCGTTCGCGCGCCAGCGGCTCTCCGCCGGTGCACCGCCGCTCACCGCCGCGCTCGAAGCCGGTGCAAGCCGGATCAGGCCGGTGCTGATGACCGCGTTCGCGATGATCATCGGCATGATTCCGATGGCGCTCGGGCTCGGCGAGGGCGCCGAGCAAAACGCGCCGCTGGGCCGCGCGGTGATCGGTGGCTTGCTGTTCGCTACCGTGTCCACGCTGTTTTTCGTGCCACTGGTGTTCGCGAGCATTCATAGCCGCCTCGCGCGGCGCCACCGCGACGATGACGATACAGACATGACGGGCGGCCACAGCAACGACGGCCCCGCGCCGGACCACGGCGGCGAAGGCAAACCCGCGTAACGTAATTTGACGGCTGACTGAGATGGCTGACTGAAATGACCGAAAAAACTCATGCATCGCTGGCGATTCCCGCGCGAGAGACCGAAGGCGACCACGCTTTGCCGCCGCGCGGTCGCGAATGGAAGCGCGCCAAAATCGCCATCTGGATCGTGCTGGCGCTGCTCGCCGTGGGGGCATTGCGCACGGTGATCGCGAATGTTCTGCAAAACCGCTCGGTCGCTGAAACGACGAAACAGAACGCCACGCAGTATGTGAACGTGGTGAGTCCGACGCAAACGGAAGGCGGCGGCAACACCTTGCTTCCGGGTACGTTGCGCGGCAATGTCGAATCGCCGATCTACGCGCGTTCAACCGGTTATCTGCTGCACTGGTATGTCGATATCGGCACGCGCGTGAAGCAGGGGCAACTGCTCGCCGATCTGGATACACCGGAAATCGATCAGGAACTCGCGCAGGCATTGGCGCAGCGTCAGCAAACCAGTTCGAGTCTCGGCCTCGCCAAATCCTCGCTGGAACGCTGGCAACAACTGCGTCAACGCGATGCGGTCTCGCAGCAGGAACTCGACGAACGGCAGAGCACTTACACGCAGGACATCGCCAACCTCGCCGCTGCCGATGCCAACGTGAAACGCCTGCAGCAACTCGAATCGTTCAAGCGCATCGTCGCGCCGTTTGCGGGGGTGGTCACGCAGCGCAATGTCGACGTCGGCGACCTGATCGACGCGGGCAGCGGCACGAGCCGCGCGCTGTTCGCGCTGGCGCAGTCGGATCCGCTGCGGGTCTATGTGCAACTGCCGCAGGCGTACGCGCAAAACGTGTCGGTCGGACAGAAGGTGGTGGTCACGCAGGCTGAATTGCCGGGTCAGCAGTTCCACGGCACGATCACGCATATCTCCGGCGCGATCGACGTGCCAACCCGCTCGCTGCAAATTGAAGTGACCTTGCCGAATCCCGACGACAAGCTGCGGCCCGGCGCGTATGTGCAGGTGGCTGTGCCGGCGGTTGCCCATGCGCAATTGATGGTGCCGGGCAATGCGTTGCTGTTTCGCGCCGAAGGTCCGCGGCTCGCGGTGGTCGATGCGAAGGGTACTGTGGCGTTACGCAAGATCGTGATCGCGCAGGACTTGGGGCAGTCGCTCGAAATCGAAAGCGGGATCGAGGCGAACGACAAGGTCATCGTCAACCCGAGCGATTCGATCGCGGACGGCGATCACGTGCGGATCGCGCAGCCGCAGAAGACCGGCAAGGGGGCGTCGTGATCGCGAAGCAGGCGGGCGCTTATCGGGCATTGACATCACGAGCGACGCTAACGGCGCTTGCGGCCACCGCAAGCGCGGCCTTGCTGGCTGCGTGCACAGTCGGCCCGGATTATCAGCGACCGCAAGCCGAGGTGCCGCCGGCCTGGCAAACCGATTCATACTGGCGCGTCGCGGCGCCTTCCCATGCGCCGATCTCGCTGGACTGGTGGAGCGCCTTCGGCGATCCGACGCTCGCCACGCTGGAAACACAGGCGCTTGCGCAGAACCAGACACTGGCCGCGGCGAGCGCGCACTATGCGCAGGCCAGAGCGACGCTGGCGAACACCCGTGCGCAGCAGATTCCTGAAGTGGATCTGGGGGCGTCCGGGTCGCGCTTCAGAATTTCGCATGATCGCCCACTGAGCAATTACGGCACGCCCACGACGTCGACGGTACAGAACAATCTGCAACTCGGCCCGACGATCAACTACGACACCGATCTATTCGGCCGGATACGTCGCGAGGTGGAAGGCGCTGCGGCCTCCGCGCAGCAATCGGCCGACGACCTCGCCAACGCACGGCTAGTCCTCACCACCGATCTTGCCACCGACTATTACTCGCTGCGTGAACTCGACGCCGAGATCGACGTGCTGAATCAGTCGGTGAAACTGCAGCAAAAGGCGCTCGATTACGTCACGACCGAGCACGATCTCGGTTCGGTGTCCGGCCTCGACGTGTTGCAGCAAAAATCGCTACTCGATTCGACACGTGTGCAGGCGCAACTATTGCTGAATCAGCGCGCGCAGTTTGAACATGCGATTGCCGCGCTGGTCGGTGTGCCCGCGCCGCAGTTCGCCATCGAATCCAAAGTGCTCGACATGCAGGTGCCAGCGATTCCGCTTGGTTTGCCGAGCGACGTACTGCAACGCCGCCCGGATATTGCCTCGGCGGAGCGCGCGATGGCCGCGGCGAACGCGCAGATCGGCGTCGCCAAAGCAGCGTTCTTTCCAAGCCTGACGCTGACGCCGAGCATCGGCTGGGAAAGCACGCAGTTCGCCAGCCTGTTTAGCGCGCCGACGCTGATGTGGACGCTGGGCGCGACGGTCGGCCAGGTGCTGTTCGACGGTGGCCGCCGCGCGGCGAACGTGCAGTTCGCGAGCGAAGGCTACAAGGCCACCGAGGCGAATTACCGGCAAACCGTGCTCAACGCATTCCAGCAGGTGCAGGACGGCATCACTGGCCTCTCGGTTCTGGACGGCGCGGCGAAGCAGTCGCACGAGGCGGTGACCGATGCGCAGCATCTGCTGGCGCTCGCCAACGACCGTTATTCGGGCGGCCTGGTCGCGTACCTCGACGTCATCACCGCGCAGCAGTCGTTGCTCACCAGCGAGCGTCAGGACGTGCAGATCCACGGCCAGCAGATGACCCTCTCGGTTTCACTGGTGAAGGCGCTGGGCGGCGGCTGGGATGTCGGCACGGACGGTTCGGGCGCGCAGCCGCCCAGCAACGCAACGGACACAGCGAACGCAGCGCGCACAGCGGACACGAGGGAGGCGATGGCTCCCGCGAAGTGAGCCGCCCGACAATGACACGGCCAGACAGGAAAGAGGAAAGCGAGGCGTTTCGTATAATACTGATTCAAGGGGACGCGCATGAAATTGCTGATCGTTGAAGACGAGCATAAGGTGGTGGACTACCTGCGCTCCGGTTTGACAGAGCAGGGCTGGGTCGTCGACGTCGCGCTCGACGGCGAGGAAGGCATGCATCTGGCTACCGAATTCGATTACGACGTGATTGTCCTCGACGTCATGCTGCCCAAACGCGATGGCTTCAACGTGCTGAAGGCGCTGCGCATGCGCAAGTCGACACCGGTCATCATGCTGACCGCCCGCGACCATGTGAACGACCGCGTGCGTGGTCTGCGCGAAGGTGCCGACGACTACCTAACCAAACCCTTTTCCTTTCTCGAACTGGTCGAGCGGCTGCATGCACTGGCACGCCGCACGCGTTCGCAGGAGTCGACGCTGATTTCGGTGGGTGATCTGTTCGTCGATCTGATCGGCCGGCGCGCCACCCGCGACGGCGTACGTCTCGATCTGACCGCCAAGGAATTCCAGTTGCTCAGCGTGCTGGCGCGCCGCCAGGGCGACATCCTCTCGAAGACCGCCATTACGGAACTCGTGTGGGACGTCAACTTCGACAGCCATACGAACGTGGTCGAAACCGCGATCAAACGACTGCGCGCCAAGCTCGACGGCCCGTTTCCCTCGAAGCTGCTGCACACGGTGCGCGGCATGGGCTACGTGCTCGAAGTACGTGAAGAGGCAGAGCAATCATGAACCGTTCTATCGCGCGCCGCCTTGCGCTGATGTTCGCGCTTGTGGCGCTGTTCGTGTTCACGCTGGTCGGCACCGGGCTGTTTCTGGTGTTGCGCACGCAACTCGAACACCATCTGCGCGAATCGCTCGACGATCGCACCGAGATCGCGCGCATCATCGTCTATCACGCGGTGACGCCGGAGAAGTGGCGCATAGCCCGCGAGAAGCTCACCGACATGATGCCGCACGACGGCAGCACCGTGTATTCGGTATCGAGCGGCGATCCGTATTTTCACTATGGCAAGCCCATCGAGGGGCCGGTGGTGGCGAGCTGGCAGGGCGGCTACGCGAGGGTTTCGCCGGTCGGCGGCGGCTCGGACATGCTGACCATCACGGTGACGATACCGGCTTACGGCGCCCGCCCGCCCGTGCAATTGCAGGTCGCCGCCAGTTGTTTGCCCAACGTGCGCACGATGCAAGTGTTCGGCTCGGCGCTTGCCGCGCTGTCCGCGTTGGGTAGTCTCGCCGTGCTGCTCCTGAGTTACTCGGTCACGCGCCTCGGTCTTGCGCCGTTGACGCGCCTCACGAGAGATGCCTCCGCCGTGAGCCCGAATAACCGCTCGCAGCGTCTGAATACGGCCTCGCTGCCGCTCGAATTGAACGATCTGGCTAACTCGTTCAACGGCGCGCTCGAACGTCTGGACGGCGCATACGGCCGCCTCGAGTCGTTCAACGCGGACGTGGCTCACGAACTGCGTACGCCAGTGACGATTCTGATCGGCCAGACCGAAGTGGCGTTGACGCGCAACCGCTCGGTCGACGATCTGCGCCATACGCTGCAATCGAATCTCGAAGAGTTCGAACGCATGCGCACGATCATCAACGACATGCTGTTCCTCGCCCGCGCCGACCAGGGCGAGCGCGCGACGGGTCTCGTCGAAGTGTCGCTGGCTGCGGAAGTCGCGCATACGCTGGAGTTTCTGGAGATTCCGCTTGAAGAAGCGCGCGTGCATGCGCAGTTGCACGGCGATGCGGTGGCGCGCGTGAACCGCTCGTTGTTCGGCCGCGCCTGCACGAATCTGCTGATGAACGCGATCCAGCATTGCGCGCCGGGCGCGGCGATTACGGTGACGATCTCGAATGCGGCGGATCAGTTGCGCATAGCGGTGGCCAACCCGGGCGAGCCGATCGCGCCGGACGTGCTCGAACACCTGTTCGACCGCTTCTATCGCGCGGAAGTGTCCCGCACCAATAGCCGCGAAAACCACGGGCTGGGTCTCGCGATCGTGAAGGCCATTGCGGAAATGCATCGCGGCACGGTGTCGGCGGAAAGCGCGAACGGGATCAACACGTTTGCGTTTTCGATTGCGGCCTCGAGTGTGGAAATCGGCTTGTCGGCAGCACGCACGAATGCCGGGATACCAGCAGAAGCAGCGGGTTAATCGTCGCTGGTAAAAGGCAAATCGGCCTGAACCGGTAGACGCTGCTTCACCGCTTGTGCGTTGGCCGGCGTCAACGCGCTCACGCGCACGCCCAAGAGCCGCAGCTTGCGGTTCAATTCCACCCGTCTCAGACATTCGGTTGCCGCGCGCCGGATCTCGGTGGCGTCGGCAGTGGGTTCGTCGAGGGTCAGGTCGCGCGTGACCGTGCGGAAGTCGTCGTAGCGCAGCTTGATGCCCACGGTGCGGCCCACATAGCCCTTGCGGACCAGGTCTTCCGCGACCCGCACGCACAAGCCGGTAAACGAACTCGACAAGGCCGGGCGATCATGACGCGGATGCAGATCGCGTTCGAAGGTCGTCTCGCGGCTCATCGACTTGGGCTCCGATTCGACCACCACCGGCCGCTCGTCGTAGCCTTGCGCGACCTGCATGAGCCACGCCGAGTAGCTGCGCCCGAAGTGGTCCTGCAACAAGCCCGCGTCCGCCGCCGCCAGATCGCCGACCGTGACGAGACCGAGCGCGGTGAGCTTTTCCGCGGCCTTCGGTCCGATTCCATTGACCTTGCGCACCGGCAACGGCCACACGCGCAACGGCACATCCGCAGGCGTCAGAATCGTGAGGCCGTCGGGCTTGTCGAGTTCAGAGCCGATTTTCGCCAGCAGCTTGTTCGGCGCCACGCAAATGGAGCAGGTGAGGCCGGTCGCCTGATTGACGGCCTGCTTGATGCGCGCGGCGATCTCGCGCGGTTCGCCCGGCAACTCGGTGAGGTCGATATAGATTTCGTCGATGCCGCGGTCTTCGATCCGGTCCGTGAAGGTGGCGACCGCCGCTTTGAACAGGCGCGAGTAGTGGCGATACGACTCGAAATCGGTGGGTAGCAGAATCGCATCCGGCGCGAGCACGGCCGCTTTCATCATGCCCATCGCGGAGAACACGCCGAGCGCGCGGGCCTCGTAGGTGGAGGTGGTCACTACGCCGCGGCCCGCATAATCGCGCAGCTTCGCAAAGCGGCGGCTGCCGTCTTCAAGTGTTTGCGGCACGCCATTGCGGCCGCCGCCGATCACCACCGCGCGGCCGCGCAGTTCGGGATAGCGCAAAAGCTCAACGGACGCGTAGAACGCGTCCATGTCCAGATGCGCGATGCGGCGGCTTACAGAACTCATGGATGGCGGATGGGGTGACGGCACGGCAGCGAGCATAACAGTCGACGCGCGCGGCCGTGCTGCCCTGTTAGATGGCTTGCTGCGCCGGGCGTCAGGACACGCGAGCCATGATGCGCTGCACGCCGGACGCCAACCGTAATATTACCTTGCTCCGCCGGGGCAAGGTGCCGTGCTTCCGGTCTGCGTGCCGATCTCGGGAATGCGCAGACGGGGAGTGATACCACCGTCTGCCGCAACCCCCCTGCAGCTTGCGTCAAGCGCGCGCTGCAGGGCGCTAGCTATTACTGCTTGATGCCTTCAGCCTGGATATTCAGCGTGGTCAGCATCTTGAAGCCGTAGGTCTTGCCGAAGTCGACGCCGAAATCGTCGCGATTGAATGTCGCGGTCGCTTCAGTGCCGCACACTTCGCGCTTGAGCATCGGGTTCATGATGCACTTGAACGATTCGATCTTCAGGTTGACCGGCTTGGTCACGCCATGCATGGTCAGCGCGCCGATCACTTCCACCGGCTTGTCGCCGTCGAAGCGGATCTGCGTGCCCTTGTAGGTCGCGGTCGGGTACTTGGCTGCATCGAAGAACTTGTCCGTGGCCAGTTCCGAGTCGAGCTTGTCGTTACCGATATCCGCCGAGCTCATATTGATCGTCACGTCCACCGTGCCGGTCTTCGCCGCGCGATCCAGCACCACGGTGCCACTGCTCTTCGTGAACTTGCCGCGCCAGATCGACAGTCCGCCGAAGTGGTCGGTTTCGAAGCTCGGGTAGGTGTGCATCGGGTCGAGCTGATACGTTTCGGCGGCCATTGCGTTGAACGACATAGCCGCGGTCAGCGCGCCTGCGGCGAGCAAAAGTTGTTTCTTCAAGGGATTCTCCAGGTTTCAGAAAGTGATGCGACGCTTGGGTGTGTTTCGTTACTTCTTCGAAGCGACGATGTGAAATTTGATGACGACTTCGTCGGCGACAACCGACGTGTCTTTCCATTCGCCGGTACCGACATCGAACTGCGAACGTTTGATCGGCAATGCGCCGTCGAAGGTTTGCGTGGTGCCCTGGCTGGCGATGGTGACCGGCACCACGACTGTCTGCGATTTGCCCTTGATGGTGAGCTTGCCGGTGACCTTGTACTGATTGCCACCGGCCGGCGCGATCGCGCTCGAGACGAACGTCGCGGCCGGATAGGTCGCGCTATCGAACCATTCCTTGCCTTGGGCCTGCTTGTTGTAGTCGTCCGCGCCGAGGTCGTAGCTGCCGGTGTCGATCGACACGTTGGCGCTGCCGACGGCCGGCTTGGCCGGATCGAAATTAAGCTGCGCCGAGAATTTTTTGAATTTGCCGTCCACCGGCACGTTCATCTGCTTCGTCGTGGCGATAACGCTGCTTTTGCCCGTGTCGACATCGGCGTGCGCGAGTCCCGCGCCGAAGAAAGAGACGGCGGCGACGCCGGCCAGCATGGTGTGATAAAAGTTTGATTTCATAGTGGTACGCATCCTATCGAACCCGCGCGCGCTGATTGCACACCGCTGGGAATTAGATTGCCAACAGGCTGTAGCCAATCGGCTGCAGCTCGCCCGTTACTCGTGTGTCATTTGAGGAACGGAATCATCCGTGCGAGTAATCCGTCGCGGTCGACGAATTGATGCTTGAGCGCCGCGAGTACATGCATGGCAACGAGTGCCAGCAACGTGTAATTAAGCAGCACGTGAACCGTACGCAGGCTTGCCTTGAGCGCCTGGTCCGGGCCGATGAGGGTGGGCAGCGGCACGATGCCGAGGTACACCACCTGAATGCCCGCGGCCGAGCTATAGAAGTAGCCGGACAGCGGAATGGCCAGCATCAGAACATAGAGCACGCCATGCACGAGATGGGCAGCAGCCTTCTGCCACGTGGGCGTAGCGCTGCCGAGCGCCGGCGCGCGGTGAGTGGCGCGCCACAGCACGCGTGCCAGGGCCAGCACGAAGACTGTCACGCCGATCCATTTGTGCCACGAGAAGTACTTCAGCTTGGTGGGCGTAAAGCCAGGGATATCGGTCATGATCCAGCCGAGATAGAACCCGCCGATGATCAGCAACGCAATGAGCCAGTGCAGGGCGACGGCAGTGCCGCTGTAATGCTCGATGTCTGAAGGACGGGGTTTCATGGGTTCATGCTCGCTATTCGTGGTGCTTGCCGTGTGCGGTGTGTCGGGTGTGATTGCGAATAGTAGGGATGCCAATGAAAACTGAATAGACGGGGAGAAGAGAACAGATTGTTGTACCCGTGATGCTAATGGGGGTGGAATACACTCGCGCGGCAGCCTGAATTGTGCGGTACACAATTTGCCCCCAACCCATGTGGCATCACGGTCATGGGTTATGCTGCGTTCCAATTCCGTGCTCACGCGCAATCAGAATTCAGGACTTATTTAGTGCATTCCGTCTTCCTATCCTGGGGTATTGCCTTCGCCGCCACGGCCGGCGTTATCACCCGGCCGTTCAAATGGCCCGAGGCCGTGTGGGCCGCCGCCGGCGCGTTATTACTCGTGTCGCTGAACCTGCTTCCCGTCGATCTGGCAGTCGAGGCAGTCGGCAAAGGCACGGACGTCTACCTCTTCCTGTTCGGCATGATGCTGCTATCGGAAGTTGGGCGCCGCGAAGGCCTGTTCGATTGGGTCGCCGTATTCGCGGTCAACCACGCCAAAGGTTCGCCACGGAAGCTCTTTCTGCTGGTCTATTTGGTCGGCGTGGTCATCACCGCCTTCCTTTCCAATGACGCCACCGCGGTCGTCCTCACGCCGGCGGTATTTGCCGCCGCCAAAAAAGCGAAGACGCATCCGCTGCCCTTGCTGTTCGTCTGCGCGTTCATCGCGAATGCCGCGAGCTTCGTGCTGCCGATCTCGAACCCGGCCAACATCGTCCTGTACGGCAATCACACGCCCGCGCTCGGCGCCTGGCTGATGCGCTTCACACTGCCTTCGCTGCTGTCGATCGTGGCGACCTATGTGCTGTTGCGCTGGACCCAGCGCGAAGCGCTCGCCGGCACCTGCGAGGCCGATCTCGAGCCGCTCGAGTTGTCGTCGAGCGGGCGCGTTGCGCTTGCGGGTATTGCGGTGACGGCCGTCGTGCTGCTGACGGTTTCCGCCTTCGACGTCCCGCTTGGCCTGCCCACCGCGATACTCGGCGCGCTGACCACCGCGGTCGTGCTGATCCAGGAGCGCAAATCGCCACTGCCGATGATTCGTGACATATCGTGGAGCGTGCTGCCGCTGGTCGCCGCCTTGTTCGTACTGGTCGAAATGCTCGATCACACCGGCGTCATCAAGACATTCGTCAATCTGCTGCAAGGCGCGACACAACACAGCGAACTCGCGACGTCTGGCTGGGCGGGCAGCATCGTCGCGATCGGCAGCAATCTGATGAACAACCTGCCGGCGGGTCTGATCGCCAGTTCGACCGTGACGCAGGCGCATAGTCCGGAGCGCGTGATCGATGCGTTTCTGATCGGCGTCGATCTGGGTCCGAACCTGTCGATCACCGGCTCGCTCGCAACGATCCTCTGGCTCAACGCAATTCGCCGGGAAGGCGAGGACGTGAGCTTTATGAAGTTCCTTAAAGTAGGGGCAGTGGTGATGCTACCGGCCCTCGCGCTGGCGCTCGCCGCGCGGATTTTGATTTCCTGATGGATTGAGCAACACGCGGCGGCTGCCTTGACGCCGCCGCGTGCTATTCGCGCCCGTTCAGCGATTGCCGTCGATCTGCGGTGCGATGGCGGTCAGCCGCGTCTTCGCGCTTTCTCCGTCACCGCCTGCGGCATGGCCGGGTGCCTGTCGAACGCATGCGCGGCTCGGCCGCCAGCCGCTCGCGCGGACTGCTCGAGTGAGCGAAGCGCGGCTTTGAGCCGTGCGAGTCGTGCGCGCTGTATCGGCATCAGCAATGTTTTAGGGAACATGCTCAGCCGATTACGCCAATACGACAGCGGAAGGCGATCGTTGGTGGAAATCAGCCCGAATACGCGTTCGAGATGGGCAATCTCTTTGTCAATATCCTGATAACTCATCTAACGGTCCTGAAGAAGAGGTGGATGGGCGATGAAACGGTGCAAGCGGTACGGCGGCAGTTGGACGGATATGTCTAACTAATGGACACGCCTGGTGTTTGTGGCGCTTCCAGCAAATGCCGTGCCGCACTCCGCGATGTTGAGTTGACATTGAGCTTTCAAACGCCAATTCGACACCAGAGCGCCGATGGTCCGGTTCATTGCGCAACTCAGCGCGCTGCGCAAGCAGAACAGAGTGTTCTCGCGCGGCACGCCGGCCATTCTTCAGGACAACGGGAATTTACCAGGCATTCTTGCGTACAGCATGGCCTATGCTGGTTCAACCGCTATTGTTGTAATCAACACATTGGATACGGATACGCTGACCGCGCGCTTTGCGCCCGGCCTGCCCGTGGGTAGCGTGTTGATCGACGAAATTGCCGACGGTGCGGCGGTTCCCGATCTGGTCGTGGCCGCCGACGGCACCGTCATCAAGTCCTTGCTTCTTCGTTCCGCGTATGTCTGGCTCGCTGCCGCCGGCAGCTAGCTGCAGGTAGGCCGGTGCATGCCACTTTCGCCGGGCCGACGCACGCAGCGCGGGGACGGTTTGTCAGGGCTTGCATCCGGCACATTTAACGCGGTATCACCATGACGGGTTGTGCGTAGGTGACGCTGGGAGCCGGCACGATCGCGTAGCTAGTCGGCGCCGGCACGACGACCGTCGTGTACGTAGGCGGCTTCGGCAGCGGCACGGGCGTGCCGACTGCGACAGCCACAGGAACGGGAGCCGGCGGGGGTGCCACCACATAAACAGGTTTGACCGGCGCGTAGTAATAGACAGGGCGTGGCGGCGGTGCATAGACCACGGCAGCGGGCATATAGATGACCACCCGGGCGAACGCCGTCGACGAACAGGCAAGGCCGATGGCGGTGAAAGTAGAGGCGCAGACGAGACGAATACTCACTTGATACTCCTGAGACGTTTTGAACGGCGTGGCGCGTCTTCCAGTGAAGAAGCAATGCAGCTGGTTCGGATTGCTTGAGAGCTCGCCCGAACCGTTGAGGCGCTTGAGGTGCGTGAGGCGCTTGAAGTGCTTAAGGTGCTTGTAGCGCCGCCAGACGAAAGATACGCAAAGCGCCTTCGAAACGGCAGCGCGAACTTATTTCATTTAATGTCGCGCGAAAGTGGGCTAAGCCGTACGCGTGCGGGTGTATGAAGCGCACGCTGTGTTGCGACGACAGCGCGTGTGCCTGCCGTGCCAGCGCCGCGAAAACCATGACATATGGCGACATGATTCTGAAATTGCCTTCCGGCGGCGCTTCCCCAAGAATTCGGTCTGTCATCGGACGGATCGCAGCGGTTTGCAGGCGACGCACGATGTCCCAATCGAAGGAGTCAGTCATGAAAAAGTTTTTCGCCGTTGTGCTGCTGTGCTGCGCATCCACCGTCACGTTCGCCCAAACGGCCGCACCGCAGGGTGGCAATCCCCAACGTATGGAACGCATGGCGCAGCAGCTGCAAACGCGCTTTGCGAATGCCAACACCACGCACGACGGCAAGCTCACGAGGGAACAGGCCGCCGCGGGCATGCCGATGGTCGCCAAGCATTTCGATGAAATCGACACGCAGAAAGCGGGCTACATCACGTTGCCGCAGATCGCGGCATTCATGCAGGAACGCGGGGCAGCGCACTGAGCCGCGCGGGCATCGGCGGGATCGTAGGACCTTTGACGCCACAACGCGATGAAACCTGTCCCGTCTTGCCGCCCGTGCATCGCTTGCGCGCCGAGCGTGGCGCTGAGCGTGGCAATGAGCGTGGCAATGAGCGTGGCGCGGATCCTGGCGCTGACCGTTGCGATGAGCGGGGCGCTGACAGGGTGCATGACAGTCGGCCCCGACTTCAAACAGCCGGACGTGACGCTCGAAAACCAGTGGCTGGAGAGCTTGGCCGGCGAGGCGCAGGCCGCGCCCGCCGCTCAAGCGGCCTGGTGGACTGCGTTCAACGATCCGGTGCTGAGCGCGCTCGAACAGCGCGCATACGAGCGCAATCTGTCGCTGCAAGTGGCGGGTTTACACATTTTCAAGGCACGTGCGCAACTCGCGATCAGCGCGGAGAATCTGCTGCCGCAATCGGGCAGCGTTTCAGCCGGCGCGGACCATATCAACACAAGCGGCGTCGGTCCGCTGCCGCCGACACATCTGTGGGCCGAGCATTTGCGTGTGAATGCCGGCTGGGAACTCGACTTCTGGGGCAAGTACCGCCGGCAGATCGAATCGGACCGCGCACAACTGCGCGTCTCCGAAGCCGCGTATGACAACGCGCTCGTGTCGCTATTCGCCGATGTCGCCAATGCGTACATCGATTTGCGCGCGCTCGAGCAGCGTATCGCAGTGGCGCAGCAAAACCTGAAGGCGGTGCAGCAGAGTCTCACGCTGACCCAGGCGCGCTACAAACGCGGCGCGTCGAGCCAGCTCGATGTCGAACAGGCGGCCACGCTGGTGGCCGAAACCGAGGCGCAGATTCCGCCGCTCATCAAGGCGCGCGCGCAAGACCGCGACACGCTCGCCGTGCTGCTTGCCGATCCACCCGACGCTGTCGATGCGCAACTCAAAGGCAGCGCGGCGATTCCCGTGCCGCCGACGCAGATCGATGTCGGGATTCCCGCCGATCTGTTGCGCCGCCGTCCCGACGTGCGGCAGGCCGCGCTCAACGCAGCGGCGCAATCGGCACTGATCGGCGCGGCCAAAGCGAAGCTGTACCCGTCGTTATCGTTGACGGGACTGTTCGGGCTTTCGTCGGGCGAACAGCATGGCATCGGACTGTCGCAATGGGGCAGCAAGACGATCGGCCTCTTTTCCGCGGGCATTACGCTGCCGATCCTCGATCGCGGCCAGTTGAAAAACGCCGTGCGGATTCAGGACGCCGCCTTCCAGGAAGCCGTGCTCGACTATCAGAACACGGTGTTGCAAGCGCAGAAAGAAGTGGAGGACGCCATTGCCGCGCTGCGCACTTCGCTCGATGCGCTGGCGGCGTCGTCACGCGCGTCCGATGCGTCGCAACGCGCGTTGCGGCTCGCCAATATCCAGTATCGCGCCGGGTCGGTGACGTACGACACGGTGCTCGACGCATCGCGTTCGATGCTGCGCGACGGCGACTCGCTCGCGCAGAACCAGGGGATCGCCGCGCTCGCGGCGGTGTCGCTGTATCGCGCGTTGGGCGGCGGCTGGGAAGTGGCGCAGGGGCAGCAGGTGGTGAGCGAACAGATTGCCGAACAGATGGCGCAGCGCACGGACTGGGGCCGGTTGCTGAACCCGCCCGCGAATTCCGCGCTGGCGCGCAGCAGTGGAGGTCAGCTAGAGAATGGAAAATAACAACCTGACAGAGACAAGCACGAGCTGGGCACGCCGTAGCGTGGCGAACAGGAATGAGGCAAGCCGGAACGAGTCGAGCCGGCGCCTGGGAGCGAGGCTTTGCATTGTGCTGGCTGTGGCGCTGGCCGCGTGCCGCGATGGCAGCGCGCCCGCCGCGCAATCCGCACCCTTGCCGCAAGTGAGCGTGACTCGGCCGATGCCGCGCGAGGTGCGCGAGCAGCTCGATCTGAGCGGCACCGTCGCGCCCTCGGCGACCGTCACGTTGGTGGCGCGCGTGCAAGGCGTGCTGAAGGCAATCGGCTTCACCGATGGCGCGTACGTCAAGCAAGGGCAAGTGCTGTTTCGCATCGAGCCGGATACGTATCGCGCGCAACTGACCTACGATCAAGCCGCGCTCGACAATGCCAACCAGGAACTGGTCCGGCAAAAGCAACTCACGTCCGATAACGCGACCTCCGAATCGACGCTGCAAAAAGCACAGACCACACGCGACCAGGCGCTCGCCAAACGTGACATGTCGCGCATCAATCTCGGCTACACGGAAATACGCGCGCCGTTTGCGGGCCGCATCGGCGCACGCGCATTCGACGTCGGCAATCTGGTGGGCGCCTCCGACTCCACGAAGCTAGCCACCTTGGATCGCATCCAACCGGTGTACGTGAATTTCACGCTCAACGAGCGCGACGCGAACCGCATCGGGCTTTTTACGCAGCCGCCGCGCACGGTGCGCGTCAATGTGCTCGGCGCGGCAGCCGGCAAGGGGGAGGACGCCGCGCTCGAATTCGTCGACACACGGGTCGATCCGGACAGCGGGGCGGTCAAGCTGCGCGCCGATATCGCCAATCAGGACGCGCACCTGATTCCTGGCATGTCGGTCGAAGTGCATATTCCGGCCGGCGCGCCGCAAAAGGTGCTGTTGGTGCCGGACACCGCGTTGCTGCGCGAGCAGGCGGGTGCATCGGTGCTGATCGTGAACAGCGCGGGTGTGATCGAGAAACGCGCGGTGATCACGGGTGGCCTGTACGGTTCGCAGCGGGCGATCACCTCGGGTCTCAATGCGAACGACCAGGTCGTGACCGGCGGGGCGCTGGCGGTCGCGCCCGGCGCTAAAGTGCAGGTGGTCGCCGCGGCGGCGCAGGGCCAGTCATGATCCGCTTCTTCGTCGAGCGTCCGGTCCTCGCCAATGTGATCGCGTTGATCGTGATGCTGCTCGGCGCCGTTGCGCTGATCAACTTGCCGATCGCGCAATATCCGCCGATCACGCCGCCGACCGTGCAGGTTGTCGCACGCTTTCCGGGTGCGAGCGCCGCGACCGTGATCGATCGCGTGGCGCTGCCGATCGAAACGCAGGTCAATGGCGTGGAAAACGCGCTTTACATGCAGTCGACCAGCACGAACGACGGCACCTACACACTCACCGTCACCTTCGCGGTCGGGACGGACGTCGATAAAGCCCAGGTGCTGGTGCAAAACCGCGTGTCGGCCGCCACCGCGCAATTGCCGCAAGCAGTGCAGCAGCAGGGTGTGACCGTGCGTAAGCGCTCCACGGCGATCCTGCAGTTGTACACGCTGCAATCTCCGGATCCGAAATACGACACGCTGTTCCTGAGCAATTACGCGGTGATCTATCTGCGCGACACACTGGCGCGTTTGCCGGGTGTCGGCGACGTCACCGTGTTCGGCACGGGCCAGTACAGCATGCGCGTGTGGCTCGATCCGCAGAAGCTGAGCGAGCGCTATCTGACCGCAGCCGATGTGATGCAGGCGATCCAGAGTCAAAGCAAGGACGTGAGCGCGGGCCAGCTCGGTTCCGAGCCGAACGCCGCCGGCCAGGCGTTCCAGCTCACGGTGACGATGCAGGGCGCGCTCTCCGATCCGCACGAGTTCGACGACATCATCGTCAAAGCCGATCCGAATAACGGTGGCCACTTCGTGCGCATTCGCGATGTGGGTCATACCGAACTGGGCTCCTCGAGTTACGGACAATTCTTCAATATCGACGGCAAATCCGCTGCGGGCATCGCCATCTATCAACTGCCCGAAGCCAACGCACTGGAAGTGGGCAATGCCGTGAAGGCGACCATGGCACGGCTGGCCAAAGACATGCCGAAGGGCGTCAGCTATCAATTGCCGTTCGATACGACGACCTTCGTGCGGCAGTCGGTAATCGACGTGTACAAGACGCTGTTCGAGGCCGCGCTACTGGTACTCGCGGTGATCCTGCTGTTTCTGCAGAACTGGCGCGCGATGCTCGTGCCCGCCACGACCATTCCGGTGACGATCATTGGCACGTTCGGCGCGATCTACATGCTCGGCTTCTCGATCAATCTGCTGACGCTGTTCGCGATCGTGCTGGCAATCGGCATCGTGGTGGACGACGCGATCGTGGTGGTCGAAGGGATTACGCAGCATATCGAGCAGGGCAAGACGCCGAAGCAGGCCGCCATCGACGCGATGCACGAGTTGCTCGGACCGATCGTCGGCATCACGCTGGTGCTGATCTCGGTGTTCCTGCCGTCGGCGTTTCTCGGCGGCGTTACCGGCCAGATGTATCGGCAGTTCGCGCTGGTTGTGGTCGCAACGACCATCATCAGCGCGATCAACGCGGTGACGCTGAAGCCGGTGCAGAGCGCGCGCTGGTTGCGGCACGCGCGGCCCGGCAAACCGAACATCGTGTATCGCGTGTTCGACAAGGGATACGCCCGCGTCGAAAAGATCTATGTGCGCATCGTTTCGTGGTTCGTGCAGCACTCCAGGCTGGCGCTCGTCATCGCGCTGCTGCTCGGGGCGTCGTCTGCATTTCTGCTGACACGGGTGCCCACCAGCTTCATTCCGCTCGAAGACCAGGGCTATATCCTGATCGCCGCGCAACTGGCGGATGCCGCATCGCTTGCGCGCACCCGCGAGGCGAGCGCACAGATAGAAAAGCGCATTGGCGCGATTCCTGGCGTGAGCCACGTGGTGTCGATCGGCGGCATCTCGCCACTCGATAACAACGCATCGCTGCCAAATTCCGCGCTAATCTACGTCACGCTTGACGACTGGAGCAAGCGCGGCAAAGACGAGGACCTGCGCTCGCTATATTTGCGCATGAATAGCGAACTCGCGAAACTGCCTGACGTGCGCTCTGTGGTGATCGTGCCGCCGCCGATCCAGGGCCTCGGCAATAGCGGCGGCGTGCAGATGCAGGTGATGCTCACGGACGGCTCGCAGAACTATCAGCGCTTGCAGGATGCCACCGACGCGCTGATCGCCAACGTCTCGAAGCGGCCCGAACTGCAGCGTGTGTTCAGCCCGTTTCGCGCGTCGGTGCCGACCGTCGAACTCACGCTCGATCGCGCCAAGGCCGAGTCGCTGCAAGTGCCGGTCGGCAATGTGTTCGACCTGTTGCAGGATTACGTGGGCTCGAGCTATGTGAACCAGTTCACGACGTTCAACCATACGTTCCCCGTGTTTGTGCAGGCCGACGGCGCGTTTCGCCGCGAAACCGACGACATTCGCCGGTTGCAGATTCGCAGCAACAGCGGCCATATGGTCGAACTGGGCACCTTCATCGACGCCCATCCGAGCGTAGGCCCCGCAGTGGCGACGCTGTACAACCTGGCGCCGGCTGCGGCCATCAACGGCAATCCGGCGAACGGCTATAGCACCGGCCAGGCGATCGCCGCGTTCGAGCAGGAGGCCGCGCGTGTGCTGCCCGCCGGCATCGGTTACGAATGGACCGCGATGTCGTATCAGGAGAAACTGGTCGGCAATTCGGCATATTGGGTGTTTGCCGTGGCCGTGTTGCTGGTGTTCTGCGTGCTCGCCGCTCAATATGAAAGCTGGTTGCTGCCGGTGGCGGTGGTGCTCGCCGTGCCGATGGCGTTGCTCGGAACAGCCGGTACGCTTGCCGCGCTCGGTGCGGCCAACAACCTGTACACACAGATCGGCCTCGTGCTGCTGATCGCGCTGTCGGCGAAGAACGCGATTCTGATCGTCGAATTCGCACGGCATCTGCGCGCGCAGGGCGTCGGCATCGCCGAGGCCGCGGTGGAAGCGGCGCGTCTGCGGTTCCGGCCGATCATGATGACCTCGTTCGCGTTCATTCTCGGCGTGGTGCCCCTGGTGATCGCCACCGGCGCGAGTGCGAGCGCACGCCGTTCGCTTGGCATTGCGGTATTTTCGGGGATGCTTGCTTCAACGTGCATCGCCGTATTGTTCATCCCGTCATTCTACGTGCTGTTGCAGCGCCAGGCCGAACGGCACGCGGCGCGGCATACACCGCCCGACGCTTAAACCGAGGAGCTTTCGTATGGATCGCCCCGCCAAAATCATCGTGCTCGACGACGAAGCCGAACTGCGCAACATGCTGCAGCGTTTCCTGCGCGGCCAGGGCTTCGACGTACGGATCGCCGAGGACGGCAAACGGCTCGACCGTTATCTGGAGCGCGAGCCGTTCGATCTGCTGGTGCTCGATCTGATGATCGGCGAAGAAGACGGCCTCGCCATCTGCGCCCGTTTGCGCGCGCAGGGGCAGACGTTGCCGATCCTGATGCTGACCGCCAAAGGCGATCCGCTCGACAAGGTGGTCGGCCTCGAAACCGGTGCCGACGACTACCTCGCCAAACCGTTCCTGCCGCGTGAACTGGTGGCGCGGATCAATGCGCTGCTGCGCCGCCAGAAGATGGCCTCGGGCGATGTCACCGTGACCTCGCAGAGCGTGCGCTTCGGCGATTTCAGTCTCGACGTCGGCAAGCAGCAGTTGTCGCGCGCCGGCGAACTGCTGGAGATTCATTCGGCGCAGATGCTGCTGCTCGTCGCGCTGGCTTCCTCGCCGAACCGGCCCGTGAGTCGTGACAATCTGCTGGCGCGCGCCCGTGGGCGTGAGCACGATGCGCTTGATCGCAGCATCGACGTGCAGGTGCTGCGGCTCAGGCAGATCGTCGAGGACGACCCGTCGAAGCCGCGCTTCATCAAGACCGTATGGGGCGTGGGCTACATGCTGATCGCGGACGTCGACTCATGACACGCGCGTGGCTGCGGAGGGCGCTGCCGAAAACGCTGTTGGCGCGCAATATCGTCTTGCTGATCGTGCTGGTGATGTTGAGCCAGGTCTGTGCGCTCGGCGTGTTGCTGCATTACGTGCAGCGGCCCCGCGTCGAGCGGGCGGGCGCGGTGTTCGCCACCTATGTGATGACGCTCGATAGCCTGCTTCGGGCTACGCCGCCAGGCGCGCGCGCCGAATTGACCGCACGCCTCGACGCTCGCGCGCAACTACCCGCCGAAGCCGCCGCAGAACCGCCGCCGAGTCTGATGCGCGCCTATCGCACTTATCAGCGCAACGTGTTTCTCGACAGCTTGCGCGAGCATCTGCCTGCCGACATGCCCGCGCTCTGGCAGTCCGAAGGCGGTCAACGGTTGTGGATTCGCATGCATGCGCCGGCCGATGCGCCGCACGTGCCATACTGGATCGCGCTGCCGATTCCGGAGGACGCGCAAGGCGCCGGACTCGACGCCGCGATCCTGCTGTCGCTCGGTTTGGGCGCACTGGCGGCGCTGACCGGCTACGTGATCCAGCGCCACCTCAACCAGCCGCTCCAGCAGTGGACGCGGGCGGCGCGCCGCGTGAGAGCCGGCGAAACGCCCGCGCCGTTGCCGACCGACGGTCCGACCGAGATCGCCACGGTAAGCAGCGCATTCAATCAGATGACGCATGCGTTGCAGCAAGCCGAGGCGACGCGCGCGCTGATGCTGGCGGGCATCTCGCACGACATCCGCACGCCGCTCACCAAACTGCGGCTCTCGATGGCCATGGCGATGCCGGACGGCAGCGACAGCAGCTTTGTCGTCGCCGCCGAGTCCTATCTGGACCAGATCGAGACGATCTTGCAGCAGTTCATGGATTACGCGGGCAGCGGCGAGCGTGAAGCGGCCGAGCCCGGTGATCTCAATGCGTTGATCGAACGGCTCGCCGGCGATTTCGCTGGGCTGGGTCACGAATTTGCGCTGTCGCTCGCGGTTTTGCCCGCGGTTGCGTACCGGCCGATCAGCATGATGCGGCTCCTGATGAACCTCATGCAGAACGCGATCGTCTATGGCGGCAGCGGGCTCGCCGTGCGGAGTTGGGCCACGGGCGAAGCCGTGTATGTCGCGGTCGGCGATCGAGGCAAAGGGCTTTCGGCAGAGGAGTTGGAACAGCTGAAGGCGCCGTTTCAGCGTGGCCGCAATGCTCGCGCGCATAGCGGCGGTACGGGGCTCGGGCTAGCGATTGTTGAGCGAATTGCGCGGCTGCACGGCGGCAGCCTGCAGTTTCATGCGCGCGAGGGCGGCGGCTTGGAGGTGTGGGTGGTGTTGCCGCTCACTCCTTATCCAGCCACGCATCCAGTCCCACCCGGAAGGCCACGCCCGCGATAATCGGCACGGTCATCATGAGAATGATGCCGAAGTTGGGAATCTCGTCGCCGTAAGTGATCGGCTCGTAGAGCACGACCGTCGCAACGATCGCGAAGACCACGGCGCCGACCACAACCATCAGAAGATTGCGCGACACCATGGACAGATCCTTGCGTTTTGCCTTGCTCGGCTTGGTGTTGGCAGTGGGGACTTCGTCGTGTTGGGCGGGCATGATGGTTCTCGTGGCTAGAAGAAGTGCCGCGCAAAACGCGGCTGCTAACATCAATATAAGCTGCATTATCGGCAGCGGGATAAAAAGCGCGATGCAAACGGTCACAATATGGATGCTGGCCGGCATTGAAAGCAAATCGCAAGACCGGCCGCAATCGTGCCTGCTGAGACTACGCAAGCGGGGCGACATCGCTACCCAGAATGGTCGTCAGCGAACGCGCGTTGCGCTGCCCCTGGTCTTCGAGCTCGGCACTTTGAGTTGGTGGCAACTGGGGCGAGATTTTTCGACGCTCGATTGCAACGGGGTGGCGCCGACGCAGTAGATCTTACAATGCACCTTCATTCGTTCGGGTTTCAGGCCGCCGTCGAGCTTTATTGAGGGCCTCCAGCTCAGCGAAGTTCACTCGGCATTCGTCGATCGTGACCGTTCCGGGTTCGCCGTTCCGGTCGGTTGCGACGGCAAAACGCCTTCTCCAGGACCGGTAGCAGCTTGATAGCCCAGCGGTGCGCGGTCCAATGATCGACCTCGATACCCCGCTCAGCCATCATCTCTTCAATGTTGCGCAGACTCAGCCCGTAGGCCTCGTACCAAGGCACACACATCAGGATTACGTCCAGCGGATAGTGCGGGCGTTTAAACACGCGCGCGACGCCCGGATCCAGCAATTTCATCAAGCTTTAAGATATTCATGTCGGTCCGAACATCATGGCGCATGTTTATTGCGACAAAGGCTGATATTTCCCCTTACTTAATCTGTCTGATTTTATTATTTAGTTAGGTTTGCGAAAATAATTTCGTCAATAGAAATTACGCAACAGAGCGTACCGGGCCGTTCGTTTGGAGGGGGAATGATGAGGCAACGTTTTGCCGACTCTGAAGCGCCTGACACACTTCGGAAAGTGGGAGCCATTCGCCAGGGTCTTTCTGTCTATCGCCGCTATCACATATGCATTGTTTTAAAACCAGTACGCCACTTTATGCATCGCGCATGCTTTCAATTATGTTCAAAAATAATCCCCCAGCACGTTTGGGGTTTTGTTAGTATCCAGAGCCAGATCGTAATGGTGATGAGGCGTGCGTCAACGTGGCCATATGGCACACGTTCTATTTTCCGGAGAGGTGAATTGTGATTGCTCACGCCGTTACTCGCATCTTGTCTCGCGCAGACGCGCTAGGCGCCACTTCAGAAGTTGAAGCCAATCCCTGATTAATCGTCGAATCGAGCGCCAATCCTTACGGCGGGAATTTGCTTGTCTTGAATTTCTGGTCGGTTTGGAAATTTATGTCTTGGATAGTGTGGGGAAAACATATCAAAGAAGCCAGGTAAGAGGACGAGGGAATGAATAAGCCAATGTTCGCTTTTCGCCAGTCGGCGTGTGCCTTATTGCTTGCCTATCGATGGGGAATGCTATCGCCCAAAGCCCGGCGGATGACGCGAACAAGAGCAACAATCCGCTCAATCTGGCAGCGTCATTCAACATCCAGAACTTCTTTACCCCGAGCCTGTTCGGGGTCAGCGGACATACGAATGACTTGCTTCTCCGGCCGACCATTCCCATCGAACCTGTCGGTCCCATCGGCGTTCCACAATGGACTATTTTCGCCGGCCTGAACATGACTTTCGGCAAATAGGAAAACAGACTCGTCGGTATTCGACGGCACCTCAAATTTCCAGTACCGCAAAAAACGATGAACGCCCATGGACGAATCGGAGCCGGACGTGAACAGGAAAGCCGCAACGTGGGTTAGGGCCGCAGTACTGGCATCCCTTGCGGGTCTCATTCTGGCCAAACCACAGAACAGCCAATCATTAACACGGTTCATGCGAACGACATCAAGTTCTACGAGGAGGTGAATCAAATCATTCAGGAGGAGCCCGCAGGCTCTTATGGGCCTGACATGACTGGACTTTTTGCATCCATCGGGATGGAAAAAGATAAGCCGTTCGCGCCGGACGCGAGGATGACAAAAATTCTCACCGACGCCGTGGCGGTTGGTAACGCAACTGCGCGCGCAATCGACTTCGCAAATCGCGACAAAGCGGTATTGATTTATCCCGACCGGCACTGGAACACGCCGTTCGTTGGTGGAAGCTATGAATGGCTCAACAATGGTGCCCGCAACTTTGACGCCCGGACCATGTTCTTCTACGCGGCGACAGTCGATACACCCGCGATGGTCATCGCGATGCCCGGCATCGGCTCGCAATACGCCGCTGCAAATTACGACGCAACGGGTAAGCCGTTCGACGGCGCGAAGGACTACACGCTCCACGTTTCGCCTAACGTGCCAGTGAAGGATTTCTGGTCGGTCGTGCTGTACGACACGCAGACCCGCTCGATGCTGCAGACGGACCAGCAGTTCCCGAGCCTCTCAAGTGAAAAGGGGCTCATGAAGAACCCCGACGGATCGGTCGACCTGTACTTCGGACCCAAAGCACCTTCAGGCAAGGAGAGCAACTGGATTCAGACCATACCAGGAAAAAGCTGGCTGACGATTTTCCGGCTGTATGGTCCGCTTGCACCGTGGTTTGACAAGAGTTGGAAGCTTAACGACATTCAGGAGACGTCTCACTAGCGCGGGTGCGCGAGGTATTGCTGTTCGATTTTCAATTTCATCAAAGGCCTTGACCCTCGCAGCTTTCATGCGAGGGCGTACAGCCCGATAAAATAAGGAAAGCTCACGATGTCAATCAAGTCCCTTCGCCTGACCGCATTGCTCCCGCTTCTGTTCGTCGCTGCCTGCTCGGGGATGGGCGGCTCTTCAAGTAGCACTTCATCGCGTGCCGACCTCGAACAGGAAGCGCGCACGGCGCTCAACACGCTGTACACAACAACACCCCGTGCGAAGGAAGTGGCCGCGCATTCGGTGGGCGTCCTTGTCTTTCCGAGCATCTTGAAAGCTGGCCTGCTGATTGGCGGCTCCGGCGGCAACGGTGTTCTGTTCGTGCCCGATGGACATGTGCTCGGCTACTACAATGCGACCTCGCTGTCGTACGGACTGCAGGCGGGCGCGCAGAGTTTCTCCGAGGCCATGGTGTTGATGAAGCCGTCAGCGCTGAATTATCTGAACAACAGTAGTGACGGATGGTCGATCGGTGCGGGGCCGAGCGTTGTTGTCGCGGAGTCGGGAATGGCCTCTGATTTTTCGAGCACGACCGCGCGCTCCGATGTTTATGCGTTCATCTTCGGTCAGTCTGGGTTGATGGCTGGAATCGGCGTGCAGGGACAGAAAATCAGCCGGCTGAGCCCATGATGCTTACCAGGCAGGCTCCACCCACGCGGCAGCGGAAACCGCAGGTGCGCGCGGCAGGAAAGCAAACCGCGTGTTGACCTGAAGACGCTGCATGCGGAGATCTGCCTGCTGACGCTGAAGAGGTTGCGCTGCACGCGATCCAGTTCGTGCGACCGTGGGGAATGATCGAGGTTTTCATGCTCGGCGTGTTGATCACGATCGTGAAGATGGTGAGTCTCGCACGCGTGATTCCCGACGCCGCGCTGTTCGCGTTCGCCGCGCTCGATCTGCCCGAGCCCGATGTCGACGCGCGTCGTGGTTGGCTGCCGTCGCTCGTCTGGGTGATTCCGCTGATCGATGCGGTATGGAGTGTGTGAGCGGTGCGCACGCAAACGTGACCGTCGGGCCTACGCAAGCGAGGTGACATCGCTGCCCAGAATGGTCATCAGCGAACGCGCGTTGCGCTGTCCCTGGTCTTCGAAGCAGTTGTTGAAGATCACGTGGGTACGGCCCGCCCGGGTCGCGATTGCGCGGATCGACGGAGCCAGTTCGCTCAGTTCGGCGTCGCTGTAGTCGTAATCGAAGCGATCGGCCGCACTTGCCGCGCCCGCCGCGCTCCACGTCTGCGTATTGCGACCGTGTAGACGCACCATCGCGAGTTCGGGATGCGTCGCTTCCCACACGGTGTGCACGCGGTTCGTCACATCCGGCGGGGCGTCGACGATCACATGGACGAGGCTGCGCTCGCGCAAGAAGTCGAGTGTCCATTGCGCGTGCCGATCGTCGAACCAGGACTGATTGCGGAATTCGGCGGCCATCAGGTAGCCGGTCATGCGTGCCCGGCATTCTTCGACGAGCGCGAGACCGTCCGGCGAGCGCGTGATCCACGGTGCGAACTGGAACAGCACCGCGCCGAGGCGGCCGCTCGTGCGTAGCGGTTCGAGCGCTTCCAGATAGCGCCGCCACAGCTCGTCGAGGATCTCGGCGGGCAGATCGCCGTAATAGACGTTCTTTTTGCGCGGGCCGGTGATGCCCTCCGGCAGCGCCATCGCAATGTCTTTGGGCAGCACATCGGGCGAAGTCTGATGCCCCGTGAAAAGGCGAAACGCCTTGAAGTTGAATGTGAAACCTTCCGGCGTGCGTTCGGTCCACAACTGCGCATTGCTTGCCGATGGCATCGCGTAGTAGGCCGAATCGACTTCAACGAGCGGAAACTGCGACGCGTAAAAACGCAGCCTCGCTTCGGCGCTGCTGCTGCCGCGCGGATAAAAGCGCTTACAGGCGATCAGCGTCTTGTCGGTCCAGCCAGCGGTGCCGCATCGGATGTCCATCGGCGGAGTCGTTTGGTTGCGTGAAGGACGCGCGCTAGGAAGCCGCCTCCGTGTGATCGAGCCACGCCGCGAGTTCGCACCGCAGCTGCGAGATATCGAGCGGTTTGCCGAGCAGCCGTGCGCCCGGGATGGTGTCGCCGATCTCGGCGCTCTTGCCGTAGCCCGACACCAGCAACACGTGGATGTCCGGCCGCTGACGCAGCACCGCGCGCGCCAGGTTGTCGCCGGACATGCCGGGCAACGTCAGGTCCGTGAGCAGGACGTCGAAACGTTGCTCGGGCACGAGCGGCAACGCTTCTTCAGCGCTCGCGACCGCGGTGCAGTCGAGACCCAGCGCGCCGAGCAGGTCGCTGAGTGCGTCGCGCGAATCGGCGTCGTCTTCGACCAGCAGCACGCGAGCCGGCATGCCGGATTGAGGTGACGGCGGACTGGTCAGAGCGTCCGCCAACGCGGTAGTCTGCCCATCGATCACGCCGGCGACTCCAGCGTGCAATACGCTGCGCACCTTGCGCGCGAGGTCGTCGCGCCGGTAAGGCTTGGAGAGCAGGGTGATGCCGGCGTCGAGCTTGCCGTGATGGACGATCTCGTCGCGTGTATAGCCCGAGGTGAAGAGCGCCGGCACCGTGGGCGAGCGCGCCGCCGCACGCTGCGCCAGTTCCACGCTTTTCACCTGGCCGGGCATCACGACATCGGTAAATAGCAGATCAATCGGCACGTCGCTTTCGATAAATTCGAGCGCCGCGTCGCCACTGGATGCAGTCAGCACCTTATAGCCGAGCTGCGCGAGCATTTCGACGGCAGTCAGGCGGACATCTGCATCGTCTTCGACCACCAGAATCGTTTCGCCGCCGCCCACCGGCGCCGAGGTCTGATCGACGGCTTCGACTGTTTCCGGCTCGCAGCAACGCGGGAAAAACAGCCAGACGGTGGTGCCGCGTCCCACTTCGCTGTCGATCACCGTATGGCCGCCGCTTTGCCTGACGAAGCCGAACACCATGCTCAAGCCCAGACCGGTGCCGTGGCCGTCGGGTTTGGTCGTGAAGAACGGTTCAAACACGCGCTCCAGGATTTCAGGCTTCATGCCGGTGCCCGTGTCGGTCACTGAAAACGCCACGTATTCGCCCGGCGAGAGCTCCGGTTTGCCACGGCAAAACAGGGAGTCCAGCACGCGGTTCGTTGCGCGGACGGTGAGCGTGCCGTCGGCTTGCATAGCGTCGCGCGCATTGATCGCGAGATTGAGTAGTGCGTTTTCGAGTTGATTGCGATCGGCCTGCACATTCCACAGGTCGTCGCTCAACACCGTTTCGATCTTGACAGTCTCACCGAGCGCGCGGTGCAGCATCTCGCTCATGCCGGCGAGCAGACGGCGCGGGTTCAACACGGTAGGCGAGAGCGGCTGGCGCCTCGCGAAGGCGAGCAGATGCGCGGCCAGTTTCGCACCGCGTTTGACGGCATCGGTCGCGGCCGACAAACGCCGCAGCGTGGCCAGACTGCCATCGGCATCGGCGGCGAGCATCTGCAGATTGCCGTTGATCACTTGCAGCACATTGTTGAAGTCGTGCGCGACGCCGCCTGTGAGGCTGCCGATCGCTTCCATCTTCTGGGCCTGTCGCAACTGCTCTTCGGCGAGCGCGCGTGCCGCGACCTCATCGGCCACGCGTTGTTCGAGCGTTTCGGTCAACTGACGCAGCGATTGTTCGGCGATCTTGCGTTCGTGGATGTCGATCAGCACGCCGGGAAAGCGCGTCGGCTCCCCCTGTTCGTCGAACTCGCACTGGCCGTTCGCCTGCACCCACATATAGTCGCCATCGGGGCGGCGAATCCGGTACTCGGCGCGAAATGGCTGGCCGGTGCGTATCGCTTCGATCGTCAAGCGATCGTTGAGCGGCTGGTCGTCAGGATGGATCACCTGCGCCGCGGCATTGCGCTCGACCCCTTGCGTGGCCTCTTCCAGTGGAAACGAAAAGGTGCGGGCGAAACGTTCGTCGCCGGTGACGGTGCCGGTTCGCACGTCGAGCACCCAGGTGCCGAGCACGGCGCCGGTATTGAGCGCGAGTTGCAGCCGTTCGTTGGTCTCGCGCAGTTCCGCCTCGGCATGTTGCCGCCAGCGTTCGGTCAGTACGCGCATGGTGGTTTCGACGACCATCGAGAGTACGCCCGCGGGTGCGCCGCTGTCGTCGGCGACCGGGCTGTAGTAGAGGTCCATCCAGACGTCTTCAGGCTTGCCGTCGCGCAGCAGGACCAGTTCCTTGTCGCGATACGACAGGGTGCCGCCGGCAAGACATGTCGTCATCACGTGACGGTTGAATTCGGCGACTTCTGGCCAGCCGCGCTCGACCGGACAGCCGAGCAGATACGGATGCCGTCCGCTAGCGAATATCGCGTAGGCGTCGTTGTAGATCATGTAGCCCGGTTTGCCCCAGAGAAGCACGAGGGGCACGGGCGAGGCGAGCAGCATTTGAACGGTGGCGGTCAAACTGCGCGGCCAGTTTTCTATTGCGCCGAGGCTGGTCGCGGTCCAGTCGAATTCGCTGATGCGCCGCGCCATTTCCCCGTTCCAGCCGGGGCAACCGTGGTCTTGTGCCAGAAATGGCATTGCTGCGCTCCACAGAGGTCACGTCAATGAGTGTGTCCCCACTCTGCCGGCGCGCTTGGCGCGCGTGGATGTTCAGCAGGAGGCGGGATGAATCTTCTGCCGTGCGCCGCGGGCGCGAAGCGGCCGCGCGGCAGCAACAATTGTAGGCCACAACGCTTGGGGCGTGACCTGATCGAGTGTGCTTTACGGGTTTAGCCGATTAGTGTCGTCCCCATATATGGACACTACATTCGTCTGCGTTGTACGCGCAAACGATTGCGAAGGTGCTGTTATGCGCGGAGCATGTCGCGCGTGGCGTCATGGACGGCTTCGATATGCGGTTGCTGCAGTTCGACCTGTTGAATGCTTCGCTGCCGCCGGGACCTCGGGAAGCGATCGCGTAATGGCCGCGTAGCCCTTACGGAGCGGGGCGCAAATCTATTTGCGGGCAGGGCATAAATATTTGTCAGACGGTTGCCGTTATACATTGGCCGAGTGGCCGGAGCCAGCCTGATAACTGTCAATATGCTTTCTACCTCAACGAAGCAACTGTCCGATTCCGGTTTGCGCGATCGATTTCATAGACGATCGCTGGAACACCAACGTCCACTTTCGACCGTGACGATGGCGTTTGCTGTCGTCGCGTTCCTGTGTTTCGTGGGAGCGCGCAACATGGTTGCCGGTCCGACGACGCCGCTCTCCTACCGGCTCGCCTGTGCGTTGGTGCTCGCTTTGCTAGTGATGGCGATTCCACGCGCCGGCTCGATCTGGACGTTCGGCGCAATCGGTGTCGCGTACGCGCTGGTGCTGGTGGCCGGTCTCGCGCTGAACGTCTCCGGCGTCGAGCAACCGTTGCTGTGGTTACTGCCGGCGATGGTGGTGATCCCGATCTGCGCCGCGCCGCTATGGCTCACGCCGCTGCATTTCTTCGCCGGCAGCGCGCTCTTCTATGGGGCGGCGCTGGCCTTACTGGTTGGCGAGCCGCGCATGCATGACGTCGACGTTGTCGTGTGGATGTGGATCGCGGCGATCGGCGTACCGACTTCCGTTGTGTTTCACTTCGGTTTCTACCGGTTCCGGCGCAACCACTTTCTGCTCGAGAGCCAACTGGCGCAACTCGCCGCGACCGATCCGCTGACCGGCCTGCAAAACCGCCGCGCGTTTGTGAAGCAGGCTGAACTCCGCCTCGAAACCATGAAGCCGGATGCGCGGGTCAGCGCGATTTTTCTCGACATCGACAGTTTCAAATCGCTGAACGACTGCTTTGGCCACGCGATCGGCGACCATGCCCTGTACCAGGTCGCCCAGGTGCTGATGGAGGAGACCTCCGCGGACGAAAGCGTGAGCCGGATCGGCGGAGAGGAGTTCGCGGTGTTGCTGCGCGACGGCCTGGCCGGCGCACTGGCGCTGGCCGAGCGGCTGCGCGTCGCGATTGCCGCGATCGAGCGGCCGGACGGCTATCTGACTGCGAGCTTCGGCGTGGCCGAACACCGGAGCGGCGAAAGCATCATGGTGTTGCTCGACCGCGCCGATGAGGCCTTGCTGCGCGCCAAGCACTCGGGCAGAAACCGCGTGTGCGCCGAACGCGCATTGCCGCTTGAGGTGCTGCAGATGCTCTCGGATGCCGCGCATGACGAGGGTGGGGCGGCCGTGCTGCGGCATCGCTGGGAGGACTATTACCTCACCTCGCACTTCCAGCCGCTATACAGTTTGTCGCATCAGAAGCAGGTGGGGTTCGAGGCTTTGCTGCGCGGTCAGCAGGACGACGGCACGCTGGTGCCGCCCGTTGTCCTGTTCGCGCCGAGGCCGTCCAGCGACGAAGGCGCGCTCGATCGCGCGAGTCATGCCGTGCATCTGGCCAATGCGCGCAAGTCGCTGCCCGGCGGCACGTGGCTGTTCCTCAATATTCTGCCGGCCACGTTTATCGCCGAAGGCTATGCCGATCAGCTCGCCATGATCGTGCGGGCGGTGGGGCTCGAACCCGAGCAGGTGATTCTCGAGATTCTCGAATCGCACGGTGGCAGCGTCGATGACATGTCGCGTGCGGCGGCTTTGTACCGCGCGCACGGTTTCCTGATCGCCGTCGACGATTTCGGCGCGGGTCAATCGAACCTCGACCGGCTGCTCCGGATCCGGCCGGATCTCGTGAAGCTCGACGGCGAGCTGATTCGCGCGACCAGTCACGGCACCGAGCAGCCGATCTTGCCGAAGCTGGTTTCGCTGTTGCATCAGGCGGGGATGCTGGTTGTCGTGGAGGGCGTGGAGACCACGGAGGAATTGATTCTTGCTGTTGAGTCGAATGTGGATTTCGCGCAGGGGTATTTGCTCGGACGGCCGGCGGCCGAGATTGCGCCGCCGGAGTCGGTGCATCGGCGGATCGATGATGCTTTCGATGTGATCGCCCAGGGGAGGGCGCATCAGCATGCGTTGTTCGAGTCGGAGGTGGAGCCCTATCGGGTTGGTTTGAGGCTTGCTGCCGATGAGTTGCTGGCGGGTGTTTTGATGGGGGAGGCGTTTGCTTCTCTGGCTACGTTTGATCGCTGTGTCAGCTGTTTTATTCTCGATGATTCGGGAAGGCAGATCGGGGCTGAGGTGCCGGGGCCGGCTTGGAGGAGCGATGGGGCTTCGCTGCAGCCCGTGGCGAATCCGCGGGATGCCAGGTGGGATCATCGGCCTTATTTCCGTAACGCGGTTTTGTTGCCTGGAGTGGCTCTGGCTAGTAATCCTTATCTTTCTTTGGCCAGCGGCCGGCCTTGTGTTGCGGTTACGCTGGCTGTGCAGTTTGCTGCTGGACGGGCGGTTGTTGGGGTGGAGTTGGATTGGTCGGCGGTGGGGTTGCCTTGGCCTGCAGGGGATTAAGGGTTTGACCTGCTCGGCGCTTTCTATCTGCGTTTTTATGGTGTTGGCCTTTCCTTGCTTTGTTAGTGGTCTATTAGCGTTGCCCCTGTGCGGGGCGGCACTTACTTCTCTTTGCCGGCCGCAAAGAGAAGTAAGCAAGAGAAAGCGGCTCAAACCGCTAACTCTTAAGCGGGTCCCCCGCGCAGCGGCGGTAGTGGTGCATCTGGAATCTGTGTTCTCGCACATTCGGCGCTAGTGACAAGGCCGTCATACTTCCGGCGGCGCTGCGCGCGCCGACGCGTAATTCACCAACCGATCGCCGTGGTTTCGCTCTCGCATTTTGATCGGCACCGCCGCTGCCTGCGGAACCGTCTTCTGAGCACCTGAATACCTCGCCGAGGCGAAGCCGATGGCCCCGCCAGGCACAAAACGAAACCTTAGGTCTCTCAGGCATACCCATCCGCGACGCACGCAGTGCGGAGTGGGAGCTGATGAGTCCTTTGTCACTGGCGCTGAGTGCGCGAGGGCACGGATTCCAGATGCTCCACTGCCCACTCCGAGCCAGGGGACCCACTTAAGAATTAGCGGTTTGAGCCGCTTTCTCTTGCTTACTTGTATATTCGACTCCTGTGGCGCCGGCCCGATCAGTTGCCGCCACATGGACAGTCAGCTCGTCTGCTTACAGTGCTTCGAGCACGCAGAGAAGCCTGAGCGACTGTCCTTTTCATCCTCTTAACCCGAACAGTTGACTGAGCCTCGAGCTCGTATTTTCCTGCAAGTATGGGTACCGTGATGAACCAGACTTCCTCTTCCGTTTATATCGGCATCGACGTCAGTGGTAGCACCCTCGACGTTGCCATCCACGACACGACCGAGCATTTCAGTGTCGACAATGAGACCGGCGCCATCGACCAGCTGGTCCAGCGTCTGATCACGCTGAGTCCCACCCTGATCGTCATGGAGGCCACCGGCAAGCTCGAACTTGCCGTGCTCAAGGCGCTCTGCCAGGCCGGCCTGCCCGCTGTTGCGGTCAATCCCCGGCAGGTGCGCGACTTTGCCAAAGCCACCGGCAAACGTGCGAAGACAGACCGCATCGACGCGTTCGTCATCGCCCATTTCGGCGCCGTCATCAAACCCGTCGTGCGTCCGCTCAACGATGTGCAGACCGAGCAGTTGCAGGCCCTGCTGCTGCGCCGCGCCCAGCTCATCGACATGCTCGTGGCCGAGAAAGCCCGCCTGGAGCGCGCTCATGCCGCAGCTAAGGAAAGCCTGGATGATCACATCAAGTGGCTCAAACAGCAGCTCACCGTCGCGGACAAGGACATCGATTCGTTCATGCGTTCTTCGCCCGCCTGGCGTCAGAAGGAGGACCTGCTGCGCTCGGTGCCCGGTATTGGCCCCGGTGCCGCGGCCACGCTGATCGCGTTCATGCCCAGTTTTGCGGTAAGGACATGTCGGCAACTCAAATGAAATTCAAACCAATGCCGCCCAGCGGACCATAGTCGACATGGAAAGTGTCGCCCGCTCGCGCAGGGATCGGGCTCGTGAACGAGCCGCTCAGAATCACGTCGTTCGCGTTCAATACTTCGTCGTAAGGGGCGATCTTGTTGGCGAGCCATGCAACGCCCGTGGCGGGGTGATTCAGCACGGCCGCAGCGAGGCCGCTTTCTTCCACGGCGCCGTTCTTGTAAAGCAATGCGCCAACCCAGCGAAGGTCGACGTCCAGCGGGCGCACCGGTCGGCCACCCAATACGATGCCGGCATTGGCCGCGAAGTCGGAGATGGTGTCGTAGACCTTGCGCGGCGCCTTCGTCTCGCGGTCGAATTGTTCGATGCGCGCGTCGATAATCTCAACTGCAGGGGTCACATAGGCCGTGGCGTCCAGAACGTCGAATAGCGTGACGCCAGGGCCCTTCAAGGGCTTGCTCAACACGAAGGCCAGTTCGACTTCCACGCGCGGGGCAATGAAGCGGTCGGCGCGAATGTCCTGGCCGCCTTCGATGAACATGCTGTCGAGCAGCGGTGCATAGTCGGGTTCGTCGATCTGCGACGAACGCTGCATCGCGCGTGAGGTCAGGCCGATCTTGCGGCCCTTGATCACGTGGCCCTCGGCCAGTTTGAGCTTCACCCACTCGCGCTGAATCGCGTAACCGTCCTGTACAGTCATCTCGGGATACTTGGCCGAAAAGTGGCGCAGCTGGGTGCGCGTTTTCTCCGCGTTGTCGAGTTGCGACGCAAGGTCGCGGATTGTCTGTTCGTCTAGCATGATGGATTCTCTATATGCGGCTGCCAGTCCAGGCTACCGAGCCGGAATATTGGGCCGGGGTATCAAGCCCAAGTTTCAGGCCCAAGTTTCAGGCCTTAAGCCGCGCGTGCAAATTGTTGTGTTTCCAAGTGCCCGCTTCGCTGAATTCGTTGATCTCCAACGACAACGCCAGGCCGCGCCGAGCAGCATCGCGGTGTCGTGCATGCCACCTTCGCCCCAGCATTTCTCGTTATAGAGCGGCAGCATCTCGCAGAAGGTCTTCCAGTCGCCGGCTTCCCACAACTCGACCACCCGGCGGTCCATCTGTTCGAGAAACGGGCTCCACACCTTGTGCATGAACTGCTCGGCGGTGCCGTTGTTGGCGAAGTGGTGGCTCAACGAACCGCTCGCCAGAATCGCCACGGTGCCGTCGTATCGTTCCTCGATAGCCTTGCGTACGGCAAGGCCGAAGCGCGCGCTGGTTTCGAGGTCGTGCCACATGCACCAGCCGGCTACCGACACGGTCTTGAAGTGCTGGTCGCTATTCATATAGCGCATCGGCACCAGCGTGCCGTATTCGAGTTCGAGCGTGGTCTGGCTGTGCGCGCGGCTCTTGACGCCCATTTCGTTGGCGACTTCCGCAATCAGATCGCCGAGTCCGACATTGCCGGGATACGCGTACGGCATGTTCTTGATGAAGTGCGGCAGCTCGTTACTCGTATAGACGCCCTCGAACTTCGGCGCGCAGTTGATGTGGTATTCGCTGTTCACCAGCCAATGCACGTCGAATACGACGATCGTATCCACACCCAATTCGCGGCAGCGCCGGCCGATTTCATGGTGGCCGTCGATCGCGGGTTGACGGCAGCCCTTATGCGGACCATCAAGTTCGGACAGATATAACGACGGGACGTGAGTGACTTTTGCTGCCAACGCGAGTTTGCCCATCGCGGTCTCCTATTCTGTGTGGCGCGAGGCGTCATGCCCTCGCGCGCAAATGAACCGCGTTTTCAGACGCCCCAGCGCGGAATGTGATGCGAGCCAAGCGATACGCACACGTTCTTCGGTTCGAGGAACACTTCGTAGCTCCACGTGCCGCCTTCGCGGCCCACGCCCGATGCCTTGGTGCCGCCGAACGGCTGGCGCAGGTCGCGCACGTTCTGGCTGTTGACGAAGCACATGCCCGCTTCGACCGCTGCGGCGACGCGAAGCGCGCGGCCGGTGCTCTCGGTCCAGATGTAGCTCGACAAACCGTAGGAAATGTCGTTGGCGAGTTTGATCGCGTCTGCTTCCTCGTCGAACGGAATCAGGCAGGCAACCGGGCCGAAGATCTCTTCCTGCGCGATCCGCATGCGGTTGTCGACGTCGACGAACACTGTCGGCTTAACGAAGTTGCCTTTGCGCATGGCTTCGGGCAAGTCGGGTGCGTCGAGTCCGCCGCACGCGAGCGTCGCGCCTTCTTTCGGACCCAGTTCGATGTAGCTGCGCACTTTGGCCAGGTGCCCCTGGCTGATCATCGGACCGACGATTGTGCTATCGGCCAGTGGATCGCCCACCGTCAAGCGTTTGGCGCGTTCGATAAAACGTTCGGCAAAGCGCGCGTAAATCGAGCGTTGCACCAGAATGCGCGAACCCGCCGTGCAGCGCTCGCCATTGTTCGAGAAGATCATGAACACGGCGGCATCGAGTGCGCGCTCGAAATCGGCGTCGTCGAAAATCACGAACGGCGACTTGCCGCCCAGTTCCATCGAAAACTTCTTCAGGCCGGCCGTTTGCACGATGCGGTTGCCGGTTGCCGTTGAGCCAGTGAACGACACTGCATGCACATCTGGATGCGCCACCAGCGGTTCGCCGGTGTCTTTGCCGAAGCCATGCACGACGTTAAGCACGCCGGCAGGAATGCCGGCTTCGAGAGCGAGATTGCCGAGCATCGAGGCGGTCAGCGGCGACAGTTCGCTCATCTTCAACACGGCGGTATTGCCGAACGCGAGGCAGGGCGCGACTTTCCACGTTGCCGTCATGAACGGTACGTTCCATGGCGAGATCAGCGCGCAGACGCCGACCGGGTGGAACAGCGTGTAGTTCAGATGCGTATCGGTGGGATACGTATGACCATCGACGCGCGTGCACATCTCCGCGAAATAGCTGAAGTTGTCGGCGGCGCGCGGCACGAGTTGCTTGCGCGTCTGCGAGATCGTCTGGCCGGTGTCCTTCGTCTCGGTCTCGGAGATATCCGGCACGTTCTTCGCGATCAACTCGCCGAGCTTGCGAATGACTTTTGCGCGTTCCGCCGCGAGCTTGCCGGCCCATGCCGGAAACGCTTCTTTGGCCGCGCGCACGGCGGCGTCAACTTCTTCCGCACCGCCGCGGGCCACTTCAGCGAGCACGTCTTGCGTCGCTGGATTAACCGTCGCGAAGTAGTCTTTTGCGGCGCTCGACTTGCCGTTGATCAGATGCTCGATTCGCATTGCCTTGTCCTTTTTCCTTTGTCGATCGGAGTTGGCGCTTTAGCGCTTACTCCGATCCCATGCAAAGCCTGTCGATCAGGCGCGGCCGAAGTCCGCGTCGGATGCAATCGTATTGACGAGACGGCCAAGGCCGTCGATTTCACAGATCACTTCGTCACCCGCATTCACATTAACGATGCCCTCCGGCGTGCCGGTCAGGATCACGTCGCCGGGTGCGAGGGTCATGAAGCTGCTCAGGTATTCGATCAACGCCGGGATATCGGTGACGAGATCGCGTGTGTTGCCGTGTTGTTGCCGCGTGCCGTTCACGAACGTGCGCAAATCGAGTTGCGTGACGTCTTCGACATCGGCCGCATCGACGAACCAGGGACCGAGTACCGTGCCGCCGTCGCGATTCTTCACGCGCAGGTTGGGGCGGTAATAGTTTTCCAGGTAGTCACGGATCGCGTAGTCGTTGGCGATCATGTAGCCGGCCACATGCTGCATGGCGTTTTCGCGCTTGACGTTCTGTGCGGTCTGGCCGATCACGACAGCCAGTTCGCACTCGTAGTGCATGAAGGTGACGTCGGCGGGACGGCGCGTGAAGCCGCGGTGACCGATCACCGTGCCCGGGCCTTTGAGAAAGACCAACGGCTCTTCCTGCTTGTTGAACTGCAATTCCTTCGCGTGCTCAGCATAGTTCAAACCGAGCGCGAAGATCGTGCCGACCTCGATCGGTGCGAGCCACACCACTTCATCTTCACGACGCACGCGGCCGTCGGCGAGGCGTACGCCGTTGGCGTCCGGGTAAGCTTCGTGAATCGCGCCTGCATACGCAACACGGCCACGCATCATTGCTGTTCTCCATCCTGTTCTTCTGCACCGGCAAACGACACCTCGAGCGGCGGCAATCCGCCAATCGATAGCGTGGCCGTGTCGCCGATATGCGCCACCGGCGAACCATGAGGCACGCCAAGCGTAACGACGTCACCGGCGCTGAGGGTCATGAAATCGGTTACGTCCGCAATCAATTGAGCGACTTTGCGTACCGATGATGCAGTACTCGCCGTGAAGACCTCACGTCCTGGAAGCGAAACCCTGATCGTCAGATCGTCGGGCGCAGCAACATGACGTGCTGCAACCAGTGCCGGCCCGATCACGCAAAAGCCGTCGCGCGCCCGGAACCGTACCGAAGGCCGGTACAGGCTCGCATGCGGCACGCTCAGATCGGCGACCAGCGTGTAGCCGGCGATGTAGTCGAACGCCTCGCCTGCGCTAACGCATGTTGCAGTGCGGCCAATCACGATACCCAGCGAAGCGCCGACTTCCACACCCAATGCATCGTCGGGCACGACAACGCGTGCGCGATGACCGGCGAACGTATTGCGCGGCTTCAGATAGAGAATCGGCGCTTTCGGCGGGGCTTTATACGGAGCGGCATGCACCGCATCGCCCAATGCTTCCAACGCGGCGCGGTCGTTCAGCAAGGTTCCATAGACAGCGCCGGAAACGGGCGCACGGCAGGCCACGCCACGTGCGAGCAGCGCGGCGACGGTGTGTGTATCCACGTCGCGAGGCAGCGCGTCGCCTTCGGGATGCAGCAGGTGATCGGCAAGTGCAAACATAAATCAGCTGTCTCTCGGAGAAAACACTAACATGTTAGTAGTATTGCGCTTGATATCATCCACGGTCAATAGCCTGTCGGCTGATCGCGGGTTTTCCCTTAAGCTTCGACGGCTGCTTTTTACTTATCTTCCGCCATGTCCGCTTCCGCTTCTACCCGAGTTTTGCACCGCAACCTGCCGATGTTGTTGCTGCGCGCCAGAGAAAAAATGATGGAGCGGTTCCGCCCATTGATTACCGCGCACGGACTGACCGAACAGCAGTGGCGCGTGATTCGCGCGCTCAATGAACACGGCCCGATGGAGCCGCGCCACATCTCCGATATCTGCACGATTTCGAGCCCGAGCATGGCCGGCGTGCTCGCGCGCATGGAGAGCATGGAGCTGGTGACGAAGGAGCGTTTCGCGGAAGACCAGCGCCGCGTGCTGGTGTCGCTCACCGAGACGAGCGTGGAGTTGGTGCGCGTGATCTCAAAGGATCTCGAAGCGCACTATCGCGAGCTTGAGCGCAAGGTAGGGCCGGAAATCGTCGAGCGCGTATATCGCGCGGTCGACGATCTGCTTGCCGGCCTTGAAGAAGAGGACGAGTGACGCAGCCGCTCAATCGCCCTGATCGGGCGCCGGGGCGTTTGTAGCCGCGCTCTCCCTCAGCCCGAGCAGCCACGGAATCTGGCTTTTGTCGTGCATGCCGAGCTTCTTGTAAGCGCAGCGCAGATAGTGACGCACGGTGGTGGGCGAAATCGCCATGCGTTGCGCGACTTCCTTGTGTGAGAGGCCGTCGCCATACAGCTTGATCGCGCTCAGCTCGCGTGGACTCAAACGGTCGAGCGGCGAGCGTTGGCGCGCTTCCAGCTGAAACAGGCCGACCACCGGCGAGCAGCTGACCGTTACCGTTTCGCCGACATAAGGCTGGCCCGTGTCCGCATGCAGATGCGCGATCAGCGGCGCCGGCAGATGCTGGTTCTGATAGCCAGGCCATTCGCCCCGTAGGATGGTTTCGAACGCCTTATCCGCCTGGTGCACTGCACCGAAGCCGTCGCAGATTGCACGTGCCGGCGTCGAGACGCCTTCGCCGCGCTCGCGCGTCAATTGAAACGAGCGGCTGATCGTCAGCGCCGCGCTCAAGTGCGGAATCACATCCTCCAGCGTTTGCGCATCCGCGGCGGAGAACGGTTTGTCGAGCGCGCGGCGATACACCGAGAGGAAAGTCGCGAGCCCGAAGCGATGATCCAGCGCCGACACCACCATCAGTTGCGCGAGCCCGTATTTGATAGCCCAGTTGCGAAAGCGCGGATCGATGCCGGGCGCCACGATCGACACTTCCAGCGTGCGGCCGTAGCGGTTCATCGAGCCGAGCGCGAGCGGATCGCAGTCGCACACGCGCTGCCAGTCGGTAAAGAACTCGCCTGGCAGGCCATAGACGAAGCTGTTGTGCATCACCGGACCGTTGGCCGTATGTGTGGTCACGCCGGTCCAGCCGGCGTCGAACGGTAAATGCTGCGAGAGAAGGCGGAAGAAGCCGTGCTCGAATTCGCCGATGCCGGTGCGGTTGGCGAGCGCATAGAGGTCGAGCAGGAAAAGGCTCAGGCCGCGCGCCGCGGTGCCGTTGCCGCAGAACGTGCCCTCGAAGTCGGCGCTGCGCTGTTCGAACGGTGCGCCTGCGTAGTCGTCGAGCGGAATGGCAGGGGGCATTTCGCCCAACTGATCGATAACCCGCTTGGTGTCTGCGGTGACTGTCACGCTGGTTCCTTCCACTGTCGATAAGGCGCGTCTGGCCGCTTCTGCGGTGTGCCGACCGATTATACGTGGCGCTTTTTTGAAAAACGCACCGATGGAAATGGCGCCACGCCCCCCTCATTTGAACGGCCCCGGGCCGCGGATGCCACGCCGCGTCAGTGCGCCGGGCCGTTCAACCCAGCTGCCCATGTCAATCGCGCCGGGGCTCCGCGCAATCGCGTGCGGGTTTTCCATACCGTTCATCTGGACGTCTATTCAGCGCAATTGCCGCTACCGACACTGCCGTTGCACTCGATGAGGGATGCAGCCCGCAGCAACGGACACATTACAAAAACATCAGACGGTTTGGAGCTTCTCGATGAAACGAAACGAATCACGGCAGCGCAGCGGTCGACGAAAGACGTTAGCGGCATTGGGCGTAGCCGCTGGCTTCTGCGCTGCGACCGCACACGCGCAATCGAGTGTCACGCTGTACGGTTTGATCGACGCCGGCATTCAGTACCGCACGAACGCGGACGGCCAGCACAGCGCGGTCAACTTGCAGAACTACGGCGTGTTGCCGTCGCAGATCGGTTTGACCGGCACGGAAGACTTGGGTGGTGGCTTGCAGGCGATCTTCCGCCTCGAGCAGGGCATCAACGTGAACGATGGCACGGCCACGGTGCCCGGTTACGCGTTCTTTCGCGGTGCTTATGTCGGGTTGATCGGAAAATTCGGCACCGTCACGCTCGGGCGGCAGTTCAGCGTGCTGTTCGATCGCACGGTTTTCTACGACCCGCTGCTGTACGCGGCGTACAGCGGGCAGGGCGTGCTGGTGCCGCTGTCGGCCAACTTCATCGATAACTCGGTGAAGTTCAAGACCGCCGATTACGGCGGCTTCAGCGCCGAAGCCTTGGCGGCGACCGGTGGCGTGGCCGGCAATTCGCGCTCGGGCCGGGTGCTGGAAATCGGCGCGCAATACGGCGGCAACGGCTACGGCATCAGCGCGGCACTGCATCGGGCGCAAGGCACGGCGTCCGCGGCTGGGGATACTTCGGGACTGCAGCAGACCATCGGCACGCTGGCCGCGCATTGGGACATCGCGACGCTTTCGCTGTACGGCGGCGCGGAGCGGCAGACCGGATCGCTCGCGCCATCGAAAACGGTGGCCTGGGGTGGGGCACGTTATCAGGTCAACAATTTCGTCGGCCTCGCGGGCGGCGTCTATCAGACCTGGTCGAACACGCCGAGCGTCGGTCATCCGACGTTGTTCATCGCGAGCGGCACCTATGCGCTTTCAAAGCGCACGGTGGCGTATGCGAATCTCGGCTACTCGCGCAACAGCAGTCAAAGCTCGCAGCCGGTCTATGAATACGACGCAACGCCGCTCAACGGCGCCTCGCAGTTCGGCGCGATGCTCGGCATGTATCACACGTTCTGATTGCCCGCCGCCGGCGTGGCGCCTCAGTGTCGACAACGCCGGCTTGTATTCGCCTTTCGTAGGCCGCGTATCGGCCTTCGTTGTGACCGCAACTGCAACTGCAACCGTTACCTCTGAGCCCTATGAAAACTTCTTCGACCTCCTCATTTGCCACGGCAGCTGGACCCGCGACACCCACGGCCGTGCCGCGCGAATTCGCGACGTCTACGCTGCTGTCGCTGGTGGTGTTTGCCGCTATCACACCGCTGTTGCTGCTGGTCGCGCCGGCGGTCGCCGCGCAACTCGGCGGACAGCTCGGTTTGAGCGCCTCGCAGATCGGCACGTATTTCTTCGTCGAACTCGGCGCGTTCAGCTGCGCGACCTTGCCCTCGCTCTTGTGGCTGGGGCGTGTCGACGCGCGCCGTGTCGCGGCGATCGCCACGGCGGTGTTCTGCATCGGTAATCTCGCCACGGCAGTGCTGATGCCAGGCTTTGTCGTGTTGCTGGTGCTGCGCGCGTTGACCGCGCTCGGCGGCGGCACGCTGATGGTGCTGTGCATGACGAGCGCGGCAACGAGCGGCAATCGTGACCGCGTGTATGGCTTGTGGGTGGTGGGTCAACTGGTGGCCGGTGCGCTCGGCCTGTTCGTGCTGCCGCATCTGTTCGACGCGTTTGGTTTGCGGGCGCTGTATGTGGTGTTGGCCGTGCTCGCGCTGATCGCATCGCCGCTTACGCGCGGCTTCGATCCGGCATTGGGCGGCGCCAGCGGCAAGCAGGGGCAACAGGCCGGATCCGGCATGAACGGCACAAGCGGTGGAAGCACCGCAAGCAGCACGTGGCTTCACGCGACGCTGGTGATCGGCGGCGTGCTCGCTTTCTATGTGGCGATCGGCGGCGTCTGGACATTCGCGAGCAAGGCGGCGTCGCTCGCCGGACTCGACGCCGGACACACCGGCGAACTGCTGGCGGTCGCGAGCGTGATGGGCATCGTCGGCGCGGCGTGCGCGTCGTTCATCGGCAACCGGATCGCGCGAGCCGCGATGCTGCTGACGGGTTACGCGATTCTCGTCGCCGCTTTGCTCGGTCTGTCGGCGCATCCTGGTTCGACGGGCTACGCCGCCGCGATCTTCGCCTTCAAATTCGCGTGGACCTTCGTGCTGCCGTTCATCCTCGCCGCAGCCGCAAAAACCGATACGTCAGGCCGTTTGATCGCCACGCTGAACTTCGTGATCGGCGCGGGGCTCGCGGTCGGTCCGCTGATCGCCGGCTTTCTCCTCGACGCCGGCGCGGGACTCAATACGTTGTTTCAGGGCGCGGCGGTGATCTGCGTGTTGTCTTTCGTTTGCTTGCTGCGTGTCGAGCGTAGCAGGCGCGAAGTGCCGGGCGCGCGGCAGTAACGCATGCAGTCGAACCAGGTCGATTTGAATCCGCAGGTGAACTACAGGTAAGAGAAATCATGAGCAAAACGGCATTTTTCACGGACGAACGCACCTTCTGGCATACAGGGGGAACGCATGCGCTGTTCTTTCCGGTCGGCGGCTGGGTGCAGCCGCCATCGAGCAGCGGTTACGCGGAATCGCCCGATTCGAAACGCAGGCTGCTGGCGCTGATCCAGACCTCGGGGCTGGCGGCGTCGCTCGATATGCAGGGGGCTGAGCTTGCCACTGAGGAAGATTTGCTGCGCATCCATCCGCGCGATTATCTGAACCGCTTCAAGGCGCTCAGCGACATGACCGGCGGCGATCTGGGAGATCTCGCACCGTTCGGCAAGGGCAGCTATGAGATCGCTGCGCTGTCCGCAGGGCTTGCCATCAGTGCGATCGATACCGTGCTCGACGAGCGGGCAAGCAACGCATTCTCGTTGTCGCGCCCGCCTGGTCATCACTGTCTGCGCGACAAGCCGATGGGCTTCTGCCTGCTCGCCAATATTCCCATTGCGATCGATGCGGCCCGTGCGAAGCATGGTGTCGAACGCGTCGCGGTGATCGATTGGGACGTGCACCACGGCAATGGCACACAGTCGATCTATTACGACGATCCCAACACGCTGACGATATCGCTGCATCAGGATCGCTGCTTTCCGCCGGGCTACAGCGGTGCGGATGAGCGCGGCACGGGCGCGGGCGTGGGGGCCAACGTGAATATCCCGTTGTTGCCGGGCGGCGGGCACGACGCCTATCTGTATGCGTTCGAGCGCATCGTGCTGCCCGCGCTCGACGCGTTCAGGCCGGATCTGATCGTCGTGGCGAGTGGGCTCGACGCGAGCGCGGTCGATCCGCTCGCACGCATGCTGCTGCACAGCGAGAGCTATCGCACGATGACGCAACTGATGCGTGATGCCGCCGAACGTTATTGCGGCGGGCGTCTGGTGATCGTGCACGAGGGCGGGTATTCGGAAGCGTACGTGCCGTTCTGCGGGCACGCCATTGTCGAAACGCTGGCGGACGTGCGTACGCAGGTGACCGATCCGATGCTCGATCTGGCGATCGCGCAGCAGCCTAACGAGCGCTTCAAGGCGTTTCAACGCGGACTGATCGATGAACTGGCCGGCGAGTTCGGGCTGTGATGCCTTGAACGGCTCCGAAGCGTCGGAATCGTCCAGGGCCCCGGGGGCGTTGGGCCTTTCAGGCGCTCCGGGCCGCTTAAAGTCGCGGGCGCTGTCATCCTTATGGTCGATGCCGCCGCGCTTGCGGCGTCCGTACAGTAGTCACAGGCGCCGCGGCCTGGCGCTCGATGCAAGTAGCGCCGCGGCAAATCATCGAACTCCTGGAGCCATACAAACATGACATCTCAACCCGTTTTCATTCAGGTCGGCGCGCTGGCCGACGGTTTCGCGCCTGACAGCCACATCCTGCCGCCCGTCGACGATCTCACCGGCCGCACGTTGCAGCTTGAATTCGCCGATGGCTCCGCCGAAACGTTGACGTTCGATTCTGCCGGCGTGCTGCGTAAGGCAAGCGGTCAATTCGAATGCCGGGTCACGTCGGTGCGCGACGGCATTTACTTCGTCGATTACATCGGCGGTGGCGACGGCTCGCGGCCGGCAGCAACGAGCTACGTGCTCGACGTGAAACAGGGTTTGTGCACCGTGGTGGTCGGCACGTTGCCGAACGAAAGCGAAGCCCGTACCGATGCGTTTACGCGTGTCGAACGAGGCTTGGAGTTGACCGGCGTACAGGTACAGTTCCGTCACGGCAGGATCATGCAGCAGGGCGCCCAGGCAGGCGCAGAGGCGGCGTTGCATCATCCGACTCGTGAACTGATCGGCATGCGCAACCTGTACACGTATAGCGCCACGGAACAGTACGAACACGTCTATCTGAACGACAACTTCTATGCGTGGCAATGTCTCTCGGGCGTGGAAGCAGGTCTCGCCGATGTGGACCGTTGCCACTACATCGCCATCGCCAAAGATCTGTACCTGTTCGTCTGGCGCGAAAAAATCATTCCGACGCTCGGTGTGGTGATGATCGACCTCGAACGCAAGAAGACCGACGGCAAGATTTTTGGTTATCAGGGCAACCAGTTCGACACGCTGTCGAATTTCCCGGTCGGCGCGCTTGCACAAGTGCTCAACGTGACACGGCATCTGCAATGAACAGCGCCGCGCAGCAGTCGGCAGGCGTGCGTGATTTCGCCGGCAAGGCGGTACTGGTGACCGGCGGCGCGCAAGGCATCGGGCGCGGCATTGCCGAGGCGTTTGCCGCGCGCGGCGCTTCGGTGGCGATCGCGGATCTGCGCATCGACGCGGCCTCGGAAGCGGTGCAGCATCTCGCGCACTATGCGGCGTCGAAGGCGGGCGTGAACGGCTTCATTCGCGCCGCGGCGTTGGAGTTGGCGAAGCATCGGATCACGGTCAACGGCGTCGAGCCCGGCATGATCCGCACGCCGGCGATGGGCAACCTCGGCGACGACGCGCACAACCGCCGTATCGAACAGGCGATTCCGCTCGGGCGGCTGGGCGAACCGTCGGATATCGCGGCGGCCATGCTGTTTCTCGCATCCGACGCGGCCTCGTACATCACGGGCCAAACCATCGTGGTCGACGGCGGCGCGATCTTGCCGGAGTCGGCCGCCGTGATGGCGCCGTGATGAACTAAGGCCTCGCGGCCGCGCTTACCTATTTACATATGGTCGAACGCCAGCGTCGGCACGTCGACGATCGAGGAGCCGCCGTCGGCAACGAGGGTGGCGCCCGTCACGATCGACGCAGCGGGCGACACCAGAAACTCGCATACGTCGGCGATTTCTTCTGCGTGCGCGGGACGGCGCAAGGGCACATCGGCGCAGACGCGATGGTAGGCCGCGTCGAGCGTTTCGTCGTAGCGCTGCATCAACGGTTGCATTTCCGCATCGGCCATCGGCGTGCGGACCCACCCGGGGCAGACCGCGTTGACGCGCACACCGTGTGGGCCGTAGTCGCGTGCAAGCGAGCGCGTCAGGCCGATCAGCGCGTGCTTCGACGTGGTGTAACCGCATACAGCGGGCCCCGCTGCGAGCGAAGCGATCGAGGCGACCAGCACGATCGCGCCGCGCCGTTCGATCAGATCGGGCAGGCAGGCGCGGGCGGCGACGAAGGCCGTGTCGAGATTTGCGCGCATCGCGGCGGACCAGGCGGTGTCGTCGGTTTCGGTGGCGGTGCCCATGCCGAAACCGCCGGCGCAGGCGATCAATGCATCGACAGCGCCGCCGTCGGCCTTGATCGCGGCGATGAAGCGCTGCCAGTCGGCGGCGCTGGCTGCGTCGCCATCGAGCGCCAAGCCGCCGGTTTCGCGCGCCACCCGTTCGAGCGGTTCGCGGCGCCGGCCAATCAGCGCCACGCGTGCGCCGCGCGCAGGCTTCGCCGATGCCGGTGCCTGCGCCTGTGATGACAACCGTGCGTTGTTTGGACATGGCGTTCCTTACGAATGTGAAAGGAGGTGATTTAGCGTGATGAAAAGAGTGCAGCGTGAACTCAGAGTCTAGGCATGCCGGACCTGCCGCGGAATCAGGCAAAAGGATGACAACGCAACCGTCGTTCAAGTGCGCGGGGCGAGTCGATTTGCCAATTTGTGCTCACGCAATGAAATTGCACGTTCGTACGATGGTCTAGAGCTGGTCAACCGGGAGAGCGCCATGTTGAACACGATCCGCGACGAAGCCGCGTCTCAATGCGTCTTCCTGCCCGCACTGGGTGCCGCAGTGAGCGCGCTCGCGCAACTAGTGCGGCACTCGGCAACGGTCTTCTACTGGGTCGGCGCGGATAACGAGCCGTCGGGCTTTGAGCTATTCGGCATGACCGAGACGATGCATCGCACGTATTTGCAGCGTTACTGCGCGCTTGATCCGCTGCATCCGTCGCGCTTTTCGACGCAGACGGGCAACGTGCTCACGCTCGCGAGCGAATTGCCTGAGACGGTGCGCGACGGTTCGGTGTACTGGCGGCGCTTCCTGAATCCGCATCAGGTGGTCGACGTGATGGAAGTTTTGCTGCGGGATGGCACACGAGGCACGCGCCCGGCCGCGGCGTTTTCGCTGCTGCGCATGGCGCCCGCGGAAACCTTCTCCGAGAACGATCAGCAGCACGCGCGGGCGGTGCAACCGCTGCTGGAAGCCGCGCTGGTGCCGGCGCTGCGCGACCAGCGGCCAATGCGCACGCATCTGCGCCACGGTGCAGCGGTCGACACCGATAGCCGCCCGAGCCTGACGCATCGCGAGCAGCAGATCGCACGCCTGGTGCGCAACGGTTTGTCGAACAAGGAGATCGCACGCGACCTCGCACTCGCGCAGCCCACCGTCAAAACCCACCTGTTGCGCATGTTCCGCAAGCTCGGCGTGTCGAGCCGCACGGAAATGATCGGCGCGCTGTTTCTATAAAGGACCAGCGCCATTCTTCAACACGATGGCCTCGCGGCCATGGATCAGATAGCAACGAAACACCAACAAGAGACCCAGGATATGAGTAACGATGCAACGGTTGTCATCAGCGATGCGGTTCGTGCGTTCGTGCAACGCGATTTCGGCCTGTTTATCGGCGGCGCGCAGCAGCGCGCGCATTCGGAGCGTCGTCTGGACGTATTCAATCAGGCGAGCGGCGAACGCCTCGCGACGGTGGTGGATGCGGACGCAACCGACGTCGATCGCGCGGTGAGCAACGCGCGTGCCGCTTTCGATGCGCGTGTATGGAGCGGCCTGCGTCCCGCCGATCGCGAGCGCATTCTGCTGCGCTTCGCCGACCTGCTCGAAGCCAATGCCGAAGACCTTGCGCAATTCGAGACCTTGAATCAGGGCAAGTCGATCAACATTGCCCGCGCGGTGGAAGTGGGCGCGACGATCGAATATGTGCGCTATATGGCGGGTTGGGCGACCAAGATTACCGGCGAAACGCTGGACGTGTCGATTCCGTTTCCGCCCGGCACGCGCTATACGGCGTTCACGCGCAAGGAGCCGATCGGCGTGGTGGCAGGCATTGTGCCGTGGAATTTCCCGCTGATGATCGCTGTTTGGAAGCTGGTGCCGGCGCTCGCGGCGGGTTGCACCATCGTGATCAAGCCGTCGCCGGAAACGCCTTTGACGGCGCTGCGTCTGGCCGAACTGGCGCTTGAGGCCGGCGTTCCTGCGGGCGTGTTCAACGTCGTCACAGGTGGCCGTGAATGCGGGGCCGCGCTCGCGGCGCATCCGGGTATCAGCAAGATTTCGTTCACCGGCTCGACGCCCACAGGCAAGCTGGTCGGCACAGCCGCCGTGCAGAACATGACGCGCTTTTCACTGGAGCTCGGTGGCAAGAATCCGGCGGTGATGCTTGCCGATATCGACGTCGAGCAGGCGATTCAAGGCGCGTTGGCCGGCGGCTTCTTCAACCAGGGGCAAGTGTGCGCGGCGGCCTCGCGCATTTACGTGCATCGCAGCAAGTACCGGCAAGTGACCGAAGGTCTCGCCGATATCGCCAGCGCCATGACGCTGGGACCTGGCCTCGACCCGGCTGCGCAGATCAATCCGCTGGTGTCCGCGCAGCATCGTGACCGCGTCGAGCAGCACATCGCGCGCGCTCAGGCAGCCGGCCTGACGTTTCTTGCGGGCGGCAAGCCGGTCGATCTGCCGGGTTACTACGTTCGCCCCACCGTCATCGCCGACGTGCCGCACGACGCGGCAATCGTGCGCGACGAAGTGTTTGGTCCTGTACTCGCTATCGTTCCGTTCGACGATCCGCTCGAGGCACTGCGCCTCGCCAACGATTCCCCGTACGGCCTTGCCGCGAGCCTGTGGAGCAATGACCTCAAGACCGTGATGAACCTCGTGCCGCAAATCGAGGCGGGCACCGTGTGGGTCAACTGCCACGTACCGCTCGATCCGGGCATGCCGTTCGGCGGCTTCAAACAGTCGGGTATCGGCCGCGAATTCGGCAAATACGCGATCGAAGGTTTTACGGAAACCAAGTCCGTGTGCATCGCGCATTGAGCTGAACGCAGCCACACGAGCCCGTGAGCCAATCGACCCGGCCTAGGCTATGCGAATGCAGTGGCCGACGTCGCGCGCGCTTCGATGAAGTGAAATTCGCATAGCTAACCTTTTCAATAATTCGGGCGCGCTTCGCGCCGGAGCCACTGTAGAATTGTCTGATTTTTTGTTTGCCTTGAGTCACATCAGCCAGCCTGGAATAATATGCTTCTTCATTTGCAGCAGAGGCGCCGCGATCCGCCGCCTTCGTCTGCATCCAGGTTGGCGTCCGCTACGACAGGCCGGGCTGTCATCGCATGAATGTAGCCTGTTCAGAGTAGGCGGGAGGGGGCATGGACTTCCGGATCAGCACGCTTGCCGACGTGCACGATCATTCGCTGGCGGTGAGCGGCTGGGAGCAGGTTTATCGTCAGATGACGCCGGGCCGCTTTCAGAGCACGCTGGTGCAGGCGAGTTCGAACGACTTTCATTTCTTTCGCGAAACCACCAATCGCCGCGTTGTTCAACATGGCGTGTCTCCCGCTGACCTCGCTTCGATTGCTGTGCCCCTGTATGCGCCGCTTGTCGGCACGTTTCAGGGGCAGCGCGTGGAGCGTTACGCGCTGCTGCTGCTCGGCGCGGGCGAGGAGTTTCGCTTCTACACGCCGGAGTCGATGCACTATGCCGGCATCAGCGTGTCTGCCGAAATGATGGACGACCTGCTGGGCATGACGGTGGGCGAGCACGCCAGCCGTCAGGTGAAAGGTGGCGTGCTGACGCTTTCCGATGAGCAGGGGGTGATACTGCGCGAGCGGCTCGCGCCCTTTCTCGACTCCGCTGAACGCAATGCGGCCGCGTTTGCGCATCCCGCCGCGACCAAAGTATTCCGCGACGAAATGATCAGTGTCCTGCTCGGCCTGATCGAAAGCGCGTCGCAGACGCCGTTGCGAGACCTCACACACACCACGTATAGCGACATCGTGCGGCGTTGCGAGCGCATCCTGCAAGACAACGCCGAACAACCGATCACCGTGCTCGATCTGTGCCGCGCGCTGCGGTGCAGCCGCCGAACCTTGCAAACCAGTTTCCAGCGCGTCGCTAATGTGACGCCGGTCGAATACCTGCGCTCGATCCGGCTCAATGCCGTGCATAGGTTGCTACGCATGACGAGTGCGGAAGAAGTCCTGATCGGCGATGCTGCCTGCCGGTGGGGCTTCACGCACCTTGGCTATTTCGCCCGTGAATATCGCGACCTGTTCGGCGAATTGCCTTCGCAGACGCCGCGGTTGAGTTAAGGCCCGATCGCCTCACCAACCTTGAAAGCGCCTCCACTCGACGCTCTCACCATCCGCCGAAACCGCGTGATACTCGGGGAACTGCGCGCCGGTCGCGCAAGCATGATTGGGCAGGATGCGCAGCTTCATACCGATCGGAAAGCGCTGCGCGATGTCGTCGACATGCGCGCCTTCTTCCGATGACGACAGAATCCCATGTTCCTGATTGGCGCCGCTCATCACATAACCGCCAAGCAGTGTTCCGTTCAGCAGACAGGGCTGGCCGTACCCGAAATCGTGCGACTGCTTCGAGGTGCCGCGATCGCGGCTCATCGCCATCCAGCCTGCGTCGAGAATCGCCCAGCCCTTATCCGCCTGATGCCCGATCACGGTGGCGAGCACGCTGAGCGCGATATCTTCAAGCGCGCATACGCCGACGTTGTGCATGACCAGATCGAAGAAAACGTAGACACCCGCCCGCACTTCGGTCACGCCATCCAGTTGCCCGGCGGCGAGGGCCGTGGGCGTCGAACCGACGCTGACGACTGGGCACGGAATACCCGCATCGCGCAGCCGTTGCGCCGCGCGCACGCAGCCGGCGCGTTCCTGCTCCGCAAGCGCGGCGAGCGCCTCCGGCGTATGAAGCTCGTAGCTCGAACCCGCGTGGGTCATCACGCCGCCCACTATGACCCCGTTCTCATGCAGAATCCGGCCGACTTCGAGTAACGTGTCCTGTTCCGGCGTAATACCGGAGCGGTGGCCGTCCGTGTCCACCTCGATCCACACCTCGAAGGTTTCACCGTGCTGGTCCGAAAATGCGGCGATGGCCGCGGCGGCAGTCGGATTGTCCACCACCAGTTTCAGATCGCAACCCTGGCGGCGCAGCGCGAGCGCTCGCGGCAGCTTTGAAGGGGCGATGCTGACCGCGTAAAGGATATCGCTGACGCCAGCCGCAAAGAAAGCCTCCGCCTCTTTCAGGATCGAGACCGTAATGCCACGTGCCCCGGCGGCGATCTGCGCACGGACCACGTCGATGCATTTGGTGGTCTTGACGTGCGGACGGAATGCCACGCCCAGTGTGTTCATATGAGCCTGCATCCGCGCGATGTTCTTCTGCATCCGGGGGATGTCGATCAGCGCGGCAGGGGTGTCGATGTGGTCGAGTTTCATGCGTTCACCGGGGAATAGAGGGGCTTTCTGCGTGGCCGAAACGGCTCAGCCATGGGACTAGCAAGTCGAGCGTCGGCGCCTCGATCTCGGGCGGCTGCGCTCCCGCCACCAGCGGCAGACCCACGCGGTTGTGCCAGTATGTTCGCAAACCGACCGCAGCCGTGCCGAACATGTCGTAGCTGGAGCCGGCCACGAACGCGGCCTCGTGGGCGCTGACGCCGAGTTTGCCGAGCGCGAGCCGGTAAGGCAACGGGTCCGGCTTATACATACCGGCTTCTTCAGCTGTGACGATAGCGTCCCAGTGGATCGGGAAAAGGTTGGCAGCCTGCGTGCCAAGATGGATGGAGCAGTTCGTGACGATCGCCAGTTTGCAATGCGGGCTGAGCGCCTGCAATGCGTTGAGCGCACCGCTCCAGGGCGCGAGCTTCAGCCAATCCGCCTCCAGCGCGAGCGCGGCGGATTCCGGCAGCCCAACTTCGGCGGCTGCTTCGCGCACCAATTGTTCATACGCAATGTATCGGCCGCAACCGTAGGTCAGGCGCAAATATGCCGCACGCCACGCACGGCCCGCCTGTTCGGAGCCCGCAGCGTGATTCCATGACGTCCACGAGTCGAGCAGGGCGGTCAGGAGGTCGAAGAGGACCGCCTTGGGGTAGGCGGTCGGGGGCGATAGGGAGGTCATGATTTAACCGGCGAGGGACGGTGAGCCGATTATAAAGTTTCGTTGTTCGCGTGGCGTTCAGCCAAGATAACTCTAAAATTCAGTTTGAATAAATGTTGAATGCACGTGCTGTTTTTGACGTGATTCGCCCCGTTTTAACTTCTATCGCCTCCACGGCGGCAACGGCCTGAATCTGCCCTGCAAATACTGCATGAAATGCCGTGTACGAGCCGGCAATCCGGCTCGTTGATGCGTGAGCGCGATCACATTAGCGTCCGGCGCTTTCCAGCCTTGCAGCAACCGCACGAGTCGCCCCTTTGCGATGTCGTCGGCCACATCCCATTCGGAGCGCAGGATCACGCCGCGGCCTTCGCAAGCCCATTGGCGGATCACGTCACCGTCGTTGCAACTCAAATGCGGAGAAACGCGGACGCTGCGACGCGTGCGGCCCTTGCTGAACTGCCACAGCGAGACATCCGCGTTGTTCTCGCGCAGCACGATGCACGGCAGCTCGCTCAATGCTTCCGGCGACTCCAGCTGACCAAGACGCTTGGCGAGCGCAGGTGCGGCGCATACGAAGCGCGCATTCGGCGCGATCGCGTAGCCGACCAGATTCGATACCGGCAACTCGCCGATATGCACGACGATGTCGAAGCGGTCCATCGTCTCGGTCAACGGTTGGTCGGACAGCGTGAGCGCCACGTCGATATCCGGGTTCTGCTGCTGGAAGTCGGCGATGGCGGGCGCTAGGTGGCGCCGGCCGAATCCGAGCGGCGCATTGATTTTCAGCGTACCGATCAGACCGCCCCGGCGGGTCTGCAAGTCTTCGAACAGCGAGTCGAACTGCTGGACCAGTTCGGCGCCGCGTTCGCACAGGAGCGTGCCTTCTTCGGTGAACTGCAAACGGCGTGCCGTGCGGTTCACCAGTTGCGCGCCCAGCTTCTTTTCGAGTTGCTGCAGGCGCTGGGTCACCGCCGAAGGCGACAGCCCCAGTTTGCGCGCCGCGGCGATCAGGCTGCCACTTTCGCGGATGGTCAGCAGAAACCGGATATCGGCCGAGTCGTTCATAGCGGCAACTTTTGAGTTCGGAAGTCTGGCAGCTTAAAGCGTTTGAGTGCGCTGTTCCAGTGCATCACAAGGCATCGTTAGCAAGCTAAACTGATACTTCCGTAACGAAGTCGACAGCTTGACCCGCTAAAGTGTGCGCTTGAGCCAAGTGGGGCGGGCAGTGCCTGCCACCCATCGATTCGTTGTCGCGTCCATTTAAAGAGAAGTCCAATGCCGTTGTCACATGGACCGTCGAGCGGTCCCTCAAGTGGTCCGTCAGGCGCCGCTGACGGGTTGACCAGCACGCCGAATGATCCAGCCTCGCGGCCAGCCGAAGGCTCGCAACGAAGTGCCCTGAAACAAGGGGTATTTCTGCACACGGGCTGGCGCAGCGCAGGAACGTGGGTCTGGTCGCGCCTGCGCGCACTCGATTCCGTGACCGGATTCTATGAACCGTTCAGCAACGTGCTCGCCGATCTGAGCCTCGCCGACGTCTCCGCGTCCCGTCCCACCCTGACCTCTGGACATCCGCCGCTCGCCGCGCCGTATTTCGAAGAGTACCGGCCGTTTCTGCAAGAGGGCGCGCGCGGCGTAGCTGGATACCGGAAGCGCTTCGGCACCGATCGCTTCTCACCTGCGCCCGACGCGGAATTCCCCGCGTTGCAGGCTTATTTGGCCAACCTGTGCGAGCACACCGCCGGGCAACGCAGCGTACCCGTCTTCAAGTTTTGCCGTTCGTCGGGCCGGCTGCCGTGGCTCAAGCGCGCCTTCCCGCACGTCATGCATGCGGCCGTGCTGAGAAATCCCGCATCGCAGTTTGCCTCGGGGTGGCTGCTCAATCAGCAATGGAGTAATCCGTTCTTCGTGGCCGCGCCGTTTCGCGTACTGGGCCTGAATCAGTCGGAGCCGCTGGTCCGGCAGGCCATCGAAATCTGCGGCGTGAGCTTGCCGCCTGTTGTGCCGACTTCGGACGACGCCTATGCCATGGCATGCGAGCAATATGCGCGCACGGCGGAAGGCAACAACGCATATCGGGCGTTCGTCGCGTTGTGGATTCTCTGTGCGTTGCGGATGGCGGACGGCGTCGATCTGATGATCGACGTCGACCGTCTCGGACAGTCGCGCGACTATGCGGCCGGTTTGCGCGCCGGGTTCCTGGCGCAGAGCGGTTTGTCGCCTGACTTCAGCAGCGCACGCGATCTGGTCGAGGAAACGCGGCGCAGCGCGGCGCGCATGGCCGGGATCGACGGCCGCTCGATGCGAGCGGTTCATTCCGCAGCGCTGAAATTCCTCAAGACGCAGAGCGGGGCGGACGCCGGCTTTACGGAACTCGTTCGCGAGAAGATGGTGCTGGCCAACGAATTGACCGAGCAATGGCGCTGAATGTTCGATGGGAACGTGGCGGTGCGAATCGTCGCGTACTCGTGCCTGGCGTGATCTCAGTTATCAGCACCCAACGGCTCTAACGGCCGCCGGGACCGCCGCCCTCAGTGGGCCGTAGTCGCCGCGGTGGGCGTCGTATCGACGATCGACCCCATCTTTGCGGCTTCAGCGATCGCTTCGGTAATGCGTAGATTCTGCAGGCCGTCGCGAGCACTCACGAGCGGCTCGGCTTCTCCTCGAATAACCCGGGCGAAGTGTTCGATCTGACGCTTGAGCGGATCGTCGCGCGTCATGGCAGCGACGCTGACGTCGAACGGCTTCCACCACGAACGGTCTTCCGCCTTGCCATACGTTTTCAGGCGCATCGTCGGCACGGAAAGCGAGCCGAACGTACCGGCAATCACATAGCAATCTTCGTCCGGATACGACGGGTAGGCCTTGTTCTCCTGCGAGGTCTGCTCCCAGCTGCGCGCGCTCGCGGCCGTGTCGGACAACATGAAGCTGCCAAGCGCGCCGTTTGCGAAGCGCAGGTTGATCGCCACGGTGTCTTCGACGGGAAAGCCGCGTGTCGCGTGCGATGAAAACGCCTGCACCGCGACGATATCTCCGCATAGCATGCGCAAGTTATGCACCTCGTGGATCATGTTCAACAGAATGGGGCCGCCGCCCGGATTGCGCCGCCATTGCGCGTCGGAGAAGTACTGGTCCGGCTTGAAAAATACCGCGCTGCCCATCACCGCGACCAGCTTGCCGAGCCTGCCTTCATCGATCAGTTGCTTCGCTCGGGCCATGATCGGGCTGTGGGCCCGGTGATGACCGACCAGCAATTTCACCCCGGAGCGCTCGACCTCGTCGACGAGCGTCTCCGCTTCCTCAACCGTGGACGCGAGCGGTTTTTCGAGCAGCGTGGGCACACCGGCCGCGAGACACGTCAGCGCATGCTCGACGTGCAATTGATTCGGCGTGGCGAGAATCACGCCGTCCGGACGATCCTTTTCCAACAGTTCGTCGAGCGATCGGTAAAGGGGCACGCCTGCCTCGGCTGCGAGCCCCGCGGCCGCCGGCGACGGGTCGACGATGGCCGACAACGCACACGTGCCGCTCTGTTGCGCGACGCTCATGTGCGCCCGCCCGATATAGCCCGCGCCGGCTACGGCGATCCGGGTCCGGTTCATGGACAGCTTCCTTCGGTGGGCGGAAAGGGAGGGGTTATGCGAGCGCCTTCTTGGCCTCCGCTATGGTCTGGGCCCGCTGCAGATCGTAATCGTGCTTGTCGATCGGAACTGCATTGCGTTCGCCCAGGTCGCTCAGCTTGACGCGGAAGTTCTCGCGTGCGCTCCAGGCCGTCACCGCTGCAACGATGGTGATGCCGAACGTGATTGCGCCGATGGTGACCGGAACGTCATGAGATCCGGGTGGCGCGACGTAAGCGAACAGTGCCGGCAGCAGTGCGGTAATCGTGGTGCCGATGTTCTGGCCGATCGCCATCGCGGACACGCGTGAGCGGGTCGGGAATAGCTCCGGAAAGAAACTCGGAAAGATCGCGTTATAGCCTTGATAGATGATGCCCCACATGAGGATCGACATGACCATCGCGAGCGGCACGTTCCTGATGCTGATCGCGTAGAGGTAGGCGAACGAGAGCAATCCCGCGCCAAGCGCGCCGACGATGATTGGCAGGCGCCGGCCGATCCGGTCGGACAGATTGCCGACGTAGGGAATCACCAGCACGGCGACGATGTTGCCGACTACCGGAATCCATAGATAGACGCTCTTGGAAAAGCCGATGCCGTACGACGGCTGAACCGCATACGCTGCGCCAAAAATGGTAGCGACGACAGGGATCACGTTCATCAGCGAGCAGCCGATCACGCGCAACATATCCCCCCAGTTATAACGGAAGGCCTCGACGATCGGCGACCTCGGTATGGCGCCGCTGGCGTCTTCCTTGGCGAAAGCCGGCGTTTCATGGACCTCGCGGCGAATGATGTAGCCGGCAATCAGCACCACCGCACTCAACAGAAACGGAATCCTCCAGCCCCACGAGTTGAACGCGCTCTCTTCCATGAAGTAGGCGAGTGGCAGGAACACGGCCGCGGCGAGAATCTGCCCCGCTTGCACGCCTTGCAGCGTGAAGCTTGCGTAGTAGCCGCGCCGCCCGAACGGCGCATGTTCGAGAATCATGGAACTCGCGCCCGAGATTTCGCCGGCCACGGCAAAACCCTGGATCAGGCGGAGAATCACCAGCAGTGCCGGTGCAAGCAGGCCCACCTGGTGGTAGGTAGGCAGAAAGCCGACCGCCATCGTCGAGATGCCCATCAGGAACATGCATACCAGCAGGACGTTTTTCCGGCCGTGCGTGTCGCCCCAGTGCCCCAGTACGATCGCGCCGATCGGCCGCGCGACGTAGCCGACGCCATAGGTCGCGAGCGATGCGACGATGGCGATCTTTGGATTGCCGGATGGAAAGAACAACTGAGGAAAGATGAGGGCCGCTGCCTGAGCGTAGATGAAGAAATCGTAGTACTCGAGTGCCGAGCCGATCCAGCCGCTCGCGGTCGCTTTGCGAGCCTGCGAGCGACGCTCGCGGCCGCCTGCCGATGCATTCGTTTCCATGTCGTCTCCTGAACAGAAATGTTTCGATCAGCTTCTGTGGCCGATTCATTTGCGTCTTTAAAGCGAATTTTTGCAAGCCAGGACTTATCGGGAAGCGGCTATCAACCGCCGTCGGCGGCCCGGTTCGGGTGGCGAAATACACTGCCGCGTGGGTAGGTCTGCCAGTTTGATTGGGGGTTAACCAGTACTTTGGTATCCGTAGCTTTTCGTCTGATCAGCTTCGCTTGCCTGATCCAAGCGTTGAGGCTAGGGTAATGTGCTTCTGCACCGACACAATGCGGCCAAATGGAAAATCAGAATGCGCTCACAGCCAGCAATGAGTCTTCCCTGCGCGATCTCCAACTGTTCTGCAACATCGCGCGCCGGGGCAGTTTCGTCGCGGCATCGACGGAAATGGGGTTGTCGCCCTCGCACGTAAGCAAGCGGATCGCAATGCTGGAAGCGAGTCTCGGCGTCAAGCTGTTCCAGCGCACCACGCGCCGGGTCAGCGTGACGAGCGACGGCGAAGCCGCTTTGCAGTGGGCGCAGAAAATACTCGAGGACGTGCAGGGCATGGCCGACGCGTTCGCCGATCGCCGCACGGAGTTGCGCGGGCTGCTGCGAATCAGCACGAGCTTGCGGCTGGGGCGCGAACATGTTTCGCCGATACTTTCGATGCTGCGTCAGCGTCACCCGAATCTGGAGATCTGGTTGGAATTGCTGGACCGGCGTGCCGACCTGGTCGGCGAAAACTTCGACATCGACATTCGTGTGGGAGAAGTGCAGGAGCCCCATCTGATCGCGCACAAGATGGTGGATAGCGCGCGCATTCTTTGCGCGTCGCCGGAGTATCTGGCGCGTCGCGGTGTGCCCGCCGATTTGAGCGACCTGGCTCAGCACGACTGTCTGTTGTTTCGTGGACGCGACGACCGCTTCGGCGTCTGGCGCCTGAGCGGGCCGAATGGCGAAAAGAGCGTGAAGGTGACCGGAACGGTCGCGTCGAATCTCAGCGACATCGTCGTTCAGTGGGCGAAAGACGGCTACGGGGTGGTGATGGTGTCGATCTGGGACGTGGCTGAGAGCCTGCGCGCGGGCGAACTGGTGCGAGTGTTGCCGGACTATCTGCAATCGGCGGACGTCTGGGCCGTGACGGCGGAGCGCTTGTCGTCGTCGGCAAGGATCCAGGTGTGCATAGAGTTTCTCAGGGAGCAACTGACGAGCGGGCCGTATGCACTCGTCACGCATGGCGTGGGCGGCTTTTGACGGGGACCTGGCGTGTTGAGGCTGCCCGGGCCGGGTCACTGAATGGACGTCCTTTCCTGGCGTTGCGCCGACTTGACTGACCAGTACAGTTGCTACGCGAAAAACAATACAGTGAGGCGCGGTTTTATTGCGCTGTATCGGGAATATGACCGGCACCGTCGATACAGTTGGCGGGTCAACCCTTGCGGCCAATCCCGAACACGAGGTAACGAAATGAATGCAGTGAACGAACAAGCGAAATTGTCGGTGCAGCAGTTGGGCCATTACATCAGCGGCGCGCCGGCTGCGTCGACTAGCGGCCGGTTTAAGGACGTGTTCAATCCCGCCACCGGCCAGGTAACCGGCTCGGTCGCGTTGGCGTCGGTCGAGGAAGTGGACGCGGCGGTCAAGGCCGCGAAGGCCGCCTTTCCCGCCTGGAGCGAAACCGCGCCGCTCAAGCGCGCCCGGATTCTGTTCAAGTTCAAGGAACTGCTGAACAAGCACCACGACGAACTCGCCATGCTGATCACGCGTGAACACGGCAAGGTGTTCACGGACGCGCAAGGCGAAGTGGTGCGCGGCATTGAGGTCGTCGAATTCGCTTGCGGCATTCCGAACCTGCTGAAGACCGATTTCACCGACCAGATCGGCGGCGGCATCGACAACTGGAATCTGCGTCAGGCGCTGGGCGTGGTGGCGGGAATCACGCCGTTCAATTTCCCGGTGATGGTGCCGATGTGGATGTTCCCGGTGGCGCTCGCTTGCGGCAACACGTTCGTGCTGAAGCCGTCGGAGCGTGACCCGTCGGCTTCGTTGCGCATTGCTGAACTGCTGAAGGAAGCCGGTCTGCCGGACGGTGTGTTCAACGTCGTGAACGGCGACAAGGTGGCCGTGGATGCGCTGATCGAACACCCGGACGTCGCGGCGCTGTCGTTTGTCGGGTCCACGCCGATTGCCGAATACATCTACACGGAAGCGTCGAAGCGCGGCAAGCGTGTGCAGGCGCTCGGCGGCGCGAAGAATCATCTGGTGGTGATGCCGGATGCCGATCTGGACCAGGCTGTCGACGCCTTGATCGGCGCTGCTTATGGTTCGGCAGGCGAGCGCTGCATGGCGATCTCGGTCGCAGTGGCGGTCGGCAATGTCGCCGATGAACTGATCGAGCGCCTCGTGCCGCGCGTGAAGTCGCTGGTGATCAAGAACGGCGAAAACCTCGCCGCCGAAATGGGTCCGTTGGTTACCGCCGAACATAAGGCCAAGGTAGCCGGCTATATCGACTCGGGCGTGGCAGAAGGCGCGAAACTGATCGTCGACGGCCGCGCGCATCCGGTCGCGAACGAAAACGGCTTCTTCATTGGCGGGACGCTGTTCGACCAGGTCGGCACGGAGATGAAGATCTACAAGGAAGAGATCTTTGGCCCGGTGCTGGCGGTGGTGCGCGTGCCCGATTTCGCGCGTGCGGTGGAGTTGATCAATGCGCACGAGTTCGGCAACGGCGTGTCGCTCTTCACGTCGGATGGCGGCGTGGCACGCGCGTTCGGCCGGCAGATTCAGGTGGGCATGGTCGGCATCAATGTACCGATTCCGGTGCCGATGGCATGGCACTCGTTCGGCGGCTGGAAGCGTTCGCTGTTCGGCGATCACCACGCGTACGGCGAAGAAGGCGTGCGTTTCTACACGCGCTACAAGAGCATCATGCAGCGCTGGCCGGATAGCATCGCGAAGGGTGCGGAGTTCACAATGCCGGTCGCGAAGTAAGCAATCGAGCGCCCCTTAAACGTCAGCGGACGAATCCTCTTCCGCTTCACTCAGCACGGCATGCTGTACTGCCGTGACGGGACTGACATAAGGCGGCGCCTGACGCGGGTCGTCGATGCTGTAACGCAACCGGCCCGCCTCGACATACACGCGCAACTGGCGATACTTCACCAGATAGATCAAGCCGACGATTGCCGCGGCGAAGCCCGATGCAGCGCCCACACCGAGCGCCCAACGCGGGCCGAAGCGATCCGCGACCCAACCCACGACCGGTGCACCGAGCGGCGTGCCGCCTAGCGCGATGGCCAGCAGGATCGCGATCACCCGGCCGCGCATGGCCGGCTCGGTGGTCAGTTGCACGAGGCTGTTCGTCGAGGTGGTGAACGTCTGCGTCGACACGCCGATGACGACGAGTGCAATCCCGAACAGCACGTAGTTCGGCATGAGAGCGGCGATCGTGCAGCCCACACCGAAAATCGCCGCTGCGCCAAGCAGAAGGGCCATGCGAGGTTTCGCTCTACGTGCGGCGAGCAGCGCACCGGTCACCGAGCCGATCGCCATGGTCGAGCTCAACACGCCGTATTGACTGGCGCCCGCATGAAAGGCGGTGACCGACATGGTCGAGATGAAGATCGGGAAGTTCAGCCCGAACGTGCCGATCAGAAATAGCATCAACAGTGCAGCCTTCAGATCGGGACGCGTCCACACATACTTGAAGCCTTCCACGAAGCTGCCGCGCGTGCGTATCGCAGGCGGCTTCAGATTCAGTTCGCTGAGGCGCAGCATGCGCAGCGAACCGAGCACGGCGACGAAAGAGAGCGCGTTGATCAGAAACACCCAGCCGGTGCCCACCGAGGCGATCAACAGCCCCGCGACGGCGGGTCCGATCATGCGCGCCGCGTTGAACGAGGTGGAGTTCAGCGCGACCGCGTTCGACAGATCGGCTTCTCCCACCAGATCGGAGACGAAGGTCTGACGCGCCGGTGAATCGAACGCGGTGACGCAGCCGAGCAAGCCCGCAAACACATAGACCTGCCATAACTGCACGAGGCCGGTAACGGTGAGAAGCCCGAGGCATAAGGCCAACGTGCCCATTGCCGCCTGGGTGGCGAACAGCAGCTTGCGGCGGTCGAAATGATCGGCCGCATACCCGGTTAGGGGCAGCAGGAGCATTTGCGGCCCGAACTGCAGCGACATCACAATGCCCACGGACGTTGCATTGTGATGCGTGAGTTCTGTGAGCACGAGCCAGTCCTGCGCCGTGCGTTGCATCCATGTCCCGATGTTGGAGACGATCGCGCCGCTGGCCCAGACCCGGTAGTTGAACGTACGCAGCGAACGGAATGTGCCGCTCACCGGGACATCCCCGTGTGGACGATTCGCGCCGTGCAGAGGTTCAAACAAGTGCTCATGCGCGCGATGTCTCGAGTAGCGCGAGGACGTCCTGCGTCGTGCCGGTTTCGCCGAGGCGCGGGAAGATTCGGGCGATGCTGTTGGTATGAGCGTCGAGGTTCATGTCCGTCATCGCGTCGACCGCGAACGTGACGTTGAAACCGAGTTCGTGTGCGAAACGCGCGGTGGACTCGACGCCGATGCTGGTGGCCACACCGACCAGCACCACCTGCGTGACGCCTTGCTGGCGCAGATACACTTCGAGGTCCGTGTTCGTGAACGCGCCCCAGGTGCGCTTGGTCACCAGATGATCCGACGGCTGCTGATTCAGTTCGGGAACGAGGTCAGCAAAACCGGCGGGGAAATCACCCGTAGGACGCGACTGTTCCGCGCGGCCGGGCGCGCCGCCCGCCACGTTGACGAGCACCACGGGCAGACCGTGACGGCGAAATGCATCCGCCAAACCAGCGGAGCGCTTGACGATCTCGCCGGTGGGGTGGGCGGTGGGCAGCGCGACGATGCCTTGCTGCAAATCGATGACGACCAATGCGGTCTTTGCGTCGAGCGTGGTGAAAGCCATGGTGTTTTCCTTAGCGTTACGAGTCGATGAGGCGTTTGAGCAAGTCGACGCCAATCGCGAGTTGTTTCTGTTCGGCGGCGGAGAAGCGGGTCTGGATCGTACGGAATAGCCAGTCTTCGCGTGCGGCGCGGCTTGCCTTAACCTTCTTGCGGAAGGCGGGCGTGAGGGAGAGAACGGTTTGCCGCCCGTCGTTCGGATCCGGTGCGCCGCTCACGAGTCCGGCAGCTTTCAGAACCGAAAGCGTCTCACCCATGGATTGCGGACGCATACCCTGGATGCGTGCGAGCGTGGTGACCGTTGCGGGACCTTCGCGTTCCAGCAGGAGGAGAACCTGCACCTGTGACGGCGTGAAATCGCCAACATGCGCTTCTTCGCGCAACCGGCGGCGCAACTTGCCGACGAGTACACGCAAGTCTTCCGCCGTGGCGTGCAGGGCGTCGGGATCGGAGGGGGAGCGTGTGGGCTGAGTGTCGTTGCTGGACATACCGGCAGATGTGAAGGTTACCTTTGTAGGTTACCTTTGCATCTGCCGGAAGTCAAGTTGACGAAGTTGGCGGCGGAATGCAAGGAGAGCCCCGCATTCCGTGTTTGGCTTGAGTGATCGAGGTGAAGCGTGGCGCGCGGCGACGCGCCTTTTAGAACTTATGACGAAGCGCCACGCGCGTCACGACCTGATTCTGCGTCGACGAGGGAGACTGCGTGCCGGGGATGAATGCGTCGTCGAGAATCGAGTTGGTCGAACTGCCGGCGACCTTCTGATACTCGCCCTGTACGTAGACGTCCGTGCGTTTGGACAGGTTGTAGTCCGCCATCAGTCCGACGGAGTGGACCTTGGGCTTTACGCTACCTGTCGAGGCGTCGTATGTCTCCATCGTGTAGACATACTGCGCGCCGACAAAGAATGCGGGTGTGATCTGGTATTTGCCGTTCACTTCGAAGTTCTGGTATTTCAGCGTATTCAGGAGGACGCCGTTTGCGGCGAGCGGGATGCCGATATAGCCGTTGCCGGTGGGGTCTTTGTAATTCGAGTTGGTGTACGCGAAGCCGACGGTAGCTGAGCCGAACGTGTAATTGATACCGCCGCCGAACACGCGCATGCGTCCGGCGATGAAGCTTGCGTCGTTCGCGGTGATTGCACCGTTCGAACCGACGCCGGGATTATTTGCTTGCAGATAGGCCGCGGCGACCAGCAGACCGCCGTTTGCGTATTGGGCGCCGAAGCTGTACTGACGGTTGTTGGCGAAATTCGTATCGTTGCTGAAGCTGTAGGTGCCGCCGAACTGGAACCCCGAGATATCTGGGCTAGCGTATTTGATGGTGTTGTCGACACGGAACGAGTTATCGGTGTTGTCGTTGTCGTACGGGTGGGCGAACAGATAGCCAGCCCAATTGCCGTTGGCGGTGGTTTGCGCGAGGTAGTCGACTACCGAGTCGTATTGACGGCCTAGCGTAACGGAGCCGAAGCGGTCGCTGCTCAGACCCACATAGGCTTGCCTGCCGAACATGCGGCCGCCCTGATTGAGCCGACCGGAATTCAGATCGAAGCCGTTTTCGAGTTGAAAGATTGCTTTGAGACCACCGCCGAGATCTTCCGAGCCTTTCATGCCCCAGCGGCTGCCTTGTGCGTAACCGCTCGCGAGCTCCACGACGCCACCGTGCCCGACATTATTTGTGTAGTCGATCCCTTCATCGATGACCCCGTACAGCGTCACGCTGCTTTGAGCGAAAGCGGGGGAAGCGGCGGCGCCGACCAGGGCGATAGCGAGGACTTTCTTTTTCATAAGATCTCCAGAATGTATTGGCAAGTGGCCGACGCATGATTTTCCGGCCAATACTTTTTGCAAAGCGAGGAATTCTGATGGCACCAATCGGAAACGCCGATGGAGCAAGCGCGGGAGAGGCACCAACGAATCATGAAACGTTGGCTCTCCGAATGACGTGACGGGATGGGAGAGAGAATACGTGAGGCGAGGCGCAGTGCAGCGAAATGAGGTGAGAGAGGGGAGAGCCGAACCAGATGGTTTGAGAAATAGCCTTCGGCGCGCGTAGCGCCGCCGGAAGTATGACGGCCTTGTCACTCACGCCGAATGTGCGAGAACACAGATTCCAGATGCACCACGATCCCCTCCAAGCCAGGGGACCCACTTAAGAATTAGCGGTTTGAGCCGCTTTCTCTTGCTTACTTCTCTTTGCGGCGGCAAAGAGAAGTAAGTGCCGCCCCGCACAGGGGCAACGCTAATAATCCAATATCAATTCAAGGAAAGGCCAAAGAGTCCAGATCAAGGAAAGGCCAAAGAACCCAGACCAAGAAAAGCCCAACGCCGCGAGGCAAAAACAGCAAAGCTAAGCAGTAACAGCAACTGCCAAATTACGCCTCTCCTCAACCATATCCTCAATCAAAGCAGCAAGCACATCCACAGCGGGATCCCGATTAACAGAAGCCCGATGCAACTCAAGATCCGCCGGAGGCAAAGCAGGCAACCCATCCTGAACCCCGAGCACCCGCCAGTTATCCGGCAACGTACACCGATCGATGATAGTGACGGCCGCGCCGTGATTAACGGCAACCTTAATCCCGGTAGGACTCTGACTCGTATACACAACCTGATACTGCCGCTCAAGCGCGGCAAGCGCTGCAAGCCCCCGCTGCCGATAACAGCAAGTCTCAGGAAACAAGGCAAGCGGCACCGGCGCCCCAGCCTGCAAAACAAAATCCCGATGCGCCGCCCACACCACTTCCTCACGCCCGAGATGCCGCCCACTGGTCTGCGACCCGTGCCGCACCACTAAAGCCAGATCCAGCTCCCCAGCCTGCAACCGCTCCAGCAACTCCAACGACATCCGGCAATGAATATGCGGCCGCGCGCCCGGCCTCAGCGCATAAAACTTCTTGAGCAACTCAGGCAGCCATAACTCCGCATAGTCCTCGGGCAGCCCAAACCGGATCACTCCATCACTATTACTCCGGTTCAATGCGGCGATCGCCTCGTTCTGCACCTGGATAATGCGCCGCGCGTGAATCAAAAAATTCTCGCCATCGCGCGACAAATCCAACCGCCGGCTGTTACGCAGAAACATATGCGTTTCCAGCCGCTCCTCCAGCGTGCGGATCCGCAGACTGATGGTCGACTGTGTGCGGTGCAGCAACTTCGCCGCAGCGGTAAACCCGCCGCTATCGACGACGGCAACGAATGCCCGCACCAGTTCGGGATCTAGAGAACTCAGTTTCGACCAATCGGGTCCGCTGATGGAAGCCATCGGAATTACTCGCTTTCCAAAGAAATTTGGCGATCAAAACATGGGGGCGTCAGTGAGGTGATTGTTGTCGAAAACAATTCGCGTCACAAATCAGTCCGAACCCCTATCTGGAGTCCCGCCGTGTCAGTCCGTCTTCCTCTTGCCGATGCCGAATGCAACGATTTGAGCGACATCGTCGATACCGGGCGCTATCGTTTGCACGATCCGGACCATCCCTGTATGCGCGAGCTGATCGCGAGCTGCCGCGCCCACCTGGCGGGCAATGGCAGCGCCGTGCTGCACGGTTTCCTGCGCCCCGAGGCGCTCGCCCAGGCGCGGGCCGAAGGCGTGGCGCTGGCGGCCAAGACCTACTTTTCGACTCGTAAGGTCAACGCCTACTTCACTGCGGACGATCCGTCGCTGCCGGCCGACGATCCGCGCCGCGTCTTCATGGACCGCACCAGCGGCTTCGTCACCCGCGATGTGATCCCCGCCGACGCGATTGTGCACCGCATCTATGTGGCTCGGGCGATGAAACGCTTCGTTGCCGCCTGCCTCGGTGAAGCGCGCGTCTGGGAATACGCGGACCCCTACGCCGGACTGGTGCAAAACGTCATGCCGCCGGGCACCGAACAGCCGTGGCATTACGACACCAACGAATTCATCGTCTCGATGATGACGCAACAGCCTGAAGAGGGTGGCGATTTCGAGTATTGCCCGAATATCCGTTCGCCCCAGGGCGAGAACTATGGCGACGTCGGCAGCGTGGTGCGCGGCGAGACGCGCGCGCCGATCAACGTGATCACGTTGCAACCCGGCGATCTGCAACTGTTCAAAGGACGCTTTTCGCTGCACCGCGTCACGCAGGTGCAAGGCGGAATCGACCGGCATACGGCGATCTTCGCGTACTCGCAGAAGCCCGGCGTGATCGGCAGGCTCGAACGCACGCGCCAACTGTATGGACGCGTGTCCGAAATGCATCTGGAAGCCGAGCAGCGCCTTGTGCGCGCCGACAACCTCGTCGATTGAAGCCGTCCTTTTAAAACCATCCCACGTCCCCTTCAAAAAACATGACGATTATTCGCCCGACCCACCTCCCGGAAGATTGCGAGCCGACCGCGGAGGAAATCGCGCAGATTCAGCGCGACCGGCTTGCCGCCGTGCGTCGCGAACTGAAGAAGCGTGACCTGACCGCCGCGATCCTGTTCGACCCCACGCATATGCGTTATGCGACCGGCTCGCGCAACATGCAGGTCTATTCGATGCGCAATCCGGCGCGTTATCTGTTCGTGCCGGCCGAAGGCAAGGTCGTGCTGTTCGAATATGCCGGCTGCGATTTTCTCGCCGACGGACTCGATACTGTCGACGAAGTGCGCCCGGCTACCGCGATTTCCTATTACTTCTGTGACGACATGCTGGGCCGCGTCACCGAACGCTGGGCCGATGAAATCGACGAACTGATCAGGCAGAGTGGCGGCGGCAAACGCATCGCCATCGAGAGCGCGACGTCGGCGGCTGCCTTTGCGTTGCATGCGCGCGGCTATCAGATCAGTGATGCGCAGGAACCGCTCGAACGGGCCCGTTCGATCAAGGTGCCCAACGAGATCAAGATGATCCGTTCATCGTTGCGCGCTGCCGAAGAGGGGGTGCGCAAACTGGAAGCGGCCCTCGTGCCCGGCATCAGCGAGAACGAGCTGTGGTCGCATCTGCACAAGCACATTATCGAAACGGACGGCGATTACGTCGAAACGCGCCTGATCAGCTCGGGGCCGCGTACCAATCCCTGGTTCCAGGAGAGCAGCCCGCGCAAGATCCAGACGGGCGAGCTGGTCGGACTCGATACGGATGTGGTGGGGCGCTTCGGCTATTACGCCGACTTCTCGCGCACCTTCCTGTGCGGCGACGGTCCCGCCACAGCGGCACAGAAGACTGTCTATAAGCTCGCTTATGAACAGGTGCATTCGAACATGGAGAACGTGCGCGCCGGCACGACCTTTCAGGAGTTCATCGCGAAGGCCTGGAAGATTCCCGGCCCCTATCAGGCGCGCCGCTATTTCGCGCTCGCGCATGGCGTCGGCATGACGGGCGAATATCCCTACATCGTCCATCGCGAGGACAACGGCGCCAAGGGCTATGACGGCGTGATCGAGCCCGGCATGACGCTGTGCATCGAAAGCTATATCGGTCATGAAGATGGCGGTGAAGGCGTCAAGCTGGAAGAGCAGGTGTATGTGCGCGATGACGGCCGCGTGGAACTGCTGTCCGACTATCCGTTCGAGAAGCGCCTGCTCGCTTGAGCGCACGGCGTGTTCTCACTGGCATGTGGGGCAGAGGTTCGGCCTCTCGCGCATGCCGATTCAATGCAATTCAACGCTCCAAGGGTGATCGACGATGCAATTCAGACAACTTCGGGCGGTGCTGTGCGCCGCCGCCATGGCATTGACCGGCACTAGCGCACACGCTGCGGATAACTGGTGCGCGCGCAGGGCAAGACGGTGCATTTCGCGGGCATTACGTGGGAAAGCGGCTCCTTCGCAACCGAGGTGCTGCGGCAGATTCTGGAGAAGGGCTACGGCTGCAAGACGGATGTCGTGCCCGGCAGCACGGCGGCCACTGAAACTGCGCTTGCACACAACGACGTGCAAGTGTGGGCTGAACAGTGGACCGGGCGCAGTGAGATCACCGCCAAAGCCGTGGCCTCGGGCAGCGTCAAACTGGTCGGCGACACCTTGCCGGGTGGCACGAAGGAAGGCTGGTTCGTGCCGGAATACGTGGTGAAGGGCGATTCTAAACGCGGTATCAAGCCGGTCGCAGCGGGCCTCGTATCGGTGACCGATCTACCTAAGTACAAGAGTGTATTCGCGGACGACGAGGAACCGGACAAGGGCCGTTTTCTCAACTGTCCGACGGGTTGGGATTGCGAACGGGTCAACACACGTTTGCTGAAGGTGCTGAATCTCGATGCGAGCTACACCAATTTTCACCCGGGCACAGGCGCCGCGCTCGACGCCGCTATCGCCTCCGCGTACCAGCGCGGCGCGCCGATCGTGTTCTATTACTGGGGCCCGGCTGCGCTGATGGCGAAGTACAGGTTTGTCGAACTGAAGATGCCTGCCTATAACGACGCGTGCTGGAAGACGTTGCGCGACGAAAGCAGTACCTCGCAATGTGCCTCGTCGTACATGGTCTCGCATGTCACCGTAGGCGTATCCACGCCGTTCTACGACGCCGACCCGCAACTCGTGTCGATGCTTGGCAAGGTCAAGTTTCCGATGGATTTCCTCAACAGCACGATCCTCGAGATGAGCACGAAGAAACTCGACGGCTCAGCCATGGCCACGCAATTCCTGCATGAGCATCCGGAGATGTGGAAGCAATGGGTGCCTGCCGACGTCGCGGCGAAAGTGCAGGCCGGACTTGCTGGCGCCTGACAGGCGGTAACGTCAGGCAGATTTCGACGGCGTGAGGTCTTGCGGCTTCGTGCCGGACAGCGGGTGTCGTACAGCCTGCTGTCCACCTGCAGTGGAGAGTTGATCATGCATTCGTTTTTTCTGCATCTTTCGATTGCCGATTGGGTGAACGATGCCGTGCAATCGTTCGTTACCCGCTACGGCGACAGCTTCCACCAGTTCAGCATTGCGCTCTTGCGCTATGTGCTCGTACCGCTCGAGGGCGCACTACGCGCCTTGCCGCCATGGCTGATCCTGCTGGCGGTCGGCGCGGTGACGTGGAATGCGACGCGGCGCCTGAGCATTGCCGGCTTCTTCATGCTGCTGCTCTATGCGATCGGTTGCTTCGGCCTGTGGGAAAAGCTGATGCAGACCCTCGCGTTGATGCTCGTGGCGACGGTGCTGTCGGTTTCGCTCGGCGTGCCGCTCGGCATTCTGACCTCGCGCAGCGCATGGCTGCGGCGCGTACTGTTGCCGACGCTCGACGTCATGCAAACGCTGCCGAGCTTCGTCTATTTGATTCCCGTGTTGATGCTGTTCGGCCTCGGCAAGGTGCCGGCGATCCTCGCCACGATCATCTATGCGCTGCCGCCTCTGATTCGCCTGACCGATCTCGGCATCCGTCATGTGGATAGCGAGGCGGTCGAGGCGGCGCGCGCCTTCGGCACGACGCGCTGGCAATTGCTGGTGAACGTGCAGATGCCACTGGCGCGGCCCAGCATCATGGCCGGCATCAACCAGACGACGATGATGGCGCTCTCGATGGTGGTGATCGCTTCGATGATCGGTTCGCGTGGGCTTGGCGAAGATGTGCTGGCCGGCATTCAGACGCTCGATGTGGGCAAGGGAACACAGGCAGGTATTGCCATCGTGATTCTCGCGATCGTGATCGACCGCATCAGCCAGGGCTATGGCCAGGACCGCCGTGCGCGACGCGTGCTTGCACAGCGCAGAAAGGCCAAAGCGGCTTCGCGCATTCCCTATCGCGTGAACAGCACGAATACGGATGAAACATCGGCGGCTGAAGGCGGACTCGAAACCCGCACGGCCGAGTGACAGGAAAAAGCGAGGAGAGCGACATGGCAGCGATTGAAGTCAACTACGTGTACAAGCTTTTCGGTCCGCCAACCAGTCATGCGCGCGTGCTCGATCTGTTGCGAAGCGGCAAGGGCAAAGCCGATGTGCTGGCCCAGACCGGTTGCAATGTCGGTCTGAACGACGTCAGCCTGAGTATCGGTGCGGGCGAAATATTTGTGATCATGGGACTGTCCGGCTCCGGAAAGTCGACCCTGGTACGGCATTTCAACCGGCTGATCGAGCCGACGTCGGGCGAGATCGTGATCGACGGTTCGGACGTCATCAAGCTCGGCGCACAAGGTCTGCGTGATTTGCGCCGCTACAAGGTCAGCATGGTGTTCCAGAATTTCGGGCTGCTGCCACATCAAACCGTGCTCGACAATACGGCGTACGCGCTGCGTGTCCGTGGAGAAAGCAAGTCAGAGGCCAATGAGAAAGCCCGTGTCTGGCTCGGCAAGGTCGGCTTGAACGGTTACGGCGAACACTATCCGGACGAGTTATCCGGCGGCATGCGCCAGCGGGTCGGGCTGGCCCGTGCGCTTGCCGCGGATACGGACGTGCTGCTGATGGACGAAGCATTCTCCGCGCTCGATCCGCTGATTCGCACGGAAATGCAGGACCAGTTGCTGCAACTGCAGGCTACGCTGAAGAAGACCATCGTGTTCATCACGCACGATCTCGATGAAGCCCTGCGGATCGGCAACCGCATTGCGATTTTGCGCGACGGCAAACTCGTGCAGGAAGGGACGCCCAACGAGATTCTGACGCGCCCCGCGGATGACTATGTGAGGCGCTTTGTCGAACGCCGCTCGGATCGCGGCTCGGCCAACCATTGATGCATTGCTCGTATGCGCGCGGATACGAATGTGCCGGAGAATGTATCTGATTTCACGGCACAATCTGTGCGAAGTCGGGCAAGCCATCTTCGGGCGGAAGTCTGTCATCAACCGCGAGGCCACGGCAATCAGTTGCCGGAGTCACCCTCGCTGCAACGGTCTCGACTCCGCCATGATTGTCCGTGCTCACCACACGGATCGTTTCGGCGTGCATGGCGACGCTGCAGCCGAGCGCCTCGAGCAGCGAGGTCGAGTTAGTCGCGCGGCATTCCTCGTGCAAGTCGTCGGCCCAGTTCGCAAAGCCGAGGAGCTTGCTCCGCTCTTTCCGATCCAAAAACAGTTCGGCATACCTGGCATAGGCGAGACCCGCATGTGTCGGATCCATTTTGATCGCGCTCACGTATTCGCGGCGCGCGCCGTTGTCATCGTCGAGCAGCTTGAGCGACTCCGCCAGATTGACGTGCGCTTCCTGGTAATCCGGTTTCAGATAAACGGCTACGCGGAAATCGTCACGCGCGTTTTGCAGATCAGTTTTGGCTTCAGTGGAATGAAGGTCCGGCGCCTGTCTGGCGAGGGCCAGCCAGGCGCGGCCAATTGCATTGAACGCAGCCTCCCGGGACGAACGCAAGGCGATGGATCGCTCGAACGCACCGATCGCCATGTTGTGGCAACCGAGTTCGCTCAGCGCGACGCCCCAGTTATAAAAGCTCCACGACGACGGGTAGTCGGCGGAGAGGCGGCTGACCGCGTTGATTTCGCCTTTGTAATCGTGGTACGCCTCGTCGATCTTCGAAAGTCCGAGCAGGGCCCATTTGTAATTCGGCTGTTCGTCTCCGGCGTCGACGATGCTCGAAAATACCCGCTCAGCCTCGGAGAAATCACAAGCTCCCTTGCCGGCGTAGCAGTGCGCCTGTGCTTCGGCCGACTCATACGACGCGTAGATATACGGGCTGTGCTTCTTCAGCACGTCCACGGCGAGATTGGAGAGATTCTGCTCCAGATCGGCGATCGGGCCTTCGGGCGTGGCGAAACGATACACCTGGCCGCGCTCCACCAGGACCAGATGCAAAACGTAGTGGTCCGGGGTGCCGGTTACGCTGCCCGAGATGGTCGAGACCGGAAGTGGCAGCGCCTCGCGCACATACTGCAGGATCGTCTTCGCGGAAATCGACGTGCCGGGCACCGAGAAATCCGGCATGTCGGAGTCGAGCTTGATTTCTTCTTTGGCGGAGGCGGGTATCACGTCCGCCGCACGCTCTTCGAGGGCGATCAGATGGCCCGCAACCAATGACTGGAACGCCTCGCTGGAATAGCCGATTCTGGCGAACGCCTCGGGCACGTAGATATTTTCGATGAGGGTTTCGCGTGCGAATACCAGCTTCCACAGCATGGCTCCGGCAAGACATGCACCGATGAGCAGCAGCAGGTTCAACGAAACCATGCGCAGGTTGGTCGTGAAGGTTGCGAACTTCGCAAGGCGGTCTTCGCGCGGGGTACTCGAGTTCCTAGGCGTCGGCTTTGGCTTCTGTTTCGGCTCTGGCTTGGGTCCCGGATGCGGCTGATCGGTTGGCTTGACCGCTTTCAGATGCGAGGGGTGATGAGCTCCGCGATGATGTTTCTGTGCGTGCACGCTGCCTCCCATCGGTGAGCCGGCTTCAACAAGACGAACCGGCGGGGCGGGGATTTAACAATTGGGCGGCCAGCGTGGCCTACGGCTTTCAATCAGCTTCGCAAGCCTCGCGCGCGATGCCGAAATGTTCCTTGAGCCCCTCCCAGCCGGGCGCCGTGACGGTCACCGATCGCGTAGTGGGTGACCTGCGCATCCAGCCCCACGCAAGGAAGGCGTCCATCAGCCGCGCGCCTAACGGCCCCGCGACGTGATACTGCCGCTCGGTCCAGTCAAGACATTGGCGCGCATGGTCCGCCTGGTCGAACGCCGGATCTCCCATGTCGATGCCGAGTTGCTGCAGCCACTCGCAGCCGGGCGCGGTGAGTGCGTATTGGCGCTCGCCCGCCTCGACGATGAAACCCCGCGTGAGCATGCTTTGCGTCACCGCGACGCCAATCTGACCCGCTAGATGGTCGTAGCAGCAGCGCGCGAAACGCAGCGCCTGGGCCGGGCGACTCGGCGTATTGCGCCAGGCCGGGGTGACCGGCCCGATCGACGCGAGGCTTTCAAGCACGTGCGAAACATGCGCGCCGGCGAGCCGGTAATAGCGATGCCGGCCCTTGCTCTCCACGCTCAGCAAGCCGCCGTCGAGAAGCTTGGCGAGGTGCGAACTGGCGGTCTGCGCAGTGACGCCCGCCGCTTCCGCAAGCGCGCTGGCCGACATGGCACGGCCGTCGGCGAGTGTGATCAGCATCACCGAACGAACCGGCTCGGCGATCAGGTGTGCAACGCTCGAAATATTGTGCTGGCCCATTTATTTGCAGCGTCCGTCATTGATGCGCGTTGGATGCGCGTTTGATACCTGTTGGCAGGCGAAGAACCGTTCGTTTGTTCGCTCTAACACTTCGATACAGCTCGAAGCATTCTCTGTGCGGGCCGCCTTATAGTCAACGGCGAACCGATAACCAGGGGCTGGAACTCTTGAACAATGAACGTGAATATCAGAAACGGGTATTGATCGCGACGAGCCTCAGCTACGTCATTGTCATACTGGATACGTCGATCGTGAACGTCGCGCTGGGACCGGTTGCGGGCAGTCTGGGCTCGGATATCAGCGGCCTGCAATGGGTGGTCAACGCTTATACGCTGACGTTTGCGAGCTTGCTGCTGAGCGGTGGCGCACTAGGCGACCGGCTCGGCGCGAAGACTGTCTATCTCACCGGATTGCTGATTTTCGCCTGCGCATCGGCGTTATGCGGATTGGCGCCGGATTTGCAGATTCTGGTTGCCGCGCGGATATTGCAAGGCGTCGGCGCGGCATTATTGGTGCCGTGTTCACTGACCCTTATCAATCATGCTTTTCCGGTTGCGCGGCAGCGAGCCAGCGCGATCGGCGCATGGGCCGGATGCGGCGGCATCGCGATGGCGGCGGGGCCTCTCGCCGGTGGTCTGCTGATTCATCTGCTGGGCTGGCGAAGCATTTTTCTGGTGAATGTACCGATCGCGTTGATCGGCGCCTGGCTGACCACGCGCGTCGACTCGGTCCGACCGGCCGCGGCGGACAGGCCGATGGATATCGCCGGGCAGGTGCTCGCTATCGTGGCGCTTGGCGCGTCGGTGGCCGTGTTGATCGAAGGGGCGAAGCTCGGGTGGCACGCGGGCGGCCTAAGTGCGGGCGTGGTGGTCGCGCTTACCGCTTGGGTCGCGTTCGTGCTGGTCGAGACCAAACGCAAACAACCGATGCTACCTTTACACTTCTTTCGTAGTCCGGTGTTTTCTGCCTCGGCGTTTGCTTCGCTGGTGTCCGGACTGGTCTTCTACGGCTTGTTTTTCCTGCTGAGCCTGTACTTCCAGTCTGCCCGCGGATGGTCGCCGTTGCGGACCGGCCTGGCATTCCTGCCGTTGACCGCGATGGTGACCATCGGCAGCTTCGTATCCGGCGCATTGAACAGGGCGTATGGCGCGCACCGGCTCGTTTGCGGTGGCTTCCTGCTGTATGCACTGGGGTTCGCCGGGCTCGTCGCGCTCGCGGACGATGCGCCGTATTGGCGTATTGCGCTTTGCTTTCCAGCTATCGGTTTCGGCGCGGGGGTGATTACGCCGGCGGCGACCGCCGCGTTGATGACGGCGGTGGACAAGGCGCGTGCCGGCGTCGCGGCGGGCGTGCTCAACGCGAGCCGACAGACAGGTTCCGCATTTGGCGTCGCGATCTTCGGCGCGTTGATGAGCACGATCCAGCCGCTCGACGCCGGGATTCGCGTGGCTGTCTATCTGGCGATCGGCCTGTCGCTTCTGACCGCGCTGGTCTGGAGCATCGCGTTGGCCGTGGCGACGCGTTATGCAGGCAGGGACGCCTTGTAAGCGTGTTCGACCACAAGAAAGTACAAAGACGGAAAATTGCAAGTTAAGTCCCGTTTTGCGACCGCTTTCGATAACGCGGCGTCGGGGGCGCCAGTCCCGGCTGGCACCATCGAAAGGGCGCCACTGGCACTACGCGGTCGTTCGGAATACTGCGACGATACCGGCCCTTTCCTGAAGATGTCGTCGTGCGCGAAACGTAGCAATCGATCTGACCTTCGATTCTCCGTCTATTGCGAACAAACGAATTATGAATGTTGCCGATACCCCTTCCATACTGGGATGTCTGGCCCTGGTGACCCTGGTGGCGGGCATGGCAAAAGGTCTGACCGGATTCGGCGGCGCGCTCGTCATGGCGCCGTTGTTCGGGCTGCTGATCCCCGCTCCCGAAGCCGGCGTGTTGATCGTCCTCATCCATTTTGCGACCTCGCTGCAAGGCGTACGCAGCTGGGCGAGGGCGGTACGCTGGCGCACGGTGATTCCACTCGCGTTGGTCGCAATGGTTTGCACGGCAGTCACGACCCGGTGGATGGCGAGCGAGAACGCGGTGGAGCTTCGCCGGCACGCTGCTGAACTGCAGAAATATTCTGGCATTGCACCGGTCACTGAGCGCAGCGGCAAGAAATGCTGGGTGCATTGGCGCTGGCAATGTCCGACGTTCCTGCGCCAGACATTCGTGGAATGGGCCGCTCAGACAATCAACAAGTCATTCTGGGCGGGCGCCTACTACCGGCAGCAACGAGCCAAAGGCGCTTCATATCAGGCTGCCGTCAGGGCGTTGGCATTCAAGTGGATACGGATCCTGTACCGCTGCTGGCAAACACGGACACTGTACGACGAAAGCGTCTATCTGAATGCATTGAGGAAGCGGGGCTCGCCTCTCCTTGGAAGCCTCGCGCTTCCCCCTCGAAATGCTTGACGGATTGACTCAGGGCGTGAAGCGGCCGCTGGGCCCGGCTTCTCAACTATGGCCGCTTTTCAGTGCAAAACCGACACTTGCTCGCAAAGACTCTCTGCAATTTCTCGCGAGCCTAAACGGTCACCAGCCGAGGTCCGCTGGCCGCGGGATGCGGGATGCGGGATGCGAATTGTGTCGCGCAGGACCCATTTCTCGTCAAAGACCGGGCTCCGCCTTCATAAGTCGTCGGGTGTATTCTGGCGAGATGACGGGGGGGCGGCAAATGGCTACCCATGATTACGGCGAGATGTGTAACAGCCTCCAGACCTTGTGGGAGGATGGCGAGCGCGTCTTCAGCCGGGCACGACGGCCGGCCGATGGCGGCGACGAGACACTACTCATTGCGCGGCCCGCCGTCGAGGTACCTTCAGCTGCCAGCCTCGATCAGCTCGCTCACGAATTCGAGCTGAAGGATGAACTCGATGGCGCGTGGGCGGTGCGACCGCTGGAGCTGGTGCACGAAGGCGGTGGGACGCTGCTGGTGCTTGAGGATCCGGGCGGTGAGCCGCTCGACCGGCTGCTCGGCGCCCCCCTTCAGTTGGAACGCTTCCTGCAGCTCGCCATCGGCATCGTCACCGTGTTGGGCCAGGCCCATCAGCACGGTCTCATCCATAAGGACATCAAGCCGGCTCATATCCTGGTGAACGATGCAACGGGCGAAGTCAGGCTCACCGGCTTCGGCATCGCCTCACGACTTCCGCGCGAACGCCAGAGGCCGGAACATCCCGAGCTGATCGCAGGAACCCTCGCGTATATGGCTCCGGAGCAGACCGGACGGATGAACCGGTCGATCGATTCGCGCAGCGATTTATACGCGCTCGGGGTCACGCTGTACGAGATGTTGACCGGGACCCTCCCTTTCACTGCGCAGGATCCCCTGGAATGGGTGCACTGCCACATTGCGCGGCAGCCCGCTGCGCCGGGTGAGCGCGCCAAAGGCATCCCTGCCGCGCTCTCGGCAATCGTGATGAAACTTCTGTCGAAACCCGCCGAGGATCGCTATCAAACCGCAAGCGGTCTGGAGTGGGACCTCAGAAGATGCCTGGCGGAGTGGGAAGCCGTTCATCAGATCGATCCTTTCCCGCTCGGAACGCACGATACGACGCGGCAGCTTTTGATCCCCGAGAAGCTCTACGGGCGCGACATTGATATCACGACGCTTCTGGATGCCTTCGAGCGCGTCGTAACGCAAGGCACGCCGGAACTCGTCCTTGTCTCCGGCTACTCGGGGATTGGCAAATCCTCCGTCGTCAACGAGTTGCACAAGGTGATCGTGCTGCCTCGGGGTATCTTCATCTCGGGAAAGTTCGACCTGCGCCTGAGGGACATCCCATACTCCACGTTGGCCCAGGCATTTGCGGAATTGATCCGACAAATCCTGAACGGTCAAGATACCGACGCTGCGCGTTGGCGCGGCGCGATCGAAGAAGCCGTTGGCCAGCACGGGCGGTTGCTGACCGATCTGATTCCTGAACTCGCGAGCTTGATCGGGCCGCAGCCCCCGGTTGCCGCACTCTCGCCACTGGAAACCCAGTTGCGGTTTCAATCGGTCTTTCAAAAGTTTGTCGGCGTGTTCGCGCGCGCCGAGCATCCGCTCGTCATTTTCGTCGATGACCTGCAGTGGCTCGATCCGGCCACCTTGACCGTGGTCGAATATCTGATAACGAATCTGGACACGCGCCACCTGCTGTTGATCGGCGCGTATCGCGACAACGAAGTCGGGCGCGGGCATCCACTGATGGGGACGCTCGGTTCGATTCGCAAGGCCGGGACGACGGTGCACGAGATCGTACTCGGCCCACTCTCGCCGAACGACTTCAGCGAATTGCTTTGCGACGCTTTCAGATGCACGCGCGAGCAAGCCTTGCCTCTGGCGAGGCTGGTTCACCAGAAGACCGGCGGCAATCCTTTCTTTGCGGGCCAGTTTTTGACGAATCTCTTTGAGGAAGGTCTCCTCGAATTCGAGCCGAATTCGGCCTCGTGGCGATGGAATCTTGAGTGCATCGACGCAAAAGGCTTCACCGAAAACGTCGTGGACCTGATGATCCGCAGGCTGCAGCGGCTTTCGCCTGCCGCACAGGACGCGTTGAAGTTGCTTGCCTGCCTGGGCAGCCAGGCCGACTTCAGCACCCTCGCGAGCGTCTCGGGCGACTCCGAGGCAAAGGTGCATGCGGGTCTCGCCGACGCCGTCCGAGCCGGTGCGATCATTCCCATGGACCGCAGCTTCAAGTTCCTGCATGACCGGGTGCAAGAAGCCGCGTATGCGCTGATCCCAGCCGTTTCCCGCGCGGAACATCACTTACGCATTGGCCGTCTGCTCTTGTTGCGGCTCGGTGATGCGGAGCTTGCGGCCAGGATATTTGATCTCGTGAATCAATTGAATCTTGGCTGCGAGCTCATTGTCGAGCGGCCCGAACGATATCGCGCAGCCGCCCTCAACCTCGAAGCTGCGAAAAAGGCGAAGGCCTCCACCGCTTACCGTTCGGCCTGCAACTATCTCGCGGCAGCTGAGTCACTCCTTTCGGAGCAAGGGTGGAACGACTGCTACGAGTTGACCTTCAATGTCTGGTTCGAGCGGGCCGACTGCGAGTTTCTTCTCTCCCATTTCGGCGAAGCCACCCGATGGATCGATGAGATATTGCTTCGAGCGCGATCGAAGGTCCACCGCGCCGAAGCCTACCGGCTCAGGATGGTCCTGCAGTTGATGAATGGCGACAATGCGTCCGCTGTCAGTACCGCCCGCGAATGTCTGGGCATGTTCGACATCGAATTGCCGGAGCATCCTACGGATGACGAAGTATTGGCAGAATACGATGCCGTCTGGACGCACCTCGGCTCGCGCCCGATCGAAAGCCTCCTTGGCCTGCCGATGATGGAGGACCCGGAGATGCGGGAGGTCATGAACGTCTTCCACATGCTAGCGCAGACAGCCTATTTCACCGATATCAATCTGGCCCAGACGATTGCTTACCGGATGGTCACCGTGACGATGCAATACGGCACAACCGATTCGGCTGTCCTCGCCTATGGGTTCATCTCCGTCCTTGTGGGCCCGTTTTTCCACCGATACCGGGACGGCGAGGCATTCGGCCGGTTGGCGGTTGCAGTGGCGGAGAAACACCGCTTCGCGGCTCAACAAGTGGCCGCGCACTTCTGTATGCAAATGGCGGTTCTCTGGACCCAGCCGATCGCGGTCGGATTGGGGTGCGTCGATACTGCCATTCGGCATGCGCAAGAGACAGGCGAGGTCATCTATACCTGTTTCAGTCTTGAACATCGGCTCACCGATCTACTGGCTCGCGGCGATCATCTCGACGAGGTGTGGCTCGAATCGATCAAGGCAATCGAGTTCGTCAATCGAATCAACTTCCGTCACGTACACAATATTCTCTCGGGCATCCAGTCATTCATTCATAGGCTACGCGGGCGCCCCGGCGACCAGACGGTGATCGAGGACACGACGATGGAAGCACAGATCGCCGATCATGGTATCGCCGTAGTCATCTGTTTCTATTGGATTTTGCAGGTCCAGCGGCACTATCTCCTGGGCGAACCCGAGAAGGCGCTAGCGTGTGCCGCCAACGCCAGGCCGCTTCTATGGTCCGGACGCTGCCATATCCAGTTCGCGAACTACTGCTTCTACTATTCGCTCGCGCTCGCCGCGGTTCACAGCACCGCATCGACCGATCGACAAGCCGAGATCCAGGCTGATCTCGCCGCGAACATTCAAGCGTTCGAAAGGTGGGCGCAAAGCTGCCCGGTTACGTTTGCACACAAGCATCTGCTGCTGCGCGCCGAACTGGCCCGTCTGAACGGACACGAAATGCAGGCCATGCAGCTTTATGAGCAAGCCGCCCGCCTGGCAAGCGAGCACGGATTCGTCCAGGATCAGGCATTGGCCAACGAGTTGGCTGGGCAATGCTGCCTCGCCTCTGGCCTCGAGCGCGCCGCGCACGCCTATTTGCGCGAGGCGCGGGACGGCTATTCCCAATGGGGCGCACACGGCAAAGTCGATCAACTGGATCGGCGCTACCCCTTTGGCAAACCCGAAGCGGCGCCTGTCTCACGCGCGACTATCGAGGAAAGCGCCGAGCAACTGGATGTCGCGACGATCGTGAAGACGGCTCAGGCAATCTCAGGCGAAATGGTGCTTGAAAACCTGATCAAGTCTTTGATGGTGACCGCGGTCGAGCACGCCGGCGCCGAACGCGGACTGTTGATCCTTCCACAGGGCGCCCAACTGCGCATCGAGGCCGAAGCCACCATTCAAGGCGGCAAAGTCATCGTGCAATTGCCGCAACAGTCACCGAGCCCGGTGGCACTGCCGGACTCGCTCTTGCGTTATGTCGCAAGCACGCGTGACCCCGTCATCGTCGATGATGCCTCAGCCGAAAGCCGATTTTCCACCGATCCCTATATCCGCCAGAAAGGCGCACGTTCCGTCCTTTGCTTGCCGTTACTCAAGCAGGCCAGGCTGATCGGCGTGCTCTACCTGGAGAACAATCTCGCGCCCGGTATCTTTGCTCCGAAGCGCATCGCCCTGTTGAAGCTGCTAGCGTCACAGGCGGCGATCGCATTGGAAAACGCTGGCCTGTACCGCGATCTTGCGGAACGTGAAGCGAAGATCCGGCGCCTCGTCGACGCCAACATCGTCGGGGTCTTGATTGGGGATCTCGATGGCCGGATCCTCGAAGCGAATGACGCTTTTCTTCGTATCGTCGGATACGACCGTGACGATCTGCTGGCGGGGCATCTGCGCTGGTCGGACCTTACGCCGCCAGAGTGGATCGAGCGCAGCGGAATAGAGTTTGAAAAGCTGAAGAAGACGGGGATATTGCAGCCCTACGAGAAAGAGTACTTCAGGAAGGACGGCAGCCGGGTGCCGGTGCTGATCGGCGTTGCGATGCTGGAAGAGCGCGAGACTCATGGTATCGCGTTTGTGCTCGACCTGAGCGAGCGCAAGCGGGCGGAAGCGGATGCGCGCCAGATGCAGCTTCAGCTGGCGCATGCAAACCGCGTCACGGCGCTTGGGCAGCTCGCGGCCTCGATCAGCCACGAAATGAAGCAGCCGATCGCGGGGATCACACTCAATGCGTCGACGGGTCTGCGCTGGCTCGGTCGCGAGCCCGCCGAAGTGACGGAGGCCCGTCAAGCGTTTGATCGGATTGTCCGCGACGCGAGGCGCGCAGGCGAGGTGATCAAACGCGTTCATGGCCTCGTAAAAAAGGCCCCGACGTGCAACGAGATTCTGCAGATCAACGAAGCGATTCGCGAGGTCAATGCACTCACGTCCAGTGAAGCAAACAGGAACGGCGTCTCTGTGCGGATGCAGCTTGCGGAGGACTTGCCGCTCGTCAAAGGCGACCGGGTGCAACTCCAACAGGTGATGCTGAACCTCATTATCAACGCCATTGATGCGATGAGCGCGGTTGACGATGGACCGCGCGAATTGACGATCAGCACCGCCATGAATGAGCCGGGTCCCGTCCTTGTGGCGGTGCGCGATTCCGGATTGGGCATCGCTCCCGAGAATATCGAGCGCCTCTTTGAGCCGTTTTACACGACAAAGGCTACCGGCTTGGGGATAGGACTGTCGATCTGCCGCTCGATCATCGAAGCACACGGCGGCCGATTGTGGGCGAGCGAAAATGTACCCCGCGGCGCGGTCTTTGAGTTCACGGTGCCTGTTCATCCGCCGGTGTCATTGTAAGACGGCCACGCATTGCGCACCGCGGGGTGCCTCATCGCCGGCCTCCGCCTTGCGTCAATCCGGCGGGAAAATTCGCCGAACTGACCGTGGGCCGGCCCCCTGAAGGGACAAAACCGACACCAAGGTATATTGACTCTCCGTTCGCAAAAGCCGATTGTTGTATCGTAAGAAGCTCTGCAGAAAGGGACAGCGATGGACAACGAGCTCAGCCGTACCGTGGATGCGCTTCCCGGGCTGGTATGGACTGCCTTTCCTGACGGTCGCATCGAGTTCGTCAATCGACGCTGGTGCGAATATACGGGGCTTTCGGTTGAGCAAGCGGCGGGCGAAGGCTGGCAGACGGCGTTTCACCCCGACGACCGGCGTGCGCTGCTCGAAGCCTGGCAGACTGTCGTCGCCTCCGGTGAGAGAGGCGAGGCGGAAGCGCGAATGCGTCGCTTCGATGGCACGTATCGCTGGTTCGTATGCCGAACCAGTCCGATTGCCGATGTTGCCGGTGAAATCGTAAAGTGGTGCGGGATCAACTCGGACATCGAGGACCGTAAGCAAACCGAAGCTGCCCTGCGCGCGCAAGAGCAGCGCTTCGAGCTGATCGTCGATAGACTCCCCACCCGTGTCATCCTTTTTGGGCCCGACGGTGACGTCTTGCACGCCAACCGCCATACGCTCGACTACTCCGGCGTGACCATCGAAGAGTTGAAGGCATGGAAGACCAACGGCCTGACCCATCCGGATGACCGGGAAGCGGTGATTGCCCGGTTCCGTGCGTCGATCAGCACCGGCGAGCCTTATGACGCGGAGTCCCGCCATCGCCGTGCCGACGGCATCTACCGATGGTTCCGCGTACAGGGCTTTCCGTTGCGCGATAACGAGGGCCGAATCGCTCTCTGGTATTTCCTTCAGACGGATATCGATGACCGCAAGCGTGCCGAGGCGCTGCGCGCCGAATTGGCCCACCTGAGCTGTGTCAACAGTCAGGGCGTGTTGACGGCCTCGATCGCGCACGAAATCAACCAGCCGCTGGCCGGCATCGTGACCAACGCCAGCACGAGCCTGCGCATGCTGAGTGCAGAGCCGCCCAATGTCGAAGGCGCGCTCGAGACTGTACGACGCACGATCCGTGACGGGCACCGCGCGTCGGAAGTGATGACACGTCTGCGCGCGCTGTTCAGCAAGAAGGCCGTGACGACGGATGCTGTCGATCTGGTTGAGGCCACGCAGGAGGTTGTCGGGCTGCTGCAGGACGAGATTCGCAATAAACGGATCGTGCTGCATCTGAAGGCTGCTGACGACCTGCCGCCTGTTGCTGGGGACAGGGTCCAGCTCCAGCAGGTGGTGCTGAACCTGCTGCTCAACGCCGTGGAGGCGATGAATGGCGTCGAAGACCGTCCACGGCGGATGCTGGTCAATATCGAGCGCGACGATGGCGACTGCGTGCGGCTCGCTGTGACCGATTCCGGCGTGGGATTCGACCCGCAGCATGCGAGCAAGCTCTTCGATCCGTTTTCCACGACGAAGCGGGAAGGCATGGGCATCGGCCTGTCCGTGAGCCGCAGCATCATCGAGAGCCACGGGGGCCGCCTGTGGGCCTCCTCGAACACAGACCAGGGCGCCACATTTACATTTTCCATCCCACGTAGGGCGGGCAGCATATCGGCCTCCGATCAGTCCGCGCCCACGAGGCAGTCCGCGCACGCGGACGCCGATCAGGTCGAGAGGAGCCGGTGATGGCCGAGCGCTCGCTTATCGCGGTAGTCGACGATGACGAGTCGGTGCGCGAATCGCTGCCCGACCTGCTGCGTGAGTTCGGCTTCGCGGCACGGGCGTTTTCGTCGGCAGAAGAGTTCCTGGCCTCCGGCTGTATCGGCGAAGCGCAATGCCTGATCCTCGACATCGCCATGCCCGGCATGTCCGGCCGGGACCTGCAGCACGAGCTCAAGCAGCGCCGGCAAACCGTTCCGATCGTCTTTATCACGGCGAATGGGGACGAGGCCCTCAGGCCGCGAGTGCTTGAACAGGGTGCCGTCGAGTGTCTGTTCAAGCCATTCAGCGACACCGCCCTGCTCGAAGCGATTCAGGCCGCGCTCCGGGTCGAATGATTCATCCAGGTGCCTACGAATGGAGTTCGCAATGACACCCGCTCATGCAGTTGAACGCGAATCAGCATTGTCTTCGGCGCAACCCACGCCGGTCGTCTTCGTCGTCGACGACGATATCTCGGTGCGGGAGTCGCTCGAAGCCATGATTCGCTTTGCCGGTCTCAGGGTAGAGACGTACGCTTGCGCCCAGGACTTCCTTGGGCGCCCGCGCGCGATGGTCCCGAACTGCCTGGTGCTGGACGTCAGTCTTCCCGATCTCAGCGGCCTCGACCTGCAGAATCTCATTGCATCCGAGCGTACCGACATGCCGATCATCTTCATCACCGGCTACGGCGACGTGCCGATGACGGTGCGAGCCATGAAAGCTGGAGCGGCTGAATTTCTCACCAAGCCCTTTGACGACGAGGTTATGCTCGATGCCATCCGGCACGCCATCGAGCGCAGCCGGGCGGCATTGAACGAGGAAGCCGGGATGCGCTCGATCCGTGATCGCTACGCCTCACTCAGTAGACGCGAGCGGGAGGTCATGGCATTGGTGGTATCCGGTCTGCTGAACAAGCAGGTGGGAGCCGAATTGGGCATCAGCGAGATCACGGTGAAGGTGCACCGCAGGCACGTCATGCAAAAGATGGACGCCCGCTCGCTACCTGAACTTGTCAACATCGCGGGAAGACTTCATCCTGGCCGCGCATCTGCGTGAGGGCGACGCTCACGATACAGAACCACGAGTCCGGATTGCGAACGCTGCAACGCATGCCGCTTTGCCAAGGCACTCGACTGTCGAGAAGAGCGCGATAGCCACGCAGCGCGTGTACTCAAGAGGTAAGACTGGTGCTATGGCTAATACGCTCGCTGCACAGATGAACGTAAAGACTTGACGGGCAAAGCGCAGGTTGGCGATGGCGGCTGTGCCAATGAGGCCAATCAGCACCTTCGACGCCACCACGGCAAGCAGCGCGATCAAACTGATCGCCCCGCCGAGTTCCAGCGGCGCCTCAATCAGCGCCCAGGCACAGACAACAATGACAGATGCTTTGAACAGGCGCTCCGGTTGGAGCGTCAACTCGACGCGATCCGTTGGAACACGTTTCGCAAAAATCTCCTTGTCGTCCATTGGGTTGATCCAGTCGGCTATTTTCCGGGAATTCACGAGAAATTCTCCTTCGGTTGGGAGGTGTAGCGGGCGTAGCCGACTTTCATTCGCTCGCCGATGAAAGTTCTCACGAGACACAGCAGCGCGTGGACGCCCGCACGCGGATGCGTGAGGCATGTATGAACCTGTTCGCTGCGGCTTTGGCCGAGCAGGCACCAGGCGCAGAAGTGCTCGCAGTTGTTCGTCAGCAGGCGATAGCTGTTTTCACCGAGGCGCGAGCGAGCGCGAAGCACGGTTTCTTCGCCGGAGTACTTCGGGAAAGGATGCGGACGCACGGCGACGGCGTGACCGTCGGCGAACTGTTCGATCGGGACTTCTTCGACGGGTCCGCGACGCTCGGACCTGGTGAAACCCGCGTAGTGAATGACCCTGCCGCTACCGACATAAATGCCGTGATGATCATAGCCGCGGCGTTCCGTGATCAGATGGGCACCGAGGGTGGGTTCCGTATTGGAACCACCAAGCGCGACGTCTGCCGCGGCATATGCGGCTGCGCGGCTTGCGCCTTGTTCACTGCCTGATGGTTGGAGGTTGCGGTTCATGGCCTTGCTCTAGTTCCGGGGGCGAACGGCTGATGCTACAAACGGGCGGCAACGCATGAGCTCATTTGAAGTGTCGGCCTGAGAACCAATTTAGGAGGTGCCGAGCGCGGCCGCAATTGCACCTTAGGTTCAGGTCACCCCTTTCCTCGGAAATGAAGGTTTCGCTAACACCATCGTGCAATGGCGCGTGGGCCGCCTTCGGCCTAACCTAACTTTGTGGACGACAACCTTCGGAGTTAGTCCATGGAGGAGAATGCCAGGAATTCCTCGCAAGCCCCACTGAAGGCTGGCCACGTGTTCGAAGAATTTGCCAGGACCCTCTGGCAACTGCGTGCACCGCTCGCAGTTCTGCTTGTGCTGTTCCTTCTGCTTTCGACCGTCATGTATTACGTCGGAGGTCTGGTCGAATCGGCGAGCAGAGCGCCATCCTCGTTTGGGCAAACGCTCTACTTCTGCATGGTCACGGCGCTCACGATCGGTTACGGCGACGTGGTGCCCACCACGACCTTGGGCCGAATCGATTCGGTGTTGCTCGGCATGCAGGGTGTACTGGTAACGAGTATGGTCACAGCGGCATTTGTTCACGCTGTCCAGGAGACAGCGCGCCGCGCCGGCAGACAAGGCGAAGCCCAGGTTTCACCCAAACCACCAACCCACCCGTAACACACAGTCGAGTCCGTCACGGCCCCAACAGGTCGACAGCATCGCGGCCAAAAGGAGGGCAGCGACATTGACCGCGAGTATCGCGTAACCGGCCGGCTTCAGAGGCGCGCAGTTGTTCATCACGCAGTCCTCCATGCAGACATGGCCGGCCGCGCTTGCGCGGGTGGAAAAACATTCCACGACCCGTCATCGTGACGGAAGAAGAAGATCGACAGCAGACCGCCGAAACCCATCGCCTGAACGCACACGCAGCGGCGATGCCCCTGCGTACGGTAGAAGCGCACCACGCGCGCGGGCGTGGCAGGCGTGGGCGCGAGCCATTTGTCGACGGCCCAGTGCAGTGTCTTTCCGGTCGGGCTCATGGTGGCCTCCTTCGCGTTGTCGTCTGCTTCCAAGTTTCGTGCTGCTCATGCTGCGTTAGCCGTGGAGCATTTGCTGCACACTACGAACCAATTTAGGGTGTACCAAAGACGGCCGCAATTACACTTTGGATGCAGGAGTCAGCGACATGCCCTCCCATCGATACGAAGGTGTCGTAGCACCATCGTGCAATTGAGTCACGCACTGCTGACCACCTAAAGTTACTGATGAGCAACGTCTCCCAACGCTGGCGTAGCTCAAACGTAAATAGGATGGTCATCATGCTGACTGACGTACTCCACCTCTCTCGCGCCCAGTCCGCGATGACCACGATCTTCCACATTGCGTGGCCGATCCTGACCATCAGTCTCTCGGCGTTCCTGCTGATGATTGAAGCCCTGTGGATCCGCACGGGCGACGTGACGTACTACCGCCATGCCCGTTTCTGGGGCAAGTTGCTCGTGCTCAACTTCACGGTGGGCGTGGTGACCGGCATTCCGCTGGAGTTTCAGTTCGGCACCAACTGGTCCGGCTTCGCGCGGTTCAGCGGCCAGTTCGTCGGCAACATTCTGGGTTTCGAAGGCGCCATGGCGTTCATGCTCGAAGCCGGATTCGTCGGCGTGATGACGCTCGGCTGGGGACGTGTACCACGTGGCGTCCATCTCTTCGCCACTGCAATGGTGGCGCTCGGGTCCAGCATTTCCGCGTTCTGGATCATGGTCGCCAATTCGTGGATGCAGACGCCTGCCGGCTTCGCCGTCGTCAACGGAAAGGTCGTGGTGACGGACTACGTGGCGGCCGTCTTCAACCCCGACATGGTGTGGGGCGTCTCGCACATGTGGATGGCCGCGATCGAAACGGGCATGTTCGTGATCGCGGGCATTTCCGCTTACCACCTGTTCCGCCGACGTCATCCCGAGTTCTTTGCGCGTTCGTTCAAGATCGCACTTGTCGTGCTCGTCTTCGTTGCGCCGGTTCAGGTCTGGCTTGGGGACTCGAGCGGCACCAGCGTGTTCGCGACACAACCCGCGAAGGGTGCCGCCATCGAAGGACATTGGCAGACCAACAAGCCTGGCGAGGGCGCAGCATGATCTCTCGTTGCCTGGCCCGATCAGCAAAAGCAGCGCAACGACTGGTCGATCGAAGTGCCGGGATTCCTGAGCATCCTTGGCACGCATTCGCTGCACGGACGGGTGTTGGGTCTCACGGACTTCCCGCGCGCCGACCAGCCGCCTATGGTGCCGCTCCTCTACTACGCGTTCCGCGTGATGGCCGGCGTCGGCTTTGCGTTCATGCTGCTCGCGTTCTGGACTGCGTATGCCCTACGTAAAGCGCGCGGCAGTCTCGAGTGCCTTCTCGCACAGCGCAAGCTCCTGCTCGCATGGGTGCTGTGTATCCCGCTGCCTTACCTGGCTGTCGAGGCCGGGTGGATCGTACGCGAGGTGGGACGTCAGCCGTGGGTTGTCTATGGACTGCTGCGAACGAGACCTGGCTTGTCGTGGTCGGCGGTGGCCTGTTCGGTGCGTTTCCCGCGGCCTACGCGATCCTGATGCAGGAACTCTATCTGCCCGTCATGGCGATGATTGCCGGACTGATCATGCGCGGTGCGGCCATCGAGTTTCGCCATAGCGCCCAGCATGGACGGCTATGGGATACCGTGTTCGGTGTGGGCAGCCTCGTCGCGGCAATCTCGCAGGGTGTCGTACTCGGCAAGGTGATTGATACGACCCGCGCGTGAGGGGTACGCGAATAAATTAAAACGGCTCGATTCCAGGAGCAGCTTATGAGGACGAGAAAGTACGCTGCAGTAGACGTCGCACGAATCCAGGTCGAAATTCTCGAACAGTCTGAAGACACACTCATGAAGCGAGAGGCTATTCGAATTAGCGCGCAGAGAATTCCAGTGGCCGCGTGAATTCCGACGACGAACTCACGAACCTTGATGCGTCGTCGCAATGGCAAGTCGATCGCGGAGCGGACCACGCTGGAAAGTAAAATACCGCCCAGAAGAACGGTAAATGTGAAGAGCGGCAGTACCACGAGACCGCCGTCGGAATCCCAAAGAGATGCGCATACTCGTCTTGAACGAAGTTCGCCGTCGGCGAGAAGTCCTGTCAAGCGAGCCGAATGTCCGGTTGAGCCAGCCCGTTGATCTGCTCGGCCGTCCAGAGCAGCGTTGCTCTGCGAAAGCCGTGCAGCGCCTGCTGATGACGTCGGTATAACAGCGCGTGACTGAGTTGGGCGAGTCTCCCCCGGATGAGCCCTCCGGGAAAGAAGCCAAAGCGCCCAAGCGTGCCGAACGCGTCGTAGTCGCTCAATGACACCAGCGATCCAAAATCCCGGAATTCAAAACGAGGAAGAGGTTTGTCGTGACGGACCCATTCCGGCAGATGGCGCGCCAGGTACTCCGCCTGTTGGGTGGCAACCTGCGCGGTAGGAGGAAGCGCTCGTTGCGCACCTTCTGGCGTCAGGGAAGCACAATCGCCGAGAGCAAAAATGTTCTCATCGTCTAGAGCCTGCAGCGTGCCCGACACCACGATCTGGTTCGCCCGGTTGGTTTGCAGGCCAGCGAGCCGGTTCATGAAATCAGGTGCCTTGACACCAGCAGCCCATACCATCAAATCCGCTTCGACAAGCTTCCCGTCTCCGTACCGGAAGCCTCCCGGTTCCACTGATGAGACTGCCGTCGAAGTCGCTACGCGA
>NZ_WOEZ01000073.1 GCF_013177735.1 Paraburkholderia elongata | reverse complement strand
ACCGATCCGTGGCGCGAAGTCAGCTGGGAAGAAGCGCTCAGTTACGCGGCGTCGGAATTCCGCCGCATTCAGGCGAAGCATGGTCGCGATTCAATCGGCGGCATTACGTCGTCGCGTTGCACGAACGAAGAAACGTATCTGGTGCAGAAGCTCGTGCGCGCCGCGTTCGGCAACAACAACGTCGACACCTGCGCGCGCGTGTGCCACTCGCCGACCGGCTACGGCCTGAAGACCACGCTCGGCGAATCCGCCGGCACGCAGACGTTCGCCTCGGTCGACGAGGCCGACGTCATCATGGTGATCGGCGCGAATCCGACCGACGGCCACCCGGTGTTCGGCTCGCGGATGAAGCGCCGCATCCGTGAAGGCGCGAAGCTGATCGTCGTCGACCCGCGGCGTATCGATATCGTCGATACGCCGCACGTGAAGGCCTCGCATCATCTGCAATTGCGTCCGGGCACCAACGTCGCGGTGGTCAATGCCCTCGCGCATGTGATCGTGACCGAAGGGCTGCTGAACGAAGCGTTCATCGCCGAGCGCTGCGAAACGCGCGCGTTCGAGCAATGGCGTGCGTTCGTCGCCCTGCCCGAGAACGCGCCGGAAGCGACAGAGGAACTCACCGGCGTGCCCGCCGCCTCCATCCGCGAAGCTGCCCGCATCTATGCCACCGGCGGCAACGCCGCGATCTATTACGGCCTCGGCGTCACCGAACACGCGCAAGGCTCGACGATGGTGATGGGCATCGCGAATCTGGCGATGGCGACCGGCAACATCGGCCGCGAAGGCGTCGGCGTGAACCCGCTGCGTGGTCAGAACAACGTGCAGGGTTCGTGCGACATGGGCTCGTTCCCTCACGAGCTGCCCGGCTATCGTCATATCAGCGATTCGATCACGCGCGCGCTGTTCGAAGAAGCCTGGAACGTGACGCTGCAGCCCGAACCGGGCCTGCGGATTCCGAACATGTTCGACGCCGCCGTGCACGGCACCTTCAAGGGCCTGTACTGCCAGGGCGAAGATATCGTGCAGTCGGATCCGAACACGCATCACGTGTCGGCGGCACTGTCGGCGATGGAATGCATCGTCGTGCAGGACATTTTCCTCAACGAGACCGCGAAGTATGCACATGTGCTGCTGCCGGGTTCATCGTTCCTCGAAAAGGACGGCACCTTCACCAACGCGGAGCGCCGCATCTCGCGCGTACGCAAGGTGATGCCGCCAGTGCCGGGTTACGCCGACTGGGAAGTCACGGTCATGCTCTCGCGCGCGCTCGGTTACGAAATGGACTACGCGCATCCGTCGCAGATCATGGACGAGATCGCGCGTCTCACGCCGACTTTCCATGGCGTGTCGTACAGGAAGCTCGACGAGCTCGGCAGCATCCAGTGGCCGTGCAACGAGAGCGCGCCCGACGGTACGCCGACCATGCACATCGACACCTTCGTGCGCGGCAAGGGCAAGTTCGTGATTACGAAGTTCATCGCAACGCCGGAAAAGGTCACGCGCAAGTTCCCGCTGCTGCTTACTACGGGCCGTATCCTGTCGCAGTACAACGTCGGCGCGCAGACGCGCCGCACCGAGAATTCGCGCTGGCATGACGAAGACCGGCTGGAACTGCATCCGCACGATGCAGAAGAACGCGGCATCAGGACCGGCGATTGGGTGGGTATCGAATCGCGCGCGGGACAAACCGTGTTGCGCGCGAAAGTGACCGAGCGGATGCAGCCGGGCGTCGTCTACACGACGTTCCACTTCCCCGAATCGGGCGCGAACGTGATTACCACCGATAGCTCGGATTGGGCCACCAACTGTCCCGAGTACAAGGTGACCGCGGTGCAGGTGATGCCGGTCGAACAGCCGTCGCAGTGGCAGCAGGAGTATTCGCGCTTCAACACCGAGCAGCTCGATCTGCTGAAGCAGCGCGAGCTGGCCAACGCAACGTCGGGTAAGTGAGGCAAGCCATGGACAATCAGAATCTGATCGACATGGCGAACCGGATCGGCGACTTTTTCGATTCGATGCCGGATCGCGAAGAGGCGCTCGCCGGCATCGCCGATCATATCCGCCGCTTCTGGGAGCCGCGCATGCGAAGCGCGCTGCTGGCAGTGCTCGATGAGCCGGATGCGAACGGCATTGAGATGTCGGGCATCGTCAGGGAAGCGCTCGTCAAGCATCGTAACGGGCTGACGCCGGCTGCACTTTCTACGGTATAGGCGGGGCGCCGTTCACCCAGCGCCTGCCATACGCAAGGCGGCCCATGTCACGGGCCGCCTCGCACGGGTCACTTCACAGGCCCACCTTATAGCGCCGCCTGCTCCGGTATCACCCCACCCACGGCGAACCACGCTTCGCAATGCCGCAGCAAGCCGTGCAGATCGGAGCCGGTGCGCCCGCGCGCGCTGATGTAGCCGTCCGGTCGCACCAGATAGAACGATGGCCGCGTGCGTCCATACGATTCGGAGAGCGCTGGGGCGCCCTCGCCGCTCGTATCGGTCACTCGCCAGATGCGTACCGCGCCCGGCAATAACTTTTCGATTTCGACAGCCAGTCGTTCCAGTTCCGGGTCCGGTGGCGGCGCGTGCTTCGCGGCGGGATCGAGCGGCGTTTCGTCGACGGGCAGCGGCGGGACCAGCAGGAACAACGAGAAGAACGCGGGATCGTGCAGATCGAAAATGCATCCGACACCCGGCGCGCGGCCAAGCGGCCCATCCACCACATGCACCAGCGCATCCGGGGCACGCTCGCCGGCACGCGGGCCGCCGTCGAGCACGCGCTCGAGCGTCAGCGGACTGCGCCGATACTGGATCGACAACTCGCTGATGGTCATCCGCGCCGCATCGCGCAGCGGGCCGAGCGCGGCCAGCACCGGCATCACGCGCTCGCGCAGCAGCTTGAGCGGTCCATGGTCGGCCTCGGCCATATGCGTGATGAAGCCGGTTTGCCGCAGCACGTCGCGCTCGATTGGATACCGTTCGTGGTGGTACGTATCGAGCAGGCGGTCAGACGCCCCGCCTTTCAAAACGCGCGCGAGCTTCCAGCCGAGATTGAACGCTTCCTGAATCCCCGTGTTCATCCCTTGCGCGCCGGCCGGGCTGTGTACGTGAGCCGCATCCCCCGCGAGGAAAATGCGGCCGACGCGCAGCCTATCCACCATCCTGCTGTTCAGATGGAAATGCGACGACCATGCCAACTCCGACACGTCGACGCGTTCCCGCACGCGCCGGGCGATCAGCGCCTTGCATTCGGCAAGCGACGGCGGCGAAACCTGGTTGAGCGGCGGTTCGCCGAGCACGGCGGGCGTGGCCGGCGCCGGGACCGTAGTCGGTTCGGCCGGATGATCCGCAATCAGACGATGACGGCCATGGCCCATCGGAAACAGCGCGACGAGACCCTCGCCTGAAGCGAAGATATGGAATTCGTCTTCGGGCCAATCGGTTTCGGCATGCACGTCGGCAAGCAGGAACGTCTGCTCGAAGGTGTTGCCCACGAAGCTCAAGCCGAGCCGGTGACGGATCGTGCTATGCGCGCCGTCGGCGGCGATCATGTACGACGGGCGGATCGTCTCCGTATGACCGTCCACGCGACGCAACGTAGCCTGCATGCTGGCGGAACCCTGCGAGAACATCGTCAGCTCGACGCCGCGCTCGACCGTCACGCCGAGCGTCGCGAGATGCTCCGTCAGCAAACGTTCGGTCACGGATTGATCGAGAAACAGCAGATACGGATAGCGTGTGTGCAGCGGATCGAAATCGAGGCGCGCGAGACGCATGCCATTGGAAAAAAGATTGGCGATGCGCGCGCGATGACCGAGTTCGAGAAACGGCTCGATCAGCCGGTGCTGTTCAAACAGTTCGAGTGTGCGCGCCTGAATGCCGATGGCCCGCGAGTACGGGTTCGGTTGCAGCGCCTTGTCGACCAGACGCACGGGGATGTGGGCACGCGCCAGACTCATCGCCGCGGCGAGCCCGGTCGGACCCGCCCCGACGATCAGCACCGGCGACGCGTCGTGTGCGGCAGCGTCCATGCGGAACTCCTGAGACAACAGGACGTTCTAGTGTACGCCGCCGATAATCCGCTCAACGGTGCGTTGCATCAATCGCGGGGATGATCCATCGCGCATTGATGCTCGGTGGTGCCGAGGTCGACTTGCAGCGTGGCGTGCTGCATCGAAAAACGCTCGCGCAGTGTGATGACGATGCCGTCGATCGACTCGTCGCCGGGATGGCCGGCCGGCATCACCAGATGCGCGCTGAGCGCATTGCCGGTGGTCGACAACGCCCATACATGCAGGTCGTGCACATCGGTGACGCCCGGCTGTTCGGCGAGATAGTCGCGGATAGGCTGCAGGTCGACGCCGGGCGGCACGGCGTCGAGCGCCATGCGCACCGAATCGCGCAGCAGGCCCCACGTACCATAAACCACCACCGCGACCACGAGCAGACTCATCACCGGGTCGAGCCACGTCCAATTGGTATAGAGAATCACGAGGCCGCTGATCGCGACCGCGGCGGAAATGCCGGCGTCCGCGGCCATATGCAGGAAAGCGCCGCGAATGTTCAGGTCATCTTTCTGGCCGCGCATGAAGAGCCACGCCGAGAAGCCGTTCACGACCACGCCGACCGTCGCGACGACGAACACCACCAGTCCGGCGACCGGTGCCGGGTTCATCAGGCGCCCGATCGCCTCGGCGACGATCACACCGCACGCGAACAGCAACAGTCCCGCGTTGACGAGCGACGCCAGGATCGACGAACTGCCGTAGCCGAATGTATAGCGTGCCGACGGACGGCGCGTGGCGAGCCAGGTTGCGCCCCAGGCGAGCAGCAGGCCAAGCACGTCGGAGAGATTGTGGCCGGCGTCGGCGAGCAGCGCGGTGGAATGCGCGATCACGCCGTAGACAGCTTGAACCACCACGATCGCTACGTTCAGTGCGACGGCGAGTGCGAAGGCGCGGCCGTGGCCTGCGACGGGCGCATGGGCGTGGTGATGGCCGGCGTGGCTGTGGGCGCTGTGATTGTGGGCGCTGTGATCGTGACCGGTGTGGCTACCCTGGTTGTGGGCACTGGGGCTGCCGGCGCTGTGACTATGGCCGGCGTGGCTATCGTGGCTGTGGTCGCCGTGGCTCTGCGCGCTGTGGCTGTCGTCGTCGTGATTGTGGGCGTGGTCGGCACCGTCGACTTCCCCATCGGGCCACACCGGCGGGTGGTCATCCTCGCGTTCTTCGGCGGCCCGGCTCGGGTTGGTGGTTTTCTTCATGACGGGTCCAAAGGAAATTCGCCGGCCGGCTCGGCCACATGCTCGAGCATGCCCCCCAGCATCGCGCTGATGTGACGGTCAGCGGCAAGATAGAACACCTGCTTGCCCTGCCGCTCGGCGCGCACGATCCGCGCCGCGCGCAACAGCCGCAGATGGTGGCTCACCAGCGACGGCGACAAGCCCAGCCCTTGGGCAATCGCACCGACGGCGCGCCGCTCGTCGACGCACGCAAGCACGATGCGCAAGCGCGTCGGGTCGCCGAGCAGGCGGAACAGGTCGGCCAACGGCACGATCGTCTCTAGCGGGCGGTCTTCGAAACTGACAGGCGATATAGCGGAAGCCATGGTAAGCGGCATCATTAACATACATATGAACAGATATTCATATGTTATAGATATCGAGACAACAGGTCAAATCGGAGGGTGGTCCAGCGAGTGTGGGAAAATGCGGCCTTCGCCTCACCCGAATGCCATCCTCCGTCATGCAACAAGTATTTGACCGCGCTTTCGCGGCGCATCGTGACGGCCGCCTCGACGACGCCGAACGCGGCTACCGCGCGACGCTCGACGGCAATCCCGTGCACGTCGATGCGTTGCACCTGCTGGGCGTCCTGCGCCACCAGCAGGGCCAGCACGCCGAAGCCGCCGAGCTCGTGCGGCGCGCGGTGAACCTGCGCCCGGAAGACGCCGCGCTGCAACTGAACCTCGGCAACGCGCTGAAAGCGCTGGGCCAGATCGACGACGCCATCGAACAGTTCCGCAATGCGCTCACGCTGGCGCCGTCTTTCCCGATGGCGCACTACAACCTGGGCAATGCGTACGCGTCGGTGGGCCGCCACGAAGACGCCGCCGACGCCTTCGAGAAATCGTTGCGCCTGCAACCGAACGACGCCTCGTCGCATAACAATCTCGGCAACGCATTGCATGCGCTCGGCCGTCATACGGAAGCGATCGCGTCGTTCCAGCGCGCGCTCGAACTGCGCCCGGGGCATGCCGGCGCGCTCAACAACATGGGCATGTCGCTGAACGCGCTTGGCCGCGCGGACGAGGCGATCCCGCGCTTTCAGGCGGCGCTGGCGGCCGAACCGCGTTTCGTCGCCGCTCACTTCAATCTCGCCAATACGCTCGACGCCACCGGCCGCCACGAAGAAGCGGTTGCCTCTTTCCAGTCGGCGCTCGCCTTGCAGCCGAACCTGCCGCCCACCATCTTCGGGCTCGGCAACGCGCTCGCGGCGCTGGGACGTCATGCGCAGGCGCTGCCGTATCTCGAGCGCGCCGTTGGTCTCGACCCGCAATTCGCGCTCGCATGGCTGAGTCTCGGCACAGCACATCAAGCGCTCGGCGCGCACGCGGCGGCTGTGCGGGCCCTCGATCAGGCGCTGCGCTTGCGCCCCGATCTCGCGTCCGCGCACATGAACCGCGCGCTTGCCTGGCTCGCGTTGCGCGATTTCGCGCGTGGGCTGCCGGAATACGAATGGCGGCTGCAGACCACCGCGCAGCCGGTCATCCAGACGCTGCCGCGCTGGCACGGCGAGCCGATCGAACAGCGCACGCTCCTCGTTCATGCCGAGCAGGGTTTCGGCGATACGTTGCAATTCGTGCGCTTCGTGCCACTGGCCGCGCAGCGTGCTGCGCGCGTCGTACTCGAAGTACAGCCGCAACTGCTGCCGCTGCTTGCACCGGCCGCGCAAGCCTGGCGCGTCACGCTGATCGCCCAGGGCACACCGCGTCCAGCGGCGGATCTGCAGTGCCCGCTGCTGAGCTTGCCGCTCGCGCTCGGCACGACCTACGACACGATTCCCGCCCGCACGCCCTATCTCAGCGCACCGCCGGCTTACGGCCGCAAATGGCGCGGTTCGCTCGGCGGTCATGCGAAGCGCAAGATCGGCATTGCGTGGTCAGGACGCATCCAGCAGAACGAAACCCGTTCGATGCCGCTCGCCGCGCTCGCGCCGCTGTTCGCGCTCGAAGGGATCGACTGGATCGTGCTGCAACCTGAACTGAGCGCCGACGAACGCGCGGCGCTCGACGCGCATCCGCGTGCGGCGTCAATTCATCACCTGGATAAACGGATCGGCGATTTTGCGGATACCGCGGCGATCATCGAGCGGCTCGATGCGGTCGTGTCGATCGATACGTCGATCGCTCACCTCGCCGGTGCGCTGAAAAAACCACTGTGGCTGATGCTGCCGTATGCGGCGGATTGGCGCTGGTTCGTCGGCGAGACGCACAGCGCGTGGTATCCAGGCGCAACGCTGCTGCGCCAGCCGCAACCCGGCGCGTGGGGTGACGTGGTGGAGGCGGTGACAAACGAATTGCGCCTCGGTTAGCGAGGCCAGGCTCATCGAAGCTCATTGCCGAAGTGGCGATGCGGCACCCAAGAAAAAACCCCGCGCTCGTGAAGAACGCGGGGTTTTTGTTTGTCCGGATGGAACGGTGAACGGTGGTGAACCTTAAGCGTACCCTTAAGCCGTTCGATACTGATCGCGTGACTCCGGCATGCGATACAGCACCAGCGTCGCGATCAATCCACAGATCGCCGCCACGCCCAGGAACAGGCCCGGCGCTGCCTTGTTGCCGGTGCTGTGAATCAGCAGCGTCGAGATAGCCGGCGTGAAACCGCCGATCGTCGTAGCAAGGCTATAGGCCAGCGAAAAACCGGCGGTCCGCACTTCGACCGGCATCACTTCGGTCAGCGCCACGACCATCGCACCGTTGTAGCTGCCGTACAGGAACGACAACCACAGCTCGACCGCCAGAAGACGGGCGAACGACGGCTCGGCGACCAGCCATTGCAGCGCCGGGTACGCGGTGACGATCGTCAGGATCGTGAAGACCAGCAGCACCGGACGGCGGCCGATGCGGTCCGACAACGCACCCGCGAGCGGCAACCAGACCAGATTCGACAAACCGATACAGACGGTGACGACGAGCGTATCGATCGACGACAGCTTCAGCACTTCCTTGCCGAAGGTCGGCGTGTAGGCCGTGATCATGTAGAACGACACGGTGGTCATGATGACCATGCCCATACCGCCCAGCACGATGCCCCAGTTCGCGGCCATCGTCTTCATGATCTCGCCCATGCTCGGATGATGCTTGCGCGCCTTGAATTCCTCGGTTTCCTGCAACGACCGGCGGATCAGGAACAGGAACGGCACGATCAGGCAGCCGATCAGGAACGGCACGCGCCAGCCCCAGGCCGTCATCTGGTCAGCCGGCAACCACTTGTTCAGGAACACGCCGATCAGCGCGACGAACACCACGGCAACCTGCTGGCTGCCCGACTGCCACGCACAATAGAAGCCCTTGTTGCCTTGGTGGCGATCTCCGACAGATAGACCGACACGCCGCCCAGCTCGACCCCGGCGGAGAAGCCTTGCAACAGCCGGCCGAGCAGCACGAGCACCGGGGCAAGCACGCCAATGGTCGCGTAGCCTGGAATCGCGGCGACCGTGAGAGTGCCGAGCGCCATCAAGCCGAGAGTGAGGATCAGGCCTTTGCGCCGGCCGTGATGGTCGATGTAAGCGCCCAGCACGATTGCGCCAAGCGGGCGCATCAGGAAGCCCGCACCGAATACCGACAGCGACAGCATCAGCGAGGCGAATTCGTTGCCACTCGGGAAATAGGTCTTGGCAATCGCGGACGCGTAATAGCCGTAGACCATGAAGTCGTACATCTCAAGAAAGTTGCCGCTGACCACGCGGAAAACTGTCTTGACCTTGGATTCTTGGGAAGAGGAAGCGGCGTGCGACGCAGTAGACATGACATTCTCTGATTAGCCCGTCGCCACGCAGACGGGCGGCGCTCAGGCAGTTGAAACGATCCACTGCGTTTGGCAAGCGGATGCCACAGGCAACTTATTAGGACGCGCCGGGGGCGCTGCATTTCCATGCTGAACAAATTTATGCGGTATCAGGGTAAACGTTGTGAAATACACGGAGTCCGCAACACGTAATGTTACCGGTCATGGCACTGTCGCGCATTTCATACAGTTTCATTACAGACAACGCCGGCTCGCCCTTGCGGTAAACTTTTTGCAGACAGGCAATTCCCGTTGACCACCATCCCGATGCAAACTTCCCCCGCACTTTCGCTGCGCCCTGCGACTCTCGCGGATGCAGCGCTGATCGCCTCGATCCATAGCGCTAGCTGGCAGGCTACCTATCGCGGCCTGTTGCCGGACGCATTCCTCGACGGCGAAGTGACGCGGGAGCGCGCCGCCTACTGGGAAGCGCGGCTGCGCGCGCCGGGCGGCGAGCGCCGCATTGTCCTGATCGCCGAGCTCGAGGGCGAGCCGATCGGTTTCGTCTGCGTTGAACGGCAACCGGAGTCAGCGTGGGGCGTCCTGCTCGACAACCTGCATGCGCTGCCGGGGCACCAGGGCATCGGCGCAGGCAAGCTGTTGATGCGTGCGGCCGAAGACTGGGCTCGCGCGCAAGGAGAGACGCAGTTGTACCTTTATGTGCTCGAAGGCAACACAGCGGCGATCGGCTTTTACGAGAGGCAAGGCTGGCAGTTCGTCGGCGCCGAACCGGATCATATGGGCGGCGTGGATATCACTGCATTGCGCTATGTGTACCGGCTCGATCGATGAAGCAGGCGCGCCTAGTTTGATCGTCGTCCAAAACTGAGCCGACTTAGGACAAACCGGCGCATTTTTTTCGGACCAATCCGATCGTTAGTTCAGCCACTTCCTGGCATCATCTTCCACACCCCGATGGCTTCACAGTAACCGCTCATGCGGCGGCGTGCTCGACCTGAGTACGGCGTTTCCATATGGCGTTGTGTACAGCATTTTCATACGCATCGCTCCGAAGCCAAAGCCCCCTGAGCCGCCTGCCCGCGGCCCTTTTACGAGGCGCTGCGAAGAAACCGATGTCGACCACTATCCCCCTCACCCTGATCGAAGGCTCCATGGCTCTGCCGAGCCTGTCGCCCTTGGGCCGCCTGCTGCCCCCGCCATTCGGCCGCGATTGGGCGCTGCTGCCGCCAGGACACAGTTTGCGTGCGGAAATCAAGGCGCTCTATGCCGCCGTGTTACGTACCTTTTGTCTGAATGCGGAAGCCATCCGTGCGCTCTGCCAGTGGGAATCGCGGCGCTTACCGCCGGTTGCGTCCTCAGGCTTCACCTCACCTGCTGTCTCGGCAACCGTGTTCGATGCACCGGCCGACGATTCCTTGCGAACGTCCGCCGAAGCCGCGCCTTTCGCGCCGGTTAGCGCATCGGCGGTTCCGGCCTCGCCGCGCGGCGGGTCGATGCATTGGGGTGCGCTAGCGGGCGGCGCCTGTGCACTCGGCGGCGCCGCGATGCTTGCCTGGATTGGGTTCGGTCATCTGGCGCAGCGTCACACGATTAGCGATGTCAAACTGGCGAGCGCGTCCGGATCTGTACACGCATCGCCTGAAAATTTGCCGAACGCATTTGCCGCGGCTCCGCTACGCGATTTCACCGCAAGTGCCACGACGGAAATCGTCACGCCCGTCACGGCAACACCGGCGCGCGCTATCGCCGGCAAAAACGTATCGCGCCGCCGGGATAAGCTACGCGAAAGCGCCCCGAACCAGTATGAAAGAAGCGCCCGCAGTTCGCAGACCACCATCGCGACGCAGTTGCCACCGCAGGTGTCACGCATCTCGCCGATGAACTACGAAGTGCCGCAGATTCCAGTGTCGGCGAATGCACAACGAACTTCCCCGAAACCATCGTCGACGGGAGCCTACTCGCCACTCGCGCCGTCGCAACTCGGCACCGACGAATACGCATCGATAACCCTGTCAGCTGGCACACACCTGCGCAATATTGCGCCGCCATCGCGCCCTGCTTCGTCGATCAATCCGCCCGAAATCGGTGGGACAGAATGGATCAATCACGCATCGCAACGTCGCGTGACCGAGGTTCCCGATCAATTCGCGAAGTAAGCGCCTCGTTATTGCAAAAGCGGGGCGCACAAAAACAAAACCCCACGCTCCGAAAAACGTGGGGTTGGTCAGCAGTCTCAGCCCGGCCATTCATGGCCAGGCTCTTTTACGCTCGTACGCCTACTTCTGCGTTGGCAATCCGAACTCGGTCTGCCGCTGCAACTGCATCACTTCACCCTGCACCTGACGCAACTGCGCCTGTGCCTTTTCCTTTTCCGCGTGCAGCGCAACCGCCTCGCCTTGCGTCTGCCGCTGGTAGTCGTTGACCTTGGCCTGCTGCGTACGCGCGACGTCGAGGTCGGCCTGCAAACGCTTAGCGCGATCTTCCGACAATGCGATGATGTCTTCGATATACGCTTTCTGCGCCTGCAACTGCGTGCGGCGAATCTCGACGTCCGCGAGTTGCGCCGTCTGCTGGACGAAGCCGGCGTAGACCGCTTCAGCACGGCCTACGTCCTCCGACTTGATCACGCGCCAGAAATGCTTGTCCTGAAAAAGCGCGACGTAGTACGTCATTTCCTGCGGATAGAAAAACAGACTCGCGCCGTAACTGCCGTTATACGTGGTGCGCAATTCGCTCAGCTTTGCGTCGTGAATCATCTGCATCAGTTCGGCAACATTGCCTTGCGCTTCGCTCGCGGTAGCCGGCGTGTCTGATGCGGCACTGCGCAGCGCAGCGGCGACCGGTTGCGGCGTTAGCGTGTTCATGGCCGGCCGCGTGCCGACCAGAGGCGCAGCCTCGTCGCTTTGCGCTGCCAGCACGAAACCTCCATGCTGCAACAGCGCACACGAGGTCGCGAGCAGCATGGCGCGCCGTACAATTAAGGGGTACTTCATACGTGCATGCTCCATGCAAATCCAAATCAGCCGCAGATTATCGCGCGGATTAGCAGTTAAGCGAAGCATTCAGGTGTCGCATTGACGGACTTTAAATCGAGATAAATCGATAACGAATGATTTGGTTGGATGAACGCATCAGTCGCGAAATAAAAGATTTCAGATAAGACAAAAACGCATCAATCTGACTCATGCGGACGTTTCCCAATCTGCATGGCGTTCGCACGAATCCAACATCGAGCAGAGCGACAATATAAAGATAGCCGCCGAGCACGGCGGCGGCGCCCCGCGAGAATCGGGCTTGCAAGACCAGACTCGAAAGCGCGGCTTAGAGGCGCAGCCTTAAAACCGCGTTTCGCGCGCCACCCGCAGGAAGGTATCGAGCAACGGCGTGCAATCGAGCAACTCCGGACCGCCCGCGCGATGAAACTCCGGGTGCCACTGCACGCCCATCACGAACGGCGCACGCCGATAGCGCACGGCCTCAATGATGCCGTCCGACGCCGACACCGCCTCGATATTCAGATCGCGGCCGAGCGTCTTGACCGCCTGATGGTGAATCGAGTTGACGATCGCCTCGCGCCGGCCCGGAAACATATTGGCCAGCGTCGAGCCGTCCGGGAAATGAATGCTGTGCCGATGCTGATCGTAGTTCTCGTTGACGTGCGCGCCAGCGGTCGGCACGTCGGTGGCAATGTCCTGATACAGGCTGCCGCCGAACGCCACGTTTATCAGCTGGCAACCGCGGCATACGCCGAGCACCGGCTTGCCCGACTCGATGAACTCATGCAGCAGTTCAAGTTCGTACATGTCGCGCACGCGGTCGCCCGGCCACTCGGGGCTGGTCGCCTGTTCCGCGTACGACTGCGGTGAGACGTCCGCGCCGCCTTGCAGCAGCAGACCGTCGAGATGCTTCGCATAGTCGCGCAAACGGATATTGCTCGGGTGCAGCATGCCCTGATGGCCAACCGTCGGAATCATGAAGACCAGCACGTCGCGCGACATCACCCAGTGCGCAATCGATTCCTCGAGGTATTGCAGCGTCTTGCCCCGCAGCCCCTTCGCGCCCGGCTCCGGGTGGAAGATGCGCGCCGACACGCCGATGCGCAGCGTGCGCTGCGTGATCCGTTGGCCAGCGCGATCGAAGATCTGACGCGCGCGCGCCGCGATGATGCGGCCGAACACGGTCCACGCCGAATCGCTTTGCTTCAGATAGCGCGGCGGCGACGGTGGCAACGCGTTCGGCGGCGGTGGGTTCGATGCGGTGAAGTCTGGCGCGGCGCCGAAACCCGGCGGCGGCGAGCCGGCCGGCCGAGCCGCCGCGGCTGCTTCTTCCGCTTTCTCCGCTGTTTTCGTGAGGGCAGCCTCGTCAGTCGGCACGCTTAATTCGCCGGCGAGCGGTTCGCTACCTTCGAGCGTAGTGGGACGTGAAGCTGGCGGACGCGACGCTTGAACCTTGGCGGTATATCCCGTCTTAGCTGCCTCGCGCTCATGAACCGCGGCCTCCTGCTGCGCGGTCGACGCAGCCGCCGAACTGCGCGCTTCGGCCGCGTCACGTTGCTGCGCCGTTTGCGCATCGGTGGGGGTGACAGTGGACGCGCTGCCAAGGTCGTCGGTCGACGACCTCACCGCGCCCCCCCCGGCAGCCGGCGTCACCACGTCCTTGATCGGAGACTGGATGGAATCTTCGTGTGAGAGCGGTATCGAGGCCGCCGGCTCAGGCGGCAAGATGTCGGGTTTCGACGCGCCAAGGGCTGCGCCAGACGGTGTTGACGACGTTGAGGGCGTTGGCGTCCCCGCAGGCGACGATGGGCTGCCGGGCTTGCCGGCGTTTTCAGGTTTGTTTTCGCTCATGACAGTCAGACAGGCGCCTTCAACGCGAACGAATGAATATGCCCTGATTATCCGCTAGCGCGGCAAGCCCGGCAAACCCGCACACAATTGCTCACATTGTTGCGGGGCAACGCGCGGGGTCGTCTAACTTAGGGGTCCGGCTGTTCTTCGAACGTTTCGCGCAGGGCGATCTGCATCGCCGCGTGGATTTTCACGCACCAGCGCCAGACCAGCGCCAGCAGCAGCGCGGCGCAAACCAGCACCGCGGTCAGGAGGCCCGTCGGCGGCAAGATGCTGCTGGAGAGCGCTGCGACCAGCAAAAACACACCGACCATCGAGACCACCGGCACCAGATCGGAGATCGCGTAACGGATCGCACTGGTGAAGCGCCCCGCTGTTGCCGGCTGCACGCTCACCTCGGCGAGCAGCAGCGCGAGCGGCTTGGCCTTGCGATAGACCGCCACCAGGAACGGCATCGACAGCACCAGCGCGATGCTCCACAGCACCACGCGCTGCATCGGCTCCGAAGCCATCCAGTGCGCAAGCAGAGTGCTGGTGTATGGCGCGGTATACGACACGATCAGAAAGATCGCCGCGACCAGCGCGAGATTGACGGCAATCTGCAAAACGATCCGCCGCGTCATGCTGAACAGCGTCGGCTCGCCGGTCCCGGTGCTCAAACTGCGCAACCACTGCCCGTACATGCCGAACACGTTGGCGAACGTGCGTGGCATCGCCTGCCCGAGACGCTGCGTCAGCGGATCGGCGGCGCGAATCAGGTAAGGCGTGAAAAGCGTGGTCAAGGCGGAGACGGCCACCGCGATCGGATACAGAAACGCGCTCGTCACCTTCAAGGTCAAGCCGAGCGACGCGATGATGAACGAGAACTCGCCGATCCGGGAGACGGTCATGCCGACCCGCATCGCCGTGCGCCCATCCTTGCCGGCGAGAAAAGTGCCGAGGCCGCACGAAACGATCTTGCCGACGATCACCGCCGCCGTAATCACCGCAATCGGCCATGCGTAGTCGACCAGCACGGCCGGGTTCAGCATCAGGCCGATCGTCACGAAGAAGATCGCGGAGAAGGCGTCGCGCAGCGGCGCGATCAGATGCTCGATCCGATGCAGATGGCGCGACTCGGCCATGATCGCGCCGATCAGGAAAGCGCCGAGTGCAATGCTGTAATTGAGCTTCACGACTAGCAGACAGAAGCCGAAGCAGAAGCCGAGCACCGACACCAGCAGCATTTCGTCGCTTTTGGCGCGCGCCACGTAGTTCAACGCGCGCGGCACGACCAGAATGCCCACAACTAACGACACCGTCATGAAGAGCAGCAACTTGCCGAGCGTCACTACGGCGACACCCGCACTCAACTGCCCTGTCTGCGCAATGCCGGAGAGCAGCACCAGCATCGCAATGGCGAGAATATCCTCGACGATCAGAATCCCGAACACCAGTTGCGCGAAGCTTTCGCGCTTCAGGCCCAACTCCGAGAGCGCCTTGACGATGATGGTCGTCGACGAGATCGCGAGAATCGCGCCGAGGAACAGCGAGTCCATCGAACTCCAGCCGAATGCGCTGCCGATCTCGTAGCCGATCCACAGCATCAGCACGATTTCGGAAAGCGCCGCGACGATCGCCGTCGCGCCCACTTTGAACAGCTTGCGCAGGCTGAATTCGAGCCCGAGCGAAAACATCAGGAACACCACGCCGAGTTCGCCGAGCGTCTGGATGGTCTGCTCGTCATGGATCAGCTGGAACGGCGGCGTGTACGGCCCGATGATCACGCCCGCGGCGATGTAACCCAGCACCACCGGCTGTTTCAGGCGATGGAACAGCACGGTGACGACGCCGGCGAGCGCCATCACGACCGCCAGATCCTGAATGAAGCCGATGCCATGATGCATAAATGCTTTCCTTACAAAAAGTAATGTCTCAAAAACGCAGTGTAACGCACGCGCACGACACGCCGAAAACGCGCAAACGCAGAAAGGGCATAGGATTGGCCGAACCACGAGCCGTTCAACGGGACCATCGGCCAGAAACTTTTTTGACACGCTGGACGCCAGTGAAATATCACAATAATATTTGCCGCATATTTTCTTCGGAGTCGAGTAATGCAGCAGGTGTCCTTTAACGTGGTAGATCGTTCCGGCGTCAGTCGCGCCGATATCGTCGAAGTGAATCGTCTGACGATCGCCGGCTGGGCCGGGCGCGATCAGGCGGCAATCGAGCATCACATCGCCGAACTGGCCGAACTCGGCGTGAAGCGGCCGTCGACCACGCCCTGCTTCTATCGCCTCGGCGCCGAGTTGCTAACGCAGGCCGAACAGATCGACGTGGTCGGTGCGAAGTCCAGCGGGGAGGCCGAGTGCGTACTGATCCGCTCGAAAATAGGACTCTTCGTCACCGTCGGCTCCGACCATACCGACCGTGAAGTCGAGGCCTACGGCGTCACCGTCTCCAAACAGGTCTGCCCGAAACCGGTTGCACGCGACGCCTGGCGTTTCGACGATGTGGCCGGCCACTGGGACCAGCTTGAACTGCGTGCTTTCGCTGTGACAAACAACGGCGAGCGGCGCGTCTATCAGCAAGGCAGCGTGGCGTCGCTGCTGCCGGCCGCCGATCTGCTGGAACGCACGCCCGTCGCGGAGGGCGCCGCGATGTTCTGCGGCACGCTGGCCGTACAAGGTGGCATCGTCGGCATGGCCGACGGCGACGCGCTCGAACTCGAGTTGCATGACCCCATCCTGAACCGCACGCTGCGCCACGCCTACCGCGTGCACGCGCTACCTATCGTCGAATGAGGCATTCATGAGCTCCCCTTCGCTATCCGCCAACGCCGACGCGTCTTCCGACGCGTGGCTCGAAGCCGCCGCCCTGCGCAAGATCACGTGGCGCATCATGCCGTTCCTGTTTCTCGTCTACGTGTTGTCGTACCTGGACCGCGTCAACATCGGTTACGCGAAGCTGCAGTTCACCGGCGACCTCGGCCTGTCGAACGCGGCGTACGGGCTCGGCGCGGGGATCTTTTTCTTCGGCTATTTCGTGTTCGAAGTGCCGAGCAATCTGCTGCTGAAGAAGTTCGGCGCGCGCGCCACCATTGCTCGCATCACGATGCTGTGGGGACTGCTGTCGTGTCTGATGATGTTCGTGCGCTCGGAAACGATGTTCTACGTGCTGCGCTTTTTCCTCGGCGTCGCCGAGGCCGGGCTCGTGCCAGGCGTGGTGCTGTATCTGACCTTCTGGTTTCCGTCCGACCGGCGCGCGCGGATGGTCGCCGTGTTCATGTCGGCGATTCCGGTGGCGGGGATCATCGGCGCGCCGTTGTCGGGCTTTCTGATGTCGGCGCTGCATGAAGCGCACGGCTTGCGCGGCTGGCAGTGGATGTTCCTGATCGAAGGCATTCCGTCGATCCTCGCCGGCTTCTGGGCCCTCGCCGTGTTGCGCAACACGCCCGCCGAAGCCGCCTGGCTCACCGACGACGAAAAGCGCGTGATTCTCAGCCGCCTCTCACGAGAAAACACTTCCGCTGCGGCAGCCGGTGCCGAGCAGAGTCTGGCCGTTGCATTGCGCTCGGGCCGTTTCTGGCTGCTGACACTGATCTACTTTTGCCTAGTGACCGGCAATGCGGGCTTCTCGTTCTGGCTGCCGCAGATCGTCAAGGACCTCGGCGTCACGAATCTCGTCACGAACGGCTTCGTCACCGCGATTCCTTATCTCGCGGCGGGCATCGGGATGATCCTGATCGGCCGCTCGTCGGATATCACGGGCGAACGGCGCTGGCACTACGCCGTGTGCTGCTTCATCGGCGCGGCGGGCCTGCTCGGCAGCGCCTCGGTGACCAATTCGATTCCACTCGCCGTCACCGGTTTGTCGATCGCGTATATCGGCATTCTGGCGGGCTTCGGCATCTTCTGGTCGATGTCCACCACGTTCCTGCAAGGCACCGCGGCCGTTGCCGGCATCGCCGTGATCAACTCGATTGCGAATCTGGCCGGCTATGTGAGCCCGTATGTGCTCGGCATCGTCAAGGATGCAACGCACAGCGTGACCTTCGGGCTGGTGCTGATCGCGGGGGCGTTAATCGTTGGCGGGTTGGTCACATTGATGATGCCGCGCGTCAAGGTGCAGCACGCCGCGGCGGTGACGCCGAGCCGCGCCTGACACGCTGTGATTTCTGTGATTTCTATGACGTGAGGACCACGCGTCGTGCGCAGACGGTGCCGGTGAGCAAGCTCCCACCCGGCGCCGTCCGAGCAAAACCTTGCTCTACAATGCGGACGACACCGCCCGCTCCCTTTTCACATGACGCTTTTGCAGACTGCCCGCCGTTCCAGTGCCCCCCGCGAAACCGCCACGGCGAGTCTCGCCGAACAGGCCTATGCCTTCGTCAAACGCGAGATCATCACGATGCGCTTGCGGCCAAGCGAGGTGCTCAACGAAGCGGAATTGATGGTGCTGACCGGCATCGGCAGAACGCCGGTGCATCAGGCGCTGCACCGGTTGGTGCATGAAGGCATGCTCACCATCATGCCGAGAAAGGGCATCATGGTCCGCCCGGTTTCGCTCGACGATGTACTGGCGATCATCGACGTGCGGCTCGTCAACGAAAGCTACTGCGTCGAACTGGCCGCGCGCCACGCGCAGCAACACGATTTCGACGCGATGCAGGCCTTGCTCGAGCGCTCGAAGATTTGCGTCGCCGCGCACGATATTGAAGGCATGATGGATATCGACCGCGAATTTCATCTGGCGATTTCGGCGGCGTCGCGCAACCCGGTGCTGGCCGACATCCTGCGCGGGCTGCATGAACGGTCGCTGCGCTTCTGGTTCATTTCGCTGTCCGAGCCGCATCATCTCGAAGACGTCCACGAAGAACATCTGGAACTGTTTCGCCTGCTGCGCGAACGCGATGCCGAAGGCGCCCGGCAATCGGTGCAAAAACATATAGAAGCGTTCCGCGCGACCTTATTCAACCGGATTTGACTGACCCCCGACCGCGGACCCGACTGCGAAGCCAGTGGGGACCCGCCACAAAGCGATCTCAAGCTAACCGCGCATCTAACCGGATTCTCCCGACACCATGGCAACTGAATTCACGCCCTTCCCGCCGCTAGCCCAGCTTGCCGCCGACCTCGCCGCCCGCCGCACCACGAGCCGCGCGCTCGTCGAAACCGCGCTCGAACGGATCGCAGATCCGGCCGGCCAGGGCGCGGTCGCCTTCATGCACGTCGACGCTGACAGCGCCCGCGCCGCCGCCGACGCGCACGACCGCCTGCGCGCCGCCGGCACCGTCCTCTCGCCGCTCGCCGGGATTCCGGTGTCGGTCAAAGACCTGTTCGATATCGAAGGCCAGTCGACTCGCGCCGGTTCCGTGGTGCTGGCCGACGCACCCGCCGCCAAGGCGGACGCAGTCGCGGTCGCGCGCCTGAAGCGGGCGGGCGCGGTAATCGTCGGGCGCACCAACATGAGCGAGTTTGCGTTTTCCGGACTCGGCCTGAACCCGCACTACGGGCATCCGCTGTCGCCGTATCAGCGCGGCGTGAAGGGCGATGAGCGGATTTCGGGCGGTTCGTCGTCGGGCGCGGCGGCGTCGGTCGCGGACGGCATGGCGGCCATCGCGCTCGGCACCGACACCGGCGGCTCGATCCGCATCCCGGCGGCGCTGTGCGGCTTGACCGGCTTCAAGCCGACCGCCGACCGCATCCCGAAACAAGGCGGCGTGCCGCTCTCTCCGACGCTCGACTCGTTCGGGCCGATCGGCGTCTCGGTGGCGTGCTGCGCGCTGGTCGACCGCATGCTGGCCGGGCTCGAGCCGCGCATCCCGGCAGCCCGGCCGCTCGAGGGCGTGCGTCTTGGCGTATTGACCAATTTCGTGACCGACGGCGTCGAACCGGCGGTCGCCGCCGCGATCGACACGGCGCTCAAGCATCTGGAAGCGGCCGGCGCGATTGTCACGGAAGTGCGCTTCGCGCCGCTCGACCGTCTGCCCGAAATCAACCGCTTCGGCTTTGCGCCGATCGAAGCGTATGCATGGCACCGTCCGCTGCTGGAAAAGCACAGCGAGCAGTACGATCCGCGCGTGCTGGTGCGCATCCTGAAGGGCCAACCCGCCAGCGCCGCCGACTATCTGGATCTGCTGGCCGAGCGCCAGGCCATGCTCGACGAAGCCGCGCGCACTCTGTGGCAGCGTTTCGACGCGGTCGTCGCACCGACCGTGCCGGTCCTGCCGCCGCGCGTGGCCGATCTGATCGACGACGACGACGCGTTTGGCCGCACCAACGCACTGATCCTGCGCAATCCGAGCGCGTTCAACTTTCTCGACGCCTGCGCGCTGTCGCTGCCCTGCCATCTGCGCGGCGACGCGCCGGTCGGCCTGATGCTGGCAGGCGCGCCGCACGCCGACGACGCCTTGCTGGCGATCGGCCGTGGCGCCGAACGGGTGCTCGCCCCAATTCGCTGATCGGGACCCGAGCAAACACTGAGCAGACATTGAGCGGGATTGCGACTTAAATGCGCGATAAGCGCCAGGGCGGGGGTTCGCGCTAGAATCGCGGGCACCCGCCCTTTCCGTTTCCAGACAGCCACACGACTCATGAATAACGACAATGCGATGCTGCGCCGCGAGCGCTCCCTGCTGGTTCTGCTTGGCCTGATCTGCGTCGGCCTCGTCGCCGGCGCGCTGTATCTGCAATACGGGTTGCATGAGGACCCGTGCCCGCTGTGCATCATCCAGCGCTATTTCTTTCTGCTGATCGCGATTTTTGCGTTCCTCGGCGCGCGCTTCAACAGCTGGCGCGGCGTGCGGCTGCTGGAAGTGCTGGCGGCCCTGTCGGCCTTGGCCGGCATCGTGACCGCGGCGCGGCATGTGTATGTGCAGGCGAATCCGGGCTTCAGTTGCGGTTTCGACGCGCTGCAGCCGGTGGTCGACAGCTTGCCGCCCGCGCAATGGCTGCCGGGCGTCTTCAAGGTCGCCGGCCTCTGCGAAACGGCCTATCCGCCGATTCTGGGCCTGTCGCTGCCCATGTGGTCGCTGGTTGCTTTCGTCGTGGCCTTCGTGCCGCTGGCGCTGAGCCTGGTTAAGAATCGCCGCCGGATCGCCTGATCCCGCTGTTCCGATTGAAGTGACTGGCTTCGCGCCGGCCTTTGCACCGCCTGTTGAGAGGCGGCTCGAAGGCCGGCGTTTTCACATCGGCTCCGGCCCATAAATTCGGCCATGCCAAAGCCGGAGATGGCCCGCCAGCAAGCGCTACGCATCGCTCTTGCGATAAGAA
>NZ_WOEZ01000072.1 GCF_013177735.1 Paraburkholderia elongata | reverse complement strand
TTCCTGGCACGGCGCGAATCGTACTTAATACATGACCGCTTCCGAATAAGCTTCATGCGAGTTGGGAAATATTTTCGGGACGGGGTAGTGCTATCTTCGAACCTGGATGGCGATCTACGTGCGCGAGGCCGGCTTTGGCGCGACCCCATGCGTAACGCGCGCCCGGTCCGCACTGTCTTTCGGATTCGCCATGACAACGCAAACCATCCGCTTTTATCACCAGGGGTCCGTCCGTGAGGTCGCGGGCGTCCCGGCGTCACGCACCGTGCTTCAGCACCTGCGCGAGGATTTGCATTGCACGGGCACCAAGGAAGGCTGCGCGGAAGGCGACTGCGGCGCCTGCACGGTTGTCATCGGTGAACTGGATGCACAAGGCGGGCTCGCGCTGAAAGCGGTCAATGCCTGTATTCAGTTCCTGCCGACGCTGGACGGCAAAGCCCTCTTCACCGTCGAAGACCTGCGCGCCGCCGACGGCGCCCTGCACCCCGTGCAACAGGCCATGGTCGATTGCCACGGCTCGCAGTGCGGCTTCTGCACCCCCGGCTTCGTGATGTCGATGTGGGCGCTTTACGAAAACCAGCCGGCCGCCGCGGGCCTCCCCACCCGCGATGAAATCAACGCCGCACTGTCCGGCAATCTGTGCCGTTGCACCGGCTACCGGCCGATTGTCGACGCGTCGCAGAAGATGTTCGACTACCCGCAATACCCGCGCGTGACGTTGGACCGCAAGGCGGTCGCCGACAAGCTGCGCGAAATCCAACGCCGCGACACCTTCGAGTACAGCGCGCCCGATACGCGCGGCGCCGCGTTCGGCTCACCCACCTTCTACGCGCCGGTCACGCTCGATGCGTTCGCCAAACTACGCGCGGAGCATCCCCATGCGCGCCTCCTCGCCGGCAGCACCGACGTCGGCCTGTGGGTCACCAAGCAGTTCCGCGATCTCGGCGACATTCTGTATATCGGCAACGTCGCCGAATTGAAGGCGATCGAACGCGATGCGCAAATGCTGACAATCGGCGCCGCCGTCACGCTCGAAGACGCCTACGCCGCGCTCGCCGTCGATTATCCGGAACTGGCCGAGATGTGGACGCGCTTCGCGTCGCTGCCGATCCGCAATGCCGGCACGCTCGGCGGCAACGTCGCGAACGGCTCGCCGATCGGCGATTCGATGCCGGCGCTGCTCGCGCTCGACACCGAAGTCGTGCTGCGGCACGGCGCTAAAATCCGCACGCTGAAGCTCGACGCGTTCTACCTCGGTTATCAGAAAACTGCGCTCGCGGCTGGCGAATTCGTCGCGGCGCTGCGCGTGCCGCGTCCGGCTCGCGATCTGCGGTTCCGCACGTATAAAGTGTCGAAGCGCTACGATCAGGACATCTCCGCGGTGTGCGCCGCGTTCGCGCTGCACATCGGCGAAAACGGCGTGATCACGGATGCCCGTATCGCATTCGGCGGCATGGCCGCGACACCGAAACGCGCCGCACAAACCGAGGCCGTGCTGAACGGCGCAACATGGAACGAAAGCACCGCGCGGCAAGCGATGAACGCACTCGTCGCCGATTACCAGCCGCTCACCGACATGCGCGCCTCGAGCGCCTATCGACTGAAGGTGGCGCGCAACCTGCTGTGGCGCTTCCACCTCGAAACGCGCGATGATGCGCCGCTCGCCCTTTTCGACGTGAATGCGTTCGCGTTCGAATCCGGCGTGCCGGACGCGACTGTCGCGAAGGAGTCGTCGTGATGAACCGGACTGATGCTTTCGTCGAACATGCTGAAAAGCACGCCGCCGCTCAGGAGAGCGAGACGGCGATCGGCGTCTCGTTGCCGCACGAATCCGCCACGCTGCATGTGAGCGGCGAAGCCACCTACACCGACGACGTCCCCGAATTGCAAGGCACGCTGCACGCGGCGCTTGGACTCTCGCGGCACGCGCACGCGCGGATCGTGTCGCTCGATCTGGAGGCCGTCAGAAAAGCGCCTGGTGTCATCGCCGTGCTGACCGCCGCGGATATCCCAGCCGAGAACAATTGCGGGCCTGTGTTGCACGACGATCCGATTCTCGCTGTAGACGAAGTGCTGTATCTCGGCCAACCGGTATTCGCGGTGATCGCCGAGAGTCATGACCTCGCGCGCCGCGCCGCAGCGCTGGCCAAAAGCGATGACGTCGTGCGATATGAACCGCTCGAAGTCGTCCTCACGCCCGCCGAAGCGAAAGCCAATAAGCAGTTCGTCCTGCCGCCGCTGCATCTGAAGCGCGGCGAACCCGAAGCGAAAATCGCCGCTGCGCCGCATAAAATCCGTGGCACGTTCGAAGTCGGCGGCCAGGAACAGTTTTATCTCGAAGGCCAGGTCGCGTACGCCGTGCCGAAGGAAATGGACGGCATGCTCGTCTACAGTTCGACGCAGCATCCGAGCGAAATGCAACAGGTCGTCGCGCATATGCTCGGCTGGCCGGCGCACAACGTCGTGTGCGAATGCCGGCGGATGGGTGGCGGCTTCGGCGGCAAGGAATCGCAATCGGCGGTGTTCGCGTGCGTGGCCTCGCTGGCGGCGAAGCTGCTGCGCCGCCCGGTCAAACTACGTGCCGATCGTGACGACGATTTCATGATCACCGGCAAGCGCCACGACGCGGTCTACGAATACGAAGCAGGCTTCGACGATAGCGGCCGCATTCTCGGCGCGCGCGTTGAAATTGCCTTACGAGCAGGCTATTCCGCCGACCTTTCGGGCGCGGTCGCGACACGTGCCGTCTGTCACTTCGACAACGCGTACTACCTGTCCGACGTCGACATTGTCGCGCTGTGCTGCAAGACGAATACGCAATCGAACACTGCGTTTCGCGGCTTCGGCGGTCCGCAAGGCGCGCTGGTGATGGAAGTGATGCTCGACAGCATCGCGCGTCAGTTGCACTGCGACCCGCTCGATGTGCGGCTCGCCAACTACTATGGCATCGGCGAACGCGACACGACGCCCTACGGACAACGCGTCGAAGACAACATCATCGCGCCGCTGACCGACGCGTTGCTGAAAACTAGCGACTACCGCGCGCGCCGCGAAGCGATGGCCGCGTTCAATGAAAAAAGTCCGGTGCTCAAACGCGGCATCGCATTCTCGCCGGTGAAGTTCGGCATCTCGTTCAACGTGCCGTTTCTGAATCAGGCCGGCGCGCTGGTGCATGTGTACAAAGACGGTTCGGTGCTCGTCAATCACGGCGGCACCGAAATGGGCCAGGGGTTGAATACGAAGGTCGCGCAGGTTGTCGCGAACCAGTTCGGCTTGCCGCTTTCGCGCGTGCGCGTGACGGCGACCGATACGTCGAAGATCGCCAACACCTCGGCGACCGCAGCGTCCACCGGCAGCGATCTGAACGGCAAAGCCGCCGAAGCCGCCGCGCGAACCATTCGGAACAGGCTCGCCGAACTTGCCGCGAAGCAGCTCGGCGGTACCGGCGGCGCCGTGGAATTCGCCAACGGTGAAGTGTCGGCGAACGGCGGTGCGATGCCGTTTGAGCAATTGGTCGCCGCAGCGTATCTGGCGCGCGTGCAGTTGTGGTCGGACGGTTTCTATACGACGCCGAAAGTGCATTGGGATGCGCAAACGCTGACCGGTCATCCGTTTTATTACTTTGCGTACGGCGCGGCGGTGTCCGAAGTGGTGATCGACACGCTGACCGGCGAATGGAAACTGGTGCGCGCGGACGTGTTGCACGACGCCGGTCAATCGATCAATCCGGCAATCGATATCGGCCAGGTGGAAGGCGGCTTCATTCAGGGCATGGGCTGGCTCACCACGGAAGAACTGTGGTGGAACCGGGATGGCCGCCTGATGACGCACGCGCCGTCGACGTACAAGATTCCCGCCGTCAGCGATACACCCGCGGCGTTCAACGTGCAGCTTTATCAGAATCTGAACGCCGAGCCGACCGTGTTTCATTCGAAGGCCGTAGGCGAACCGCCTCTGCTGCTGCCGTTCTCGGTGTTCCTCGCGATTCGTGACGCGATCGCGGCTGCGGTGCCGGGTGCGGAAAACGCGCCGCCGTTGCGCGCGCCGGCGACGCCTGAAGCGATTCTCGACGCGCTGGACGCGTTGCAATCGCCTGGGACGACGACGCAGCCCACAACCGAACAACCGGCGGAACAAGCAACGGAAGCGGCAGTCACGGTGACAACCGCAACCACGCCGGTTTAGCAACCTGACGCAACTTTAAGCAACTTCAAGCCAAGGCCCGACGCGACACAAACGCGTCCCGCCACGCTCAACCGGCCGCACGGACACCCCGCGCGGCCACGTATGGAGAACCGCCGGATGCAAGCCTGGCTACCTGACCTGCAACAACTGCTCACGCATGGCGACGCCGCCGTGCTGGTGACGGTCGCACGCGTCGAAGGTTCGGCGCCCCGCGAAGCCGGCACCAAGATGATCGTCACGCGCGAATCGGCCAAGCACACGATCGGCGGCGGACATCTCGAATGGAAGGCCATCGAGACCGCGCGCCAGGTGCTGCGCGACGGCATGCGCTCGCCGCATATGCGCCGCCTCGAACGCTTCGCGCTTGGGCCCAGTCTCGGCCAATGCTGCGGCGGCGCGGTGATTCTCGCCTTTGAGCGCCTCGACATCGGCGACCTCGGCTGGATCACGTCGCTCGCGAAACGCGTGGCCGCGGGCCAATCGACGGTGCGTAGCGTATCATTCGGCCCCGCACCGGATGCGGTGATGCTGTCCGACCCCGAGCCGGGTGTCGATGCCGCCGACTGCCTGCTATGGGACGGCGCCGGTTTCGACGACAGCGGCGCGCTGCTCACCGAAACCATCGCGCCAGGCGACTTCCAGGTCGTGCTGTTCGGCGCCGGTCACGTAGGCGCGGCGCTGGTTCGCGTGCTGGCCACGCTGCCTTGCACGGTACGCTGGGTCGACGAGCGCGACGCGCAGTTTCCGCCCGCGGAAACACTGCATGCGCCGAACGTGAAGATCGATCCCAACGACGCACCCGACGAAGCCATCGACCAGGCCGCGCCGCACACGTACTTCATCGTGATGACGCACAACCATGCGCGCGATCTCGAGTTGGCCGAGCGCATTCTGCGGCGCGGCGATTTCGCATTCTTCGGCATGATCGGCTCGCACACCAAGCGCAAGCAGTTCGAACATCGGCTGGCCGCGCGCGGCATCGATCCGTCGCGGATTGCGCGGATGAAGTGCCCGCTCGGCGTCGACGGTATCGTCGACAAGTCGCCGGAGATCATCGCGATCTCGGCGGCTGCCCAGGTGTTGCAGGCCGTGGAGGCGAATGCGGGCGCGCATGCGGCGCAGACGGTCTGATTTGCAGCACAATCGAGCTGCCGCCCCAAAGCGCTTGCATCCTGTCCTGCATCCCGCATCCGGCGCGAACCGACTCCAACGAACTCCTGACCGACCATGAATACAACAACCGCTACCCCTACGACGCTTGTCGAGAAAACCGCTCGCGCACCGAAGGCCGAGTTGCACATCCATATCGAAGGCTCGCTCGAACCCGAGCTGATCTTCGCGCTCGCCGAACGCAACGGCGTGAAGCTTGCGTACGACTCGATCGAAGCCTTGCGCGCCGCGTATGCGTTCACCGACCTGCAATCGTTCCTCGACATCTATTACGCCGGCGCGAGCGTGCTGCTGCACGAGCAGGACTTCTACGACATGACGACGGCGTATGTCGAGCGCTGCCTCGCCGACAACGTGATCCACAGCGAAATCTTCTTCGATCCGCAGACGCATACGGAACGTGGCGTGCCGATCGCGACCGTCGTGGCCGGTATCGAACGCGCGCTCGCCGATGCGGAAAAGCGCGGCATGTCGAGCAAACTGATTCTGTGCTTCCTGCGCCATCTGTCTGAAGAAGACGCGCTCGCCACGTTTGAAGAAGCACGGCCGTTGTTCGAGCAATACAAGCATCGCCTGATCGGCGTGGGTCTCGATTCGTCCGAACGTGGCCACCCGCCGTCAAAGTTCGAACGCGTCTTCGCCCAAGCACGTGCGCTCGGTCTGAAGCTGGTCGCGCATGCGGGCGAAGAAGGCCCGCCGTCGTATATCTATGAGGCGCTCGATCTGCTGAAAGTGGACCGCGTCGACCACGGCGTGCGCAGCATCGAAGATCCGGCGCTGGTCACGCGCCTCGCCGATACGCGCGTCGCGCTGACCGTGTGCCCGCTGTCGAACCTCAAGCTCTGCGTGTTCGACGACATGACCAAACACACGCTGAAGGACCTGCTCGATCGCGGCGTCGCCGTCACGGTGAATTCCGACGATCCGGCTTATTTCGGCGGCTACGTGAACGCCAACTATTTCGCCACCATCGACGCGTTGAAGCTCAACGATGCCGAGGTCTACACGATCATCCGCAACAGCTTCGAAGCGTCGTTCGTCACGCCCGAGCAACGCAGCGAACTGATCGCGAAGCTCGACGCGCACTGGCACCCAGGCGGCCCGCACTGACGGGCCAATGAATAGCAGCCGGCGGCGGCACGGGTTCGTTTCAGCGCCCGAATAAAACCGTCGTCCGCGCTGCTTAGCTCCTCACAATTACGGAGACGGTTTTTCATGACTCAATCGGCACAATCAGCCAAACCCGCCAAACCCGCCAAACCCGCCAAACCCGCCCAATCAGCATTCCGCGCGCAACTGCTGACCTTCAACGGCGATCCCGCGCAATCGCCCAACGCGGCGGTTTTCAACGAGGACAGCTTGCTGATCGTCGAAGACGGCCATGTCGTCGCAGCGGGCGCGTATGCCGCGCTTGCGTCGCAACTCGCGCCGGGCACCCAGGTGCAGGAGATGCGCGACAAGCTGATCGTGCCGGGCTTCATCGATACGCACATTCACTATCCGCAAACCGACATGATCGCGTCGCCGGCGCCGGGGCTCTTGCCCTGGCTCGACACGTACACGTTCCCGACCGAGCGCCGCTTCACCGATCCGGCGTATGCGCGCGATACGGCGAGCTTCTTCGTCGAAGAACTGCTGGCTTGCGGCACGACCACCGCGCTCGTGTATTGCACGGTCCACAAGGAATCGGCCGACGCCCTCTTCACGGAAAGCGAAGCACGCAATCTGCGCATGGTGGCCGGCAAGGTGCTGATGGACCGCAACTGCCCAGAATTCCTGCGCGACACCGCGCAATCGGGCTATGACGACAGCGCCGAGTTGATCGGCCGCTGGCACAACCGTGGCCGCCAGATGTATGCACTCACGCCGCGTTTCGCGCCGACCTCGACCGAAGCGCAACTCGAAGCGTGCGGCGTGCTGGCGGGCAAGCATCCGGACATCTTCATCCAGAGCCACGTCGCCGAGAATACCGACGAGGTGAAATGGGTCGCCGATCTGTTCCCGGGGCACCGCAGCTACTTGGACATCTACGATCACTACGGCCTGCTGCGCCGCCGCGCCGTGTACGGCCATTGCATCTACCTCGACGAGGAAGACCGCAAACGCATGGCGCAAACCGGCACGGTCGCCTCGCACTGCCCGACCTCGAACCTGTTCCTCGGCAGCGGCCTGTTCGACTTCGACAAGGCCGACGAAGCCGGCATGCCGATCGCGCTGGCGACGGACGTCGGTGGCGGCACCTCGTTCTCGATGCTGCAAACCATGAACGAAGCGCACAAGGTTGCGCGCCTGACCGGTCATCATCTGACGGCCACCCGCATGTTCTATCTGGCCACTGCGGGTGCGGCGGAAGCACTCGATCTGGCCGACAAGGTCGGCACGTTGAAGCCGAAGTCGGAAGCCGACTTCGTCGTGCTCGATCCGCAAGCCACGCCGCTGCTCGCGCGCCGTACCGCACGCACCGAATCGCTCGAAGAACTGCTGTTCGCGTTCGCGCTGCTCGGCGACGACCGTGCGATCTACGAAACGTATGCCGCGGGCAAGCGCGTGCATCGTCGCGATGACGTGCGTCAGCATGCGCCGCGTACTGCGAAAATCGCGGCCTGACCGGATTCCTGAATAGAGTCCCAACTGATTCAGACGGTTGAATAAAAAACGGCGCTTCTTGCAGGAAGCGCCGTTTTTATTTGCTCGTGCCGTGCTGCTCGATCAACGGTGGGTGCACACGTGGTGCAACGCATTCAGACGGCGCACCGGATCGGCGACATAGGGATTCGATTCATCCCACGCGTAACCCGCCAGCACCGCGCTGATCATGCGACGAATCGACGGCGTCTGGTCCGGATAGAAAATGATGTCCTGCAGCTCGCCCGTGTACCAGCGCTCGACGAAGGCACGGAACGTATCGATCCCCTTGCGCAACGGCACGTCATAAGCAGCCGACCAGTCGACCTGCTCGCCATCCAGTTGCCGGTTCAACGTCTGCACCGCGAGATGCGCGGAACGCAGCGCAATCGTCACGCCGGATGAGAACACCGGATCGAGAAATTCGCCCGCATTGCCGAGCAATGCATAGCCCGGTCCATGCAAACGCTCGACATTCGCCGCGTAGCCGCCAATGTGACGCACCGGCATCAGGAACGGCGCGTTGCCGATCAATGGACCGAGTGTCGGCTCCTGCTGGATCAGCGCGCGCAGTTTCGCGTCGCGCTCAGCTTCCGGCACATCGAGGAAACTGGCCTCGGCGACGCAACCCACCGAGGAGCGGCCACCCGCCAGCGGAATCATCCAGAACCACACGTCGCGGCGCTCCGGGTGGGTCGCCACGCAGATTTTGTTGCGGTCGGTCGCGCCGGCCGGAATGCCGTCCTGCACATGCGAGAAGATCGCCGCCCGTGTCGGCATGTGCGTGGGCGCCTCGAGATTCAGCAAGCGCGGCAGCACGCGGCCGAAGCCGCTCGCGTCGAACACGAAATGAGCTTCGACTTCATATGCGTTGTCCGCTTCGTCGATCACGTCGAGCACCGGCTTGTTGCCGTTCAAGCCTGGATGCATCGCGCGGACCGTATGGCCGAAGCGCACGTCGGCGCCCTGCTCCGCCGCGCAGCGAATCAGAATATCGTCGAACACCGCGCGCTCGACCTGGTACGTGGTCCCCCAGCCCGGCGAATGCTTGTCGCGGAAGTCGAACGCCGACGACTGGCCGCGGTGAATGAAATGCGCGCCGTTCTTGTACTGGAATCCGGCTTCGACCACCGCCTGCAGCATGCCCGCCTCTTCGAGGTAGGCCATGCTTTGCGGCAGCAGACTTTCACCGATCGAAAAGCGCGGGAAATGCTGGCGCTCCAGCACCAGCACCGAGCGGCCCGCCCGGCGCAATAGCGCCGCCGCGACCGCACCTGCCGGACCTGCGCCGATGATCGCCACGTCGACGGTCGTGCGCTTTGACGAATGTGTACTCAAGGTTGCCTCAATCGTTTGCTTGCTTGGAACAGCGTTACGCTGCATCCTTACGTCTTGTTACAATTACGCTACGCAGCAAGAACAATATTTCGTCGGGGAGCCCAGCGTGTCGCCATCCGAAACATCCAGTGTGCCTTTCGTGCCGGAAACGGCCTTCGGGTTCTGGTTCCTGCGTACCTATACGTGGGAACATCATGTTCTGCGGGTCGCGATCAACGACCTCAAACGCCTGATCGACGCGCCGTTGCCTGCCGCGCCGGTTATCGTCGACGTCGGCTGCGGGCAAGGCATTTCGTTCCGCCTGCTCGCCGAGGCGTTCAAGCCGCGCCGCATTGTCGGTGTCGATTTTCACGAACCATCGCTGACGCTTGCCGCCAATGCAGCCTACGCCTGCCGCGACAAGCTCGCCGATATCGAAGTGCTGCACGGTGACTGCGCGCAACTGCCACTGCCCGATGCCAGCGCCGACATCGTGTTCTGCCATCAAACCTTCCACCACCTCGTCGAGCAGGACCGCGCGCTCGCCGAGTTCCGCCGCGTGCTCAAACCAGGCGGCATCCTGCTGTTCGCCGAATCCACCGACGCGTACATCAAATCGTGGGCGATCCGGCTGCTGTTTCGCCATCCTATGCACGTGCAGAAAAGCGCCGACGGGTACCTCGACATGATCCGCCGCGGCGGTTTCCGCTTCGATCAGCGCAACGTCTCGCTGCCGTATCTCTGGTGGAGCCGCGCGAAAGACTTCGGCCTGCTCGAACGCCTCGGCCTGTACCGCCCGCAGCCTGGCAAGCGTCGTGAAACGCTGGTCAATGTCGCGGCGATCAAGGCGGTGAGTTCTATTTCCAACCCGGCTTAGTCCGCTTCCAGCACGACGAGCTGGCCGCTCACCGCGATTGCGGCAGCGCTGGGGCTCACGCCGCAGGTGAAGTCGGTCGACGAGTTGCTCTCGGTGCTATGAAAGCGCGTCGATACATCGATCACGGCGTTGGCGTTGCGTTCGTGGGCTGCCGCGCGCAGCTTCTGCACGGCTTCGGCAAGCGCTTCATGGCATGCATCCTCAGGGCTCGACACCTTGCGCGCGATCCGCACCGAGTAGGACACGTCGCCCAATTTGGCCGTCACCGCGGGGTGGTTCTGCTGGCCGAAATACACCGGCACGCCGCCGCGCGACTGGCCGCCGGCCGCCGCGAGCGGCAGCGACTTCACGTCCGTGGCGCATCCCGCCTGCGTCAGCACCACCACCGCCAGCGCACCCAGTACAAAACGTTTTTTCATTTTTATTGCCCTCGGTTTTTTAAATGACGGCCGTTTCAACCGCCCTGCCACACTTCAAACATCAGGCTTGCGCAACTGCCGCCGAACCCGAATGAAATCGACATCGCCGTACCGATGCGCGCGTCACGCGTCGTGCGCACGAGCGGCATGCCGTCGACGCCCGGCTCCGGCGTTTCGATACCCGCCGTCCCCGCGATGAAACCGTCACGCATCATCAGCAACGAGTAGATCGCCTCGTGCGCGCCGCATGCGCCGAGCGGATGCCCGGTCATGCCTTTCGTCGACGAGAACGCGGGGACTTCGCCACCGAATACTTCAATTAATGCACGCAGTTCCTCGACATCGCCAAGCGGCGTCGACGGTGCGTGTGTGTTGATGTACTCCGGACGCTTGCCCGCTTCGCCAAGCGCGCCGCGCATTGCTCGCGCGATGCCGGCCGCACGCGGCGTGACCATGCCGGCGGCGTCCGTGCAGTCGCCGAAACCGATCAGCTCGGCGTAAATACGGGCCCCGCGCGCCAATGCGTGATCGAGCGCTTCGAGCACCAGCACGCCGCCGCCCGAAGCGATCACGAAGCCGTCGCGCGCCGTATCGTAGGGACGCGAAGCGCGCTGCGGCGCGTCGTTAAAGCTGCGCGACAACGCCCCCATCGAGTCGAACAACAGCGTCGTGTTGTCGTGCAGCGACTCGCTGCCGCCGGCCAGCACGATCTGCTGGCGGCCCGTCTGGATCAGCTGCATCGCCTGGCCGATGGCGAGCGCCGACGTCGTGCATGCCGACGACGGCGAATAGCTCACGCCTTCGAGTCCGAACACCTGCGCGACATTGGCCGACGCGGTGCTGCTCATCGCATGCGGCACCGTGTACGGCGGCACTTTGTCGACGCCGCGGGCATTTGCAATCGAGATCGCCACGTCGTAACTCGACAACGTGCCGACGCCCGAACCGATCACCGTACCGGCGCACGGCGAGCGCAACGCGGCGGGGTCGAGCCCGGCATCGTCGATCGCTTTCTTCGCGGCGTGGCACGCAAAGCGCGCGGTGTCGCCCATGAAGCGCTCGAGCTTGCGCGCGAACGGCGGCTCCTGCGCGACCGACGCAACGCCCGCCACCTGCGATGCGAAACCGCGCTCACGCCACGCGTCGATCCGCTCGATGCGCGAGCGGCCCGCGCGCAACGCGGCGGACACTTCGTCGAGCGTATTGCCGAGGCACGACACGATCCCCATGCCGGTGACGACCACGCGTTGCAGCGCCATGCTCATCGAACTCGCCTGAAAATCAGCGACGTGTTGATGCCGCCGAATGCGAAGTTGTTGCTCATCACATGTTCGGCGTCGATCTCACGGCCCGTGCCGACGATGTAATCGAGCGGCGCGCAGGCCGGATCGACATTCTCCAGGTTCAACGTCGGCGCGAACCAGTTGCGCTTCATCATCTCGATGGTCCACCACGCTTCCAGCGCGCCGCACGCACCGAGCGTATGGCCGACATGGCTCTTGAGCGAACTGATCGGCATGCGTGCGCCGAAGGTCTGCGCAGTCGCATGGCTTTCGGCGATGTCGCCACGGTCGGTCGACGTGCCGTGCGCGTTCACATAGGCGATCGCTTCCGGCGGCAGTTGCGCATCCCTGAGTGCGAGCTGCATGGCAAGCGCCATGGTTTCGGCGGTCGGCTGGGTCATGTGCGCGCCGTCCGAATTGCAGCCGAAGCCGACGATCTCCGCGTGAATCCGCGCGCCGCGCGCCACCGCGTGTTCGTATTCTTCGAGCACCAGCGTCGCCGCGCCTTCGCCGACCACGAGGCCGTCGCGCGCGGCGTCGAATGGACGCGGCGTGAGATGCGGCTCGTCGTTGCGCGTGCTGGTCGCATACAACGTGTCGAACACGGCGACCGCCGGGCCCGAGAGTTCTTCCGCGCCGCCCGCCAGCATCAGCGTCTGCTTGCCGGCCTGGATGGCTTCATACGCGTAACCGATCGCCTGACTGCCCGACGCGCACGCACACGAGGTCGGGATGATCCGCCCTTTCAGATCCCAGAACAGGCTGACGTTGACCGCCGTGGTGTGCGGCATCATCTGCACGTAGCTGTTCGACGTGACGTCGCTCATCGAGCCGGTTTGGAGCATCGTGCCGAACGCACGAATCGGCTGCACCGAGCCCGACGACGAACCGTAGGCGACGCCCATGCGGCCGTCCTTGATGAGTGCGTCATCGGCGAGGCCCGCGTCGGCGAGCGCCAGTTCGCTCGCGCGCACCGAGTACATCGACACCGGGCCCATCGAACGGGTTTTCTTGCGCGGATAATGCGCAGGCGCTGTGAAGCCCGGCAACGGACACGCGAGCCGCGTATGCAGCGACTCGAAGTAGTCCCACTCGGGCATCCGGCGCACCGCGTTCACACCACGCTTCAGGCGTGCTTCGATTTCGTCCCAGCTATCGCCGAACGCCGTGACGCCCCCCATGCCGGTAATGACGACGCGCTTCATCACACCATCCCACCATTGACGCCGATCACCTGACGTGTGACGTACGAGGCCGCATCCGACATCAGGAAGCTGACCACGGACGCCACTTCGGCAGGCTGGCCGACGCGGTTCATCGGCACCGTCTTCAACGCGTGCTCGAGCGGCATCTCGTCGAGCATGCCGGTTTCGATCAAGCCCGGCGCCACGCAATTGACGGTGATGTTGCGCGTCGCCAGTTCGACCGCGAGCGCCTTGGTCGCGCCGATCAGGCCGGCCTTCGCCGCGCTGTAGTTGACCTGACCGCGATTGCCCATCACGCCGGAGACCGACGAGATCGTGACAATGCGCCCGCCCTTCTTCGCCCGCACCATCGGCATGGTCAACGGATGGACGACGTTGTAGAAGGAGTCGAGACCGGTTTCGATCACGATGTCCCAGTCTTCCTCGGTGAGCGCGGGGAACGCGGCGTCGCGGGTCACGCCCGCGCTGCACACGATGCCGTAGTACGGGCCATGTGCCGCGACATCCGCTTCGAGCACTTCGCGGCACACGGCGCGCTCGCGCACGTCGAATTGCAGCACGCGCGCCGTGCCGCCTTGTGCGGCGATGCCCGTTGCGACTGCTTCGGCTTCGGTGCGGCCCGTGCGGCAATGCACGGACACCGCGAAGCCGTCGGCGGCCAACTGATACGCAATCGCACGGCCGATGCCGCGGCTTGCGCCGGTAACGAGAACACGCCGGCTCATGAACTGAAACTCCCTTCGATGAATGACTGAAAATCGCGCGGCTGAAAGACCTTGATGACCGCCTCGGCGCAGCACACGTCGCCGTGATGGATCGTGCACTCGTACGCGCTGTGGCCTTCTTCGCTGCGCAGTAATTCTGTTGCGTGGATCAGCAGCTGAGCGCCGCCGGCGAACGACGGTTGCAAAGCTTTATAGCTGCGCGAGCCGAGCAGTACGCCGGGACGCGCTCTGCCGCCGCCACGCATGGCCAGCAGCGCGACGTGCGCCGCGATGGTCTGCGCCATCAACTCGATGCCGATCCATGCGGGCATCGCGCCGTCGGCGTCGGCATACCAGGCGTCGGCGTGTACGGTTGCTCGCGCGCTCAGTGCGTCTTCGCTGAAGGTGTTCACGGCATCGATCAGCAGCATCGTGCCGCGATGCGGGATGATCGCTTCGATCGGTTGCAGGACGAGATCCTGAGTGGAGGGCGTCTGGCTCATTGTGTGGGTCATCACGCGTGTCACCGTCCAAGGATCAGGCTGACATTGCTGCCGCCGAACGCAAACGAATTGCTCATCACGTACTGCGGCCCAGCGCCTCGCGGCAGAAAGCGTTCGCTTTCGACCAGATCCAGCGCTGGCAAAGCGGGATCGGCCTGGCCGTCCCACAGGTGACGCGGCAACGGCACGGGCAGTGGCACATTCTCGCGTGCCAGCGTCAGCCACGCGAAGGCGAGTTCGGTTGCGCCCGCCGCGCCGAGTTGGTGACCCGTCAGCGGCTTGGTGCCGCTCGTCGCCACGCCGTCGGGAAAGACACGCGCCATCAGCTTCGCTTCCATGTCGTCGTTCTTGCGCGTGGCGGTGGCATGCAGATTTACATAGCCGATCGCCGACGATGCAACGCCCGCATCGGCTAGCGCCGCGCGCAATGCGAGTTCGCCGCCCACACCTAGCGGGTCGGGTGAGGAAATATGATGCGCGTCGCTCGATTCGCCGATGCCCGCGAGCCGTACTTCCGCTTCGTCGCGGCTCATCAGGAACACGGCGGCGCCTTCGCCGACGTTGATCCCGCAACGATTGCGGCTCATCGGATTGGCGCGCACGCCGCTGGTCGATTCGAGTGCCGCGAAACCCTGCACCGTCAGCTCGCACAGCGAATCGACGCCACCCACCACCACCGCATCGCAGAGTCGTAGTTGCAACAGCCGCTGCGCCGACGCAAAGGCCTTCGCGCTCGAGGTGCAAGCGGTCGAGATCGTAAATGCCGGGCCCTGCACGCCGAGCGCGGCGGCGGCAAACGGCGCGGCGGTGCCGATCTCCATCTGCCGGTAGTTGAAGTTGGTAGGCAGGTTGCCCGCTTGTGCCTGGTAGACGAAAGCGGCTTCGGCCGCTTCGATGCCCGACGTGCTGGTGCCGAGCACCACGCCGATCCGATGCGCGCCATAACGCTCGCGCGCCGCTTCGACCGCGGGCGCGATTTGCGCCAACGCGGCCAGCAACAAGCGGTTATTGCGGCAGTCATAACGCGCGAGCGCGGCCGGCGGCGCCAGATCGAGCGACGCGAGCACGCTGCCGACAAACGCTTCGCCAATGCCCGTATGCGCGTTCGCCATACCGGGTGCGTGAGCGGCGGCAAGCGCCGGGACGATTGCATCGAGGTCGCCGCCGAGCGCATTGATCATGCCGAGCGCGTGCAAATAAACTGATGGCGCCTTCATGCGGCCCTCCTTGATTCCGATGGCATGCCGATCGGCGCGAGCAGCACCGATACCGCAATGCCGAGCGCGAGCGTGGCGCCGAAGCTCTTCAGCGCGGGCATCGCACTCATGCCGAGCATGCCGAACGACAGCAGCGTGGTGGCCGCTGAGAGCAGCACGCCAGTCCACACCGCGCCGAGATCGGCGTCCGCGCGCAAGCAGCCTTCGCGCAGAAACACTGCATAGTTTGCGCCGACGCCGAGCACCAGCATCAGCGCGAGCCAGTTGAAAAGATTGAGCGGCACGTGAACGTAGCCGAACAC
>NZ_WOEZ01000071.1 GCF_013177735.1 Paraburkholderia elongata | reverse complement strand
CTCGCCGCCTTGTCGACGAATACAACGCCGGGCACTGCCTGCGCGGTAGCGATTAGCGCGGGTTCGTTCTGCGGCGTCACGCCTTGTGGAATCACGACTGCTGCATACGCTTTGGTGGCCGAATCGACAACACCCAGCCACAGATGTTTGTACGGCTGCGACCATGGCGCGGCGAGCCACGTGTCCACCGTGAGCAGCGGCTGCGGTTTCGCATACGCGGCGAGCCAGGCGTCGGCGACTTTGTCTTTAAAACCTGCTTGCAGCAGCGTTGCGCGCAATGCCGCGGGATCGTTGAATACGTGCTGCGCAAGCAATGCACGGTCTTCGTTTTGCTGTTTCGCGGACGGCACGAATTGCACCACTGACTGATAGCTGCCGACCTTGTTCGCCGTGCTGTTCAACCCGTCGAGCTTCGTGCCCAGCGCTTCGGCGCGTTGCAGCACGATCTCCGGCGTCTCCCCACGCACCACAAAAAACTGCGCGCTGTTATCGACACCGACCGCCGCACGCACCTTGTCTTCCTGCGCGACCAGCGAAGGATCACGCTGGATCAGCAAATGGATATCGTCGTCGCTCGTAAGACGCAGCCAGCCGGGAATCGCCACGATCAGCAACAGCGCCGCGACGAACCATGCGCGCTTGCCGCCGATCGTGCGATGCCAGACCGTCAGCACACGCGCCGCGCCAGCGAACAGGCGCTGTGGGCTGCGCTTCGGCGGGCGCGTGAGCAGCGCGGGCAATAACCACAGCACCGAAGCAAACGCTGTGAGGATGCCCGCCATCGCAAAGCATGCAATCTGCTTGAGCGCGGGGAACGGCACCCACGTGAGGATCGCGTAGCCGAGCAGGCTGGTGGCAAGCGCAACCGTCAACGCCGGACGTACCGCACGCGCACCGCGGCGCGAATCCCAATCGCGCCCCGCGCCGAGATAGACCACGAAATACTGGATCGAATAATCGACCGCTTCCCCGATCAAGCTCGCGCCGAACACCAGCGTCAACAGATGCAATTGGCCGAACACCAGCATCGTCACCGCGAGCGCGCAGACGATGCCGAGCGCCGTCGAAACGAAACCGAGCAGCAACAGACGCGGCGAGCGGAACACCCACATCATCAACAGCGCAATCCCGCACAGCGACGCGACGCCGATCAGGTGCACCTCGTGTTCCGATGCGCTGCGTGCCGATTCCGCATAAAACACCGCGCCGGTTCTCGCCACCGACACGTCGGGGAACGCCTGCTTCAACGCACTTTCGCCTTGTGCGAGCGCGGCGAGCACGGCGTGCTGGGTCTTCGATTCGTAGGCCGAACCCGGCAGCGTGGCGACGATCAGCACGCTGGTTGCGGCGCCGCGATGCGACACCAGCATGTTGTCTTCGAGTTCGAGATTCGACGTGGCGAGCGGCAAAGCGCCGAGCCAGTGTTCGAGCCAACCGAACGGATCGTCGGCGAGCGGCGTGGTCAGGCCGCCGCGCAATGGGCTGTAGATGCGCTGGGCGAGCGCGTCGCGCAACGTGACGCTTGACGCATTGCTCTGCGCGAGCGTCGCGCGGTCGACAGGCGTCAGCAAACCGAAGCGATAGGGCATGTACAACGCAGCGATCTGCGACAGATCGAACGGCGGCAATTCCGCCGTCACCGAGCCGAACGCCCCGCTCTTCTGCAATGACGCGCCGAGCTGTTTCGCTGCCGCTTTCGCGTGCGCGTCATCGTTACTGGTGACCAGAAAAACAGTGCGATCGCCGAGCGCACCCGCCAGCGTATCGACCGCCTTTTCGGCAACTGGATCCGCTTCGGTGGCAGGCAACAGCGCCAGCAGATTGGTCTGCAGCGGCGAAGGTCCCGCGAAACGCCAGCCGCAATACAGCGCCGCGGCGAGCGCGAGCAGCAGCCACGCGGCGCGCATGCCCCACGCCTGTTTCGCGGACCGCTGTCGCAGCACTTGCATTACGGCGCTCCGAGCAAGCTGCGCTCAGCCGGCGTCGGTTCGGTCACCGCCGCGCTCTTCGCAAAGTCGAGCTTCGTGATGTCGCCGTTCGCGAGCGTGATGCGCAGGCTTTGCAGATAGTCGCCGCCATTCATCTGCAAGCCTTTGATCGACTGCGCGATCTGCGGCTGATTCGGCGTGAGTTGCATGCGCCACTGCGCGGCGCTGCCTTCGGCCTGCACGTCGAATTGCGAATACAGCGCCGACAGATCGCCGCCGAGCATCGCGCGCATCATCTTCGACACCTGTGCGACGCCGCGCGTGCCCTGGGCGCTGTGAGCCGTCACGCGCTGGCCGCTGGCGTTGACTTCGGCGACGCCCGCGTCGGTGATCACGTAGGTGGCTTTGTATGGCGTGTCGATCTGCCAGATCACGCCACGATCTCGGAAGAACAGCAGCGAACCTGTGCTGACGAGCGGCTGCTTCATCGCGGCGAGCGTTTGCGTCTGCGTGAATTGCGCGCGAACACCCTTGGCCTGTGCGAGATGTGAGGCGATTTGCGAGACCAGGGCTGGGTTGCCGGCGGCCTGCGCTTCTTCTGCGGCGGATGTCACCGTCGGCCATGCTGCCAAGCTCAATACGCTTAGGCTGCCTAGCGCGAGCAACGCGCCCGCTGCCACACGGCGCAAGTTCATCGTCCCCATACGCGCTCCAGCTTTTCGAATACGACCGGCGGCGACACGAACTGCAATTCCTGCGTCGCGGCATCGACCGCAACCTGGATCGTGTAGCCCTTCGTCAGCCGCGTACCGGACGCGCAATCGACTATTTCATAGCCTATTTTCAGGCGGTTTTCGTGTTCGAGCAGTTGCGTGCGCACTTCGATCGCCTGACCGTAGGTGGCCGGGCGCACATACTTCAGATGCGCCTCGACGATCGGCCACAGGTAACCCGAGGCCTGCATCTCGCGGTAGTCGTAGTCGAAGGTGCGTAAGAGCGCCGCGCGGCCGATCTCGAAGTACTTCAGGTAGTGGCCATGCCAGCACACGTTCATCGCGTCGACGTCGTGAAACGGCACTTCGACCATCGCGCTGGCTGTCAGCACTTTAGGGGAGCCGGTCATGCGTGCGAGCCTCCGCGATAGTCGTTCAACAGATCACACGCGGCGATGCGCGCGGTCAGCGCGCGCAGGTCGCTTTCCAGCGCGCGGTCTTCGTCGACGAACGGCGAGTGCGCCGTCACGCTGTCGATGAAGGCTTGCAGCGGCGCGGGAACCGGCGTGGCGCTGTCGATCTTCAAACGCAAACGGGCGGCTTGCACCGTCGCGAGCGTATGCGCGGCGGCGACCTGCTCGGTCAACTCCAGCACGCGCAAACAGTCGCGCGCGGCGATCGTGCCCATGCTGACCTTGTCCTGATTGTGCGCCTCGGTCGAACGCGAGAAAACGCTCGCGGGCATCGTGTTCTTCAACGCCTCGGCCGTCCATGCGGACGACGAAATCTGCACGGCCTTGAAACCATGATTGATCGCGGCACGCGCGGGAGCCGCACCCGACAGATTACGCGGCAAGCCGTTGTTGAAATTCACGTCGACCAGCAGTGCGAGCTGCCGGTCCATCAGATCGGCGAGATTGGCGACCGCGACCTTCAGCGAGTCCATGGCGAACGCAATATGGCCGCCGTAGAAATTGCCGCCGTGCAGCACGCGCTCGTTGTCGGGATCGATCAACGGGTTATCGTTCGCGCTGTTCAGTTCGTTCTCGACATCGCGGCGCACCCACGACAAGGCATCGCGCGCGACGCCGATCACATGCGGCGCGCAGCGAATCGAATAACGGTCTTGCAGACGATGCCCCGGCGTATCGTCGCGCCCGGTCAGATCGTCGCGAATCCACGCTGCGGCTTCGGCCTGACCTGCGTGCGGCTTCACTTCGAACAGGGTTGCGTCAAAATGCGCGGCGCGGCCGTCGAGTGCGACGGTGGAGAGCGCCGTGAGGCGTGCGGTGAGGCGCGTCAGATGATCGGCGCGTGCGAACGCGAGGCAGGCGAGGCCCGTCATCACCGCGGTGCCGTTCATCAGCGCGAGGCCTTCTTTCGGCGCGAGCGTCAATGGCGCATGACCGAGTTCGGTCCATACCTCGCGCACATTGCGCAGGGCGCCTTCGAACATCACGTCGCGCTCGCCAGCAAGCGCGGCGGCCACATACGAAAGCGGCGTCAGATCGCCGCTTGCACCGACCGAGCCTTCCGACGGAATACGCGGCAACACGCGATGATTGATCAGATCGGCGAGACGCTCGAGCAACACGGGGCGCACGCCGGAAAAACCGTAGGCCAGCGAGTTCAGCCGCGCGGCGATCACTGCGAGCGTTTGCGCATCGTCGAGATACTGGCCCATACCGCAGCCGTGGTAACGCGTCAGTTGCAATGGCAGGGCTTCGACGAGTTCCATCGGCACGTCGACCACGCACGCATCGCCATAACCGGTGTTGACGCCGTACACGGTCGCGCCCGACGCCAGATGCCGGCGCAGAAAATCCGCGCCGCGCTGGATGCGCGCGCGCCACGCCGGATCGGCGCTCAACGCAACCGGCGCGCGATGCCGGGCGATCGCGACGACCTCTTCGATCGTCAGCTTGCGCCCACCGATCGTCACCGCCGTCGCGTTCGCACGGGTGTTCTCACTTGCGCTGACGTTCGGCGCCTCGATCAGATCATGTTCGGCCATGTGTGCCTCGCTTGGGGCTGGCCCAGAAATCGAAGAAATTGAACCATTGATAAGGTGCCTTGCGGCAATAGTGTTCGAGACGCGCTGCGTAACGCTGCGCCCACGCGGCAAGATGCTGCGCGCGTTCGCGGCGCGGCAACTCGATGCGTTCGGCGAACGGTTCGAAATACAGACGGTAACCGTCGTGTTCTTTCAGGCAGAAGAACAGATAGACGGGGCAGCCCAGCGCATGCGCGAGCACGTAGGGGCCTTGCGCGAACGGGGCGGTCGAGCCGAGAAATTGCGCTTCCGTCGTGCGGCCCGCTTCGTGTGCCGGCACGCGGTCGCCGACGATCACCAGCAACTCGCCCGCGTCGACGCGCTCCTGCATCATCATGGCGGTCTCGGGACCGAAGTCGCTGACTTCGAGTAGATGCCGCGCGAACTGGCTGTTTGCCGAAGCCAGTACGCTATTGAAGCGCCGCGCGTGTTCGGTGTAGACCACGGCGGTGACTTTCGCGTAGGCGCCTTGCGCGGCGAGCGCGCGGGTCATTTCCAGATTGCCGAGATGCGCGCCGATCACGAGCGCACCCTTGCCGCTCGCCACCAAGGCTTCGAACGCCGATGGATCTTCGAATTTGACGTCGGCGTTATTGACACGGCCGGACCATGCCGCGAGCTTGTCGAAGCCCGATTGCGCGAACGCCAGCATGTGGCGATAGGCAGACAGCCAACCCGGGCGCGGCGTATCGCCGTGCGGTGCGGCTTCGCTAAGACGCGTGAAGTAATTGCTCGATGCCTCGCGCGTGGCGCGGCCCGTCAGCAGAAAATACGCGACGATCGGATGCAGCCAGAGCGCGGTGAAACGGCGGCCGAACAACTTGCAACTGAGCGCGAGCAACGACATGCCCAGATGGCTGCCGCGTTCGGCGATCCGCCACCAGTCCTGGGGGCTCTGTTCGCTCTGTTCGCGTTGTTCGGCCTGCTTGCACGGTTCGTTCTGCTCACCCGGTTCGCTTGCAATTACCGCGCGGCGTGGCATCACTTTGTGCGCGAGCAGCATCGGCAGACGCCACAGCATGCCGAACACGAGCCGCGTATGGCTGCGGCTGATGCGCACGTTGTCCCACAGCACGTCGAAATGCGAGACGCCGTCGGTTGCGTACGTGACGCGCGTTGGAATCGAGCGGAACGCCGCGCGCCGCCAGTAGAGGCGCACGAGAATTTCAATGTCGAAGTCCATGCGGGTCGGCAATTGCACGCTGTCGATCAGCTCGCAGGCCAGCGCAAGCGGATAGAGGCGGAAGCCGCACATCGAGTCGCGAATCGTCAGCGAGAGCGTTTCGATCCACACCCATACGTGCGTCAGATAACGGCCGTAAAGGCGCGATTTCGGCACGCTCTCGTCGTAGACCGGGCGGCCGAGGATCACCGCGCCCGGTTCGGCAAGCGCTGCTTCGATAAAGCGTGGCACGTCCGTCGCGTCGTGCTGGCCGTCGGCATCGATCTGCAACGCGTGCGTGTAATTCGCAGCGCGCGCGGCGCGCAGCCCCGCCATCACCGCGGCGCCTTTTCCGCCGTTGACCGGCAACCGCAGCAGCGTGAGCTGCCCCGCGTACTGTTGCGCGAGCGCGGTGAGCACCTGCTGGGTCGCCTCATCGCTGCCGTCGTCGACAACTAAGATCGGCAAGCCGTGCACCGCGAGGTGGGCAACGGTCGCGCCGATCGCGTCCTTGTGGTTGTAAATCGGAATCACGATGCACGGAGCGAATCTCATCATGCAGGCTCCCGATACACGATCACGCCGGATGCGCATTCACGCCCGCTCAGCCGGTACGTGAACTGCACTCGTCTACGCGCGGCGTCGTGTGCGAGCGTGAGATTCAGCACCGCGCCCGGCGACACCGGCGCCATGAACTTGAGCCGATCGACCGATGCCAGCGTGCGCACGGCGGGCACGTGTTCCGCGGCCAGATGCATGGCCCAGTGCACCTGGACCACGCCCGGCAGAATCGGCAGACCGGGGAAGTGGCCGGCGAAATGCACGAGCGTCGGCGGCACGCGCAGTTCGTAGTGCAACGTGTCGGCACTGCGGGCTTCGGCGAGCACTTCCACGCCGTCCGCGCGCGGCTCGAAAGCCGCCGCGACCGCGGCCACCGGCAGTTTGCCGCGGGTGTCGAACGGCAGCGTGAGACGAAAACGCCAATGACGCGGCAGCACCACCACGTCGAAATAGGCAGCGAGGTGCCGGCGCAGGGTTTGCGCAAGCAGCACGCGGCCTTCGGCGCGCAATGCCTCGCTGCCCGCTTCGCTCAGCGCCACCACGGCGCCGACGCGCTCGCGCGAGGCGCCTTCCAGCGGCACGATCGCCGCTTGCGCAACATACGGATGCAGGGCGAGACGCGCTTCGAGTTCCGGCAGCGACACGCGCTTGCCGTCCAGCTTGAGCACGCGATCAAGCCGGCCTTGCAGGCGGAAGCGGCCGTCAGCGTCGAACGCGATTTTGTCGTCCGTGCGATGCCAGCCGGTGTGATCGAGATGCGGCGAGCGAACATTCAGCGCGCCGTCTTCATCGCAGCGCACTTCGATACCGGTCACCGGTTGCCAGGCATCGGTCTGGTCCTGACGACGCCACGCGATGCCGCCGGTTTCCGTACTGCCGTAGATTTCGAGCGGCGCAGTGCCGTAGGCCGTCGCGTATTCCTGCGCGGCTTCCAGGGCGAGCGGGCCGCCTGAAGAAAAGAATGCACGCGGCGCCGGCGTCAACGCGGCGAAGCCAGGCAACGCGGGCCAACGCGACAATTGCGCGGGCGTCGAGACGACCACCGTCGCGCCGCCTTGCTCGATTTGCGTTTGCAATTGCACAGGCTCGATGCTGATCGCGCGGTCGAACGCGCGGCCCGCTGCGAGCGGCCACAACACGCGAAACAGCAAACCGTAGATGTGATGATGCGGCACGCTCGCGAGCATCGTCGCATCGCCGACCAGCGCGCCCCACTGCTTTTCGAGCGTGTGCACTTCGGCGTTGAATTGCGCGAGTGTCTTGCGGATCGGCTTGGGGGTGCCGCTGCTACCGGAGGTGTAGAGCGTCAACGGGGCTTCCGGATCGATCGTATATGAAGCGCCCCGCGCGTGTATGGCATCAGAATCAGAATCAGCATCGACGTCTTGCACACCATGCGGCAGGTCGGCGTCGGTCAGCACGGCGTCGTACGCGTCGGCGAGATCGGCGAGATAGCCCGGCGTCGCATTGGCCGGAATCACCGGCTCCTTGCCGCACGCGAACAACGCAAACAGCGCGCAGGCGAAATCGAACGGATCGTCGATGCACAACGCGTAACGTTGCGCGTCTTGCGTTTGCATCAGTGTAACCAGCGCCGAGACGCGCGCGCGAAACACTGCGCGGTCGAGCACCGTCGCGCCGTCGCGGCATACCGGCGCATTCACGACGGCGGACTCATGGCCCGCCAACAACAGATCATGCAACGCAATCATGCCGCCTCCGAACGCGCGGCTCGCGGCAGCACCACCAGATAACGCCAGATGACCTCGGCCACCAGCAGCACGCCGACCAACCCATAAGCGATCGCGCCGTTATAGAGCGACCAGCTTGCACGGCTCCAGTACAGCGCCGTATAAGCGGAGAACGCGCCGTTCAGCGCGAAGAAAGCGCACCACACCTGGGTCACGCGCCGCGTATGGCGCACGGCGCCAGGCGGCAAATTCGGATTGCCCAGCCGCGCGAATTTTTCGATCATCGACGGCCCGCTCACGAGCGTTGCGCCGAACGCAATCAACAGGCCCAGATTGACGAGCGACGGATAGAGACGCAAAAGCAGCTCGCTGTTGGTGAACACGATCGCCGCCGAGGCGCAGCTCAGCAGGCCGACCACGGTCCAATCGATCGAGGAGAGCCGGCGCAGCGAGGTCGCGACCGGACCGCTGCCGGCCCAGCGTTGCAGCCACAGAATCGCAAACAGCACGCAGCCGACATAGCGCGGCGTGTCCCAGCGCCAGGCGCACAGAATCGACGCGGGATACGCGAGTTTCAACAGAACCTGCACCACCGTTTTGGCCCAGTGGTGCTCAGTGCCGGGCGATGCCTCGGCGGGCTGGCTCGCCGCCGCTTGCATTCGCGAGCGCACGGATGGCATCAGCCTTGTGCCGCCAGCAGGGATTCGACCGCACCGATCACATCGCCGACCGTGCGCACCGACTTGAATTCTTCCGGCTTGATCCGGCGGCCGGTCATTTCCTGCAGTTTGATCGCAAGGTCGACGGCGTCGATGCTGTCGAGATCGAGGTCCTCGAAGAGGTGCGCCTCGGGCGTCACGCGCTCCGGCTCGATCGCGAAGTTCTCTTTGAAGATGGCGCGGATGCGTTCAAGAATCTCTGCCTCGGACACGGTCAATCCCCTTTTCTTGTGGTTTCGGTCACAGCATGCGCCGTTTCGCGTTGACTCGCGACCAGCGCAGCCAGCGTGCTGATCGAGCGGAAGTGTTCGCGGGTGCGGTCGTCGTTCGCTGCGATGGTCAGTTGGTATTGTTTGCGCAGCACGATGCCGATCTCGAGCGCGTCGATCGAGTCGAGACCGATGCCGTCGGTATCGAACAACGGGGCGTCGTCGTCGATATCGGCCGGGCTCAGGTCTTCCAGATCGAGGGCTTCGATCAGAAGCTGTTTAATTTCCAGTTTTAAAGAATCCATAATCGAACAGGTGCTGAGTAATGTGTGCTTCGATGGCGCTGGTCACGCTGCGCGCCGCGAGAGACGGTGAAGCGTCGTGGTCCGCGAGTTGCTCGACGCCAAGCGGCTCGAGCACGTTCACGCGCATCCGGAAAGCGCGCGCCGGCACGTCGTACCAGCGCATCTGCTTGGTGAACGCCGGTGGATCGCAATCCATCAGCACCGGCACGATCGGCGCGCCGACCTTCAACGCCATGTGCGCGAAACCGCGTGAAAACGCGTGCAGCCGGTTCGGGGCGGGGCTGCGCGTGCCTTCGGGAAAAATAATCATCGTGTAGCCCGCTGCGAGCTGCCGCGCGCCGGCTTCGACGAGCTCCGAGGGGTCGGCATTGCTCACATATTCCGCCGAGCGCACGATTCCCCAGAAACACGGATTGCCCCAGTGCGCGTTTTTCACCACGCAACAGGCCCGTGGCGTGAGCGACAATAGCACCATCACGTCTAGGTACGTCGGGTGATTGGCGACCACGATTGCCGGGCCGCCGGCGCGCAATGCCTGTGCGCCCGACACCTCGAGCTCCATCACGCCGATGCACCGCAATACCGCGACCAGCGCGCGGAAGAACCAGTGGATCACAGTCGTCACCGCGCGTTGGCGCGACGCACGATGTGGCCACAACCACGCGAACGGGAACACCAGTACCGAAAACAGCACACCGCAGATGCCGAACACCACGAAGGCCATGCCCGTCGCGCAGAACCGCCAAAGGTAATCAAGCCGCGCGTGCATGCCACCTCCAATGCCAGGCGGCGCCGGCGCCTTGCCAGGCGGCAGGACTGCCCGTTTCCAGACAGTGCAGCAGCGCCTGGCTCTGGGTCGCGAAACTTTCTTCCGCGTCTGCCTCGCCGGCTGCGCTTGCCGCGCTCGCCTCATTTCCCTCGCTTGCGTGGCTTGCCTGCTGCGTGGCCTCGGCGGCCTCGGCGGCCTCTGCTGCCCCCGGCTCACCTGCGCCGGACAACGTGCAGACCAACTGCCCCGCCGCCGCTTCGCCGTTCAGCAGGATCGCGATCGCGCCGCCCTGCACTTCGTCTTCAATCGTGCCATACGCCGGATCGGCCGGTTCGTCAGCGTACACCAGCAGCACCGGCGAACCGGGCTGCGCTGCGTATTGCGCGTACGCTTCCAGCAGCGCGTAGCCGAGCGTCTCAGCACCGGCCGAGATCGCGCTGGCAGCGGAACGATCGCCGCGCGCGATGCCGAACACGCCGGTCATTGCGTTCAACACCGACAGGCTGAAGGCAGTCGGCGAGACCGGTTCGCCCGCGCTGATGGTGCGCAGGATGTCCGTAGTACGCCGCAATTCGCCGTGGCGTGAAGCGAACACGACCCGGGCCTCATCTTGCGCCACGCAATCGTGCGCGACCTTCAGGGCGACTTTGGACAGCGTGCTCAGGCGACGCCGCACGATCGGCTCGATAAAGCCGATATCGGGTGCGGCAGATGCGGCAGCAGGCCAGCTAGACCAGCGAGCGACCGGAATGGTCCAGTGCAGATCGGGCATATCGGTGTTCGCGCGTAGAAGCGAGGAGAGGCTGAGGGCGCCTGACGGAATACGCAGCCGTCACAGCGTCTGCGCGCCGCGCGGAACGACAATCTCCAGCCGGGGGGTCAATCCAATGGTCTTATATAGGGTTCAGCGATTTAACGGCACTTGGCCCCGATTATTTAGGTGCCTTTGCCAATTAGTCTGATGAATTGACTCAGGCGCCCTGTGGTCGCCGGAATCATACTGAATATTGTGAATTAAATCAGCCACAAAAGACGTATCCATCTGTATCCGTATCGCTGGTGCGACGGGTCGCTGGACAGCGCCAAAATGCAGGCCGGGCGGCCCTCGCACAACCTGTGACCGGACCGCAAAGCCACTTGCAGCGAGCTTCGCGGCCCGGCTGGACGCTAACAACATCCACCAACAGGCACCGATACTTTCAATTAACTTTCTAAACAAGTGTTTCGTTTCGGAACACTTCAATGCTTCGGGCCCTATCTGCTGATCATGCACCCCGCATCGCCGAAGTCTCACGTGCGACTTGCGGGTGCTTACCGCAACGCCATTTTTGCAGGGTCGTGGCGGCGCCATCGGATTTCGCGGCGACGCGCGGCCATGCCTGCTATACTCCGTCCCTCATTGGGGAGTAGCCGCCCCGCGGCATGTCCGCACCGCTGTCATACGGGTGCGTCGAACGTGCGGTTCGCGGGGGCGCCTGTCAACAAACTTGGCCTACACGGCCATGGCAGCCGCAGCCTCTGGCCTGGCGAGACCGATGATCCACACACGCCGCAACAGGGCCCGGCGGTGTCGTGGGTCGTCGCTCGTTCATATCTCGGCCCGGGGAACCAACACATCGTGGATCACGCTTTTCTCATTTCGGCCGGAGCAGTCACGCTCGCCGAGATCGGCGACAAGACGCAACTGCTCTCGCTCGTTCTCGCGGCCCGCTATCGCAAGCCGATACCGATCATTCTCGGCGTGCTGACCGCTACGCTCGCCAATCACGCCTGCGCCGGCGCGCTCGGCGCCTGGCTCGGCTCGCTGCTCACGCCGACCTTCATGCGCTGGGCATTAGCCGCGTCGTTCATTGCGATGGGTTTGTGGATACTTGTGCCAGACAAACTCGACGATGAAGAAGCCAACACCAGCCGCACGCATTTCGGCGTATTCGGCGCGACCGTGGTGACGTTCTTTCTCGCTGAAATGGGCGACAAGACGCAGATCGCGACTGTCGCCCTCGCCGCGCGCTTTCACGACTTCTTCGGTGTGGTGGCCGGCACGACGCTCGGCATGATGATCGCCAACGTACCGGCGATCCTTCTCGGCGACCGCTTCGCCCACCGGCTTCCGACCAAAACCGTGCACGCCATCGCCGCGGTGATGTTCGTGATTCTGGGGACGATGGCGCTGTTCGGCGTGGGTGTTTAGTCGATCGTTAAGCGGCGCTGAAGCGTTCACCCAGTCGTCGTTTGAACGCCTGGCTGCCGTTCGGCAGCCAGGCGTTTCCCATCGCGCGCTTACTGCACGACCTTCGCGCCCGATGCTGACGCCGGCGCAGCCGCGGGTGCGGCGCCTGTCGCAGCGACTTCGTTCGAGATCCCACCGTTCTTGTCGACGGGAATCTTCACGGTATGGACCACGCCGTTGCCGAGCGGGAAGTCGGCCAGAGCGCTGCGCGCCAGATACGGCATGGCTCTCACCAGCGACGACTCTTCGTCCGAGTTGCGCGCCGTCACGTTATAGACCTCTTTGCCGCTAGCGCGCTCGGTGATCCGCACGCCGAGCAGGTGCGTGAAAATCGGGTAGCTCTGATTCACGTACGCGGTCGGATACGGACCCCATGGACCCCACGGATCGAACGACCGGCCCCAGTAGGGCGCCGGCCAGGGGTTGTAATACACCGGCTGCGCGACCGTCACCATGTCCGAGCGAATCCCGTACGACAGCCCGACCAGATAGCGTGCCGCTGAGGCGTCGACCTGACGGAACGCGTGCGTGGCAAGTTCGTTGCCGACGAAGCGCTCGTAGGTGGTGAGTTCGAGATTGTTTCGCTGATCCGCCGCCCGTGTGAAGGCATACGTACGGGTGGCATCATTGCCGCTCCAGTCGGAGAAAGCCGTGACCTGGGTGGTCACGTAGGTCGTGCACCCAGACAGCAGCACCGTCAGCGCGCCCAGCAGAAGCGCGGCACGGCGTGTCCATCGATCGAATTTCATGGTCTACCTCGTGATGCCTGTTGTCGCCATTCTTGAGCGGGTTGGCTCGTGCGCACGCTTTGCCGCGCAGAGCGGCCCCGATAATACGCTGACCAGGCGATTCGGTAAAAAGTTCGCCCCGCACAATCCGCCGAGCCTTTGTACAATGGCTCGACAAGCCCGGCTCGCGCGCCATAAGCATGCGTGACGGCTCGAATCCCATCACTACAGAACGCCATGGCCGATACCGCAACGCCCAATGTGATCCGCCGCGCCGATTACGCGCCGCCTGCCTTCCTGATCGACACCGTCGCTCTCGAGTTCGATCTGGTCCCCGAACGTACCGTCGTCAGGAACACGATGCGTGTGCGCCGCAACCCGGACGCGTCCCACGCCGCGAATCTCGAACTGATGGGAGAACAACTTGAGTTCGTCAGCGCCGCGATCGACGGCGCCCCGTTCGCCAACGCACATGCGCACGAACACGGCCTCACGCTCGACAACGTGCCGGATGACTTCGAACTGACGCTCACCAGCGTCTGCAATCCGGCGGAAAACACCACGCTGTCGGGGTTGTATGTGTCGGGCGGCAACTTCTTCACGCAGTGCGAGGCCGAGGGCTTTCGCCGCATCACTTATTTCCTCGACCGCCCCGACGTGATGGCGACCTACACGGTCACGCTGCGCGCCAGCAAGGCCGACTATCCAGTGCTGCTGTCGAACGGCAATCTGCGCGAAGAAGGCGATCTGCCGGACGGCCGCCATTTCGCCCGCTGGGAAGATCCGTTCAGGAAGCCGAGCTACCTGTTCGCGCTGGTCGCGGGCAAGCTGGTCGCGCTCGAAGAACGTGTGAAGAGCGGCTCGGGCAAGGAAAAGCTGCTGCAGGTGTGGGTCGAACCGCACGATCTGGACAAGACCCGTCACGCCATGGATTCGCTGATCAACTCGATTAGCTGGGACGAGGAGCGATTCGGGCTGGAACTGGATCTGGACCGCTTCATGATCGTCGCGGTAAGCGACTTCAACATGGGCGCGATGGAGAACAAGGGGCTCAACATCTTCAACACGAAGTACGTGCTGGCGAACCCCGAAACGGCGACGGACACCGACTTCGCTAACATCGAGGCGGTGGTCGGCCACGAGTACTTCCACAACTGGACCGGCAACCGCGTGACGTGCCGCGACTGGTTCCAGCTGAGCCTGAAAGAAGGCCTGACGGTGTTCCGCGATCAGGAATTCTCGGCTGACATGGCGGGCGGCGCGAGGGATGAAGCCGCACGCGCCACCAAACGCATCGAAGACGTGCGCGTGCTGCGCCAGATGCAGTTCGCCGAAGACGCCGGTCCGATGGCGCACCCGGTACGCCCGGAAAGCTACGTCGAGATCAACAACTTCTACACGATGACGGTCTACGAAAAGGGCTCCGAAGTCGTGCGGATGTATCAGACGCTGTTCGGCCGCGACGGCTTCCGCAAGGGCATGGACCTGTACTTCAAGCGTCATGACGGCCAGGCGGTGACTTGCGACGATTTCCGTCACGCGCTCGCCGATGCGAACGGCCGCGATCTCGCGCAATTCGAGCGCTGGTATAACCAGGCCGGCACGCCGCGCGTCTCGGTGCGCACGAAGTACGACGCCGCGCAACAGCGCTACAGCGTGACGCTTACGCAAGGCTACGGCGACGCCGCGCCGGCCGCGCGTGACACGCAAAAGGGCCCGTTGCTGATTCCGTTCGCAATCGGTTTGATCAGCAACGACGGCCGTGACCTGCCGCTGCAACTGGAGGGCGAAACCAGGGCTTCGGACGCCACCACGCGCGTACTGGAATTCACGCAGACCGAACAGACCTTCACGTTCGTCAACGTCGCGCAGGAACCGCTGCCCTCGCTGCTGCGCAATTTCTCGGCGCCGGTGATCGTCGAATACGACTACTCAGCCGACCAGCTCGCTTTCCTGCTCGCGCATGACAGCGATCCGTTCAACCGCTGGGAAGCCGGCCAACGGCTCGCCACACGCGAGTTGCTGACGCTCGCCGGGCGCGCCGCCACCGGGGTGCCGCTGCAGCTCGATGACTCGGTCGTCGCCGCGTTCGCCCGCATGCTGACCGACGAAACGCTCTCGCCCTCTTTCCGCGAACTGGCGTTGATGCTGCCTTCGGAAGCGTATCTGGCTGAGCAGATGGCCGAATCGAATCCTGCTGCCGTGCACGCTGCGCGGCAATTCGTCCGCAAGCGCCTCGCGAATGCGCTCAGACAGGACTGGCTTGCCGTGTACGAAAAGCACCGCACGCCGGGCGCCTATGAAGCTACACCCGAGGCATCCGGCCATCGTGCGTTGAAGAATCTTGCGTTGTCGTATCTCGCGGAACTGGACGATCCGGCTGAAGCCGTGCGTCTCGCGTCCGCGCAATATGACGCTGCCAACAACATGACCGACCGCTCAGCGGCGCTCTCGGCATTGCTCAATGCAGCGGCGGCGAATGGCGGCAGCGTTGAGGCGCAGCAGGCGCTCGACGACTTCTACCGGCGCTTCGAAAAGGAGCCGCTCGTCATCGACAAGTGGTTCGCCTTGCAAGCCACGCAACGCGGCAGCGCGCAGCGTCCGGTGATCGAGATCGTGCGCAAGCTGATGGCGCACCCGGCATTCAACCTGAAGAACCCGAACCGCGCGCGCTCGCTGATTTTCAGCTTCTGCGCCGCGAACCCCGCGCAGTTCCACGCCGAAGATGGCTCGGGCTACGCGTTCTGGGCCGACCAGGTGATCGCGCTCGACGCCATCAATCCGCAAGTGGCCGCCCGCCTCGCCCGCTCGCTGGAACTGTGGCAACGCTTTACGCCGACGCTGCGTGACGGCATGCGTGCGGCGCTGGAAAAAGTGGCGTCGCAGGTGAAATCGCGCGACGTGCGCGAGATCGTGGAGAAAGCGTTGGCGTGATGATCGTCTGAAAGCGCTTCCCGCATCGACAAGCCGGCACACGTTGCCGGCTTTTTTTCGTCCTGAATTTCGCCATGAGGCGGCGTGCGGACCTCAACGTTAGCCGTCTGGACGGCTGTTCGCATCGGCTCGGCGGGGTGAAAGTAAACGCATTCATTTAACGGTTTACGTTTAACGCTATGCGTTATATCATCCCATGATCACGACATTCGGCGACAAAGCTACGGCGGCAATCTTTCAGGGCAAGTTCGTGCATTCACTGCCGCTTTACATGCAGGCGCTCGCACGCCGCAAGCTGTTGATGATCGACGTTGCTGAATCCATCCGCAACCTGCATGCGCCGCCGGGCAACCGGCTCGAAGCCTTGCAAGGCCAGCGCAGCGGGCAGTGGAGCATTCGCATCAACGCGCAGTGGCGCATCTGTTTTTATTTTGTCGACGGGGAGGCGCTGAATGTCGAAATTGTCGACTATCACTGATTATTGGGAGACCGGCATGGTCATCAAACGCTCCGATCTGGGCAGCATCGATTTCTCCGACATCGAAACGGGAGAAAGCATCCCGGAGATTCACCCCGGGGAGATCCTGCGCTGCGAGTTCCTCGAACCGCTTGGCATGTCCGTCAATGCGCTCGCACTTGCGCTACGCGTACCGGCGCCGCGCATCAACGACGTCGTGCGTGGCAAGCGCGCCATCTCGGCTGACACCGCGCTGCGGCTCGAACGCTACTTTGGAGCGAGCGCGCAGTTCTGGCTGAATCTACAGATCGCCTACGACCTGCGCGTCGCCACCGCGGCAGCCGGCGAGCAGATCGAACGCGAGATCGAGCCGATGCCCAAGGCGAACCGGCCGAAAATGCCGAAAGTCTCAGCCGAACACGCCCGTGCCGCAGCGCTTGCCACCCGCCTCGCCGGCCATGTCACGGCCATCAAGGCTCGCCGCAAAGCCTGAATTTCACGGGCCTTTACAGCGCTCAGCAACACGGACGCACATCCTTGCATCTCAAAAGCACGGAACCGACACAGCGAGCGGGTAAAATCGAGACATTCCTCAAGCCTTCCCGGAGTACAGCAATGGCTTTGCAACGTCGTACCACTCTCACGAAGTACCTGATCGAGCAGCAGCGCGAGACCAATAACCTGCCTGCCGACCTGCGCCTTTTGATCGAAGTCGTCGCGCGCGCGTGCAAGGCAATCAGCTACCACGTCAGCAAGGGCGCGCTGGGCGATGCGCTCGGCACGGCGGGCAGCGAGAATGTCCAGGGCGAAGTGCAGAAGAAGCTCGACATCCTGTCGAACGAAATCCTGCTCGAAGCGAATGAATGGGGCGGCAACCTGGCGGGCATGGCGTCCGAGGAAATGGAGCAGTTCTTCCCGATCCCGGCCAACTACCCGAAGGGCGAATACCTGCTGGTGTTCGATCCGCTCGACGGCTCCTCGAACATCGACGTCAACGTGTCGATCGGCACGATCTTCTCGGTGCTGCGCTGCCCGGACGGCCAGCAGCCCACCGAACAGTCGTTCCTGCAACCCGGCACGCAGCAGGTCGCGGCAGGTTATGCGGTGTACGGCCCGCAAACCGTGCTGGTGCTGACCACCGGCAACGGCGTGAACTGCTTCACGCTCGACCGCGAACTGGGTTCGTGGGTGCTTACGCAAAGCGATATGCGCATTCCGGTTGAAACGCGTGAATACGCGATCAACGCGTCGAATGAGCGCCACTGGTATGAGCCGGTCGAGAAATACATCGGCGAATTGAAGGCAGGCAAGGACGGTCCGCGCCAGAGCGACTTCAACATGCGCTGGATCGCGTCGATGGTGGCCGACGTGCACCGTATTCTGAACCGCGGCGGCATCTTCATGTATCCGGCCGACAAGCGCACGCCGGACAAGCCGGGCAAGCTGCGCCTGATGTACGAAGCGAACCCGATGGCGTTCATCGTCGAACAGGCGGGCGGCGCCGCGACCAATGGCGAGAAGCGTATTCTGGACATCCAGCCGAAAGCCTTGCATGAGCGTGTGGCGGTGTTCCTCGGTTCGAAGAACGAAGTCGACCGCGTCACCCGCTACCATCTCGAAACAAAAAAGTGACTGCAGGGGCTTGCCAAGTTCCTGAAGAAGTCCCTATAATCTCGTTTCTCCTGATGCCGGAATAGCTCAGACGGTAGAGCAGCGCATTCGTAATGCGAAGGTCGGGGGTTCGATTCCTCTTTCCGGCACCACAAGATTCAAGCAAAAAGCCCAGTCCTCGTGACTGGGCTTTTTGCTTTTTGCTTTTTGCTTTTTGCTTTCTGCTGCCTGCTTTCTGCTTCCTTCTCCGGCTTCCGCTTTTCCCCTGCGCCTGCTTTCCGCAATCCTTGGAGATTCAGCTTCGCCTTCACCTCGGTCAACGCAACCGTCACTTCAACATCGACTGCCGACATTGACCACGATGGCTCCGGTTCACCCGCCAAAATCCAATCGATCGCATCGCGCGGTCATGCCGAGATTGCGAGCCACCACCGCATCTTCAACGATCACGTTTTCAGCCCGCTCTGTGCGATACGCCGCGGCCGCTTCCAGCGGCGCCGACGAAAACCACAATATCCTGCCGGCGCACTCGATACCGACCTGACGTCCTTTCCAGTAGACAGCGTTTTCCATGGTGAACTCTCCGAAAGGCGAAGACAGCCATCTTCCGCGCCAGACTCGACGCGTCCGTTAGCCACCGCACCGTACGTCGCAAATAGCAGCTTCAATGATAGACGGCGGCACGATCGTGGCGAGTGGCATGTCAGCTGAAGTTACGCGCACGAGCGACAGCTGCACGGCAACCTATCTGAAGCAACGGCTCGCGGCCCGGAGCTGAAGCCGAAGCTGCGCGCAAGCTCTACCGGACTCCGCGCTTCTCCCTCAGGAAGTCGATCAGAGCGCGCAACTTGAACGGCATCTGTGCGCGGCTCGCCGTGTATAGATAAAAACCCGGAAAGCTCGGACACCATGCATCCAGCACACGCACCAGGCGGCCGTCTTCGAGTTGTTCGTTCACGTAATCGTCGATCACATGAAGGAGACCCACACCCTGCTCCGCCGCCCGCACCATCGTGCGCAGATCGTTGGTGACGAGACTCCCGCGTGTCTCGACTTCGAAAACGCGCGACGCATCGTCGGGTGGCGCGAACTCCCATCGATAAATACCGCCGCTGGTCGAGAAGCGGTAGCGCAGGCAATCGTGAGCGGCGAGATCAGCAGGCGTCACCGGCGCCGGGTAGCGCTCGAAGTAGGCCGGCGAGCCAGCTACGACAATGCGGATCTCCCCACCTAACGGCACCGCCACCATGTCCTGCGCGACCCGTTCGCCGAGCCGGATGCCCGCGTCGAAGCCTTCGCCGACCACGTCGGCGAAACCATCGTCGAGCGTCAGGTCGAGACGGATCTGCGGATAGCGGCGCGTGAACTCGGCCAGATGCGGCAGCACCAGCAATTCGCTCGCGACCCTCGGCAAATTGATGCGCAGCGTGCCGGCGGGCTGGTCGCGAGTTTCATCGAGCGCCTCGAAGGCCGCCTCCAGCTCACCCAGCGCAGGCACCACGCGCGCGAGAAACTGTGCACCAGCTTCCGTCAGGGCGACACGCCGCGTGGTCCGGTTGAACAGGCGCACATTCAGCTGCGTCTCGAGCGCGCGAATGCTTTGCGACAACGCCGACGCTGTCACACCGGATTCAGCGGCCGCGCGAGTGAAGCTGCCGTGGCGCGCCACGCACGCGAACGCCATCAACGCCGGCAACTGGGCTGGATCCATCGCAATCCCTATTATTAAGTCAGACTTCATAATCCTTGCAGATAGGCGGCATTTTTCCAAGTAAAAAAATCGGCGCAAGATAGCGCCATCGATTCAATTCTTCCCGCCTGACCGCTCAAGGAGACTGATATGACGATGGACCGCTACAACTTGCTCGGCCGCTCGGGCCTTCGCGTGAGCCCGATCGCACTCGGCACGATGACTTTCGGCACCGAATGGGGCTGGGGCTCCGACGAACAATCGGCGCAACGTCTGTTCGACCTGTACGTTGATGCCGGCGGCAACTTCATCGATACCGCCGACCTGTACACCGAAGGCACCAGCGAAAAATGGCTTGGTAAATTCGTCACGGCGCGCGGGCTGCGCGACCGGCTCGTGATCGCCACCAAGTACGGCTATAACGCCGAGACCGGCAATCCGAACGCGGGCGGCAACCATCGCAAGAATCTGCTGCGTGCGCTCGACGGCTCGCTCAAGCGTCTGGGCACCGACTACATCGACCTGTACTACCTGCACACGTGGGATCGCGTCACGCCGGTCGACGAAGTGATGCGCGCGATGGACGACGCGGTGCGCGCGGGCAAGATCCGCTACGTCGGCCTGTCGGATACGCCCGCATGGTTCGCCGGGCGCGCGCAGACGCTCGCCGACTGGCGCGGCTTCGAACCGGTCGCGGCGATGCAGCTCGAATACTCGATGATCGAGCGCAACGCCGAAAACGAGTTTGCCGATCTCGCCGCCAATCTCGGCATGGGGCTCGTGCCGTGGAGTCCGCTGGGTATGGGGGTGCTGTCGGGCAAATACCGTCCTTCGCAAGGCGGAGCGGCGAACCCTGTTTCCGGCGACGGGCGCCTTGCGAGTGTGGCCAGCGCGCCGCCGCCGGGATTCGACAAGCTGACCGAGCGTAACTTTCGGATCGTTGCGGAACTGGAGGCCGTTGCGAATCTGGCGGGACGGCCGATGCCGCAAGTCGCGCTGAACTGGCTGCATCAGAAGCGCGGCGTATCGAGCATCATTGTCGGCGCGACCCGGCCAGAGCAGTTGCAGGAGTCGCTCGGCTCGCTCGATTTCACGCTCGCGCCAGAATTAATCGCACGGCTCGACGCAGTCTCGGAACCTGCCCGTCCGTTCCCGTACTACATGTTTGCTGACGGTCATCAGGCGAGGATTCACGGACAGGTCGAAGTCGCCGACAAACCCGCGGCCTACTCCGCACCCGTGAAAATTCCGGCGCCGAAGGCGTAAAAATCGTCCACTGCAAGCGCCGCGCTTCGTCCAGAACGCGGCGCCTTTTTATTTGCGAAAAATAACTCGAAAAGTATTCCTGCTCGTCAACGAAGTCGCGCAATCGTTCGTTTACAAAAATTGGGGGGCTGAATGTGAACGCACTGAACCAATTGGTAATTAACGAACGTTCGGCCTAACGCAGAGAAAATCCCGCCAATGCGGCAGTGCACAAAAATCGCTGTGATTTGTTCATATCAACTGATATGAACAGGCGATGCTGTGACGCAGCAGAGATAATGCGCGAAAAGCGCGCGGGGCAAGGCTGGAAATGGAACGGCGGAGATATCGGACTTTTTTTGATTGGCAGCGGCAAATTCAACCATGCGCAGTCAACCGATAAATTCTATTCAAACATTCCGTTCCGATGTTGGCCTGTACCGTTAAAGCAACACACAACATGTGAGCCGCATCAGACACTGGTGCAAAACGGGGACCGAGGCAGATAATCGGTTTGTAAAGGAGAAAGATCATGGATGCCAAACCACCGAAGATTCCGACCCCGGATAAAGTTTTTAGCCCGGATCCGGAACCCGCTGGCGTCGAGTTTCTGGGTGCCGAACTGCCTGAGCACGTTCGCGCATTTTTCGACGAACAACGCAAGTCGTGCGACTCGAAGTAATTGTGCAGTGGCGCGATGCAGCATCAGCGTCCGCGCGTTCGGCGCGCGGCGAAGATTTGCGCGCGCCCCTACGATTGTCTTTTGCCGCTTTCGCGGCACGGGTTACGCCTGCTTGATTACGGCGCCTGGCTCATGTGGCCCGGCGCAGTGATAGCGCACGTCTCTGACGGACGTCTTTAAATATCCCGGTCGATTGTTTTTCGATCGATCGGCGCACCCGCTTGATTCGCGCATCGTCTATTCTTCTGGTTTTTCTTCTGCGGCCGACCGGCCACTCCCGCCTTCCATGAAACGCTCGTATCGCTTTGGAGCGTCATGCGCGCTCGTATTACTCAGCGCGCTTGCTCTCGCGCCAACTCCCGCCGTTGCGGACGGCGACGACACCGCGCTGACCAATCTGATCGCACTGGTTTCACAGCGCCTCGCGCTCGCGGAACCCGTTGCGCGTTGGAAGTGGGCGAACCATCAGGCGATTACGGATACGCCGCGCGAGAACGCGTTGCTCGTCGATGTCGAAAAGCGCGCTGTCGCCGCGAACGTCGATCCGGCGTTTGCGCGCGCCTTCTTCCAGGATCAGATCGACGCCAGCAAGGACGTGCAAAACGCGCTGTTTGCCAACTGGTACAGCACGCGCCCGCCCGAAGGCCCTGCGCCGGACCTGGCCACCAGCACGAGGCCGCAGTTGGACCAGCTGACGCAGTCACTCGTGGCCGGGCTCGCGCGCGTGCAACCGCTACGCGCGGCGCAGGATTGTCCGTCGCGCGTGGCGCAATCGCTTGCTAACTGGAAATCGCTGACGCGCTACGACTCGACCCGGTCGAGCGCGTTGACACGCGCTCTCGGCCACGTGTGCGAAGCGGGTGGAGTCGGGGCGACCGGCTAATCGGTCTGTGCGATCTGAGCGATCTGAGCGATCTGTGCGATCTGTGCGGTCTGCGCGGTCTGCGCGGTCTGCGCGGTCGAAACGGGGGCTTGGAACCCCCGTTGGTTCGCCGCTCTCAGGTGTGGCTCAAGTGTGGATTGAGCCCGCCCTGAGCAGCGGGTCGCTGCGTAACAACAGTGTTAAGCCAGACTCGGCACGGCCGTGCCGCTCGAGACGCTCAACGGCACCACACGCAAACCGCGCGCAAGATGGCTCTGCAGAAGACGATAGGTCGACAGCTCGAACGGGCCAGCTGCGCTCGACGCATGCAGCGCCGCCGCCTGCGCGAGCGAAGGTGCATGCCCGAGGTAACGCCACCGGTCGACAACATGAAAAGCGCGTGCGTGCGACGTTTCTTCACGCTCCTCAAATACGACCGGACCTTCGAACGGCCAGGGCGCATCCACCGGATCACTCTTCGTGACGCGCGGCATCCGGTTATGGCCGGGGCGCAGCGTCGCGATCAACTGCGCCTCCGCGAGCATGGCGCCCAACTCGCCGCCAGTCGCGCGCCACTCGACACGCCGCACTTGCTGCGCGAGCCGCATATCCTTCGACGAGCGCCGCTCACCAGTCAAATGTGAACGCAGCCGCTGACGCACACGTACGCTTCGCCCAACATACAGCGGCAGATCGCCTTCTCCGTAGAAGGCGTAGACACCGCATCCGGCCGGCGCAGTGTCGAGCAGATCTTCGGTAATGTCGCCGGCAAGCCGGTAGCGCCGGGTGGTTCGCTCGATCTGCGCCTGCAAAACGTCCTGCGGCACGAGACCGTCGTGCAGACGCTGCCAGAACTGCCAGATCAGATCGGCGTCGGCGAGCGCGCGGTGACGATCGGACGGGACGAGTCTATGACGCTCCACCAACGCGTCGAGCCCATGACGCTTTTCCGCCGGAAACAAGGCGCGCGACAGGCGCACGGTGCACAACACATCTGGATCGAACGCGAACCCAGCCCGGCGAAACTCCCCGCGCAAAAAACCGCGATCGAAACTGGCGTTGTGCGCCACGAACAGTTTGCCGTTCAGGCGCTCGAACAAGGCCGGAGCGATATCATCGAACGTCGGCTGCCCCCGCACCATCGCGTTCGTGATGCCGGTGAGCTGCTGAATGAATGAAGGAATCGGTTGCTGAGGGTCGACCAGACTGCTCCAGCGCGACACGCCGGCCGGTCCGATTTCAACCACCCCGACTTCGGTGATGCGATGCTCGCTGGTCGAGCCGCCGGTGGTTTCAAGGTCGACGAAGACGATCGGCACATCCAGGGCCGGTGCTGGAAAAAACTGTTCAGACATGGAAAGGGATACTTTGGACGCGTGGCTTTGCGGCAAGTATGCACCAGTTAGCCGTCTCGCACCCAACCAGCATTGCTTTGCCTTTGACGTCGTGCGGTGCAACGACTGCATTTCTGCGCGATCCACGAACCATCTATAAAGCTGCGAATTATTATATTTTCATGACGCCGGTTTGAAAATCCAAAAACGCCATTTTACCTTCCGCGTCTTCCCCATATTTAATTCGAACCAGATAGTTAATAACCTCAATCTCAACCTCAACAACTCCGATAAGCATGAACGGCCATAAAAAAAGCCTTCGCGTCTCGCGAAGGCGTTTTTTGGCGATCAGGCTACCCGGCGACACACGCGGAGCAGCACAGGGTGACTTACAGCGGCTGGATGTTCGCCGCTTGCTTGCCCTTCGGGCCAGTCTTGACCTCGAAGGAAACGCGCTGGCTTTCCTTCAGCGACTTGAAGCCTTCAGAGCGGATCTCCGAAAAGTGCGCGAACAGGTCTTCGCCACCCGAATCCGATGTAATGAAGCCAAAGCCCTTAGCATCGTTGAACCATTTGACGATACCAGTTTCCATATTCCAGTTTTCCTCGATGATTTATCAAAATCGGGCATTGCCCTCAAGCTGCATTTCATGGCCATTTCATCTGCGATCGAGCATTTCTGAAGGCCCTGCTCTCCCAGATCTGACAATTGAAATTCAGCATTGCCGTTATACGAGGAACGAAGAATCAACGTCAAGTAAATTTTTCATATGTCCTTGGTACGCGGCACGATAACCCAATGTCAGATGAATCAAAAATCACGACAGCATATTCGACGAAAACTGAACAACCCTTCACGTCAATATTACTTACTCAATGCCAGATACGGCCGGTATCGGGAAAAACTTCTGCATAGTGGCAAGAATATGTAACAAGATATTTTTTTAGTAAGTGTTTGTCCGAGTTGTTGCGCTGCACTCATGGCAGCATGATGGAAATCAGTAGTGAGAAGTAATGCGCGTCAGGAGATCGCCATGCTGTTCAATGAATTCCGCCGCCTCGTCATCTGGCTCACGCAATCGCAGATAAAGACGGTTCCCGCTCAATCCGGTCCGACCGCCGCGTCCCCTTCGGCCTTCGAATTTGATCCTATGTGGCACGGGGACCACTGGCAAAACCTGCTGTCGTCCCCCATGGACGCGCGCCACTATGTCATGGAAGACTGGAGCATCCCGGTGGCCGACTGGAGCGACGTAGACAGCGCTGCACCGGCGCACTGACTGACGTCCGCGAATCCGCAACCGGCGGGCGAAAAAAAAAGCGCGACTGGGAAGTCGCGCCGACAAAGGTTTGGAGATCTTTTTCGTCAACGAAAAAGTCTGCTTCGGAAAGCAGGGATTTCAGTATAGCGGCTTGGACGATATCGATTATTCACATAATCGACAACCATCTATTGCTATAGCGACAACAATCGTTTTTTACGACTTATCGCGTTGTTTTTTTGCATCGGTTACTGTCGCAAATGAGCAACGCGATTCGCGCTGGCTCGCTTCCCACTCCCCCTCAATAACGCTGCAAGCCTTTATCAGCAAGGCTTAAACGGCATTCGCTTATCGTTTCACATCCAGTAATACTTTATTGCGAAAATCGGAACGTCCGCTTTGCGAGCGTCTCTCTACACTCTGCGTAATCGGAAACCGGCGCGCCAGGAGTACAGCGCGCTTCTCATGCGGATTTCGCCTCTCGCAGCGCCCGCGTGAAGGTCTCCTTAAGCCTGGGTTCAAAACCCACTCTCGCTCTCGGAGTTACAAGATGAAAAAGACCCTCATGGTCGCGGCCCTCACGGGCGTTTTTGCAACGGCGGCACATGCCCAAAGCAGCGTCACGCTGTATGGCTTGATCGACGCCGGCATCACCTATACGAATAACCAGCACGGCCACAGCAACTGGCAAGAAACGAGCGGTTCCGTCAACGGCAGCCGTTGGGGCCTGCGCGGCTCTGAAGATCTGGGCGGCGGTCTCAAGGCCATCTTCACGTTGGAAAATGGCTTCAGCATCGCCAACGGCACGCTGGGCCAAAAGGGCCGTGAGTTCGGCCGTCAGGCATTCGTGGGTCTGGCAAGCGACCAGTTCGGCGCTGTGACCCTCGGCCGTCAATATGACAGCATGGTGGACTTCGTCGGCCCGCTGTCCCTGACGGGCACGCAATATGGCGGCACGCAGTTCGCCCACCCGTTCGATAACGACAACCTGAACAACTCGTTCCGCGTCAACAACTCGGTCAAGTACACCAGCGCGAACTACGGCGGCTTCAAGGGCGGCGCGATGTACGGCTTCTCGAACCAGGCTGGCAGCTTTGCGAACAACCGCGCATACAGCGTTGGTGGAACGTATAACTGGGGCGGCCTGAACGTCGCAGCAGCGTTTATGCAGCTGAACGGCAGCGGCACGGCGAACAGTAACGGCGCAGTGTCGGACGACTTCACGTTCGGAGCAAAGCGTCAGCAAACCTGGGGGGTGGGCGCGAACTACACGTTCGGCCCGGCAACGGCTGGCCTCCTGTACACGCAAACCAACCTGAGCGGCCTGACCAGCATCAGCACAGCTGCAGCGGGTACCGCAGCCGCCGTCTCCCTGCCGAGCAACAGCGCTCACTTCCAGAACTTCGAAGTGAATGGCCGCTATGCCCTCACGCCGGCAGTGAGCGTGGCGGGTTCGTACACCTACACGCGCGCAAGCCTGAACGGTGTGCGTCCGAACTACAACCAGTTCAACCTGCAAACGGACTACGCGCTGTCGAAGCGCACGGATGTGTACCTGCAGGGTGTGTATCAGCGCGTAAACGAAGGTTCGGGCGTGGATGCGAACATCAACGGCTTGGGCGCTGCGTCGTCGACGAACAGCCAGGTCGCTGTGACCGCAGGTCTGCGTCACCGCTTCTAAAGCAGCTCGCAGCACCCGCAGTATCGAAGGCGCCGTTCGCGGCGCCTTTTTTATTCCGCACCGTAAGCACGCTTTGCAGAGGAGAACGAGATGGACCGGCTGTCAGACGCCGAATGGGAGCGAATCGAACACTTGTTCCCGAACACAGATCAGCGGCCGGCCGGCCACCGATTCGCGCGCCGTAATGGATGCGATCCTGTGGATCGAACGCACCGGCGAACGCTGGATGTACCTCCCCGCACACTTTCCGCCGCAACAGACCTGCTACGCGAGATACCTGCAATGGAAGCGCAACGGCACGCTGGGTCAGGTCCACGCCCTGCTGGCCGACGCCGCCGCGCGCGATTGTTTCGATCCGAGTGCCGGCGATTGCGTCGAAACAGCCTGAACCGGGCAGCCTCGCCCGCCTCATCCGACACGCTAATGCGTTGGCCTAGCCGCCGGTATCAGGCAGCGGATACTTGACGTCCAGTATGTCGATCGGCTGCGGGCCAGCCGGGGTGTACAACGTCACCGTATCGCCGATTTTCGCCTTGAGCAGCGCCCGCGCGATCGGCGAGATCCAACTCACATGGCCGACATCCAGATCGACCTCATCGACGCCGACAATCGTCAGGGTATGCACCTCGCCGTCTTCCGTCGCGTACTCGACGGTCGCACCGAAGAAAACCTGATCGACGTTTTCCTGTTTGCTGCTGTCGACCACTTCGGCGATGTCGAGGCGCTTGGTCAGAAAGCGGATCCGACGATCGATTTCTCGCAGACGGCGTTTGCCATAGATGTAATCGCCGTTTTCCGAGCGGTCGCCGTTCGAGGCCGCCCACGACACCAGTCTGACCACCTCCGGCCGCTCGACATCGATCAGATGCAGCAGTTCATCGCGCATACGCCGGTGACCGGCGGGCGTGATGTAGTTTTTCGTACCCGGGGGGATTTCGGGCTGGGCGACGTCGAGGTCGTCGTCATTCTCTTCACTCGACTCTTTGACAAAGGCCTTGTTCATGATGGTCCATTAACTGCAGCAAGCGACTGCCTATCAAGGGTACACGATCAGCGCAATGAGACAAATCGCAATTACATGCTTCCCTTTTTCAAAACCTTTGCTATAATCTCGTTTCTGCGTGCGGCTGTAGCTCAGTTGGATAGAGTACTTGGCTACGAACCAAGGGGTCGTGGGTTCGAATCCTGCCAGCCGCACCACTTATTCGAGGGCCTCCCTCCGGGGAGGCCCTATGTTTTACTCCGGTTTCATCGCAGTTTCGTTGAAATTAGCGTCACCTGTTTAGCGTGCGGCTGTAGCTCAGTTGGATAGAGTACTTGGCTACGAACCAAGGGGTCGTGGGTTCGAATCCTGCCAGCCGCACCACCTATAAAGGGCCTTCCGATCGGAAGGCCCTTTGTTTTTGCGTCACCGTTTTGCTGGTGCTTCAGCGCTTACGCGCCCACCAGGCTTGAATGCCGCGGCGGCGTCACGACACTTATCGCGGCTCCGACTGAATATCACCGATCTGCCCGTCGGGATTCGGCATATCTTCGAATGAACTTCCCACCGATTCCTCGCCGATCGGCTGCGCACGCTCGCCAGTGACCGCCTGCGCCTGCTGCAACACATCGTCCACGCTATCGCCGAAGCGACTTTCGACGAACGCCCGCAGCAGCGCGACCCGCAACGAGTTTCCCCGCCCTTCCACTGTTCGACGGCCACCTTCGAATTCCGCGATGCAATGTGCCGCGCCACGGTACGTCCGCTCACGCACCTCCAGCCGTTGTGCGCGCTCGAGCACCGCGGCTGCCGCTTCCCATGACGTGGACGGCGTAAAACGGCCGTCCCACGGGCGGCCACGGTCATTGCCGCGGATGGAGACGGTTTCGCCGCTGTCGGTAAAGTAGATTTCGCGCACGAAGTCGTGCAGGCTGCGGGCGACCCAATAATCGAGCGCCACGCCGGTGAGGTCAGCTACGTTCATAAACGCACTCCCTGAAGAACAGGTGAGACTTGCTGGTGGCGAGTGCGTTCAGATTCGACGAAGGCCGCATGTAGCGGCCCGAGGCGACCAGACGTCCACGTCGTCGAGCAGACTCAGCCAGCCGTCAGATCAGTAATCCGCCCGCTCGCGGTCGATCCGCATCCCACCGTCGTGACGGTGATGCCCCTCCTCGCTCGGCCGCTCGCGTGCAATGCGCATCACGTCCGGATTCGTACGCACGCGGCGCATGACGTTGGCGAGATGGACGCGATCGCTAACCTGGATCACGAAGCGCAGCACCGTGGATTCCTGCGAGAGGTCTTCGTCCATCGCGATGTGGACGATGTTCGCATCCGCCGAGGTGATGTCGGCAGCCACGCGGGCGAACACGCCCTTGGTGTTCTTGACCAGCACCTTCACCGCGACGTCGAACAGACGACCCGGCTGCGGCGCCCATGCCACGTCGATCCAGCGGCCCGGATCTCGCCGGTGGATACGCTGCGCGACACGGCAATCCGTGGTGTGAATTGCCATGCCGAGGCCGATGCCGATGTAGCCCATGATGTCGTCGCCCGGAATCGGACGGCAGCACGCGGACAACTGCACCGACATGCCTTCAGTGCCGGTGATGACGACCGGCGGCGCATGCGGCCCTGTGCCGTCGGAACGCGAGCCGTCGTCGTCGGCGTCGCGGCCACTCATCAGCACTTCGATACGCTTGGCCATGACCGCGGCGACACGCCGACCGAGACCGATATCTGCGAAGATTTCCTGACGGTTCTTGTTGCCCGTCCACTGCACGAGCTTTTCCCACGCTTCCGGCGTCACGTCCGACAACGCCAGCCCATAACCCTTCAGCGCCTGGTCGACGAGACGCTCGCCGAGCTGGACAGACTCGTTCAACCGCATCGTCTTCAGATAATGGCGGATCGCCGAACGCGCCTTGCCGGTGCGCACGAAACCGAGCCAGGCCGGATTCGGCTTCGAATACGGCGCCGTAATCACTTCAACAATGTCGCCGCTCTTCAGCTCGGTGCGCAGCGGCAGCAGTTCGTTATTGATCTTGACTGCGACGCACTGGTTGCCCAAGTCGCTGTGGATCGAATACGCGAAGTCGAGCGCGGTGGCGCCGCGCGGCAGCGCCATGATCTTCGACTTCGGCGTGAACACGTAGACCGCGTCCGGGAACAGATCGATTTTGACGTGTTCCAGGAATTCGCTCGAATCGCCCGCTTCGCTCTGAATGTCGAGCAGCGACTTGAGCCACTGGTGCGCGCGTTTCTGCACATCGTTCAGATCCGCGCCGCCGTTCTTGTACAACCAGTGCGCAGCGACGCCCGCTTCTGCAATCTCGTGCATCTTGCGCGTGCGCACCTGGAACTCGATCGGTGCGCCGAACGGGCCGACGAGCGTGGTGTGCAGCGATTGATAGCCGTTCACCTTTGGGATCGCGATGTAATCCTTGAACTTGCCCGGCACCGGCTTGTAGAGCGCATGCAGCGCGCCGATGCAGGTGTAGCACTCGAGCGCACTTTCGACCACCACGCGGAAGCCGTACACGTCGAGCACCTGCGAGAACGACAACTGCTTGTCGCGCATCTTCTTATAGATACTGAAGATGGTTTTCTCGCGGCCGGTGACTTCGGCGTCGAGCTTCGCGTCAGCAATCGCGCGCTGCACCGACTCCAGAATCTTGCCGACCACTTCACGCCGGTTGCCGCGCGCGGCCTTGACGGCTTTTTCGAGCGTGGCGTAGCGATGCGGGTTGAAGTTCGCGAAGCTCAGGTCCTGCAGCTCGCGATAGGTATTGTTCAGGCCAAGCCGGTGCGCGATCGGCGCGTAGATGTCCAGCGTCTCGCGCGCCACGCGGCGGCGCTTTTCATGCGGCACCGCACCCAGTGTGCGCATGTTGTGCAACCGGTCGGCGAGCTTCACCAGAATCACGCGGACGTCGCGCGCCATCGCGAGCAGCATCTTGCGGAAGTTTTCCGCCTGCGCCTCTTCGCGATTGCGAAACTCCATCTTGTCCAGCTTCGACAACCCGTCGACCAGTTCCGCGACCTTCGCGCCGAATCGCTCGGCGAGTTCGGCCTTGGTCACCCCCTGGTCTTCCATCACGTCATGCAGCAGCGCCGCCATGATCGACTGGGCGTCGAGATTCCAGCCGGCGCAGATTTCCGCGACGGCGACAGGATGGGTGATGTAGGGCTCGCCGCTCTGGCGATACTGGCCGAGGTGGGCTTCGTCGCTGAAATGGAACGCCGCCTTGACGTCCTTGATCTCTTCCGGCTGCAAATAGCCGGACAGAGCGGATGTCAGCTTGGCGATCGAAACGACGTCATGCCGGCGCGGTTGCTCCGGCGTGGCGGTCGGCCCGAACAGATGGCGAAACGATTGTTCGAGGACCGCGTCGATGTACTTCCGTGCAGACGAGGGCGAGTCGGCGTCGTGTTCCACTTCCGTGGCGGCGGGCGGGGTAGCACTCATTTTCGCCTCCGTAGCGGTTAGGGTTGGACGCCGGTCTGCAGGTTGATGCAATTACGTGTGGCAAATAGGTGTGGCAAATGCTGGCAATCGAAAACGGAACAGTGCGCCTTAAACCGGCACCTTCTTCAGCATTTCGACGCCGACCTGGCCTGCTGCGATTTCGCGCAGTGCGACGACCGTGGGCTTGTCGCGGCTTTCGATCTTCGGCGTGTGACCTTGAGCGAGCTGACGCGCGCGATAGGTTGCGGCAAGCGCAAGTTCGAAACGGTTCGGGATCTGTTTGAGGCAGTCTTCGACGGTAATGCGGGCCATGTTGGGTTCCTTCTCAGTATGTTGCTTATTCTACCTTATGTGCTCGAACCACCGCCGCGCTCACGCGTGTGGCAGGTGGATTCCGAGCTGCACGAAAAGCTGCGTGTGGCGCGCGTATTGCGAGGCGAAGCGCGAACGCGTCGCGGCCACGAGGCACCGCAGTTCGCCGAGCGCACGCTCGAAGTTGTCGTTGATCACGACGTACTCCGCTTCGGCCGCGTGCGCCATCTCGCTGCCGGCTGCGAGCAGACGGCGCGTGATCACGTTCGGCTCGTCCTGGCCGCGCTTTTTCAAACGCTCTTCGAGCGCATCGAGAGACGGCGGCAAGATGAAAATTTCGACTGCATTGTGAAACTGTTTCTTCACCTGCTGCGCGCCTTGCCAGTCGATTTCGAGCAGCACGTCATGCCCGCTTTTCATCTGCTCTTCGATCCACAAGCGCGAGGTCGCGTAGTAGTTGCCGTGCACTTCCGCGCTTTCCAGAAACTCGCCAGCGGCGTGACGCGTGAGGAAATCGTCGACCGCCGTGAAGTGATAGTGCTCGCCGTCCTGCTCCTTCGGACGCGGCGGGCGCGTCGTGTACGAAATCGATAGACGAATCGCGTTGTCGCCGGCGAGCAGCGCGTTCACGAGCGTCGACTTGCCCGCGCCCGAAGGCGCGACCACCATAAACAGGTTGCCGGGATAAGCACCGGCGTAAGGGTTGCGCGGTGCGCTGGTTTCGCGTGTGTGGTCGGTCATGTTCTCGAGGCTCCTGCCTTACTCCAGATTCTGTACTTGCTCGCGCATCTGTTCGATGAGCAGCTTCAGGGTCATCGACGAATCGGCCAGCTCCTTCGCAGCCGCCTTCGAGCCGAGCGTGTTCGCTTCGCGATTCAGCTCCTGCATCATGAAGTCGAGGCGCTTGCCGACCTTGCCGCCCTTCTCGATCACATGACGCGTTTCGTTCAGATGAGCCGTGAGGCGCGACAGTTCTTCGGCGATGTCGATGCGGATGCCGTACATCGTCACTTCCTGGCGAATCCGTTCGTTGATTTCTTCACGCGAGACCGTCGTCGTCGCCGTATCGGGCGCGGCAATGCCGAGCGCTTCCTGCAGACGTTCGACGATTTTCTGTTGATGTTTGGCGATCAGTTCCGGCACGAGTGGCGTGATCTTCGTGACGATCGCTTCCATCTCGGTGACGTTGGCGAGCAGCATCGTCGCCAGTTGCGCCCCTTCGCGGGCACGCACGTCGATCAGATCGGTAATCGCCTGCTTGCCGCATGCGAGCACCGCATCGCGCAGCACTTCCGGCGCCACACCGGTTTCGGCCAGCACGCCCGGCCAGCGCAGAATTTCTCCAGTGCGCAGGCGCCCTGCTTCCGGGAAGGTCGACAGCACGGTGCGCTCGAGCAGCGCGAGTTGCGTCAGTGCATCGCGATTGATCGAACCGGCGTTGGCCGACTGTTCGCTGCGCTGCAGGTTGATACGAATATCGACCTTGCCGCGCGAGAGCTTGTTCACGAGCATTTCGCGCAGCGTCGGTTCGCAGACGCGCACGTCTTCCGGCATCCGGAAGTTCAGATCGAGAAAGCGCGAGTTTACGGTGCGCAGTTCGACCGACACGCTCACGCCGCCTGTGCCTGAGGCCGGGACGAGTTCGCGCGTGGCGCTCGCATAGCCAGTCATGCTGTAGATCATCGTATTTCTCGCGATTGTGGCCATGCGTGTGACGATGGCCGGAGAGTCGAATCGCCCGGCGTGTACGAGACGCGAGGCGGAGAATCCGCATTATCCCATTTTTACCGACAAGGCCCCGTCACACGACGGCGGCCGCGCGCGAAGCACTACCTCGCGCAGAGCCCCGGCACACGCGGCCAGTCGTCCGACGGACAGGCCGCCCCGCGCCCGGCGCGATCGGCGGTAAAATTGCGCTTTCCCTCCTGCTTTTCTTCCAGACCGATCCCAACATGACCGACAACACCCAACGCCCCAGCGGCCGCCAGGCCAATCAGCTGCGCGACGTGCGCATCACGCGCCACTACACGAAGCATGCGGAGGGCTCGGTGCTGGTCGAATTCGGCGACACCAAGGTCATCTGCACGGCAAGCATCGCCGAGAGCGTGCCGTCGTTCCTGCGCGACCGTGGCCAAGGCTGGCTGACCGCCGAATACGGCATGCTGCCGCGCGCCACGCATACCCGCAGCGACCGTGAAGCCGCGCGCGGCAAGCAGACTGGCCGCACGCAAGAAATCCAGCGTCTGATCGGCCGCGCACTGCGCTCGGTGTTCGATCTCGAGAAGCTCGGCGCACGCACGCTGCATATCGATTGCGACGTGATCCAGGCCGACGGCGGCACGCGCACGGCCGGCATCACCGGCGCGTTCGTGGCCGCCCACGACGCGGTGGCCAAATTGCTGGCTACGGGGCGCATCGAAAGCTCGCCGATCACGGATTACGTAGCGGCGATTTCGGTCGGCGTGTACGACGGTCTGCCAGTGCTGGATCTCGATTACGATGAAGATTCGCAATGCGACACCGACATGAACGTGGTGATGACGGGCGCGGGCGGCTTCGTCGAAATTCAGGGCACGGCCGAGGGCGTGCCTTTCTCGCGCGATGAAATGAGTTCGCTGCTCGATCTGGCAAGCGACGGCATCAACACCCTGATCGCGAAGCAGAAAGAAGCGTTGGAGCAAAAGAGTGAGTGAGGTTCGTCAAGACAACGGCGCTGTTGCGTCTGACTCGCCGTTGAAGAAAGTCGTGCTGGCGTCGAACAACGCGGGCAAGCTGCGCGAGTTCGCGGCGCTGCTCGGTGCGGCCGGCATCGACCTGATTCCGCAAGGCGAGCTGAACGTGCCGGAGGCGGAAGAGCCGCATCCGACTTTCGTCGAAAACGCGCTGACCAAGGCACGTCACGCGGCGAAGCTAACCGGCCTGCCCGCGCTCGCCGACGATTCCGGCTTGTGCGTGCGCGCGCTGCGTGGTGCGCCCGGCGTTTATTCGGCGCGCTACGCGCAGCTGTCAGGCGGTGAAAAGAGCGATGCGGCGAACAACGCGCAGCTCGTTTCGGCCTTGGCGGGCGAAACCGATCGCCGCGCGTATTACTACTGCGTGCTGGCGCTCGTGCGTCATGCGGACGATCCCGAACCGCTGATCGCCGAAGGCCGCTGGCACGGCGAAATGCTGGATGCGCCACGCGGCGCGAATGGTTTCGGCTATGACCCGTACTTCTTCCTGCCGTCTCTGAATGCGAGCGCTGCGGAACTCGAACCGGCGGTGAAGAACGCCAGCAGCCATCGCGCGATTGCATTGCGCCACCTGCTCGCGCGTTTGACGGAGGAAGCGTGATTCCGATCAAACCGGCGCCTGCCGATATCGGCAACGGCGTCATCAAGGCGTTCACGTCGCCCGGCAGCATTCGCCTGACGTCGTTGCCGCCGTTGGCGTTGTACGTGCACTTTCCCTGGTGCGTGCGCAAATGCCCGTACTGCGATTTCAACTCGCACGAATGGAAAGGCGACACATTTCCGGAGACCGAGTATCTTGACGCGCTGCGCGCCGATCTCGAGATGGCGCTGCCGCTCGTGTGGGGGCGCCAGGTGCATACCGTGTTCATCGGCGGCGGCACGCCCAGCTTGCTGTCGGCGGCCGGCCTCGACCGCATGCTGTCCGACGTGCGCGCACTGCTGCCGCTCGACGCCGACGCGGAAATCACGCTCGAAGCCAACCCTGGTACCTTCGAAGCCGCCAAGTTCGCGCAGTTTCGCGCGAGCGGCGTGAATCGTCTGTCGGTGGGCATCCAGAGTTTCAATGAAGCGCATCTGAAGGCGCTCGGCCGGATTCACGACGCGACGCAGGCACGCCACGCGGTCGAAGTAGCCGCAAGCACCTTCGACAACTTCAACCTCGATCTGATGTTCGCGCTGCCGCAGCAGACGCTCGCGGAGTGTCAGGCAGATGTGGAGACGGCGTTGTCGTTCGCGCCGCCGCATTTGTCGCTGTATCACCTGACGCTGGAACCGAACACGCTGTTTGCGAAATTCCCGCCTGCGCTCCCCGACGACGATGCGTCCGCCGACATGCAGGACTGGATTCACGAACGCACGACGGCCGCAGGTTACGAACGCTACGAGGTGTCCGCGTATGCGCAGCCGCATCGGCAGAGCAAGCACAATCTGAATTACTGGCGCTTCGGCGACTATCTCGGCATCGGCGCGGGCGCGCATACCAAGCTGTCGTTTCCGAACCGCGTACTGCGTCAGGTGCGCTACAAGCACCCGACCACCTTCATCGAGCAGGCATTGGCCGGCACGGCAGTGCAAGAAGAGAATGAGGTCGGGCCGCGCGATCTGCCGTTCGAGTTCATGTTGAACGCGCTGCGGCTGGTGGAAGGGTTTCCAGTGCATCGCTTTATCGAGCGCACGGGGATGTCGATGACCTCGATCGAACCGGCTTTGCAGGAGGCGGAACGACGCAAGCTGATTACGCGCGACCACGAAAAGATCGCGCCGACACCGCTTGGCCAAGCCTTCCTGAACGATCTGCAAGCGCTGTTTCTGAAAGATCCGCAGTGATTGCAGCCCCGCCGAGCGCCGCAACGAAGATTTTTCAGGTTACAATTTAGGGCTTGGAGGCGTGGCCGAGCGGTTTAAGGCACCGGTCTTGAAAACCGGCGAAGGAGTGATCCTTCCGTGAGTTCGAATCTCACCGCCTCCGCCACATACATCAAAAAATCCCCGTAAATTCAACGACTTACGGGGATTTTTAGTTTTCGGCATGCCATCTGGCATGCCATCGGCGTCTAGCTTGGCTTGGACCAAATTGCAGTGCATTGGTCCAAGCACTGTGACGAGTGTGGCGGCTATGGTTGCGCCGCAGCCCAGATGGACTGCGACGATCTATCAGGCGCAGGAGCGAGCACGTAGCCTCCAGACGCTCATCGACGGCGGCATCGATCCGCGGGAACACGAGGCCGAGCAGAAGGCAGCGCACGAGGCTCGGCAGGCTGCCAAGCACCGTCAGGATGTGACGGTCGGCGAAGCATGGGCACACTATCTCGAGCATCTTCGCACGAAGATTTCGCCGAAAACGAAAAAGCCTCGGTCGGAGAGATACATCACCGACCATATCAACCTTTCGTCACCGGGCGGCGGCATCGCCAAACGAGGCGGTAAAGAAAAGGTGCGGGGCCCGCTCCGCTCATGCAATGCAGGATGTCCGAAATTACAGCAAAGAGCATGGCCGCCTGGCTGGAGGGTGAAATAGCCCGAGGACCGACGAACGCCGGTCATGCGTTTGGCCTGTTTAAGGCGTTCATTCGGTGGTGCGACACTCACGAGACGTATGCGGGCAGCGCATGCATCAAACGCCGGCTGCCATAGTTCGCGCCGCTGGCGGCGAATGTGAGCGCCGATGTAAAAGCGACAGTACACGACGACGCAAGGTTGAACGAAACATTCAATAACAAAGGGGCCGCGCGGGCCCCTGTGCTACGGCTGCAGACGGTCAGAACGGCGGGGCGTGCTCGTTGAACGGCAGTTCGCGCTGCTGGCGATCTTCGCGCAGCATGCGCTGCATGCAGCGCAGAGACCGCCACACAGGTTCGCCGTGTGCTATCGCGCTTGCAAGCGCAAGCGTCAAACCCTCGACACGCCGACGGCTCATCTCACGCTTCATTCCGGTGTTCCGGCCGAGCGCATCATTCAGACCATCGTTAGCTGCATTCGGCCAATGGTCAGAGCCGGTCATCTGGCTATCAGATGATAACAATCTATATGAAACGCCAGAGGATTTCCCGATGAATACGAAATCGTCAAATTCGCAAACGTCAGAAGATGAGAAATCTTGACCATTTGCTCTAGGAGAGCTTGCCCTATGCAGTTTGGGTCGTTAAGTGTCGCCGAGACCCGAATGTTGGAAATCACTGCGGGTGATAAAGAAGCGGATGTCGAGAAAGATTTCGGGCGTGATGTTCCGATCGAGGCGGAAGAACGATGGCCAGCCGAACGACGTGTCCGAGCTTCGCTTGTTAAGTGACTGTGCGACCAGCCTGAGGCGATGGGAAAAATAGCTACAACACCCCAAGTTCTATGCTTAACTGTGTTATGGGGTCGGTCGACCGTGGCCAGGCAAGCTGCTTCAGTCAAGGGGTTGACGACATGCAATTAGTAGTCACGCGGTCGAATCTGTCCGATGTATTGGCCGAACACCAGCCGAGCAGCAGTTCAGGGCGCGACGCCTTGGGACTGGCCGCAGTCACCGTAGTTTTGTGGGACCTGCTCTCGCTGTCGCATCTAGGGCGCGGGCCGACCGGCTTCCTCGCCTCAGGGCTCCTGTCCTGGGTCGCCGTCTCGCCGGTCGCCGCCGCCAGCTGGATTGCCGTCCTGCTTGACTCCACCCTGTTGTGGGTGGGCATGTCGGCGATGCGGAACAGCCGCTGGTTCTCCCTGTATCGGCGTCGCCTCTGGGAAACGGTGACGCGAGCGTCCCGGCTGTCGAGCCGCCCGATGACGCCCGCCTCCGCCGCCGCGTTGGGCTGGGGGCTTGTCTGCTTGGTCTATGTGGCAGCAATGTTGACGCACGGCATCGCTGACTTGACTGGCTCAACACCCGTTGGCCTGCTGCTCGCCGTGCTGCTGGGGATGGGTGTCGGCGTGCTGGCGGTAGGGGTTGCGAGCACGATGCGTCTACAGCGCTTCACGGTGGCTGGCGGTATCGGTTTAGCCGCACTTATCCTGACCTTTGTCTGCTTGACCAGCCCGCCGCTGATCCAGACCTTCGGCGTCGGCAATGAGGCGGCCGGCACGCGGTTCGCGAACTGGTCGATGCTCGCCTTCCTGAGCGTCGTCTGCGTCACGCTGTTCTTGGCCTTCGAAATCGACGAAGAGAGTCTCAACCTGCTCCTGCGATGGGATCCCGCCGTCGACGGCGGGACAGGTGGTCGACCATTCGAACACCGACCGCTGATCCAGACGTCCTATCGCCGGGCGATCCTTCACGTTCATCCCCAGGGCCAACCGATCCTCCTCGTGACGAAGACGCTGGGGGAGCCCCAATACGTGGTCAGCCAGCCGCTGCCGCTGGACGAAAGCCAGCCCATCGACCTGAATCAGACCGGCTTCACGATATGGGATCTGCATGAGGTGTCGAAGTCCATCCTCGATGCAGGGGGTACAGCCGTCGCGCCGACGATCATCAGCGACTCGCAGGATTTGGTGCAGGTCGCGGTAACGCCCTATGCCCAGCCGTCGACGGCCAAGCTCCCACCGAACCTGCGCATCAATGAGCAGACCTTCACCTACCTCAAGGACCACGTGTTCCTGCCGGGGGCGCTCGCACCACAGATGAAGTCCGCGGTGGCCCTTGCCTTGCGAGAACTCACTGCCGATATCCTGGGTGAAGGCGGGCTGGGCCAAGGCGGCGACCGCTTGGCCGAGATGAGCGCGAGTTGGCAGGCGGACTACCACAAGCTCGATCTGGTACACACCGCGGATCGCTTGGAGGAGACCAACGTGTTGTTCCGCACACCGGCGTTCATCAACTCCCTGCGCCAGAAGGAGGCACTGGCCATGCAGATCATTGAGCGCATTGGCAAAGATGCAGCTCAACTGTTGGTTCTAGAGAACAGGCTCAGGACCGTCGCAACAGATTTGCCCGCGCGCGTACAGGCGAGTTTCATAAAGGGAATCGACGCGCTGCTAAGCACTCTGGACGACGAGCAGCGCAAGGCGATTCGCGACGTTATCGGCCTTTTCAACTTCACCGCCGGGGCACAAACCAGCGGGCTCGACACGCTTTCGGCGTTGCGTCAGGAGGCCCGAGCGGTGCAGGCCAAGATCGCGACCGATAAGAAGGAAGCCGAGGCCAAAGTGGAGGGTTCGCAGAAGGAGGTCGACGTTTTCGTGCAGACGCTAATGGCTAGCCCCATGCTGAGCTCGCCACAGCGAAAGTTTCTAGAAGCCTGGGGCAACCAGTTGCCCAAGCCCCTCGCGCCCAGCCCGGCGCCGCTGCCGCCGCCAGACGGCGGCAGCCTGCCACGCCCGAACCGCCGGCGCTTCTGAGCCGCCCGATATGCAGCTGCTAACGTTGTTTCAGGTCGGGGCCACGCCCCGCTATGGCGAGGACGAGAAGGCGGCACTGGGCGGCAACCTGGTCTCGCAACGAGCCTTCCTCACAGCGATGATCACCGACCACTGCATCCGGCACCGCGCAACGCTTGAGATCCGGTTCGCGGCCTCGGCCGACGGCGCAATCAACAGCTTCGTTGGGCTGCACGGCGATGACCTCGATGCCGGCGAACCCGAGGGGCCGTCAACTAAGCTGGTGGCACGGCTGCTGCCCGCCGACTACGGCTGGCGGCTCTCGAACGACCTGAAGGCCTATAACGGCGGCATCCGCGCGCCGGTGCACGTGGCCCGCGTGATTCGGACGGCTCAGATCATGGATCTGCCATACGTGCCACCCGATCCACGTGGTACCACGAGCCACGCGTTCGACTCGCTGCGCATTGTGCCGGGCTCGCCCCTAGGCGGAATTGCCAGCGCGCGCCTCAAGCGGGCGTTCCCAGACATTGAGGAGGGTCCGCAACAGTTCGACGAGAAGCGGTTGTGCCTGCCGTTCCTCGGCAGCTTGAACGGGTGGCGTGCCGAGATGCGCGTCCTGTTTGAACAGATGCTGGCGAATCGGCCGGCGATCATCTCCATCGGACTGCGCCCGCTGCAGGAGGAGGAGCTGGACGAGTCGCGACTGCTCGCGGCCGGGTGGCGGCGCATGCTCGCCCCGGCGCTAGGCTCGCTGGCGAACTCGGGCTTCGCCGACGCCGCCTCGCTTTCGCGCACCTTCGACCGCTTCGCCATGCCGGCGGCTTACCTCGTGCAAGCGAGCATCAAGTGCGCCGCGCTGTCCGCCGAGTCCGCCGCGGGCGTTGCGTCGGTGCTCGCCGCCTGCCTTGGCGGCTCGACGGGCTTCGAGATCCGCCATCCATCGCGCTCGGCCAACGTGCGCGACCTGCCGACGATGTACTGCGACTATCCCGTCCCGGGCCAGCCGCCGAGCGACGCGGCGGACCTCCGTAACGACCAGCGCGAGCGCCTGCTCGCCGACGGCGTCGTTCTCCAGGAAGACGACCCCGCGCTCGAGTTCATGGCGAGAGTGAACCACATCTACACGCTCGACGAGATCCACTCGGTGGTCGAATTGCCGATCGCCGACGACCACGGCCTACCGGGCATGATCACGCGCCCGGTGCCACCCTTTCCCACGCCCTGGACGCCCGGCGACGAGGCAGCCCATCCCGTCGTGCGCATAGATCCTATGTAGGCAGGCCGGTCGTCCACGAACTGATACGTAAAATCAGCGTGTCGAGTCCCTGTTCAAAGGAGAGAGCATCATGCGCACGGATCAGACG